>NZ_CP095376.1:2322500-2923333 GCF_023008405.1 Amycolatopsis sp. FBCC-B4732
CGGGCGAGCCCTTCGGCCGCGAGCGGCCCCAGCGCGTCGGCGGTGCCGAGCGGGGCCTCGCCGTCGATCGTCTCGCTGACGAGATCACCGCTGTCGTCCACCGCCAGCACGACGGTGGTCCGGTCCAGCGCCCGCGGCGGCATGGTCGTCAGGTCCACCACGGTGACGCCTTCGACGCCGCCGCCGGTCATCAGGTGGTCGGAGCCGGCGACCGAACCGCCGTCCAGGACGACCACCAGGTGCGGGCCGGACACCCGGCCGTCCGACTCCGGGTCGAAGCGGGGCCGCTTGGCCAGCTCCTCCTCGAGCACCGACTCCAGCGCGGGGATCGTCGGCGCCACCAGGCGAAGCGGGCCGAGGGCGTCGGTGCGCTCGGGGTGCAGCGCGTGCGGCAGCCACTTGACCCAGTCCCAGTCGGCGCGGCGGTCGTCGGCCAGGCAGACGGCGATCCGCAGGTCGTCCGGTGACTGCAGGGTGGCCAGCTGGGCCAGCAGCGCACGCAGCAGCCCGAGCGCGGCCCCGCGGTCGCCGCGCAGGTGGATGCGGCTGAACCCGGTGACCGCGATCGCGAGCGGCAGCCGGTCGACCGTGCTGTAGGTGGTGATGAACCGGCGCAACGCGAGCGCGGACAGCGGTTCGAGCTCCTCGAGCGGCTTGGTGTCCGGCGCGACCAGCGTGGTGGCCGGACCCTGCGGGCCGCGGCCGATCCGGGCGACGCCGAAGTCCTGGTCGTCCTTGCGCCGTTCCCACAGCCGGTAGCTCGCGGCCAGCGACCACAGCGCCGCCGGGTCCGGGTGCAGGTACTCCATCGCTTCGCGCTGGCGGCGGACCGAACGGCGCAGCCGCAGCCGGTGCTGGGCCAGGTGCCGCAGGTACTTGCGGCGCGCGTGCCCCATTTCCCGGCGGCTCGGGCCGCCGCCCTGCAGCAGGCCCATCGCGACCATGCCGAGCATGCCGACGCCCATCAGCCCGTAGACGGCGTAGCGGACGGACCCGCCGGCCGAACCGGAGAACATCAGCATCATCGCGCCGGTCGTGCCCACCATGGGCAGGACCATGAGCAGCTGCGCCCACTGCCGCGCGGGCGGCGCCGGGATTTCCGGCGGCGCCTGGAGGATGAGTTCGCCGGAGGGAAGCTCCGGCGCGGGCCGCCGGGCCGGCCGCTTGACCACGATTGTCGCCACTCCACGAGCGTCCCTTCCCCGCGGCGTCCGGTGGGGGCGATGACCGGAACAAGACGCGCGCCCGTGGCGGCGCCGTTCCCGCCATAACCTGGCCGGGACAGGAAAGCGTTGTGTCGCAATCCAATCGGAGGGAACCCGCGATGTACGGTTCGTCAGGGGGAATCGACGGCGACGTCGACGCCATGCTGCGGCAGGCGAAGACGTCGTCGGAGACCGCCACCAATCTGCAGAACAGTTCTCGGCACGTGACGAGCGCCGGGGCCGACCTGCGCTCGGCGAGCAGCGGCCGGTGGGCCGACGGGTTCGCCGACGCCGACCAGAGCCGCCAGACGGTCGTCGACCACCACCTCGCCCCGAAGTACGTGGCGGCCTCCGACGCGATGCACCGCGGCGCCGGCGGCTACCAGGACGCCGACGAGGCGGCCAACCAGGAGGCCAACCGCGTGAGCTACCAGGCCGGCGGCTTCGGCATCTCGGCCCAGATCTGACGGAGGGGAAACGGCAATGAACCGGATCACCGGCAACAGCGAGTCGATCCAGGGCACGGCGCAGACCGTGGGCCAGGGCGCGCAGCAGAGCCGCGAACACACCGACGACCACCACCACGGCGCGGGGTTCCTCTACGAGAACGAACTCACCGACGGGTTCGGCTCGAGCTACTACGAGGTCGTGGGCAACGTCCAGGCGAAGGCCAACGAAGCCTGGGAACAGCAGAACGCGCAGAGCCAGGGCCTCATCCGGGCCGACGACCACCTGATGAGCGCGGTGCGCGCCGCCGAGCAGGCGATCCGCGGCATCTGAGCACGGGAACGCGAGCGGCCCCGGGAGCGATCGGCTCCCGGGGCCGCTTTCGGCGTGCCGCACCCCCTCTTCGACCACCCGCTGGACCACGCGCGCGGCGCGCCGGCCAGCTGCGGCCAGCTCGACTCGGCCCGCCCGGCGAGCGGCTGCTGCTCGACCTCCGCTTCCCGGCTTCCGGCGTGCCCGGTCCTTCAGACGAGGAAGACCTGTTCCGGCGGTTCGGCGGACGCGCGTTCGGCGGGTACCGGTGCGGCCCAGCCCGCCCGCCAGCGCCGTCGCCGTCCGAGGGGCAGGATCCACGCGAGCAGCCCAGCCAGCACCAGGGCACCGGCGACGGCGATCGCCAGCCCCTTCGCGGTGGCGGCCGTCTCCTGCTCCCGCGCCGCCTGGTCGAGCCGCGCCCGATCGGGTGGCTGGGGCACGAAAGCGGGCAGCAGTGCGGGTTTCGCGGGGTCCAGCCCGTCGGTCACGGCGCGGTACGGGTCGACCAGCCCGGCGCCGAAGGCGTGGCTGCCGCGGCCACCGCGGGCCGGGCTCGCGGTCGCCTCCAGCCGCTGCGCCACCTCGGCCGCACTGAGCTGCGGCCACGCCGAGCGCACCAGCGCCGCGGTCCCGGAGACGAACGGCGCGGCGAAACTCGTGCCGTCCACGTAGGCGTGCCCGCCCGCGCGGGTCGTGGTCAGCACCTTGGCGCCGGGCGCGACGATGTCCACGTACGGGCCGATCTGCGAGCCGGACAGCCGGGCACCGTCGATGTCGACGGCCCCGACCCCGAGCACCCCGGCGTAGGCGGCCGGGTAGGACGGCAGCTCGCCGCTCGGGTCCTTCTGCGCGTTGCCCGCCGCGGCCACGACCAGCACGTCCCGCGCCACGGCGTAGGCGACCGCGTCGCGGATCACCGGGAAGTCGTCGTGGCCGGCCAGCGACAGATTGAGCACCTTCGCGCCCTGGTCGGCGGCGTAGCGGATGCCGTTCGCGACCACCTGCGGGTCGATCCGCAGCGACTCGCCCTGGTCGCCGACGTCCCGGTCGCTGATCCGCACCGGCAGGATCGCCGCGTCCGGCGCCACGCCGTGGAACCCGATGCCGGGCACCGGGTCCGCGCTGATGATGCCGGCCACCCCGGTGCCGTGGGAGACGCAGTCGAACGCGCCCGGCAGCGCTCCGGCGAGGTAGAAGTCGCGTCCTGGCAGCACTTTTCCCGGCCGGCTCAGCTGCGGTTGATCGGCGTCGACGCCCGAGTCGACGACGGCGACGAGCACGCCCGCGCCGCGGCTGTGCGGCCAGGCCCGTTCCGCGGAAAGCGCTTGCTGGGCCCACGGCTGCGCCGGCACGGCGGGGTGCGCGGGTTCCGTGTCGTGGCAGGCACCGGCGGGCGGCGCCGCGTGCGCGGGTGGTGCGACGAACAGGGGCAGCGCGACCGCGGCCAGCACAGCGGCGAGGTGACTTCGTCGGTTCACGTGCGCCATCGTCCGCCGGGCGCCTCGGCGCCGGGCCGTCGTGGCGACAACCGGACACCCGTTCAGCGGCCACCGAAGTGGTGCAGGACCTCGGCGAACTGCTCGAACGGCGGGGCCGGGTCGCCGTCGAACCGGTACCAGGCGGCGGTGTGCTCGCCGGAACCGAGGAGCTTCACGCGCGCGGCCGGTGCGCGGTGGGCGTGGGCGACCCCGCGGCCGGCCACCAGCTCGGGTCCGAAGAGGACACCGTAGGGCAGGGCGGTCGCCACACCGGGGGAGCGCAGCCCCTCCCGTCGTCCGGGGTGCGCGCCGACGACCACCATCCGGGCCGTCCGGGCGGATTCCGCGGCCAGTGCCTCGATCGCGGCTCTCGCGACCGTTCCGGCCGCCGGGCCGCTCAGCTCGACGTCTTCGACGACCAAACCGTCCACTTGCGACAGCCGGAGCCGCCCGGTGATGCCGTGCCCGACGACGACCACGGACACCGGCCGAGGAAAGCGCTTTCGGACGTGCTCGGTGAGGTCGCCGGCGGACCACGGCTCGGTGACCGGCTCGGCCACGCCCCAGCCGAGGGGCGGGCTGCCGGACAGCACCCGCATCGCGGTCTCGGTGCTCGCACCGATCCGGGGCGGCCGGCACGTGAGGACGCGTACCTCGAGGTCACCGGACCCGGGGACGGGCGCCTCCGCGATGACGTCGCCGTCCCGGACGAACCGGCTTCCGTTCCATGTCAAGGGAAATCCCCGGAAGCCGTCGCGATCACCCGCCACCCAGTCTGCGCGGGCGTCCCGGAGCAGCAGCTCCAGCGGGAAGGTGAGGCGGCTGGGGGCGGGCGTGCGCAGCTGGAGCGACCGCCCGTCGCGCGTGGCCGCTTTGGCCGCGTCGACCAGCCAGGTCGTGGCGGGCACGACGTCGCGGTGCTGCTCGACGACGAGGGTCACCGGCTCGACCACGACCGGCCCCCGGTCGCGACGGCCAGTGCCTCGGCGAAGGTCCGGGCGACCGCTTCGGCCTCGACGTCGTCGTCCGGCGCGCGGCCTTCCACCCACCAGACCGGGGACGGCACGTCGACGCCGAGCAGCCGGCCCACCTCGCCCGGTACCCGGACCAGCCGGGCGCTCTCGACCTTCAGCAGGTGCCGGCCGCCGGGGTGCCGGACGCCGATCAGCTGCCGGTCCGCGTCGAAGTCCACAAAGGACCCATCGCCCGCCGTCAGCAGCGCCGCGACGACGGCTTCGGGACCCGGTTCCCGCCGGCACAGCGCGACGACGTCGAAGGTCATGCCCGTCATCGTCGGGTGCGCCGGGGCGCGGAACACCACCGTGGCAAGAACAGGTCACGCGGCCATCCGGCGTCGTCGGCGGCGTGAGACTGGGCCGGAGACGTCCCCCGGAGGTGGCCGTGGATTCCTCGTTCCCGTTCGACCTGCGCGCCGATCACGCGCGCCTGGCCGGCGACATCAGGTCGACGCAGCAGCGCATGGCCGAGATCCGGGCCACCGCCGAGTCCGACGACGGGCTGATCGGCGTGACCGTCGGCGGTGCGGGCGAACTGCTCGAACTCACACTGGACCCGCGCATCTACCGCACCACGGACGCGGCGGCCTTGGCGCGGGACATCGCCGGCACCGTGCACCGGGCCGTCGAACGCGCCGAGGAGGAGGGGCTCGCGATCGTCGCGAGCCTGCTGCCCCCGGACGCCACCCCCGCGACGACCGACCTGCGGTTCGACCCGCTGCTGCACGAGCTCGACCGCCGGAGCGCGCGATGACGGGCATCGACCACGACCACGACGGCCGCATCGACATGGACCCCGGCGAGACGACCGCCCGGCTGGCCCGGCTGCGCGGCGCGGGCACGGCGCTGGACGCGGCGTGGCCGGGGTGCCGCGACCGGATCGAGAACCCCGGCCGGCTGGGCGGCGGCCCGCTGGGTCAGGCGTTCACGACCGTCTACAACGGACCGAAGCAGACGATTTCCGACGCGATGGCCCAGCTGACCGGCGCGTACCAGACCCTCGCCGGCAACGGGGACCAGGCGGTACAGGTATACGAAGCCGCGGACCACGCGGCCGCCGCCGAGTTCCCCCGGTGACCCGCGCCCGGCGATGACGGACCTCCTCGAACCGGACGGCGAGCTGTGGCGCTGGGCTGTCGCGCACGGCGGACTGGCGAAGGACTCGCTGTGGCCGCCGGACAGCGAAACCGACGCCCACAACCTCGCCCAGGCGTGGACGGACGCGGCGAAGGCGCTGCGCGACGCCGTCCAGAACTCCGACCAGGCCGCGGCCGACGTGCGGCAGGTCTGGACCGACGCGGCCGGGTTCGAGCTGTACTACTCCGTCCATTCGCTGAACCACGGCGGCGGTGGCGGCGAATCGGGCATCGCCGACCTCGCCACCGCGATGGACGCCCTGGCGGCGCTGAGCCAGGACTTCTCGAACAAGGTCAGCAGCGCGAAGTTCCTGATCAGGGGGTACATCGCGCTGAACGAAGACCTGTTCGCGCAGTGCACCAGCACGGCGGCGCGGCTGGTGTTCGCGATCAACGTGGCCGGCCAGGTCGCGAAGATCCAGAAGGACCTGGCCGACAAGTTCGGCAAGCCCCCGGAACCGAAGAAACCGAAGAAGCCCCACGGCTTCTGGGGAAACGTCGGCGAGTTCTTCGTCGGCATCGGCGAGGGCGCCAAGGAGATGGTCCTGGGCTTCGGCGCCCTGGCCGGCTACGCGGACGGCCACTGGTCGTGGTCGACCGCCGGTCAGGCCTGGGGCGGCTTGGGCAAGTTCGCCTTGGCCGCGGCGACATATGCCGTTCCTGGACTGTCCTCTTTGGACCAGACGTACGGCCTCCCGGGCTTCGAGCGCGGTGAGATGGGCCGCACCCTGGTCGACGCGGGCAAGTCCCTGGTCGCGTGGGACGACTGGAGCGACGACCCGGCCCGCGCCGGCGGCAAGGCGACGTTCAACATCGTGAGTTCGGTGCTGGGCACCAAGGGCGCGGGCGCGGCGATGCGGGGCGCGGGCGCAGCGGCGGCGGGCAGCCGGGTGGGCGCGGTCGCGGCGGCGGGGCGCGTGCTGGAGACGACGGGCTCGGCGATCACGAAGATCCCGACGGCGACGGAGGTGGCGGGGAAGGTCGTCCGCAAGATCCCGGGGGTGGAGGGTGCGCTCTCGCGGGTGGGGCTGGGGCGCCCCGCGCCCGATGCCGGCGAACCGGCCGTGCGGCGAGAGGGCGGGACGACGGAGCGGCCGCCGGAGGATCCACCGGGTGGGGGACCGCCGCCGGAGAACGTACCGAGCAGGCCACAGAACCGGACGGCGGCCGAGCACCCACCGGAGCGGCCTGCGGAACGGGAGCGTGCGCCGGAGGAGGACGCACCTTCGGAGCGGCCTGCTGACCACACGCTTTCGGAGCGGCCGGTCGAGCACGGGCCGTCGGAGCGCGCCATTGAGGGTGCGTCGGCGGGGCGGCCTGTCGAGCACGGGCCCTCGGAGCGGGCCATTGAGGGTGCGTCGGCGGAACGGCCGATCGAGCACGGGCCTTCGGAGCGGGCGGTGGAGCGGCCCGCCGAACACGTGTCTCCCGAGCGGCCGGCGGAGGGGGCGCCATCGGAGCGGGCGGCCGAGCACCCCGCACAGCCGGGGTCCGTCGGGGAGGCGATGGGCCGGGAAGCGGCACGACACGAGCCGACGTCGTGGCGCGACGCGAAGGCGGAGCTGGACCCGCGTACCCAACAGGCCCACCTGACGGGTTCGCTGGCCCCGGAGCGGGAAGCGCACTCAACGGCCGGAGTGGACCGCGACCACTTCCTGGAACAGGAACGCTGGGCGGGCGCCAGTTCCCCCGAGCCGAAGACGCCGACGCAGAAGGTGGCGTTCGCCTTCCTCCGGGGGATCGGTGTCCTGCACACGGGCATCGACATGATCGCGGGCCACGACTTGCTCCCGACCAGCAAGCTGACCCCGTTGCACCCACCCAAGGACCACAAGCCGAAGACCCACGAGGAAAAGCCACCCGAGCCTGCACCGGAACCGAAGCCCGACGACCCGGGCCTGCCACCGAAGCCGGGCGAAAACGCCATCGCGCACGTCGACCCCGAGACGCTGAAGGTCGACCGCATCGCCCCACCAGCCGAGGCAAAACCCACCCCGGAACCCACCCCGGCCGGCGCGCCACACCCACCCGCCGACATCGACAGCGCAATCAACCCGACCGCCGGCCGCACCCCGCACCCGGACACCGGCCACGGCGCCCACCACGAGCCACCGGACCCGGACGCGGGTCACGGTCCGCACCACGACGGTCCACCAGACCCGGACGCGGGTCACGGTCCCCACCACGAGCCACCGGATCCGGACGCAGGCCACGGCCCCCACCCCGACGACCCACCGGATCCGGACGCCGGCCACAGCCCCCACCCCGACGACCCGCCAACCCCCGACGAGGTCAACGCCCGCCACGCGGAAAGCACGCCGTCGGGCAGCTCCTACCACGCCGGTGACCCCGACCTGGGCGACCTGCCCCACCGCGTCCCACCCGACCCGCACGGCCGCCACACCGTCGACGTCCACATCACCCCGGACGGCCGCGCCCGCATCGGCGACCACCACTACACCCCCAGAGAATTCGCGGAGATCCTCCGCCGCAACGCCGACTACGACGGCGGCCCGATCCGCCTGATCGGCTGCGGCGCGAGCTCCAACGCCTTCGCCCACGGTCTCGCGCGCGAACTCGACACCGAAGTACTGGCCCCGACGAAAGCCGCCTGGACCGACTCCCACGGCCGCGTCTTCTCCTCCGACTTCGAGATCGGCCCCGACGGCCGGATGCACCCCCGCATCCCACCCGACGGCGAATGGAACACCCACCACCCCGACGGCACCACCCACCCCGCGAGCGACGGCTTCGCCCCGGACACCCACCACGACGTCGACGCGGACAGCGCGCGCCACCGCGGCGACGGTGACGACCTCAACCCGCAGCACCAGGTCGACGGTCGCTGGGAGGAGCCCGAGAACTTCACGCCGCCGGGTGAGGACGTCCGCCTCGGGTCGGACGAGAACTTCTTCGACCGCACCACGGAACTGAAGCCGGACACGCGCTACAACGTCCTCGACCCCGACGGCACCGTCCGCACCCGCGTGTACACCGACCACAGCGGCAACGTGTCCCATGTGGACGCACACGCCCCGAACACACTGCACGGCCGGAACCCGGAAGTCGCTCACCCGGTGCCGGACGCCGACTACCGGGTTCAGGTCGGGCGCCGGTACGACATCTACCCGACCGGTCCCGACGGGGCCGTCCGGACGGTGACGCACAACGACGTCAAGACCGTGCACGGGACCCGGGACGTCACGCGGGTGGACCACGTCGAAACCCCGCCGGAACCGGCCCGCCACACCGATGTCGGTGCGCACGACCCGCGGGCTCCGCGGGCGGACCAGCCGTTCGGCCGGCAGGGGAACCTCGAGCCGAACACCCGCTACCACGTCACGGATACCGAAGGGAACCCGCGCGGCAGCTTCCAGACCGACGGTGCCGGCCAGGTCAGGTGGGTCGACACCCACGAGGGCACGCCCGGCCGGCCCAACCCGGACCTCGAGCACCGGGTGCCGAACGGCAACTACCGGGTCGACCGCGGGCCGAACCACCAGGAGTTCCGCGTCGGGACGGACGGCAGGCCCGAGTCCGCGGCCACCTGGCGGCAGCCGCCCGCCTCGGGGGAGGCCGTCGTGCACACCGGGAACCTCCGGCAGAACGACGCTTTCAACCGGCAGAACCACGTCGACGCGGAGGGCAACTCGACACTGGCCGGCGAGCGCGAGCACCGGGTGACCGACGACCACGGCCAGTTCCGCGGCTCCTTCCACACCGACGCCGACGGCAAGATCACCCACGTCGACACGACGACCGGGCAGCGGGCGCGGACCAACCCCGAGATCACCCACGCCCCGGAAGACGCGAAGGTCACCCAGGACGGGTTCTACGGCACGGGCAAGGCCAAGACGGTCCAGGGCACGTGGCCCCAGCCCGATCGGGAAGTCGTCTTCTCCCACCAAAAGAAGGGCGGCGGGTTCCTCGAGGGGACCCCGGACGGCTGGAGCGAGCGGCAGGTGAAGGCCGTCACCGAGCCGGTCACCCAGGGCACGCCGCTGGCCGGCCGCACGGACCTGCCGCCCGGTACCCGGATCCACCTCGTCGACCAGAAGGGGTACCCGTACTCGACCGTCCAGACCGGACCGGACGGCGCGGTCACCCACGTCCACACCTTCCAGCCGACCAACGCCGACCTGAACTACCCACCGCCCAGCGCCACCGTGCGAGTCGACCACGGCCTCGAGGTGCGCAACCCCGACGGCAGCACCCGGATCACCGAAGGCGACGTGCACCGCACCGACTCGCGCGGCAACACGGTGGCGACCTCGGGGCCGCCCGACGCCGCCGGAGCCAGCCAGATCCGGCGCGACACCACGGCGCAATCGGAAATGGGCGCTCTGGGAGGCAAGGCGCCCGACAACCGGAACATCGACGACGGCGGTCACCACGGCAGCACTTCGGCAGGCAAGGGCGGCGAGTCGATCAACATGTCCACCGAGGGGCGCATCGACAACAGCAACGCGGGCGCGAAGGACGTCGAAGCCACCTACGACGTCGACGACAGCTGGTACCAGATGGAACGCGACCGGGACGAGCACCTCGACCGGGTGGCGCACGAAGACGTCATGCCGGCGCGGGACCCGGGCGTCGACGACCCCCACACCCGCCACTACCGTTCCTACGGCGTGGACGAGCAAGGCCGAATCACCGTCAATGTCAGGAGTTTCCCCGGTGACCACAACACCCCACTCTGGCCCCGTGACTTCCGGCGGTGAGAGCCACGAGGACCTCGTCCAGCAACTCGGGATCGCGCTGCTGGACCTGGTACCCGAGACGGGCTGGCGGCGCATCGACCTCGTCAGCTCGATGACCGTGCCGGTGCAGGACCTCGGCCTGACCGTGATCATGGCCGACGGGTCGCGCCCGGAGATCCGGCCGCCGCGCGAGCTGAACGTCGTCCTCGCGAAGCTGCGCACGCTGACCTACCGGCCCGGCCGCGGTGCGTGGTTCTCCGCGCGGGTCTCGCTGAACCCGCCGGCTGCGATCTTCTACAACTACAACTACGACCACGAGCCCCGGCTGACCCCGCCGATGTCGGCCGCGGACTACGCGGAGGACCTCAAGATGTTCCCGCGCGAGCCGGAGCACATTCCGGGCTGGCTGCGGGAAAAGCTCGCGTCGGCGCACGGTGAGGAGCGGAACTGATGCCCATGCCCCGGATGCCGCTGACCACGGCGCAGGCCCACGAACTGCTCACGGACTTCACCACGTGGATGATCCACTCGGTGCCCGCCGACTGGGACCAGCTCTTCCTCACCTTCCGGTCGGTCGGCGGGTACGTCGAGCTGCGTGCGTCGATCATCACCGTGCTCGGTGGCGGTCTCGAGTGGACGCCACCGCCGGGGGCCGCCGAGTTCTTCGCCGGGCTCAGGGACGACATGGCGCGGCCGGGCGAGGGTGCCTGGACGTCGCTGCGCTACCACCTGGTGCACCCTGGCCGTTACGAAGCGGAGTACGACTGGGACGGCGAGCCGGACTGGGACCACGTCCCGCCCCGCGAGCACTTCGCCGAAGAGGCCGAAAGGTACCCGCGCGAGAACGTTCCGGGCTGGCTCCAGCACCGACTGGCCGGCTAGACCGCGATCACCGGGAAGCGCAGCTCGAAGATCGCTCCACCCTCATCGGCGTTGTAAACCGACAACGTCCCCCCGTGCGCCTCAGCCACCCACCGGACGATCGACAACCCCAGCCCCGACGACCCGCCCGTGCTAGCGAACCGGTCGAACGCGTCCTCGGTCACCGTCGTGTCGATCCCCGGACCGTGGTCCGCCACCGTTACCGTGCCGCCCGCGACCATCACGTGGACGATCGCCGGGGCGCCCGGCTGGCGGCCGTACCTCAATGCGTTGTTGAGCAGGTTCCCCACCGCTCGCTGGACCAGGGCCGGGTCGGCGTTGACCTTCGTCGGGGCCGTTGTCACCGTGACCTGGGCGCCGTCGGGCTCCGTGTCCTCGACCACGCCCGCCACGAGCTGGTCGAGCCACACCGGCTGGATGCTCAGCTGCTCGACGCCGGCCGCGAGGCGGGCGCGGACCAGGAGGTCGTCGATGATGCCGCCCATCCGCGCCGCCAGGCGGACCGTGCGGGGGAGCAGGTCCGTGCGCTGGGCCGGGTCGAGCATCGCCGTCTCGGCCAGTGCGCGCAGCGCCGCCACCGGGGTGCGCAGGTCGTGCGCGGTTTCGGCGAGGAGGACCTCCTGTTGCTGCAACGCCGACGCCGCCGGGCGGATCGAGCGGCCGGACAGCACGTGGCCCGCGAAGCCGAGCGCCGTGACCAGCAGCGCGCAGCCGCCGACCACCAGCAGGACGAACCGGGTGTGCTCGGCCGACGCCGCCGCCGTGTCTGCGACCGCGACCACCGCCGCGAACGGCTTGCCCGTGCGGCTCAGCAGCGGCTCCGCCCGGACCTGGACCAGCTCGCCGCCGGTGCCGCGCTGGTAGCCCGTCACGACCGTGCCGCCGCGGACCGCCTCGGTGGCCAGCCCGTCGAGCACGCCGGCGTCGACCGGCACGCACGTGCGCCGGGACAGGTGCGCCTGGAACCCGGCCGCGCCGCCCGGCAGGATCGCGAACTGCGGGCACTGCTCGTTCAGCACGTCGGTGTTGACCAGCGAGAGGTCGATCGCGGCGTCGTAGCCGACGAGCCTGCTGACCGACGACGTGACGCGCAGGAGCTCGGCGTCGATCCGCTCGGTGCCCTTGTCGGCGTCCTCGCCGATCATGAACCACGCGAACGCGACCAGCCCGATGGCGTTGACCGCGGTGAACAACGCCGTCAACGCCCAGCGCAGCCGGCGCAAGCGGTCGGCCGACGAGCGGTTCACCGGTCGCCCAGCCGGTAACCAAGACCGCGGACGGCGTGGATCAGCTCCGGTTCCCGCAGCTTGCGGCGCAGCCGCCGGACCGTCACGTCGACCACGTTCGACATCGGGTCGGTCGTGCTGTCCCAGCAGTGCTCCAGCAGCTCGGCCCGCTCCACCGGGTCCCCGCCGCGCACCATCAGGTACTCCAGCACCGCGTACTCCTTGTTCGACAACGTCAGCAGCACGCCGGCCCGGCGCACTTCGCGGCGCGCGCAGTCCATCACCAGGTCGTCGTGCCGCAGCACCGACGGCCGGTCCAGCGAGGCGCGACGGCAGAGGTTCAGCACGCGCTCGGTCAGCTCCGCCACCGCGAACGGCTTGACCAGGTAGTCGTCTCCGCCGTGCTCGAAGCCCGCGACCCGGTCGGCGAGGGCGTCTCGCGCGGTCAGGAACAGCACCGGCGTGCGCCAGCCTTCGACGCGCCTCGCGTGGACGTACCCGATCGCGTCGCCGTCGGGCAGCATCCGGTCGAACACGACGCAGCCGTGCCGGCCCGCGCGCAGGGCCTGGTCGGCGCCCGCCAGATCGCCCGCGACCTCGACCTCGAGGCCCGCCGCGCCGAGCCGCGCGGCCACCGCGACCCGCAGGTTTTCGTCGTCTTCGACGACCAGGACGGTTGTCATCGAAACCTCAGGTGCCCGGGGGAGAGTGGCCACATGCTCGAGCACGTTAACGCGTCGGCGAGCGGAGACCAGCGGATCCGCGGGATCTGGCATGAACCGGCCGCGGCGAAACGAGGGGATGGCGCGATGAACCAGGGAAGCGGGCTCAGTCTCGTCGAGGGGACCGGACCGGACGCGCTGCCGGACACGGCGGTCAGCGAGGTCCTGATCATGAGTGCCGACACTAGTCCGGCGTCCGTCGGCGAGTTCCGCCGGATCGCCCACGCGAACCTGCGCGCGGGGGTGCCCTGCCGGGCGCTGTTCCCCGACTCGGCACGGCTTTCGGGCACCGCGCGGGCGCTCGCGCTCGCCGGAGCGCAGGTGCGCACCGACACGGAAGTGCCGATGGACGCGCTGGTGCTGGACCGCAAGTCCGTCGTGCTGCTCGCCGAGCGGCCGGGCCCCGCGATCGCCGCGTTTCGCTTGCCGGGGATGGTCACCGCGACGGCCGGGCTGTTCGAGCGGGCCTGGCGGACCGCGGTGCCGCTCGGGCCGTCGGACCTGCCCGAGCCGGGCGACGACGAAATGCTGACCGCGCGCGAACAGGACCTGCTGGTGCTGCTCTGCTCCGGCAGCACCGACGAGTCGGCCGCGGTCCAGCTGGGCATCTCGGTCCGCACGGTCGGGCGGATGGTCGCCGACATCATGAACCGCCTCGGCGCGCGCAGCCGCTTCCAGGCCGGCGCCAAGGCCGTCGACCGCGGCTGGCTGCTGGCCGAGGCGGGCTGATGACCGGCCGCACCCTGGCGGTCGCGGCGCGGCCCGGCGCGTACGCGACGATCGGCGACGCGCTGGCCGACGCCGGCGACGACGCCGTGATCACCGTCGCCGCGGGCACCTACCACGAGGTCTTCGAACTGGCCGGCCGGCGCGTGACGATCGAAGCCGCGGCCGGCGCGGCGGTGGTCGTCGACGGCGGTGGCGCCGACCAGCCGGTCTTCGCCGTCCACGGCGGATCCCTTGCGCTGCGCGGGATCGAGGTGCGCGCCGGGGCCGCGGGCGTGATCTCCGCCGACGACGTCGCGCTCACCGTCCGGCAGTGCGTCTTGGCCGGCGGCCGCGGCCCGGCCATCCGGATCCGGGGGACCGCGGAGTTCGAGGTGACCGGGTGCGCCGTCGCGGGCGGGGAGCAGGGGATCGTCGTCGAAGGCGGGTCCGGCACGCTCGCCGACACCACGGTCCAGGACGTCACCGGCGACGGTGTCATCGTCGCGATGGGCGCCGACCCGGTGATCCGCAACTGCGCGGTGACCGGGTGCGGGCTGCGCGGGCTGTACGTCTACCAGTACGCGCGGCCGGTCGTCGAACGCTGCGAGATCAGCCGCACCGGCCAGGAGGGCATCGCGGTGGCGCACCACGGCGCACCCGAGCTGGCCGGCTGCACGGTCCGCGACACGCGGGGCGCCGGGATCGCGTTCGCCACCGGCTGCGGGGGCCGCGTGGCCGGCTGCCGGGTGGAGAACACCGCCGAACCGGGCATCGTGGTGGCACCGGGCGCGACGACCACCGTCGTCGCGGCAAGCGACCCGGCGGCGCCCGGCGGTCTCGGCAGCCAGGAACTGGACGACCTGCTGGCCGAGCTGGACGCGATGGTCGGCCTACCGGGCGTCAAGGCCGAAGTGCGGGCGCTCGTCGACGAGCTGCAGGTCAACGAGTGGCGCCGCCGGGCCGGGCTGCCGGTCGGCGCGACCGGCCACCACCTGGTGTTCGCCGGCGCGCCCGGTACCGGCAAGACGACGGTCGCGCGGATCTACGGGAAGCTGTTGAAGGCACTGGGTGTGCTGCCGCGCGGCCGGTTCCGCGAGGTGTCGCGCCGGGACCTCGTCGGCCAGTACATCGGGCACACCGCGGAAAAGACCGCGGTCGTGGTCGAGGAGTCGCTGGGCGGCGTGCTGTTCATCGACGAGGCCTACATGCTGTCGCGGGCGGCGTCGGCGGGCGGCGACTTCGGCCAGGAAGCCATCGACATGCTCGTCAAGCTGATGGAGGACCGCCGCGACGACGTGGCGGTGATCGTCGCCGGCTACACCGCCGAAATGGCGGAGTTCATGTCGGCCAACCCCGGGCTCGCGTCCCGCTTCGGCAAGACGATCGAGTTCGCCGACTACACCCCCGGCGAGCTGCTCGGCATCGTCGGCCGGATGGTGTCGGCGGGGGACTACGCGCTGGACCCGGCCGCGCGCCCGGTGCTGACGGAGTTCTTCACGCGCGCCGCCGCCGAGCCGAACTTCGGCAACGCGCGGGACGCACGGCGGCTGTTCGAAGGCATGCGCAAGGCGCAGTCGCAGCGGTTGCGGCAGCTGGGCCGGATCCCGGACGTGGGCGAACTGCGCGAGCTGCTCGCCGACGACGTCGTGGCAGCCGCCACGCGCTAACGCGCTAACGTGCTGGGGTGCGGGTGCTGGTGACCGAAGACGACGAAAATCTGCGGGTGGCGCTCGACGCCGCCCTCCGCGCCGCCGGGTTCGCGGTCGACACCGTGGCCGACCTGCCGGCCGCCGACGAGGCGCTGTTCGTGAACCCGTACGACTGCGCGGTGTTCGACCGGATGCTGCCCTCGGGCGACGCGCTGCGGTACGTGAGCGGGCGGCGCCGCGAGGACTGGCCGATGCCGGTGCTGTTCCTGACCGCCCGCGACAGCGTCGCCGACCGGATCGACGGCCTGCGCTTCGGCGACGACTACCTCGTCAAGCCGTTCGCGATGCCGGAACTGGTGGCGCGGGTGCGCCGGCTGTGCCGCCGCGACCTGACCACGCGGCCGGACGTGCTGCGCTGCGCCGACGTCGAGCTGGACAACGGCAAGCACCAGGTGACCCGCGCCGGCGTGCTGCTCACGGTGACCCGCAAGGAATACCTCGTCCTCGAACGGCTGATGACCGCCGCCGGCCGCCCGGTTTCGCGCACTGCGTTGCTGGCGTACGCCTGGGACGAGGCGGCCGACCCGGGGTCGAACGTGCTGGAGGTGGTGATCGGCCGCCTGCGGCGCAAGCTGCGCGACCCGGTGCTGATCCACACCGTGCGCGGCGTCGGTTATCGCATGACCGGGTGAACGAGTGCGCGGTTTCATCGAAATTTCATGATCGCTTGGCAGCATTCCCCGCGTCGAGGTCAACCGGGCCGCGACAGTTCAAGGGGGTTGCTGTGAAAAAGATTTCGATGCTGCTGACGGGCATTCTCGCGTCGGCCGGGCTGGGCCTGCTTTCCCCACCCGCGGCGCGGGCCGCGTCGTGCGACGGCACTTACACGATCGTGGTCGGCGGGACGGGGGACAACGATTCCAACGCCCCCTATTGGCAGGGCAACATCAGCCAGCGCGTCGGGTACCCGGCCCAGCCGATCGGCTACAACGCCCGCCAGGGCGTCAACGAGCTGAACCGGCTGATCCGCGACCAGCGCAACGCGTGCGGGGGCCAGCACGTCAAGGCGGTCGGGTTCTCGCTCGGCGCCGCGGTGGTGCACACGTGGGTGACCGAAAACTGGCAGACCTTCGACAACGTGAACGCCGTGCTCATCGCGGACCCGAAGCGGGCGCCGGGACCGGGCAACGCCGGGGCGGCGGGCCACCCGCTGATCGCGCCCATCGCCGGTTTCCCGCTCGCCGGGGTGGACGACTTCTTCGGGAACATCCCCACGTTGACGTTGTGCACCGATGACGTCATCTGCGACATCGACGCGGCTTCGGGCCTGCCCGGTTACCTCTGGGAAGGCAAGCACGGCAACTACAACTTCAACGTCGACGTCTATTCCGACGACGCCGGCGGCCAGTGGTACAACGGCGTTTACTACCCCTGATCGCGAGACGGGCCCTAGGGTGAGGCTGTGAAGATGCGCGATCGGCTGGAAGCGAGCCTCGCCCAGTCCCGGATCGCGTTGCCGTGGTGGGTGGCGGTCTGCACCAACGCTTTCACGGCGTTGCTGGCCGCCACCGCCATCGCGCAGCGGGCGGGGGTACTGCCGCCGCTCGTGCTCGTCCTGGTCGCCTTGCTCGTCGTGGCGACGAGCCTGGTCTGGCTGGCCACCGGCCGCATCCTCCCGGTGTGGACCAAGTGCGTCACGGTGGCCGGCGCGGTGACGATCCTGCTGACCGAACCCCGCCTGCCGGACTTCGCCCCGATCGTGCTCGTGGTGCTGGCCGCCGAGGTGGCCTCGATCGCCCGGCCCGCGGTCGCGTTCCTGTTCCTGGGCCTCGACCTCGCGGTGCTCGTCCTGGCGGCGGCCGGGCCCGGGCTGACCGGGGCGGCGGTGTACCTGGCCGCGGTGCTGCTCGGGCACTCCGGCGGCTTCATGCTCCGCTGGTACGTCCGCGCGCTGGCCGCCGAGCGCGCCGGCCGGGACGCCGAACGCGAGCACACGATCCTCACCGAACGCCAGCGCATCGCGCGCGAGGTGCACGACGTCGTGGCGCACTCGCTCAGCATCACGCTGCTGCACCTGACCGGTGCCCGCCGCGCGCTGCAGCAGGACCGGGACGTCGACGAAGCGATCGAGGGGCTCACCGAGGCCGAGCGGGTGGGCCGGGCGGCGATGTCCGACATCCGCCGCACGGTCCGGCTGCTCTCGCACGCCCCGGCCGAACGGCACACGCTGCCGGGCGCCGGTGACATCGCCGGGCTGGTCGCCCACACCCGCGGGGCCGGCCTGGACATCCACTTCGAGCAGGAAGGCGACGCCGCCGACGTGACCGACCTGGCCGGGCTCACGCTCTACCGCATCACCCAGGAATCGCTCGCGAACATCGCCAAGCACGCGCCGCGCAGCACCGCCCGGATCCGGCTGCACGTCGGCCGGAACGAGGTCCGCCTGAGCGTCCGCAACACCCTGCCCGACCGGCCGGCCGAGTTCGCCACGGACGGCTCCGGGCTGACCGGGATGGCGGCGCGGGCCGAACAGATCGGCGCCCGCCTGCGCGCCGGGCCCGACGGCGGCGACTGGCTCGTCGACCTCGCCGTCCCCCCGACGACGACCGGGGCTGCGTCGTGATCCGGGTCCTGCTGGTCGACGATCAGGAGCTGGTCCGGTCCGGGTTGCGCCGGATCCTGCGCCAGCGCGACGGCTTCACCATCGCCGGCGAGTGCGGCGACGGTGCCGAGGTGCCCGCGGCGCTCGCCGCGGCCGAAGCCGACGTCGTCGTGATGGACCTGCGGATGAAGCACGTCGACGGGATCGAAGCGACCCGTCGGCTGCGCGAGACCGGCCCGCGGCCGCCGGTGCTGGCCCTGACCACGTTCGACGACGACGAACTGCTCGCGGGCGTGCTGCGCGCGGGCGCGGTCGGGTACGTCCTGAAGGACTCGCCCGCCGAGGACCTGATCCGGGCGGTCCGCGCGGTGGCCGCGGGAGACGCGTGGCTCGACGTCGCCGTCACCGCCCGCGTGCTGACCACTTTCCGGCACTCGGCGGGGCAGCCGGAGCCGCGGCCGGGCGCGCTGACCCCGGAGCAGCTCGAGGTGCTGCGCGCGGTCGGCCGCGGCGGCACCGACGCCGAGATCGCCACGTCGCTCGGCATCCCCGAAGCGGCGGTGAAGACGCGGTTCGCCCGCCTGCTGAAGGATCTCGGCCTGCGCGACCGGGCCGCGGCCGTCGTGTACGCGTTCGACCACGGCATCGTGACGGCCGCCCGGCCCCCCGCCGTCGTCCCGGCCCCCGCGCCGCGGCCTTCGGTGGCGCAGCTGCGGTTTTCGGTGCTGGGCCCGTTGCGGGCGTGGCGCGGCACGGCCGCCCTCGACCTCGGCCCGGTCCGGCAGCAGGCGCTGCTGGCCGCGCTGCTGCTGCGCCCGGACGTCGTGGTCACCGATACCGGCCTCCTCGACGACGTCTGGGGCCTCGAACCCCCGGGCACCGGCACCGGCGTGCTCCCGACGTACGTGCTGCGGCTGCGCGCGTGTCTCCGCGCGGCGAAGGAGACGAGCAAGGAGTCGGTGATCCGCCGCGGCCGCGCGGGGTACTTGTTCGCGAGCAACGGCGTCTGGACGGATCTCACACGGCTGCGCGAACTCGACCGCGAAGCGAAGGCGGCGGCGGACACCGGAGACCTGACCACGGCGGCCGAGCGGTGCGCCGACGCCATCGGCCTCTTCCAGGGCGAGCCCCTGGCGGGTTTGCCGGGCCCCTTCGCCGAAGGCGAGCGGCTGCGCCTGCGCGAGTACCGCCTTTCCCTGGCCCAGCGGAAGGCGGACTCGCAGCTGCGCCTGGGCCGTTACGCGTCGGCCGCGGAGGAGCTGTCCACGGAGCTCGCGGCGCACCCGCACCGCGAGCCGATCGCGGCTCTGCTGATGCGCGCGCTTTACGCCCGCGGTCTGCGGACCGACGCGCTCGCGGTGTACCAGCGGGTCCACGACCGGTTGCGGCGCGATTTCGCGGTGGAGCCGGGCGCGGAGCTGAACCGGACCCGGACCGCGGTGCTTGAGGGTGACGATCGGTCTCTCGGGTTCGCATGAGCGTCGTCGGGTTCAGCCGGCCGGTGCCGAAACCCGCAGGCGGCCGTCGCGCACTTCGGTGATCCGGTCCGCCGCCGTGAGGTGGGCGCGGTCGTGGGTGACGAGGACAGTCGCGGTGGCTCGCTGGTGGGTGAGGCGGGTGACCAGGTCGATGACGGCGGCGCCGCGGTCGTGGTCGAGGGCGCTGGTGGGCTCGTCGATCAACAGGACCGTCGGCTCGTTCATCAGGGCGCGGGCGATGTTCACGCGCTGGCGCTGACCGCCCGAGAGCTGGTGCGGCCGGCGTCCCGCCTGGGCGGCGAGGCCGACGGCGTCGAGCAGGTCCAGCGCGCGCGTGCGAGCTTTGGCCGCCGAACGCCCGTCGATGCGGGCCATCACCTGGAGCTGTTCGGCGGCGGTCAGGGCGGGTAGCAGGTTGGGCTGCTGGAAGACGATGCCGATCTTGTGTCGGCGCAGGTCCGTGCGTTCGCCGCGGCTCAGTCCGGCGGTCGTGGTGCCGTCGACGGTGACCTCGCCCGAGTCGGGCGTGATGAGCGTCGCCGCGACGGCCAGCAGGCTCGACTTGCCGGAGCCGGACGGCCCGACCACCGCGGTCAGGCTGCCCCGCGGGACGGCCAGGCTGACGTCGTCGAGTGCGGTCAGGCGGGTGTCGCCGTCGGGATAGGTGAGGGTGACTCCGGTCAGGGTGAGGCTCATCGGGCACTTCCCAGGGCGGTCAGCGGGTCGACGGCGGTGACCCGGCGGATGGCGAGCGCGGCACCCAGCCCGCCGAGCAGGACCAGCACGGCGGCCGGGACGAGCACGGTGGCGGGGGTCAGGACGAAGGGGATCGCGGAACCGGCCAGCGCGGCACCGGCGGCGACGGCCAGGCCGGTGCCGGCGAGGGTGCCGCCGGCGAGCAGGACGACGGCTTGGCCGAGTGCGTCCTTGAGCAGCCCGGCCGTGGTGGCGCCCAGGGCTTTGAGGATGGCGACGTCGCCGCTGCGCTGGATGGTCCAGACGGTGAAGAAGGCACCGATGACCAAGGCGGAGATGACGAACAGGAAGCCGCGCATCAGTTGCAGGGAACCGTTTTCGGACCGGTAGGAGCCGATCGCGGACAGCGAGTCGTCCCGGGGGACCGTCCGGGTGCCGGCGGCGTGGTCGGTGGCCGCGAGGTCGGCGCCGGACGTGGTGGTCAGGGCGATCACCGTGGCGTCGCCGCCGGTCGGCGGGGCGATCGCCCGCCAGACGTCGAGGGTGGTCCAGACGACGGGGGTGTGGCTGAACGAGGCGTCGCCGGCCACCGCGGCCACCGTCAGCTGCCGTCCGGCCAGCGTGATCCGGGCACCGGGCCCGGTGCCCAGGTCGGCGGCGGCCGCGACGGACAGGACCACGGTGTGCCCGGTGAGCGCGCCGCCGTCCGGGGCGAGCCCGGAGCCGGGCCGGACGCCGAAGGCGGAGACCCCGCTGCTCCGGGCACCGGCGGTGGCCTTGGTGGTGGTGATGCCCAGCGGTTCGGCGCCGGTGATCCCCGGTGCGGCGGCCCACTGACGCCACTGCGCCTCGGTGACGGTGGAGTCGGCGTACGACGGGTCCTGGCCGCCGCCGAAGGCGATCCGGTCGGCGGGCAGGCCGGTGATGGCGGAGACGTTCTGCCTGCCGAGCCCGGCGGTCAGTCCGGACAGCAGGCCGACCAGCAGGGTGATCAGCACGATGACGGTGCCCATCAGGGCGAAGCGCCCCTTGGCGAACTTCAGGTCTCTCCAGGCGACGAACACGGCGTCGGTCTGTCCTTTCGGGAGGGGGGCGGGTACATCCCCACAGTCGTCGCCGGTGCCCCGGTGGGGCATCCGGCCGGGGACGGCACTTCCCGGGCCGGACGGTGGCGCGCCGGTTCCCCCTTTCGATAGAGGTGGTTCCCGCCGCGGCTCCGTAACCTGGACGCACTGTGAACGCCGCCGCTCCTGCCTTGACGCCGACCACCCGGGTGCTGACCTGGTGCCTGCACCTGCTGCTCGTCGCCCTGCTCGTCCTGGCGGCGGCGCGGGCCGTGGCCGGGGGCCAGCCGCGGGCCGGGGCGATCGTCGCGGTGGCGGTGGCCTGCGCCGTCGTGTACGCGGCCGGGCCGCTCCTCCCGCCCGTCCGCACGTCCCGGCGGGCCGCCGCGGCGTGGCTGGGCGTGGTCGGCGCCGGGTGGCTGGCCCTGGTGGTGCTGACCGCCGACGGCGTGTGGGTCGCCTTCCCGCTGTACTTCCTCCAGCTCCACCTGCTGTCCCGCCGGGCGGGCCTGCTCGCGGTGCTCGCCACGGCCCTGACCGCGATCATCGCTTTCGCCGCGCACCAGGGCACCTTCGGCCCGGCCGCCGCGATCGGCCCGGCGCTCGGCGCGGCGGTCGCGGTCGCCGTGGTGTGGGGGTACCAGGCGCTCTACCAGGAGAGCGAACGCCGCCGTCGCCTGATCGAGGAGCTCACCGCGGCCCGGGCGGACCTGGCCGAGGCTCAGCACACCGCCGGGGTGCTGGCCGAGCGGGAACGCCTGGCCCGCGAGATCCACGACACCCTCGCCCAGGGGCTGTCCAGCATCCAGCTGCTGCTGCGCGCCGCCGGTCGGTCCCTGCCCGGAGAACCGCAGGGGAACGCGGCCCGTTACGTGGAGCAGGCCCGGCAGGCCGCCGCGGACAACCTCGCCGAAGCACGCCGCTTCGTCGCCGCCCTCACCCCGCCGGCGCTGGACGGCACCACGCTCGCCGGCGCGCTGGAACGCCTGTGCGCCACCACCAGCGCCCGCCACCGGATCACCGCGCGCTTCCACCGCACCGGCGACCCGGCACCGCTGCCGGCGGCGCACGAGGTCGCGTTGCTGCGCATCGCCCAAGCGGCGCTCGCCAACACGGTCCGCCACGCCGGCGCCACCACCGCCGAGGTCACCCTGAGCTACCTCGGCGACGAGATCGCCCTCGACGTCGTCGACAACGGCGCCGGCTTCGAACCCGGCGAGCTCCCCGCCCCCGACCCCGGCGAGGGCGGCTTCGGGCTGGCGGCCATGCGCGCCCGCACCCACGCACTGGGCGGCTCGTTCACCATCGAGTCGGCCCCCGGCCAGGGCACGGCGCTGGCGGCCCGCCTGCCCCTGCCCCGGCCCGCCGAGGCCCAGCCGGAGGTGCACCGATGACCGGCAGCCTGATCGGGTCGGCGATCGAGCCCGGTGCGCGGTTCGCCGAGATGGAGCGGGAGGCCTGCCGATGACGGAGATGCCGATTCGGTGGTTGCTGGCTGACGACCTCCTGGTGCGGGCGGGGTGGGTGGCCGAGCCCGGTCTCGAGGCCGCGGTGGCCCGGTTCGCTGAGATGGAGCGGGAGGCCCGCCGATGACCGAGATGCCGATTCGGGTGTTGCCGGTCGACGACCTCCTGGTGGTGCGGGCGACCGAGCCCGGTCTCGAGGCCGCGGTGGCCCGGTTCGCTGAGATGGAGCGGGAGGCCCGCCGATGACCGAGATGCCGATCCGATTGTTGCCGGTCGACGACCTCCTGGTGGTGTGGGCGGGGTGGGCGTTCGAGGCCGTGGCCCGGGCCGCCGAAATCCAGCCGGAGGCCCGCCCATGACCGAGACCCCGATCCGCCTGTTGCTGGCCGACGATCACCCCGTCGTCCGGGCCGGGTTGCGGGCCGTGCTCGAGACCGAGCCCGGTCTCGTCGTGGTCGCCGAGGCCGCCACCGCCGAAGCCGCGGTGGCGCGGGCCGCCGGTGGGGACGTCGATGTCGTGCTGATGGATCTGCAGTTCGGTGCCGGGATGACCGGAGCCGAAGCCACCGCGGCGATCACCGCGCGGGCCGGGGCGCCCCGCGTCCTGATCGTCACCACCTACGACACCGACGCCGACACGCTGCCCGCCATCCAGGCCGGTGCCACCGGGTACCTGCTCAAGGACGCGCTGCCCGAGGACCTGGCCGCCGCGGTGCGCACCGCGGCGGCCGGGCGCACCACCCTGGCGCCCACCGTCGCCGACCGGCTGGTGGACCGGATGCGCCGGCCCGGTGCCGCGGTGACCCGGCGGGAGATCGAGGTGCTCGCCCTGGTCGCCGACGGCCTGTCCAACCGCGCCGTCGCCGAGCGCCTCCACCTCACCGAAGGCACGGTGAAATCGCACCTGGCCCGCTGCTACACCAAACTCGGCGTCGACTCGCGCACCGCCGCCGTCGCGGCCGCGACGGACCTCGGCCTCATCCGCCGTTGACCTTGCGCGCCATCCACTGCCACAGGTGGGTTCCGCGCGTGCTCGGGTCGTTGCGGGCCGCGTAGATCCACGACCAGTGCCCCGGGAACTGGTGCCCGTTCCGGATCACGTGGTCGTACAGCGTCAGTTCGGCACGCGGGATGAGGTCGTGCGCGTGGACGGAGTTGGCCAACGGGTCCACCGTGTCGTCGTCGCGCGAGGCGATCAGCCAGGTGGGCGTGGTGATCGCGGTCAGCTCGGGGGCGGGGATCAGCGGTGGGTCGCCCGCTTTCCGGCCGGCGACGACGCCGCAGACCGGCACCGACGAAGCGAACGTGCCGGGGTAGACCGTGGTCATCTTCAGGCTCATGTAGCCGCCGTTGCTGCAGCCGGCGACGTGCACGCGGGCGGGGTCGACGGGGTGCGCGCGGACGACGTCCCGGACGATCTCGCGGATGAGCGGGGCGAAGCGGGGGCCGTCGTCCATCCAGGCCGCGGTGCATTGCGGCGCCACGACGTAAGCGCTTTCAAAGATCGCCTGCGCTTCCCGGGTCGCGAAGCCGAGGGCACCGCGGTTGGCGCGCAGCGTGGTCTCGTTGTCGTAGTAGCCGTCGGGCAGGGAAGCGCCTTCCCCGCCGCCGTGGAGCCAGACGACCAGCGGTCTCCGGCCGTGCCGCTCCGAGGGTGAATACAGCCGGTACTTCATCCCCGAACCCGAGACGTGGTGGGTGAAGGCGTCGACTTCGGGGTTGACCAGCCGGCCCTGGGTGAAGCCGCCGAAGGTGACCGGACGGCCGTGCCGCCGGACGGGAGCGTTCTGCGTGATGGTGTAGACCAGGTCGAGCCGGACGTTGCGGCCCTTGCCGTTGATGTAGCCGAGGGTGCCACCGCCCGTCTGGCCTTCGCCGTGGCTCAGTTCGAGCACGATGTTCCCGCGGTGGTCGAGCCGCGCGGCCGTGACGGGCCGGTCGAGGTCGTAGCCGATGTCCTGGCCGCCGGTGTCGATGGGGCTGGTGGCCCTGACGTGCACGCCGAACGTCGTGGTGGTGAGGCTCGCCGGATCGAGCGGGCCGAGCCGGGCGGTGCCGAGGGTGAGCGAGGTGACCTGCTCGCCGCCGTCGAGGGTTTCGGCGTCGAGGGTGAACCCGACGCGGCCGGTCGAAGAGGCTCGGGCGACGCCGGGGAGCGCGAGCCCGGCGGTGATCCCGGTGCCGGTGAGCAGAACGGTGCGCCGGCTGAACGCTTTGACCATGCGGAACTCCTTTGTCCGATGCAAGCGCTTCCATCGTCACGCAGATCCGGGGTGATCGCCACCACTTGAAACCCATACCCCGTAGGGGTACCTTCGGGTTCATGGAGAGCACCTACACCGTGACCGGCATGACCTGTGCGCACTGCGTGGCTTCCGTCAGCGAGGAGGTCGGCGCGGTCGAGGGCGTCAGCGACGTCGCCGTCGACCTGCCCACCGGAACCGTCACCGTCACCAGCGAGCGGGCGCCCGAAGCCGCGCGGATCCGCGCCGCTGTCGAGGAAGCCGGCTACACCTTCGCCGGCTGAGCCGGACGAACGGATCGAGGGGAGTTGCCATGAACACCGCAGCACGGCTCGCCGCGTTCGGGGGAGCGCTCGCGCTGCTCGCCGCCGGGGGGTTCGCCGTCGGGACCGCGGCCGGGCCGGTCGCCGCCGCGCCGGGGGAAGGCACCGGACACGCGGGCATGGCCGGGGAAAGCGCCGGTCACGCCGAGCCGGCCGCGGCGGGCGAGCTGCCGGGCGGGCTCGCCGCGAGCCAGGACGGCTACACCTTCACCCTCGCCGGCCCGACGCCCGAACCCGGCCGGTTCTCGTTCGCGATCACCGGCCCGGACGGCAAGGCCGTCACCGCGTTCGACGTCGAGCACGAGAAGAAGCTGCACTTGATCGTGGTCCGCCGCGACACCGCGGGCTTCCGGCACGTCCACCCCGAACTGGCCCCGGACGGCACGTGGAGCGTTCCCTTGACGCTGCCCGCCGCGGGTTCCTACCGCGCGTTCGCCGACTTCGCGCCCACCGGCGGCAAGCCGATGACCCTCGGCGCCGACTTTTCGGTCGCGGGGGACTACCAGCCGGTGACCTTCGCGCCCAGCCGCGTCGCGAACGTCGACGGCTACCGCGTGGAGCTCACCGGGGATCTCGTCGCGGGGAAGACGTCGCCCCTGACGCTGACCGTCGGCCGCGGCGGCGGCCCGGTCATCGATCTGCAGCCGTACCTCGGGGCTTACGGGCACCTGGTCGCGTTGCGCGGAGGCGACCTCGCCTACCTGCACGTCCACCCCGAGGGCAACGCCGGTGCCGGGCCCGAGGTGAAGTTCGCCGCCGAGGTACCCAGCGCGGGGACCTACCGGCTGTTCCTCGACTTCCGCCACGGCGGTGTCGTGCGGACCGCCGAATTCACCCTCACGACCGGCCACTGACGGAGGCGACCATGACCGAGATCGAACTCGCGATCGGCGGCATGACCTGCGCGTCCTGCGCCAACCGCATCGAGCGCAAGCTCAACAGGCTCGACGGCGTAACCGCTTCGGTCAATTACGCGACGGAGAAGGCCCGCGTGCGGGCGCCCGGGGGCGTCGATCCGGCCACCCTCGTGGCCACGGTCGAAGCCGCCGGCTACCGCGCGACCCTGCCGGGGCCGGAGCCGGCCGAGCAGCCGGCAGGCGACGCGACCGATCCGCTGCGGCAGCGGCTGATCACCAGTGCCGTGCTCACGGTGCCGGTGATCCTCCTGGCCATGGTGCCCGCGCTGCAGTTCACGTACTGGCAGTGGATTTCGCTGACGCTGGCCGCGCCGGTCGTCACCTGGGGCGCGTGGCCGTTCCACCGGGCGGCGTGGACGAACCTGCGCCACGGCGCCGCGACCATGGACACGCTGGTGTCGATGGGCGTGCTGGCCGCGTTCGCGTGGTCGCTGTGGGCCTTGCTGTTCGGCACGGCCGGGACGCCGGGGATGACCCACCCGTTCGAGCTGACGATCGCGCCGTCCGACGGCGCCGGCGCGATCTACCTCGAGGTCGCCGCGGGCGTCACCACGTTCATCCTGGCCGGCCGGTACTTCGAGGCGCGGTCCAAGCGCCGCGCGGGCGCCGCGCTCCGGGCGCTGCTGGAACTCGGCGCGAAGGAGGTCGCGGTGCTGCGGAGCGGCGCCGAAGTCCGGATCCCGACGGCCGAGCTGGCGGCGGGGGACCGGTTCGTCGTGCGGCCGGGCGAGAAGATCGCGACCGACGGCGTCGTCGAGACCGGCAAGTCCGCCGTCGACGCCTCGATGCTCACCGGCGAATCGGTGCCCGTCGAGGTCGGCGAGGGTGACGTCGTCACCGGCGCGACGGTGAACGCCGGCGGCCGGCTGGTCGTGCGGGCCACCCGCGTCGGCGCGGACACGCAGCTCGCGCGGATGGCCAAGCTGGTCGAGGACGCCCAGAGCGGCAAGGCCGGCGTCCAGCGGCTGGCCGACCGGATCTCCGGGGTGTTTGTCCCGATCGTGATCGGGCTGGCCGTGGCCACGCTCGGCTTCTGGCTCGGCAGCGGCGCCGGGACCGCGGCGGCGTTCACCGCGGCGGTCGCGGTGCTGATCATCGCGTGCCCGTGCGCGCTCGGCCTGGCCACGCCGACGGCGCTGCTCGTCGGCACCGGCCGCGGCGCCCAGCTCGGCGTGCTGATCAAGGGCCCGGAGGTGCTGGAGTCGACCCGCCGCGTCGACACGGTCGTGCTGGACAAGACCGGCACGGTGACCGCGGGCCGCATGACGCTCACCGGCGTGCACGCGGCCGGGGGCGTCGACGAGGGCGAGCTGCTGCGGCTGGCTGGTGCGCTGGAGGACGCGTCGGAGCACCCGATCGCGGCGGCCATCGCCCGCGGTGCCCGTGAGCGCGGCGAGCTGCCCGCCGTCGAGGACTTCACGAACGTGGAAGGCCTTGGCGTGCAGGGGATCGTCGACGGGCACGCGGTCCTCGTCGGCCGCCCGGCGCTGCTCGAAGACTGGAGCCGGCCGTTGCCGGCGGACCTCACGGCGGCGAAGGCGGCGGCCGAGGCGCGCGGGCACACCGCGGTCGCGGTGGCCTGGGACGGCGCGGCCCGCGGCGTGCTGGTGGTCGCCGACACCGTCAAGCCGACATCGGCCGAAGCGATCGCCCGGCTGCGGGCGCTCGGGCTGACCCCGGTGCTGCTGACCGGGGACAACGCCGCGGTCGCGCGCACGGTGGCCGCGGAGGTCGGGATCGACGAGGTGATCGCCGAGGTGCTGCCGGCGGACAAGCTGGACGTCGTCAAGCGGCTGCAGGACGAGGGCAAGGTCGTGGCCATGGTCGGCGACGGCGTGAACGACGCGCCGGCGCTGGCGCAGGCCGATCTCGGGCTCGCTATGGGAACGGGCACGGACGTCGCGATCGAGGCGAGCGACATCACCCTGGTCCGCGGCGACCTGCGCGCGGTCGCCGACGCGATCCGGCTGTCCCGCCGGACGCTGCGGACGATCAAGGGCAACCTGTTCTGGGCGTTCGCCTACAATCTGGCGGCGCTGCCGCTGGCCGCGGCGGGGCTGCTGAACCCGATGATCGCGGGCGCGGCGATGGCGTTCAGCTCGGTGTTCGTGGTCGGCAACAGCCTGCGGCTGCGGGGTTTCACCGGCTCGGGCGCCGCGAAGCCGTGATCGCGTCCGGCAGCCGGGCGGCCAGGTGGGTGACCAGCTCGGCCGTCCGGCGCGGGACGTGGGCGTCGTCGGCCAGCAGGGCGTAGATGTCCGCGGGCGGCGTCGGCACGCCGGGCAGCACCCGCACCAGGGCGCCGCTGTCCAGGTGGGGCCGGACCTGCCATTCGGAGCGCATCACGATCCCGCGGCCTTGCAGCGCCCAGTCCGTGACGATGTCGCCGTCGTTGCTCGCCAGGCTCCCGCGCACCCGCACCTGCCGGGGCTGGGCGGCACCGCCGAAGCGCCACACGGCGAAGTCGCCCTCGTTCTCGCGCAGCACGATGCAGTCGTGCGCGGCGAGGTCCTCGATCCGTTCGGGGGTCCCGCGACGGTCCACATAGGACGGTGCCGCGCACGGCACCCGGCGGTTGCGCGCCAGCCGGCGCATCCGCAACGTCGAGTCCGGCGGCGTCCCGACGTGCACGGCGAGGTCGAACTCGCGCCGGTGCGGCCGCAGCGGCAGCGCCGAGGTGTGGAGCCGGACGCGCACCCGCGGGTGCCGCGCGGTGAACTCGCCGATGAGCGGCGCGACGTGCGCGCGGCCCAGCCCGAGGGTCGCCTGGACGACGATCGGGCCGCGCAGGTCGCCGGCGCGGTGGCCGACCAGGTCGTCGAGCTCGCGCACCTGGTCGAGGATCGCCTCGACGCGGGCCGCGTACAGCTCGCCCTCGGCGGTCAGCGCGAGCCGCCGGGCGCCGCGGTGCACCAGCCGGACGTCGAGCCGTTCTTCCAGTGCCTTCAGGCGCTTGCTGACCACCGGCAGCGAGACGTCCAGCTCGCGCGCGGCGGCGGTGAGCGTCTCGCTGACGGCGACCACGTGGAAGAAACCGAGGTCGTCGAGCCTTTCCATGGGGGAAAGGATAGGTTGCCGCGAGCGATCTTGCCGGGTGCCGGGCGGCCGTCCACAGTGGCGGGACCCCTACTTCGAGGAGCGGCTCGTGCACCACCGCATCGCGGTCATCCCCGGCGACGGCATCGGGCGGGAGGTCGTCCCGGAAGGTTTGCGCTGCCTGCGTGCCGCGGCCGACGTCCACGGCTTCGGGCTCGAGACGACGGAGTTCGATTTCGCCTCCGCGGACTATTGGCTCGAGCACGGCGAAATGCTGCCGCCGGACTGGCAGGAGATCCTTTCCGGCTTCGACGCGATCTTCTTCGGCGCGGTCGGGTGGCCGTCGGTCGTGCCCGACCACGTGTCGCTGTGGGGCAGCCTGCTGAAGTTCCGGCGCGGGTTCGACCAGTACGTCAACCTGCGGCCGGTCCGGCTGCTGCGCGGGGTGCGGGGCCCGCTGCGCGGCCACGAGCCGGGGGACATCGACTTCCTCGTCGTCCGCGAGAACACCGAGGGGGAGTATTCCAGTATCGGCGGCCGGATCTTCGAGGGCACCGACCGCGAGACGGTGCTGCAGGAGACGGTGATGACCCGGACGGGCGTGGACCGCGTGTTGCGCTACGCCTTCGACCTCGCCGCCGCCCGGCCGCGCAAGCACCTGACGTGGGCGACCAAGAGCAACGGGATCTCGATCTCGATGCCGTACTGGGACGAGCGCGCGGCGGCGATGGCCGCGCGGTACCCGGAGGTCACCGCGGACAAGGACCACATCGACATCCTCGCGGCCAAGTTCGTGCTGAACCCGCGGGCCTACGACGTGGTCGTGGCGAGCAACCTCTTCGGCGACATCCTGTCCGACCTCGGCCCGGCGTGCACCGGCACGATCGGGATCGCCCCGAGCGCCAACATCAACCCCGACCGCACACGGCCGAGCCTGTTCGAGCCGGTCCACGGCTCGGCCCCGGACATCGCGGGGCAGGGCATCGCGAACCCGGTCGCCCAGATCTGGAGCGGCGCGATGATGCTGGACCACCTCGGCGAGCCCCAGGCCGCCGCACACGTCGTGGCGGCGATCGAAGGGGTGCTGGCGGAGCGGCCGGAGGTGCTCACTCCTGACCTGGGTGGCTCGGGAACGACCGAGGGTTTGGGAGCGGCGATCGCGGAGCGGATCGGTCAGGAGTCGGCGAGCGGGTCGCGGCAGGCGTCTTCCGATACCCGTGCCTTCGCCTGAACCGCCGGTGCGTAATGCGCGGACCAGTGCGGGTGCTGGAGGTGCTCACTCCGGACCTCGGCGGTTCGGGAACGACCGAGGGTTTGGGAGCGGCGGTCGCGGAGCGGATCGGTCAGGAGTCGGCGAGCGGGTCGCGGCGGGCGTCTTCCGATACCCGTGCCTCCGCCTGAACCGCCGGCGCGCAGTGCGCGGACCTGTGCGGGCGCCGGAGGTGCTCACTCCCGACCTGGGTGGCGAGGGAACGACCGAGGTTCTCGGCGCGGCGATCGCGGAGCGGCTCGTCACCGCGTCATGAGCTCGCGAGCAGGTCGCCGAGGCCGCCCCTGGCGTCTTCCAGTACCAGCGCCTCCGCCTGAACCGAATCGCCCGCCCGCAGCGCGCGGACCAGTGCGCGGTGGGTCTCGTAGCGGTCGAGACCGAACGTCTCGTCCACGCTGACGCGCTCGAGCACCCGCGAGCGCCGCTCCGGGTAGGAGAACACCCGGGTCTGGTCGAGGAGGCGGACGAGCACCGGGTTGCCCGCGCACGACTCGACCAGGCCGTTGAAGCGCTGCAGGGCGTCGAACAGCCGGCCCACGTGCTTCTCGACGTCCTGGCCGGATTCGTGGCGCTGCTGGATGAGGATGAGCAGGTCGTCGGCCTCGTCGAGGACCGCGTCGAGGCCGTCCAGCTGCTCCGGAGTCGCGTGGCGGGCGGCGAAGCGGGCCACCATGCCGCGCAGGCCGACCTCGACCTCGGCGAGGTCCTGGACGGCGACGCCGCCGAACATCGCCACCTTCACCGTGCGCGGGCCGGAGCGTTCGATCAGGCCGTCCTGCTCGAGGCGCCGGATGGCTTCGCGCACCGGCGTCGGGCTGACCGACAGCCGCTCGGCGAAGCCGCGCTCGGTGACCTTCTGGCCCGGGCGCAGCTCGCCGGTGGTGATCGCGTCGCGCAGCGCCCGGTACACGCGGTCGGCGAGCGTGTCGGTCTGCAGTGCCTCACCCATCATGCACCCAGCCTACTGGCCATGGCAAAACTCGTTTGCAACTATTGACCATCTTGCTATAGCAAAAGTACGGTGGCGGCCATGCCCAAGGGAAGGTGCCGACGATGACGTTGACCACCCCGCGCGTCCGGCCGGGACGCATCACGTTCTTCGTGGCTCTGGCGGTCTTCGCGCAGGAGTCGACGTGGAACCTCTACGACTCCCAGGTCCCGCCCCTGCTGCGCGAGCACGTCGGCAGCGCCGCGCTGATCGGCGCCCTGATGGGCATGGACAACCTGCTCGGCATCTTCATCCAGCCGTGGATGGGCAACCGCTCGGACGGCACCCGGACGTCGTGGGGCCGCCGCATCCCGTACCTCGTCGCCGGCATGCCGGTCGCCGCCGTGCTGTTCGTGCTCATCCCGCACGCCGCGGTCTCGCTGCCGCTGCTCGTCCTGGTGATGTTCGGCTACGCCCTCGTCGCGAACTCGTTCAAGCCGATCGCCGAGTCGCTGCTCCCGGACTTCATCGCCCCCGAACGCCGCGGCCGGGCCAACGCGGCGGTCAAGATCGCCTCCAGCATCACCGTGATCGTCGCCGCGCTGATCAGCCTCTTCCTCATCGACGACTTCCCGAAGCTGTCCTTCGCGATCCCGGCGGTCCTGATGCTGGTGTCCATCGGCGTGCTCGCCTGGCGGGTGCGCGACAGCGACTCCCCGGCCTACCGGGCCGCGCTCGAAGAAGACCGCGCCGGCCACACGGAAAACTCCCCGCGGGTGCGGATGCGGGACGTCCTGCTCGACATCCTGCGGGACACCGACCGCAGCCGGCTGCTGGTCATCCTGGCCGTCTTCGCGTTCGGCGGCGCGTGGTTCGCGTCGCGCTCCCTCGTCACCAACTACGGCATCGAGACGCTCGGCGTGTCCCGCGGTGACGCCGGCGGCCTCACCCTGCCCAGCGGCCTGGCGTTCCTCGCGGCCGCCTACCCGGTGGCGCTGTTCGCCGAACGCTTCGGGCGGCTGCGGGTGATCCTGGTCGGGATGGCCGTGTTCGCCGCGGCCATGGTGCTCGGCACCGTCGTGCGGACACCCACCGGCACGATCGTCGCGATGTGCGTGGCGGCCGCGGGCGCGGCGGCGTTCATGGTCAACGCGGCGGTCGTCCTGTGGAACCTCGCGCCCTCGGCCCGCGTGCTCGGGACCTACACCGGGCTCTACACCGTCGGCTGGTCGAGCGGCGGGTTCCTCGGGCCGGCGCTGGTCGGCGGCATGGTCGACGTGACCGGCTGGCCGTTCCTGCTGCTCGACATCGCGCTCGTCACGGCGATCGCGGTGCTCTTGGTCGCCCGCGTCGCCGTGCTGCAGCGGCGCCGCACCGACGGGCGCGTCCTGTGAACCGCGTCCTGGTCACCACCGACTACCTGCGCCCCGGCGACGAGGTCGACGAATACCTGCGCGGCGCCGGGCTGGAAACCGTGCACGCGCCGATGACCGGCAAGCGCGATCCGGACCAGCTGGTCGAGGCGCTCGACGGGATCGACGCGGCGCTGGTCGCCAACGAGCCGCTCTCGGCCGGCGTGCTGGCCCGCGCGCCGAAGCTGCGCGTCATCGTCCGGACCGGCGTCGGCTACGACTCCATCGACGTCGAAGCCGCCGCCCGCCGGGGGATCAGCGTCAGCACCCTGCCCGGTGTCAATGCGAACGCCGTCGCCGAATACACCATGGGGCTGCTGCTCGCCGGTGCACGGCGGCTCGTGCAGTCGGCTTCCGGGGTGGCGGCGGGGAAGTGGCCGCGCGAGGACGGGCGCGAACTGCGCGGGTCGACGCTCGGGCTCATCGGGTACGGCGCTTCCGCACGGGCGGTCGTGCCGCTGGCGCGCGCGTTCGGGATGACCGTCGTCTGCACGTCCGGACTGCGCGGCCCCGACGTCCGGTTCACCGGGCTGCCCGAGCTGCTGTCCACTTCGGACTACGTCTCGGTGCACACGTCGCTGAACGACCGGACGCGGGGACTGCTGGACGCCTCGGCGTTCGAGCTGATGAAGCCGACGGCGGTGCTCGTCAACACCGCCCGCGGCGCGATCGTCGACGAGGCGGCGCTGGTTTCGGCGGTGGTGTCCGGCGAGATCGCCGGCGCGGTGCTCGACGTCGTGTGCGAAGAGCCGTTGCCGCTCGACAGCGCGTTGCGCGGGGTGGCCGGGATCGTCGTCTGTTCGCACCTGGCGGGGCAGACCGCCGAAGCACGCCGGGCCGCGGGTTTGCGTGGTGCCGAAGAACTGGTCGCGGCCCTGGACGGCCGGGCCCGGTACGTGGTGAACGGAGAGGGATGAGGGACATGGACAAGGTGCGCGTACTGGCGCCGAGCGGGATGCTCGGTGCGGGCTGGGACCACGCCACGGTCGAACGCGGCATCGCCCTGGGGGCCGACGTCATCAGCATCGACGGCGGGTCGACGGACTCCGGCCCGTACTACCTGGGTGCCGCGACGGCCAAGACGACCGCCAAGGCCGTGGCGCGCGACCTGCGCAGCCTGTTCACGGCCGCCGCGGGCGCCGGGATCCCGGTGATCGTCGGGTCGTGCGGGACGAGCGGGACCGACGCCGGCGTCGACTGGGTCGCCGGGATCGCCGCCGAGGTGCTCGCGGAGGAGGGCCTGGACCTGAAGGTCGCGAAGATCTACAGCGAGCAGGACGCGGCCGAGCTGAAGGAGCACCTGGACGCGGGCCGCGTGCACCCGTTGCCCCCGTTGGGGGAACTGATCGCCGAGACCCTGGAAAGCTGCACGCACATCGTCGGCGCGATGGGGCACGAGCCGATCGCCGAGGCACTGCGCGCGGGCGCGCAGGTCGTCCTGGCTGGCCGGGCGACCGACACGGCGGTGGCGGCGGCGTTCCCGCTCATGAAGGGCATGCCGGCCGGCCCGACGTGGCACGCGGCCAAGATCGTCGAGTGCGGCGGCCAGTGCACGGACAACCCGCGCGCGGGCGGCGTCCTGGCGACCATCGACGCCGGCGGCTTCACGATCGAGCCGCTCGACCCGGGCGCGGCGTGCACGCCGATCCTGGTGGCGGCGCACATGCTGTACGAGACGGCGAACCCGTTCGAGATGCGCGAACCCGACGGCACGCTCGACGTCCGCGAGGCGGTGTACACCGCCGTCGACGACCGGACCGTTCGCGTCACCGGGTCGCGGTTCCACGTCGCGGACCAGCACACGATCAAGCTGGAGGGTGCGCGGATCACCGGGTACGAGACGATGTCGTTCTCGGCGATCCGCGATCCCCTGGTGCTGGCCGACATCGACGAGTGGGCCACCCTGATGCGTGCGCTGATCACGCAGCGGGTGGGTCAGACGCTGGGCCTCGCCGACGAATACGCGTTCGACCTGCGGCTGTACGGCCACAACGCGGTGCTGGGCTCGTTGGAGCCCGAGGCCGGTCCGCCCCGCGAGGTAGGCGTGATGCTGCTGGTCAACGCGCCGGACCAGGCCACGGCGACCGCGGTGGCGAAGGTGGCCAACCCGCTGATGCTGCACCTGCCGACGCCGTCGATGGACTACCTGCCGAGCTTCGCGTTCCCGTCGTCCCCGGCGGAGGTCGAACGCGGGGCGGCGTACGAATTCGTGCTCAACCACGTCGTCGACTGCGCGCCATCGGACCTGTTCCGGATCGAGTTCGAGGGGAAGACCCATGCCTGAAACCACTTTGGCGGACCTGGCCCACGAGGTCCGCTCCAAGAACGCGGGCCCGTTCTGGGTGACGATGGAGTTGTTCATGCGCGACGCCGACGGCTATCGCGTGGCGGCGGACGAGGAATTCCTGAACGAACGCGTGGTGGCTTCGCTTTACCGAGTCGACGAGGAAACGGTGCAGATCTTCCGCATTCCGTCGTTGAACGTCGTGAAGATTTCGTTCCCCCGGCCGGTGAGCCAGGGTTCGCTGCGGGACCGGGACATGCACGCGGGCCAGCACCACGTACCGCTGGCGGGAATGGTCGTGCGTCACGGTTGACGGCGTTCCGGCCAGACGCCGTGCGGGGAACTCCAGCGCGTCGGATCACCACCGCGCTTCGGTTCGATGAGGTTGAACGCTTCGAGCCCGGTCGGCCGCGGCCCCGTTTTCCGCGTGCCCGGCGCGCGGGGAACCGCCACTCGTCCGGGTGCCTAGCGGTTGCGCCCGAACCAGCGGCGTGAGCCCGGCCGCGCCTGGGCGGCCAGCCACCCGGCGATGTCGGCGACCACCGCCGGGTCGACGTGCTGCGGTACCTCGTACCCCGCGGGCGTCGACGGCCCCTCGCCGCGGAAGAACAGGTGGTCGTCGGCGTCGTGGACGCGGATCGTGACGTCCGGCCGGTGCGCCAGGCCCGCCCGCCAGCGGGCCAGGTCGCCGGCCGCCGTCACCTGGTAGTCGCGGCCGCCCTGCAGGATGAGCATCGGCTTGGCGAGTTCGGCCGCGGTCGCCACCGGGTCGTAGGTGCGGAGGTCCAGCCAGTACGACGCCGGCCAGCCGAAGAGCAGGTCCGCCGCCGGGGTCGAAGGCGTCAAACCGGGGCTTTCGACGAGCGCGGCCTGCCGGGTGACCGCCTCGACGGCCGCCGTCATGGCCGGGCCGGGGTCCAGCTCGGCGAGGTAGCGGACGACCCGGACCGCGGCCCGGGGCAGCGGCAGCGTGTCCCCGGCGAGGCTCACCAGGCCGGCGATCGAGGCGTCGGCGGCCGCGACCCGCGGGGCCGCCTTGCCGCCGCCGCTGTGGCCGAGGACGAACACCCGCTCGGCGGCCACCGTCCGCTGCTCCCGCAGCAGGCGGACGGCGGCGAGCGCGTGCGGCACGTACTCCTCGGCCATCGTGAACCCGGGTTCGGTGCCTACGTGGGGGTGCGTGCCGGTCACCTTGTCGAACCGGGCCACCGCGACGCCCCGGCTCGCCAGCCCCCACGCCAGGTCCTTGAACGGCTTGTTCGGACCGGTCGTCAGGTCGCGGTCGAACGGTCCCGAGCTGAGCAGCACCAGCCCCGGCCACGGGCCGCGCCCGGCCGGGACGGTCAGCGTGCCGGGCACCGCCGGCGGGCCGGAACCGACGGTGACTTCCTGCTCGGTGAACCGTTTCGGGGTGGCGTAGTCCGGTGGCTCCCAGGCGGCGCCGGCGGGCGGCCCCAGCCGCAGGCCGTGCAGCAGGCCGGCGTCGTCGACCGACATGACCACCGTGAGCCCGCCGCGCTCGCAGGTCACCGGGACGCGTACCCGGACCAGCCCCGCCTCGCCCGGCTCGCTCACTGCGCCGCCGACCGCCGAGACCGGCCCGATCTTGGCGATTTCGCCCTCCCAGCCGACCCGCAGCGTCTCGGCCGAGGCCACCGCCCGCAGCCTCGGTGCGAACAACGCCTCGACGTCGGCGAACCGCCGTTCGGTGGCCAGCCCGACCACTGCCGCGGCGACCGCCGCCGGTCCCTCGTCCACGTTCTCCCCCCATCATTCTCGCTTTTTGCGAACGGTAGCACCGTGTGAGATCGTTCGGTAGTGGACACCTTGGAACTGCTGGCGCACCCGGTCCGGCTGCGGATCGTGCACGCCATGCGCGGCGGCCGGACGCATACCACTGCCCAGCTCTGTGCGGTGCTGCCGGACGTCTCGAAGGCCATGGTCTACCGGCACGTCGAGCTGCTCGCCACGGGCGGGATCCTGCGCGTGGCCGATGAACGGCGCGTGCGCGGCGCGGTCGAGCGCCACTACGAGCTGCGCCCGGAACGCGCGTCGATCGATCCCGAGACGGCCGCGGCACTGTCCACCGAGGACCACCGGCGCGGGTTCGCCGTCGCGGTCGCCGCCCTCGTCGCCGAGTTCAACGCCTACCTCGACCGCGAAAACACCGACCCCGCCACGGATCCGGTCGGCTACCGGCAGCACGCGGTCTGGCTCAGCCGCGACGAACTGATCGCGATGAACGACGAACTGCGCGCCGCCATCCTGCCCCGGCTGGCCCACCCGCCTGCCCCCGGCCGCACCCGGTACCTGCTCAGCCCCATCCTCTTCCCCAGCGAGGAGCCCGCTGCAGACTGACGTGCCGCTGTACTATCCCGGCACTGATCCGAACGGCAGGGGGAACGATGAGCGGTATCAGGGTTTTGGTGTCCGGCGCCAGCATCGCGGGACCCGCGCTGGCCCACTGGCTGCGCCGCCGCGGGGCCGAGGTGACCGTGGTGGAGCGGGCGCCCGGGCTGCGTCCCGGCGGGCAGGCGGTCGACGCGCGCGGGGTGACCAAGGAGGTCATCCGGCTGATGGGGCTGGACGAGGCGGTGCGCGCGGCCCGCACGCGGACCGCCGGCGCGCACACCGTGGACGCGGACGGGAACGTGCTGGAGACCTTCAGCGCGGAGGACGACGGCGGCGACGGCTACATCACCGAGATCGAGATCCTGCGCGGCGACCTGTCCCAGGTCCTCTACGACGACACGCGCGACGGCGTCGAGTACGTCTTCGGTGACCGGATCGCCGAGCTCACCCAGGACGGCAGCGGCGTCGACGTGACGTTCGCGAGCGGTGGCTCGCGGCGCTTCGACCTGGTGATCGGGGCCGACGGGCTGCACTCGTCGGTGCGGGGAATGGTCTTCGGGCCGCGCGAGCGGTTCGTCCGCCACCTCGGGCACGTGCTGGCGTTCTACAGCGTGCCCAACGAATTCGGGCTGGACCGCTGGCTGCTGGACTACCAGGAGCCCGGCCGGTCGGCCTGCCTGCGGCCGATCGGGGACGCCACCCGCGCGATGGCCATGTTCTCCTTCACCGCGGCCGACTTCGACGTCGACTACCGCGACATCGAGGCCCAGAAGCAGTTGCTGCGCGAGCGGATGGCGGACTTCGCCTGGCTGACCCCGCGCATCCTCGCGCACGTCGACGACACCCCGGACTTCTACCTCGACCAGGTCGCCCAGGTGGTGATGGACCGCTGGTCGAACGGGCGGGTCGGGCTGCTCGGGGACGCGGCGTTCAGCTCGTCGCCGCTGTCCGGGCAGGGCACCGGGCTGGCCCTGATCGGCGCCTACCTGCTGGCCGGGGAGCTGGCCGCCGCCGGCTGGGACCCGGCGGCCGGGTTCGCCCGGTACGAGGAGCTGATGCGGCCGTTCGTCGAGGCCAACCAGGAGATCGGCCGGTTGCACGCGAAGATGCGCGGCATCCCCGACCCGGACGCCGAGCCGGCCGCGGAGCCGGCCGTGGAGCCGGACACCGAGTGGCTCACCGACCTGGTCCAGCGTGCGGTCAACGGCGTCGAGCTGCCCGATTACGCGGGGGTGCCGGACTCCGGGCCGTCAGTCACCTCGGTGTCGCGGTAGGGCTCCGCCGCGGTCGTCCGATGTGGACCATCAGCGGTCCACATCGGACTTACGCGGCGGGCCGAGTTCCTCGGCGAGCACGGCGTCGACCTTCGCGGCGGCCCGGCGCAAGGCGAGCACGGCCCAGACGACCACCGCGACCGCGATGATCGCGATGGCGGTCGTCCAGGCGTAGCCCTCGTCGGCGGGCACCACCGCGATCGTGGCCGCGGCCAGGAACGGCCAGCGGCCCGCCGGGGTCGTGCGGAGGTGCCATCGGGGGGAGGCGGAATCGTGGGTGGTCAGGAAGACGGGGCCATGAGCGCTCACCGGGCGTCGACCTTTCCTTCGGGGGTGTGGCAACGCACGGATAGTCGACCGGGAGAGCCTTCGGGTTACTGAATGCGACCGCATTGGCCGCGAACGGGTGGAAAATACACTCGAACGAGTGATCCTCGGTTCCAAAGTAGCGGAGGCAGCCTCCGTAACCCGAAGAGGTTACTTCCCGCGCTCGGCCGGCCCGGCCGCTCTACGGTGATTTCAAGATCGACCAGGGGAGCCACCGTGCGTCTTCGTTCCATCACCGCAGTCGTCCTGCTGGCCTGCACCTCCGCCGTCGTGCCCGCCGTGACGAGCGTGGGTGCGCAGGCCCTCGCGCTGTACCCGTGCCCCGAGGTGCGGGACCCGCCCGACTACACGTTCTCCAACCCGTCGCGGTCGTGGCTGCCGACGAACCTGCGCAGCGACTACCTCCGCGGCCCGGGCACGATCACCTACAACAAGACGGCGACGTCGACGGTGAACGCGTCGATCACGGGCACGACCAGCGCGGAAGCGGGCGTGATCTTCGCGAAGGCCAGCGTCTCCCTCGCGGTGAGCGTCGGCGCGAGCTACGCGAAGTCCGACTCGTAGTCGTACGCGGCGACGGTGCCCGCCGGCAAGCTCCTGCGGCTGCAGCAGTACAAGGAGGCGCGGACGTTCACCGTGCGCAAGTACCACATCGTCCCGCCGTGCACGACGAAGTACCTGTGGACGAAGAAGGTCTCGGCGCCGGTCAAGAACGCGAGCTACCTCTGGCAGCTCGTCGGCTGAGCCGGCCCGCTGCCGCGGGCTGACGGCGCCTGCCCGGCGAGGTGGCCTCGCCGGGCAGGCCGGTCAGTGCGCGGTTGCCGGGCCGAGCTGCAGGACCACGGCCGTCCACGTCATGCCGACGCCGATGCCCAGCAGCAGCACGTGGTCGCCCGGGCCGGCTTCGCCCGTGCGGAGCAGGTGGTCGAGCGCCACGATCTGGTCGCTGGCGCCCAGGTGGCCGACCCGCAGTCCCAGCTCGGTCATCGTGCGGTGCTCCGGGATGCCGAGCGGGCGCAGGATCTGCGTGTGGACCAGGCGGCGGCCGTAGTGCGGGGCACAGATCCGGGCGATGTCGGGCAGGTCGACACCCGCGTCGGCCAGTGCGGTCTTCACGACGTTCGTGACGCCGTCGGCGTTGCGGCTGTCGACGTGCGCCGGACCGCCGTGGCGGCCGAGCCACTGGCGCTTGCGGGCGCGGATGTCGAGCGACTGGTGCGCGGTGATGCTGGCTGGGCGGAACGGCTCGTTGCCGCGCTGCAGGCCTTCCAGCGACGGATCGGTGTAGGAGGCGATCGCGCGGATCCGCGCCAGGCCGGGCCGCCGCGACAGCACGACCGCGCTGCCCGCGTCGCCGTAGACGATGCCCGTGTCGGTGGACCAGTGCGGGAAGCCGGGTGCGCCGAACCGGTCGCCCGCGGTGATGAGCGCGGCGTCGTGGTCCGGGCGGCCGCGCAGCACGCTCGCCGCGACGTCCAGGCCGGCCACCAGGCTGTTGCTCATCGCGCCGAGCTCGAGCGTCAGGCCGGGACCGGCACCGACGCCGAGCTGGTCGCGCACGTAGGACGCGGCGTGCCAGAAGTCGATGCCGGAGTGGTAGATCCCGGCGTGCAGGCACAACGTCGGGAACACCGGCCCGCCGCCGGTGCTTTCCGCCTGGCGCAAGGCCTCGCGCCCCGCGCGCACCGCGAGTTCGGGGCCGGGCAGCCCGGCGACGGCGGTGGAGAGCTGGCCGGTCCGGCCGGCGTCGGCGACGGTGAACTCACCGGCCGCCAGCGGGGCGGCGACCGGGGTCAGTGCCCCGACGTCGGTGCCGATCCCGTTGAGGTGCAGGTCATCCACGCGCATCCGTGGTCACCTCCGGCAGTACGGCTTCGATCTCCGACAGGGTGTCGTCGAGGTGGAGCGGGGGAGCGGACACGCAGCCGGCGACGGCGAGCTCGGCGGCGACGGCTGCGGCGCTTCCTCCGGCGAACCGGTGGAAACCCGCGAAGCAGGCCGGTCCGGTGCCCGGAACGGCGATGGCCAGGTGCGCCCAGCCGGTTTCGCGGTCCCAGCGCACGATCAGCCGGGTGGGCCCGGTGATGGTGTGGGTCTCGCGCAGCACCTGTGTCAACGTCGTGGCGGTCAAGCAACTTCCTTTCGGCACGGCGAACAGCACGCACCGAGGGGCGCGCGCTGGCGAAGGATGGACGGGGACGCGTCGTCGGGCCCCTGGGAACACCGGGAAACCTACCGCGATGATCATGCGCGGTCTGCCACACCCCGATACACAGAGTGATCGGGCGAACTGCTACTGGAGCGGATTTTCCCCAAACAGCCCGGAATCCCGTGGAGACGATCATGAGATTCCTTCGGGTGTTGATTACACTCGGTAGTGTTCGAGTGGTCGGCCGACGAAGTCGATGCGCAGCCCGGTGCAGAGGGCGAACATCCTCGACTGCCGGCTGACCGAACTCGGCGTCGGCCGGCGCGGAAGGCGTGTGGACGCAGGACTTCGGCACCCCCACGGGCACAGCCGTCCCAACGCTGTCCCACCGCGCCGGCGTTGTCGCTGGTCCGGTGGGGTGGGACTGTCCCGGCGTCCCGAGCCGGGCGCGGAACCGCCACCGGCGGGCCGGGTGCTGCCAGCCTGCTCGCCATGCAAAGACTCGCTCTGGCCGTCGCGGTGGTGCTGGTGCTGCCCGCCGCGGCCGCCACCACCGCCGCGGCCGCACCCGTCGCGGTGTGCGGGCACACCAGCGCCCAGCCCACCCTCAAGCAAGGGGCGACCGGCACCGAGGTCGCCGAAGCCCAGTGCCAGCTGAACCTCGCCACCAAGGCGAGCCGGTACACGCCCATCGGCGCGGACGGCTCCTTCGGCCCGGCGACCGACGCCCGGGTGCGCGTGTTCCAGGCGTGCGCCGCGCTGAGCGTGGACGGCCAGCTCGGGCCCAACACGTGGGCCGCGCTGAACACCTGGTCCGCGCACCCCCGCAAGTGCGCCACCCAGGGCACTTCGGGCACCGCGCAGAGCGTCGTGTGCGGTCACTCCACCGCCCGGCCGACCCTGCAGAGCGGCTCCACCGGCGTGGCGGTCAAGGAGCTCCAGTGCCGGCTGAACCTCGCCATGGAGCCGGGCCACTACCCGCCGCTGACGATCGACGGCAACTTCGGGGACGGCACCCGCAACCGGGTGATCCAGTTCCAGCACTGCGTCAACGCCAGTGCCGACGGCGTCGCCGGGCCCACCACCTGGGCGAAGGTCGCCGACTGGTCGAGCCGCAACGCCTACTGCGTGCCGCCGAAGCCCGCCGGGCACCCGATCGACGGCGTCGACACGGCGAAGTACCAGCACCCCGGCGGCGCGCCGATCAACTGGGGTGCGGTGAAGGCGTCCGGTGTGGAGTTCGCGACGGTCAAGGCGACCCGCGGCCTCAACGTCACCGACGAGTACCTGGCCACGGACCTGCCCGCGGCCCGCAACGCCGGCCTGGCCGCGGGGCCGTACCACTTCTACACGGGCACCGCGGCCAATACCGGTGGGGCGCAGGCGGACCGGTTCATCGCCGCGGTGAAGGCCACCGGGTACACCGGCAAGCGCGCCGGTGACCTGCCGCCCGTGTTCGACCTGGAGTGGAAGGACGACGGCTCGGGCGGCTGCCCGCCGTATGTGACCGTCGCCGACGCCAAGGCGTGGCTGGACAAGGTGCAGGCGGCGTTCGGCCGGACCCCGATCATCTACACCCAGAAGTCGTTCCTGGACGCGTGCCTCGGCGGCACCACGGCGTTGTCGGGCTACCCGATGCAGCTCGCCGACTACCGCCAGTCCGTCACGCAGCCGGCGCTGCCCGCCGGGTCGAAGACGTGGCTGATGTGGCAGTACACCGACGCGGCCATCCCCGACGGCATCCCCGCGCCGGCGACCGGCGACGTCTTCAACGGCACCCAGGCCGACCTCGACCAGCTCGCCAACCGCTGAACCCCGCCCGAAATCCCGCTAGGAAAGGACGAGAATGAGTCTCCCCATGAGCCGCCGCACGGTGCTGCGCGGCGCGGCGGTCATCGGCACCGCCGCCGTGGTCAGCCCGCTGCTGCTGGCGGGCACGGCCCAGGCGTACCCGTGGTCCCGCACCCTGGTGCAGGGCACCACGGGCGCCGACGTCACCGAGCTCCAGATCCGCGTCGCGGGCTGGGCGGCCGACTCGCCCAGCCACAGCCGCGTCTCGATCGACGGCGAGTTCGGCCCCGGCACGGCAGCGGCGGTCCGCCGCTTCCAGGCGGCGTACGGCCTGGGCGCGGACGGCCAGGCCGGCCCGGCCACGCAGGCGGCGCTCAACGCGCTGGAGCAGAGCGACGGGTCGACGGCGCACTTCAACTTCAGCGAGTTCACCGACCGGATCAGCGGAACGTTCAACGGCGGCAAGGTCAGCGCGGCCACTGCCAAGGAGAACGCCCGCCGCTGCATGTACAAACTGGAGGCGCTGCGCAAGAAGCTGGGGAACAAGCCGATCACGGTGAACTCCGGGTTCCGCAGCATCGCGCACAACGCGGACATCGGCGGCGCGACCGACAGCATGCACCTGTACGGCACGGCGGCCGACCTGAACGTGCCGGGCGTGGCGAACAAGACGGTGTACCAGAAGGCGGAGACCAGCGGGTTTTCCGGGCTGGAGACGTACAACACCGACCACCAGCACGTGGACAGCCGAGCCGACCTCGGCCGCGCGTGGTGGTGGGAGAACGGCACAGTCTGACCGGCCGGCCGGGGGCTGCCGCCGGAACCCGCCGGGACCCTCGGCGTCCCGGCGGGTTCCGGCGGCAGCGAGCGCCGGCCGCGGGCTGGGCTTTGGGGGAGCGGGTCTCGGCGCGGGGCTGGTGTTGCCGGAAGCCGGTTCTGGCCGGTGCCGCGGGCCCGAGCGAGCCGGAAGCTGGCGCTGCCGGGGCCGCGGGGTCGTGTTTTCGGAAGCGATTCCCGGTGCGGGGCTTGTGTTCACCGGAAGGCAGTCCCGGTCCATGCCTCGCGGGCTGAGCTGGCCGGAAGCCGGCGCCGTCGGCGCCGCCGGGGCCGCGCGGCCTGCGGCGTCGGGAAAAGCGGCGGCGGTCCGTGCGGCGGAGCCCGCGCGTTCCGGCGCGCGCCGCGGCGGCTTGTGGTCGCCGGAAGCGAGCCTCGATCCGGCCGCGGGGGGCTGGGCTTTGGGGAGCAAGTCCCGGCGCGGGGCCTGCTCCCGTCGGAAGCCGGCCCGGTCCGTGCCGCGGAGTCCGTGCCCTCCGGGTCCGTTCGCGGGCCGCCCCTCGGGGAGGGCTCGGGCTCCGCCCCGCTCGCTCAGTGCGGCGGGGTGTTCTGGAGCGCCGCCGAGCAGGCGGGCCAGTCGTGGAAGTCGTGGTGGGCGGCCCACAGGCGGTGGGCCGCGCCGATGTTCCACGCCGGGTCGAACGCCTGGCGTGGGGTGCCGCCCAGTTCGAGGAGGCGGGCGTCGGAGATCTGGAAGACGCCCCAGTTGCGGCTGCCGTTCGTGTTCGGCAGCACCCACAGCGGGTCGAGGAACGAGGCGCAGCGGGCGATCGCCACCGCCGTGTCCGGCGCCTCGGTGAACACGGCACGGACCCGCTGCTCCACCATCGCCGTCGACCAGCCCGCCATGCTGGTCCGGTGGTCGTACAGCGCGTTCTTGGTGGCTTCGTCGACGACGCCGCGGGCGGGCAGGCCGGCCAGCACCTGGAACGCCGTGACCCGGCGCAGTGTCTCCGGGCCGAACGAGCCGTCCACCGAAAGCCGGGCCTGGGCCGCGGTCAGCAGGTTCTGCACCTCGGTGACGCACTCGTCGTGCTGACCCATGCTCACCGGCGGCTGGCAGCCGGGGGAGAACAGCACCCGGTCGGCGTACCGGCCCGGTGCGGGCCCGCCCGGCGTCCCGCCGACGGCGGCCCAGGCCAGGCCGCCCGCCAGCAGGGCCACGATCGCGATGGCCACCGCGACGTACCCGCGTCTGCGCGGCGACCGGAACGACGACCGCGCCGGCAGCGACCCGGCTTGCCCGTCAGGCACTTCGCCGGCCTGCGCGGCCGCTGCCTCGCCGGCCTGCGCGGCCGGCACCACATCTGCCTGCTCGGCCGGCGCCCCGGCGACCTGCTCCGACGGCACCTCCTCGACCCGCCCCGCGTCGGCCAGCGCCCACAGCTGGTGCAGCTCGCGCAGCTCCTCCGTGGACGCGCCGCAGACCTTGGCGAACGAGTGGACCACCCGGTAATCGGCGGGCACGCTCTTGCCCGAGCAGTACCGGTGCAAACTGGAACCGCTGACCCCGGCGCGCCGGCCGAGGCGTTCGTAGCCCTGCCCGCTGCGGTCCTTCAGCATGCGCAGGTAGGCGGCGAACTTGTCCATGTGCGGAGTCACGGTGACAGAACCACCTCGCTCGGGCCGCGGATGACCGACGGAAGTTAACACCGTCCCACCGGTTGCCGGGCGAAAACCGACGGATTGGTCCACACGGCCGGTTACGCGCCGCCCAAGTGGTGGCACACCAACGGTTCCGCGTCAGATCTTGCGGTAGCGGCTCTCGAACAGGGCGAACACCCCGAAGACCGCGATGCCGGCGGCCAGCGCCAGCAGCATCGCCTGCCCGTAGGGCTGGACCGCCAACGTCTTCAGCGCCGGGTCCAGGCCGCCGGCTTTGGCGGGGTCGTACTCGACGGCGGCGATGACGAACATCGCGCCGACCGTGCCGTACGCCAGTGCCATCGCGCACCAGCCGACCTGGCCGAGGCGGACCGTCGAACGCTTCACGGCCGGGGATGCCCCGGCGAAATCGAGGTCGTGGACGAACTTCTTGCGGATGCCGCGGTAGGCCAGGAACGCGGCGACCGCGAGCACCGCGCCGCCCGCCGTGATCACCGCCGCGGCTCCCCAGGGCTCGGCCAGGGCCGTGGCCACGATCGAGCCCGCCTTGCCCGAGCCGCCGGTCGCGGTCTTGCCCGCGCTGTAGGCGACCAAGGCGTACAGGACGACCTCGACGCCGCTGGTCACGCGCCGCACCCGGCGTCGGCGCGCGGGTGCGTTGCGGTGGCCCGTGATCGCCTCGGTGAGCTGCCACAGCGCCAGCAGCCCGGTGCCGCCGGCGATCAGCCAGAGCAGCCACGCGCCGCCGCCCGCCGCCACGATCTGCAGCGCGCCGGCCTTGTCGGCCTTTTCGTTGTCGCCGAGCGCCACCTGCGCCGCCAGCCACGCCACGACCAGGTGCACGATGGCGTAGCAGACGAGGCCGATTCGGGCGAACAGGCTGAATCCTCGGATGTCAGGCACCCGCGCATCCTGGTCCATCCCGGCCCGCTTGACCAGGGTTCCGCCGGACAGATGCCGCGAAGCACGTGAGACGTCAGTCCAGCGCGGCCGCCTTCCGCAGCAGCACCGAGCGTTCGCGCTGGTTGGTGCACAGCCGGGCGGCCAGCTCCAGTTCGGCGCGGGCTTCCGGCCGCCGCCCGAGCCGGGCCAGCAGCTCGCCGCGGACGGTCGGGACCAGGTGCGATCCGGGCAACCGGTCCGTGGCGACCAGTTCGTCGACGATGGCCAGTGCGGGCTCCGGACCGGTGGCCATGGCCACCGCGACGGCCCGGTTGAGCTCCACCACCGGCGAGGGCGCGACCCGGCCGAGTGCCTCGTACAGCACCACGATCCGCTCCCAGTCCGTCCCCTCGACCGAGGGCGCCGTCGCGTGGGTCGCGGCGATCGCGGCCTGCAGGCCGTACGGGCCGAGGCCGTGGGGCGCCGCCTTGGCCAGCGCGGCCAGCCCGCGGTGGATCCCCGCGTGGTCCCACGTGCGCCGGTCCTGGTCCTCGAGCAGCACCGGCTCGCCGTCCGGGCCGGTCCGGGCCGGGAAGCGCGCGGCCGTCAGCTCGCACAACGCGAGCAGCCCGTGCACTTCGGGCTCGGCCGGCAGCAGCGCGGCGAGCGTGCGGGCCAGCCGGATCGCCTCGTACGCGACGTCGGGGCGCACCAGCCGGTCTCCCGACGTGGCCGTCGACCCCTCGGTGAAGATCACGTAGAGGACGCTGAGCACGCCGCCCAGCCGCGCCTTGCGCTCCTCGGCCGGCGGCACCTCGAACGGCACCCCGGCCGCGGCGATCGTCTTCTTGCCGCGGGTGATGCGGGCCTGCACGGTCGGCACCGGCACGAGGAACGCGCGGGCGATCTCCTCGCTGGTCAGGCCGCCGACCACGCGCAGGGTCAGCGCCACCCGGGCTTCGGGGGACAGCACCGGGTGGCAGCTGGTGAACACCAGCGCGAGGACGTCGTCGTCGATCCGGTCCGGGTCGGCGTTTTCGACGGCGGGTTCGTCGTCGGCCGCCAGCAGGGCGTAGCGGTCCTGGAGGGCGGCGCGGCGGCGGATCGCGTCGATGGCCCGCCGCCGGGCCGTGGCCCGCAGCCAGCCGGCCGGGTTGGCCGGCGGGCTGAGCGGCCACGACACCAGCGCCTCGGCCACCGCTTCCTGCGCGGCGTCTTCGGCGAGCCCGAAGTCGCCGGTGAACCGGGTCAGCGCGGCGACGATCCGCGCCGACTCGATCCGCCAGACGGCTTCGACGGCGGCGGCGTCCATCAGGACTCGCCGCCGGTCTCGGGGGTCTCGTCGCTACCGGCCACGCGGCGGACCTCGATCTTGGACCCGCGGGCCGCCGGGACCCGCGTGGCCCACTCGACCGCCTCCTGCTTCGTGGCGACTTCGAGCAGGAAGTAGCCGCCGAACAGTTCCTTCGTCTCGCCGTACGGCCCGTCGGTGACCACCGGGGTCTCGCCGCCGAAATCGACCACGACACCGTTGCCCGGCAGGTCGAGACCTTCGGCCGCGAGCAGGACACCGGCCTTGAGCAGCTCCTCGATGAACTTCCGGCTCGCGGCCATCATCTCGTCGATGTCGGCCATCATGGCCGCGTTCGACTCGTCGGTGCCCCGCATGATCAGCATGTACTTCGGCATCGTGCGCTCCTCGTCCGGCGCGGGGCCGCCGCTCGGCCCTCGCCCCCTTTGTCGAACGGGCGGCGCGCGGATCAACACGACCCCGGAAAAACTTCTCGCCCGGCCGAGGATGGCACACCGGGCGTCATCTGCCGGCTTGCGGTCCGATCATCGAGTTCACGTCGATCGGGGACGGAATGGCGCCGAGCTGCAGCAACAGGTCCGGCACCCGCTGCAGCCGCCGCGAGTCCAGCACCGAGCCGTAACCCGGCAAGGTGAGCAGCTTGGCGGTGTCCTCGTCGATCTTGGCGAACCGCACCAGCAGCGGCTCGACCTTGCCGCGGTCGATCAGGGTCTCGTGGGTGGCCTTCTGCAGCGCGCGCTGGAACGCGGCCAGCGACTTCGGGTTCTCCCGCACCCACTTGCGCGTCGCGCCGTAGCCGGTCAGCGGGAAGTCCTGGGTCGCGCCGGTGTTGATGTCGATCACGGGGATCGCGCCGACCGTCTTGGCGGCCTGCGTGATGTAGGGCTCCGGCAGGTAAGCGGCGTCGGCCTGGCCCTGCTGGAGCGCGGCGGCGATGTTCGGCAGGGCGACCAGCGTCCATTTCACCTTGCCGAAATCGACGTTGTGGTCCTGCATCACCGACCGGGTGAGCAGATCGGACGCGGTGTTCTTGGCCGTGATCGCGATCTTCTTGCCCGCCAGGTCGAAGATTGTCTTCACCGGGGAATTCGGGACCGTGACGATCGCATTGGACTTCGGGTTGACCGACGTCGCGTCGGCGACCAGCTGCATGTCGGCGGAGCCGGAGCTGCGCGCGATGAAGAACGGCGGGTAGGTGGAGAACGCGATGTCGGCTTCGCCGGAGATCGCTTTCGACAGCGACGCCTGACCGCTCGAGGCGATCACGGACTCGACGGTGAGGCCCTCGGCCTGGAAGTAGCCGCCCTCCTGGGCCAGCCAGAACGGCCCGAGGTCCGTGGTGGGCAGGATGGAGACCTTCAGCGTGTGCTTTTCCAGGCCGCTGCCGCTCGAGGCGGAGTTCGAGACCTCCGCACCGAGCGCGCCGCAGCCGCCGGCGGCGGCCATGACGGCCGCGACGGCGAGCGCGACGTGACGAGTGCGAACCCGGCTTCTGCTCCTGGATATTCCGAACAAGGCCTTGCTCCTCGACAGGAGATCATGGGTGAGGTACCGAGTCCAAGGGGTGTGTGTGAATCATTCCCCGGAGTCAGGCAGGTCACTGTAGGCACCCGTTCGGCACTTGACAACGCGGCCGTACATCGAAAACGGGAATTCACCACAATGGCCGCACGAATGCTTGATCGAAGATCTTGTTCATGGCCGCGGGGTGTCGTTGTCGGCTACGAATTGTTTCGCCGGAAAGGGGGTGGGCCCGCTGATTCCGGAGAGGTGCGTCCCGCGTTCGGTGATTCGGGACGGTCCGGTTCCGCCGTCCGGCATTTGCCGGGTGAACACGTTCCGTGAACACCTCGGCAGGCGTTCGGCGGTGTCCGGTGGGCCGGCGACCCCGCGGCGGGCGGCCGGGGAGCGGGTGCGGAAAACGTGGTCCGATGCCGTCCGGCGAGGCGGAAAACAACGAATGGACCCCGCCCGGCAACGTCGAGTTCAAACGCTCGCCGGGTGCCGCGGGTACGGATCTTTGGGGGCACCGCGGCCTCGTCGAAATCTTCGAATCGCCGGGCGGGCGGATGCAGGACGACCGGCGGCGCGTCGCGGTCCCTCGGTCGAAGTTCTTGTCGGTGAACGGATCCGTCGGCGGTAACGTCGTTTTCCCGCGTTCCGTCCGGGCGGCCGTCTCGGTGATCTCCGTCGCCGCGCACGGCGGGACAAGCCATTCTTCCGCGCAGCGGAATCACGCTCGGATCACGAAACGGGATTATTATCGAAATGGATGTTTGCCCGGAAGGGAAGCCTTGGTTAACGGCCGGGCGATCCGGGTTCGCCCCACCATACCTCTTGTTGGGCAACAAGTTTTCCTCTTATTATCTCCGTGTGCGACCGCTCACCGACGGTACCGAGCTGCTGGTCGGTCGGGACAGTGAGCTGTCCTGGCTGGTCGCCTGGATCCGTGACGTGGGCACCGGGCGCGGCCACGCCGTGCTGGTGGACGGCGAGCCCGGCATCGGCAAGTCCGCGTTGGTGCGCACGGCTTGCGTGACCGCGACCGACGCGGGCTGCCAGGTGTACTGGGGCGCGGGCGACGAGCTCGGGCAGGCACTGCCGCTGCTGCCGCTGCTGGACGCGTTGCGGATCACCCCGGCCGCGCGGGATCCCCGCCGGGTCGCCATTTCCAAGCTGCTGCGGGGCGGCGCCGTCGCGGGCAAGGGCGCCGACCTCGCCGCCCGGGCCGCCGAGCAGCTGATCGCGCTGGTGGACGAGCTGTGCCAGGACGGCCCGGCGGTGCTGGTCGTCGACGAGCTGCAGTGGGCCGACCGCACGACGGTGGCGGTGTGGAGCAGGCTGGCCCGGTCGGTCCGGCAGCTCCCGCTGCTCCTGGTCGGCGTGCTGCGCCCGATCCCGCGCCGCGACGACCTGCGCACGCTCTTCCGGATCGTCGGGCCCGGCGAGCGGTTGCGGCTGGGCCGGTTGCCGGAACCGGCGGTGCTGGAACTGGTGGCCGAGCTGGCCGGCGGCAAACCGGGCGAAGACCTGGCGCGGCTGGCCGCCGGCGCCGCCGGGAACCCGTTGTACCTCACCGAACTCCTCGACGCGCTGACCAGGAGCTCGTGCCTGGAGGTCGACACCGCGGGCATCGCGGAGCTGACCGGCGCGGCGACACCGGACTCGCTGCCGGAGGCGATCGCGGACCGGCTGGGCTTCCTCCCGGAGCCCGCGCGGGGCGTGCTGCGCGCGGCGGCGCTGCTCGGCGTCGGCTTCTCGGTCGCGGACCTGGTGACGGTGACGAACACCCCGCTCGCCGACCTGCTGCCCGCCCTCGACGACGCCCGCGCCGCCGGGGTGCTGGTGGCCGCGGGAGACGACCTGGAGTTCCGGCACCCGCTGATCCGCACAGCGTTGTACGACGACATGCCGACGGCGGTCCGGGTCGCCTGGCACCAGGGTGCCGCGTGGGCACTGGCCGAGGCGAACGCGCCGGTCGAGCGGGTCGCGCGGCAGCTGCTGCCGATGGTGTCCACAACGGACAGCCGGGTGCCGGTGCCCGCGTGGGCCGTGCGGTGGCTGCTCGACGTCGCCACGCCGCTGATCGGCCAGGCGCCGGTGGTCGCCGTCGCGCTGCTGCGTCGAGCGGTGCGGGACGCGCCGCTCGACGACGCCGTGACCGGCGCGCTGGCCTGCCGGCTGGCCGACGCGTACTTCGGGGTCGGCAACGTCGCGCAGGCCGAGCGGATCGCCGGCCGCGCACTGGATCGCGTGCGCGACCCCGACGTGCGCGTCGACCTGTACACCACGGTCGTCCAGTGCCGCGCGATGACCGGCCGGTCCGCCGAGTTCCTCGTCGAGCTGAACGAAGCCCTGACCCAGCCCGGCTTGCTGGCCCGGCACCGGGCCCGGTTGCTGGTGCTCATCGCGCGCACGCACCGCTACATCGGCGAGGTCGACACCGCGGGCCGGGTCGCGACCGAGGCACTGGCCGAGCTCGGCCCGGTCGAGGACCGCTGGGCGACCGGGTGGGCGCTGCACGTGCTGAGCCTGGTCGCCATGGTGCGCGGCGAATGGACCGAGGCGCTGCCGCTGTTCGAGCGCGCGATGGCCATCGTGCGGGGCGATCCGGCGCTGATCGACCTGACCCTGCAGCTGCGCATCAACCAGTCGGTCACCTTCGGCGCGCTCGACCGCTACACCGAGGCGCACGCCGCCGCCGCGCAGGCGCGGGAACTGGCCGACCGCACCGGCAGCGTCGTGCGGCTGAGCGAGGCCCAGAGCGCGCTCGGGCAGCTGCTGCTCGGGGCCGGCCGGTGGGACGACGCGCTCGCCGAGGTCGACGTCGTCCCGGACGAGCGCAAGGACCCGAGCGTGGTGTGCTGCGACCACGGCGTCGCGGCGATCATCCACTTCCACCGCGGCGAGGCGGCCGCCGCCCGCCAGCACCTCGACGTCGCGGCGGCGTACTGGGAACGCATCGGCGACCGGGTGGTGGAATCCCTGGTGCGGGCCCGCAGTCTCGCCTTCGAGTACGCCGGCGCGCCGGAGCGGGCGCTCGCCGTGCTGACGGCCGTGCTGGCCGGCGTGGACGCGGGGGAGGACCTGCTGGGCGACGCCGCCCGGCTGGCCACGACGATCGGCGACGTCCGCACCGCGACGGAGATCGAGGCCAAGGTGAGCGCGCTCGCCGCCGGATCCGCCGTGCCGCACCTCGGCGCGCTCGCGTTGTACTGCCGCGGGTTGCTCGACGGAGACGCGACGACGTTGCTGCGCGCGGCCGACGGCTACCGCGACGCGGGCCGGCCGCTGTCCCGGGCGAAGGCGCTGGAGGCCGCCGCCATCGCGTTCGCCAGGGCCCGCGAGGAAGACCGCGGTTCGGCACGGGCGGCGTTCACCCACGCGGTCGACCTGTACGCGGAGCTGGACGCGCAGTGGGACGTGGCCCGCCTGCGCGCCCTGTTCCGGGCGTTCGGCATCCGCCGCGGCCCGACGGTGAAGCACCGCCAGACCACCCACGGCTGGGACAGCCTCACCCCGACCGAGGGGAGAATCGCGGCGCTGGTGGTCGAAGGCCTGTCGAACCCGCAGATCGCCGCCCGGTTGTACCTGTCCCCGCGGACGGTGGGCACGCACGTGTCGCACATCCTGAACAAGCTGGGGGTGCATTCGCGCATCGACATCGCGAGGGAAGCGGCCCGGCACCAGTCCGCCTCGGGCTGAGGCGAACCCGGTCAACCCCCGACCTCCGGCGCGCCGCCCTGGTGGCAGGCGCGCCGGAGGTGCCGGAAGTGGCTTCGCGAACGTCCGAACCACCCTCCTCGATCGTTCAGACCCCGACCTCCGGCGCGTCCCCCTGACGGCGCGCGAAGAGCGGACGCGGAACCAGCGAAGCCAAAGTCCGCCGCGTGACGGCGGCGTGCCCGCTCGCGACCTGGCCGGCCAGCACGGCCAGCACCAGCAGCAACGGGGTCCGCCACGTGCCGGTGAAGGTGTGCAGCCAGCCGCAGGCCAGGACGCCGAAGCCGGCGATCACGTACCCCACGCCCTGGACCACCGCGGACAGCGAGAGCGAACGGTCCTTGCTGCGCAACGAGATGGTCGTCAGCGCGAACGCGAGCGACCCCATGCCCGCGCCGGTCGCGGCGGCCCACAGCCAGGGTGCGGCCGCGGGGGCGAGGAGCAGCCCGGTCACCCCGATGACGTTGGGCGTGGCCAGCGCGACGACGAGCAGCGTCTGGTTGCGCCACCGGCGGGTCCAGCCCGGGACCAGCAGCATCATGGGCAGCCCCATGGCCATCGACAGCGCCAGGCAGCCGCCCGCGGTCGTCGCCGGGACCCCGGCGTCGCGCAGGATGCCGGGTAGCCAGCCCATGACCAGGAACGTCACCGTCGAGATCAGTCCGAAGTGGATGGTGAGGGCGAACGCGGGCATCGTCCCGGAGGCCGGTTGCGGTGCCGCGAACTCGCCGGGGACGCGCTGCCACACGTACAGGGCCACCAGCGCCACGCCCGCCCACAGGCCGAGGGCGACCTGCCACGACGACGAGAGCACCACCGCGGGCGTGACCAGCGCGCCGGCCGTGCTGCCGAGCCCGAGCCCGAAGGTGAAGGCGGCGGAACCCCGGGCCAGCAGGGGCAGGATGGTCCCGAGGACGGCGATCGACAGGCAGGTCAGCGCCGTCCCGATCAGCAGCTGCGCCGAGCCCCCGAGTACCCGCCCGCCGAGCGAAAGCACCAGCGCGCCGAGCGCCGCGGCGACCGTCCGGTACGTCCCGACCCGGTTGGCCAGCCACGGCGTCGCCCAGCCGCCGAGACCGATGGCCCACAACGGCAACGCGACGAGCACCGCGGCGACGATGTTCCCGGCGGCCGAGATGTCCGGCAGGGCCGCACCCAGGCTCGTCACGGCCGGCCGCAGGTTGATGGCCAGCAGGAAGATCACCACGGTGGAGACGGTGGTAGTGGTAGCACGCAACATCGCTCCTCCTCGGGTCTCGAGGTCGGAGCGTCGGGGCCCCGTAAAGCAATGCTTCGCGGTACCGGTGGATCAGACATCCGTCACCTGACGGATGTACGAGTTTTCCGGTCCCTCAACGGTTTCGGTGTGCGAATGGCCGTGCATCGGCACGGCCGGACGGCTCACCCGTCGGCTCTTGCACCGATGCCGTCAGCCCGTGGTGGCCGCCTTCGGCCACCGGGCGGACCGCTCACCCGGCCGGGCGAGCGCGGCGGCGTCCCAGTCACGGGCGTCGAGGCGTCGTGGCTGCTCACCGGGCCGCCGGAGCGGGTGGTGACCCCGGTGGGGGTGCGTGGCGCGGTGGCACGGCGGGCACGCGGGGACGAACGTGCCCGGGCTTCCCGGCAGCGGAACCGAGTGCCCGGGTTCGGCGGTGCCGGTGCAGATGTGGTGCTCGTGGCCGGCCGGGGCGCACAGGCAGCAGCACTCGCTCATGGCCGCTCGTAGGTGTAGAAGCCGCGACCGGTCTTGCGGCCGAGCAGGCCCGCGTCGACCATCCGGGCGAGCAGCGGCGGGGGCGCGTAGAGCGGTTCCTTGAACTCCTCGTAGAGGGATTCGGCGACGGCCTTGGTGGTGTCGAGGCCGATCAGGTCGGCCAGCGCCAGCGGTCCCTGCGGGTGCGCGGCGCCGCGGACGAGGCCTTCGTCGATGGCCTCGCGGGTCGCGAAGCCGGACTCGAACATGCGGATCGCGGCGAGGATGAACGGGATCAGCAGCGCGTTGACCACGAACCCCGCGCGGTCCTGGCAGAGGATCGCCTGCTTGCCGAGCGCGTCCTGGGCGAAGGTCCGGGCCCGCTCGACCGTGGCTTCGGCGGTGAGCAGGCTGGGCACGAGCTCGACCAGCGCGAGCACCGGCACGGGGTTGAAGAAGTGCACGCCCACGACCTGGGCGGGCCGCTCGGTGGCGGTGCCCAGCTTCATGATCGGGATGGAGGAGGTGTTGGACGCCAGGACCGCGTCCGGCGCGGTCACGATCTTGTCGAGCCGGCCGAACAGCTCCGTCTTGACGGCTTCGTCTTCGACGATCGCTTCCACGACGAAGGTGCGATCGGCGAGGTCGTCCAGGGATTCGGTGACCCGGATCCGCTGCAGCACCCCGGCGGCGTCGGGGATCTTGCCCTTCTTCTCCGCCCGTGCGAGCGACGTTTCGAGCCGGTGCCGCCCGGCCGCCGCCGCGTCCGGACTCGATTCGACGACCACGACGTCGAGACCGGCCCGGGCGCACACCTCGGCGATCCCGGCACCCATCTGCCCGCACCCGACCACGCCCGCGCGTTCCATCGCCGCCACCTCTCTGGGACTCGGTACCATGCGAACGGTACTGAGTACCGACGAGTAGCTGAAGGCCCTCGGCTATGACGACCGCCACCGAACGCGCCACATCGGGGTGCTCGGCCCGACCGTCGGACGACCCGCGGCGCGCGGCACTAGGCTGGGCCGCGAGCGGGAGGAGCGGCGGATGGCGGCGAAGGAACGCCTGGTCGAGGCGGCGTTCGCGTTGTTCGCCGAGCGCGGCTACGACCACACGACGATCGACGACATCACCGAGCGCGCCGGCGTCGGCCGCACGACGTTCTTCCGCACCTTCCGGGCGAAGGAAGACGTCATCTTCCCCGACCACGAAGTGCTGCTCCAGGCCATCGAGGCCCGCTTGGCCGGTTCGACCGGGCCGACCGCGCTGCTCGCGGTCACCGAAGGCACCCGGCTGGTCCTGCGGCACTACCTCGCCGAGGGGGAGCTGGCGCGCACGCGCTACCGGCTGACGCGCAGCGTGCCGGCGCTGCGGGACCGCGAAATCTCGGGACTGCAGCAGTACCAGCGGCTCTTCCGGGGGTTCCTGCACCACTGGATGGGCGGCGGCGAGGACACGGCGTTGCGCGCGGAGCTGATGGCCGGCGCGGTGGTGACCACGCACAACCACGTGCTGCGCCGGTGGCTGCGCGGGCAGTCGGACGACGCGGAAGCGGAGTTCGACGCGGCGATGGCGGAGACCGTCGACCTGTTCACCCGCCCGGAGGACGACGGCGAAACGTCCATTGTGGTCTTCCGGACGACGAAGGACCTGGCCGCCGTGCTGCCCGAGCTCGACCGGGTGCTGGGCCCGCGCCGCTCCTGAGTCAGGCCTCGTCGTACCGCGGGACGACGGCGAACACCTCGAGGTCGCTGGGTGCGCCCTTCGCGCGGAACCGGCGCCGACGGCGGACGGTGAACCGCTCGGTGCCGAGGCGCGCCAGCACGTCCCCGGTGATGAGGACCTCGCCGCCGGCGGCCGCTTCGGCGATCCGGGCCGCGATGTTGACGTCGACCCCGAAGTAGTCGCGGCCGACCTTGCGCGGCCGTCCGGTGTGCAGGCCGGCCCGCAGCTGCGGGCGGTAGCCGCCGAGGTCGATGGCGCTGACCGCGCCGCACGTCTCGTACGCCGCCTCGACCGCGGCCGCCGGCTCGCCGAAGACGGCCATCAAGCCGTCGCCGAGGCCCTTGACGACCCGGCCGCGGTGGCGCGAGATCGTCGCCTCGCTCGCGGTCGAAACGGCGCGCAGCAGCTCGAGCGCCCGCGCGTCGCCGACGTCGAGGGCCCAGCTGGAGAAGCCGACCAGATCGGTGAACACGATCGTCGCCTCGCCGGTCTCGCCGTGCCGTCCCTGGGCGACGGCCTGCCAGAGCTGGACGGCCGCGAGCCCGAGTTCCCGCACCGCACTGGGTTGCTCGGCCTTCGCCTCGGCGAGCAGCCGGGCGACCCGGTCGGAGGGGTGACCCGCCGTCGTCGACAGCGCGTCCCCGAGTTCGCGGTCGCCGGGCACCAGGCGGCGCACCGCGCGGGCGGACCGGATCAGGCCCGGGCGCCGGTCCGCCTCCCGCAGCAGGTCGGCGAAGCGGGACACCTTCCGGGGCCGGTCCGGCCGGTCGCCGTCGCTGTCGATCACCCGCCGAATGCTACCGGGGGCGGCGGCTCAGAGCGTGCCGGTGAGGGACTGCAGGCCGAGGCTCGTCGCGGCGACGGCGATCCAGAGCAGCCCGCCGAGCAGCAGCGGCCGGGCGCCCGCCCGCCGCATGTCCGCCAGGCGCAGGGAAAGCCCGATCCCGGCCAGCGCCGTCGTGATGAGGAACGTGCCCAGCGCCGAGAGGGCGGGGTGCCACGAGCCGGGGATGACGCCGAGGCTGTTCAGCGCGGCCGCGGCGAGGAAACCGAGCAGGAACAGGGGCACGATCCGGCGCCAGGGCAACGCGGCGACGGTGTCGCCCGGGCCGGCCTGCCGGGCTTCGCGGCGGGCCTTGAGGACGGCCAGCACGATGACGATCGGGATCAGGGTGAGCGTGCGGGTGAGCTTGACGACCAGGCCGTAGGACCCGGCGTCGTCGCCGTAGGCGAAGGAGGCCGCGACGACCGAAGACGTGTCGTTGATCGCGGTGCCCGCCCAGAGGCCGAAGGCGTGCGGGCTCAGGCCGAGCAGGTGCCCGAGCGGCGGGAACAGCAGGACGGCGGCGATGTTGAAGGTGAAGATCGTGCCGAGGGCGTAGGCGACGTCGGCCTGCTTCGGCTTGAGGACCGCGGTGGTCGCGGCGATCGCGGACGCGCCGCAGATCCCGGTGCCGACGCCGATCAGCGTCTGCGTGTCGCCGCGGACGCCGAGCCACCGGCCGAGCAGCCACGCGCCGCCGAGGGCGACCGCCAGCGTGCCGAGCATGACCGGCAGCGAGCCGCCGCCGACCGCCAGCACCTGCCGCAGCGACAAGCCGGTACCCAGCACCACGATCGAAGCCTGCAGCACGGTCTTGGACGCGACTCCGTAGCCCGGCGTCCAGCGCTCGCCGCGCAGCCGCGGCACGACGGCGGCGGCGAGCGCACCGAGCAGGATGCCGAAGACCGGGCCGCCGACGACCGGCACCAGCGTACCCAGCGCCGTCGCGACCGCGGCGACCGCGACGGCCACCAGCAGGCCGGGTGCCACGCCCGGCCGGGGGCGGACGGGCGCCGGCGGTGCGGCGGGGGCGTTCCGGATCGTGGTCACCGTTTTCCTCCGTGCTGAAATGTACGTACATTCAACTTAGATGATGTACGGACATTTGGCCACGGGTAGGGTCGGCCGCGACCAGCCGGGAGGAAGTCATGCCACCGCGGACGCTCAGCCGCGCCGGCTCCGAGCCGCTCTGGCGCCAGCTCCAGCGCGAGCTGCTGACCAGGCTGGATGCCGGCGAATTCACCGATCAGTTCCCGGGCGAGCTGGCGCTCGTCGAGGAGTACGAAGTGAGCCGCAGCACGGTGCGGCAGGCGCTGCGGCAGCTGCGCGCGGACGGGGTCATCGTCGCCGAGCGGGGCCGCCAGCCCCGGGTGGCGCCGCCGGCCGAGATCGCCCAGCCGCTGGGGGCGCTCTACAGCCTGTTCGCCTCGGTGGAGGCGGCCGGGCTTTCGCAGCACAGCGTCGTGCGCACCTTCGACGTCCGGGCGGACGCGCTCGTGGCCGAGCGGCTGGAGCTCGAAGCGTCGACGCCGCTGGTCTACCTCGAGCGGCTGCGCCTGGCCGGGGACGAGCCGCTGGCCCTCGACCGCGTCTGGCTGCCGGCCGCGCTCGCGAAACCGTTGCTGCCGGCCGATTTCACGCACACCGGCCTGTACGCCGAACTCGCGCGGCGCACCGGGGTGCGGCTCGACCACGGCCGTGAAGAGGTGCGCGCGGTGATCCCGACCGCGGCCGAGCGCGTCCAGCTCGCGTGCGCGCACGACGTGGCGGCGTTCGCGATCAACCGGCTCAGCCACGCCCGCGGCCGCCCGGTGGAGTGGCGCCACACGCTGGTGCGCGGCGACCGCTATGCGTTGACCGCGGAGTTTTCGGCCGCGGGCTACCGGCTGGTGTAGTCGAGTCCTGCGCGTTCCCACACGTCGGCGCAGTTCGTGCCTTCCGCGGAGAGCTGCCGCTTGACGACCTTGAACGTCGACGTCCGCGGCAGTTCCCGGACCGTGCGCACGTAGTCGGGTACCTGCTTGGGCCCGAGGTCGGGCTGGCCGGCGAGGAAGCGCCCGAACCCGGCGGGGTCCAGCGGCGTGCCGTCGGTGACGATGGCGGCCATCACCCGGTCGCCGGTCACCGGATCGGGTACCGCGTAGACGGCGGCGTCGGTGATCGCGGGGTGCCGCAGGAGGATCCGCTCGATCGGCGCGGTGCCGAGGTTCTCGCCGTCGACGCGGAGCCAGTCCCCGAGCCGTCCGGCGAAGTAGCAGAACCCACCGGCGTCGGCGTAGGCGAGGTCACCGGTGTGGAACATGCCGTCGCGCAGCCGTTCCGCGTCGGCGCCGGGATCGCGGTAGTACCCGGCGAACCAGCCCGCACCGGTGGTGTTGACCAGCTCTCCGACGGCCTCGCCGGCGTTGACCAGCCGGCCTCGGCCGTCGAACTCGGCCGGCGGACACGGGCGGCCGGTGTCGGGGTGCAGGATGGCGACGTCACCGGCCGGCCTGCCGAGCGAACCGGCCGGGGTGTCGTCGGTGCGGGCGAACCCCACCCCGCCTTCGGTGGACCCGAACGCGTCGACGACCTTGCAGCCGAACCGTTTCTCGAAGGCGGCGAGGTCGGCGCTCGCCCCTTCGTTCCCGTAGACGAGGCGCAGGGGGTTGTCCGCGTCGTCCGGACGCGGGGGAGTGGCGACCACATAGGACAGTGGCTTGCCGACGTAGTTGGCGTAGGTGGCGCCGAACTTCCGGACGTCGGGGAGGAAACCGGAAGCGGAGAACCGGCGGCGCAGGGCGATCCGGGCGCCTGCCGCGAGCCCGACCGCCCAGCCCGCCATGATCGCGTTGGAGTGGAACATGGGCATCGTGACGTAGACGGTGTCCGATGTGGACAGCCGGAAGCGGTCGGCGAGCATGGCGCCGGGGAACGCGATCTTGCCGTGCGTGCAGCGGACGGCTTTCGGGTCGCCGCTGGTGCCGGAGGTGAAGATCAGCATGAGCAGGTCGTCGGCGGTGGCGGCGACGGGCTCGGCCGGTGTGTTCGCCGACGGCAGCCCCGATTCCAGGTCCAGTACGCGGATGTCCCCGAGGTCCAGTCCGTCGAGGAGGGTCCGGTACTTCGGTTCGGCGAGCACGAACTGGCAGTCGGCGAGCTTGACGTCCCGGGCGAGTGCGTCTCCCCGGCGGGTGGGGTTGAGGCCGACGAGCACCGCCCCGGCGAAGGCGCAGGCGCCGAGGAGGATCGAGAACGCGGGCACGTTGTCGGCGAGAATCCCTACGTGGGGCGGTTTGTCCCGATCCAGTGCCGTCCGGAGGTCACTTGCGCGGCGTGCGGAGGCTTGGACGTGCTCGGCCCAGGACCAGGTCCGGTCTTCGAAGAGCAGGCCCGGGCGTTCGTCGCCGGCGCGGGCCAGGAGGAGCTCGGTCACCGTCGGGACGCTCATCCACGGACCTCCCCGGCGCCGGTGAAAACTGGAACAGGTTCTATTTCTAGCATGGAGCCTGCCGGGGGTCCAGCGCGTTCTCTGCCGCGGTGTCACGGAAGCTCGACCGGGCTCGACGTGGGATCGCGCTGTGCGGGGTGGTGAGTCGACCGAGACACAGATGTCGAAGATGACCGCCGGTAGGACGAGGACGGTAGTCACGTCAACGCCCGGATCGGGCGCCCGGCCAATGCTCGTCGAGTTCCCTTTGAGCCTTGCGGAACTTTCGCTCCAAGCCGTACTGGAGCCATCCGTACCGGCGCGCCGAAGCTGCCGGTTCAACAGACCCTGACGATGGCGATTGACCACCACTGGTCGAGCTTCTCCGGGGCGGTCAACTCGCAGGCTTGCACGGTGCCGAGGAGCCGGCGCGGGCCCGAACTCGCGGGAGATAGCTGCGCGCCAAGTCCAGGGCGCGAAACGGCTGCTGGTCTCGAACGGGCAACACGATCCGGCACGCCGATACGATTTAGGTCGGTGTGGGACGGCGGTTCGGGTAGACTCGGCGTCGGGTTACCAAGCAAAGGAGGCCGGGTGCACGACGGCGATCTGGAGCGGTGGCCCGGGCCGAGTGCCCACCTGGTTCTCGCGAAGTGGTTGACTCGAAACCGCCGGACGCACAGGCTCGTTGAACGTTTGGCAATGGTGAAACGGTCGCCCAAGTCGCTCTCGAGCTTGATTTTTTCGCCGGAACGGACCCCGCGACTACGGATTGTGTGCGTCATCGAAACTGCCGCTCGGGACGCCCGGCTGGGTGCAGCAGTACTCGTTCCAAATGTTTGCGAAGAGATGGGCGAGTCGTTGCGACTCGACGAAACGCACAACCGCAGCAGATTTGGTCGGTATGGCGAGCTTGGCCCATGCGATCTTCAGTTGCCCGCACGGACCGCGTCGATGTTGCGAGACTGTGTCGACTAAGCAATTATCGAAAGATCTTTCAACTCGGAATCCACGATACTCATTCTTTTCTCGACAGAGCCTATCAAGAGTCGGTATGAAATGTTGTGGCGGCGAAGGTAAGACAAATACTCGCGATGGAGCATAGCTCGCGTCTCGGCATTCTCTCGACGCTCGGTGGTTTGCTTGAACTGAATTCCGGCCGGGTCGAGCAGATATATCCGAAGATACTTGTGCATCCAGGGTTGAGCTCGCCTCATGAGTTCCAGAGAACCGTTGGCGTCTCCCATTGCGCTGACGTAAATCGGGTAGTCGATTACGCATCGATCGGTGAATACAAGCTGGCCGCGCTGGTAAGCCTCTTGCTCGGCGCTCATGGCCATCGCCTGGATTTCGCCTTGCGCGGGCGCCATAAAACGGTCTTCGTCAGGGATTTCGTGAGTTGAAAAGTACTGCTTAGCTGCTTCGGCTGCAAAGCTGACGCGGTCGTCGCCTGCGAATCTCGTTCGGTACGCTTCGAACAGAGTCGTCTTGCCCACGCAGCCCGCGCCGATGAAAGCGATAATCTTGGGCTCATTGTCGGTCACTGCGGATTGCCCCTCTTTGAAGTCCGATAAAGCGATTGCACTTGCGGTAGTCTAGCATAAAGTAATCTCAACGTTTCCGTCGGCCGGGGCTGACTCGGTGCTCGAACTGAGACAGCTTGGGTTGCCGTGTGGCGCCGAGAAAAAGATGGTAGTACAATTAGCCGGGATGGCCGAGGAGGGCTCTATGAGGCGCGTGCCGGTGGTCGTGTTGCCGATTAACCTATTGCTTCAAATAGTGGATAGAGTTTGTCGTGAGCGCTAGTACCTCACCGCGTCCGGGGCCAGAAACTGACACTTGGGTCGCGGCGATTCACTCGTCGGCAACAGACTTTCAGCCGCTTGGCGCGGGAGTGGTCATCGACGAACGTCGGGTGCTCACGTGTGCACATGTGGTCATCAACAGCCATGTCTCAGAGTCGTCGTCGGATTTGTGGGTCGCTTTTCCCCGCCTCGACAGCTCCGAGAGCTCTTCGCGTCTGCGAGTTTTGAGCGTCGAAACTGGCCGTGACAGCATGCAAGATGTCGCGTTGCTCGAGCTCGAAACAAAAGTTCCTGTTGGCGTCGATGCGGCTCGTTTGCGTTGCGCTCGGTCATCGGATCTTGTTGATACGAACTGGTGGGCCTTTGGTTTCCCTGAGGGTGACCCGTTTGGGGATAGCGCGTTTGGAAAAGTCGGCTCGGCGCTGGGGTATGGTTGGATCAGAATTGATACGGCTTCCCGATATCTGGTTCGGCCGGGTTTCAGCGGTGGTGGGTTGTGGTCGCCGGACTATGACGCGGTTGTCGGGCTGGTCGGCCAGGCGCACGGGAACGGTGACGGTCGCGCTCTTACTCTCCTGCAGGTGGACAAGATATTTCCGGGGCGAGGTATCGCGGAACTTTCCGCTTGGACGGCGGGCGTAGCCGGCGACATAGCCATGGCGGCGTGGGGCTGGAGTTTGTCTGCTGACCCGGAGGGCGTGCGGCACTGGCGGCCGCGAGCTCGAGGTGTCAGTATTGACAGTGAAAAAGGCTACAGATTCCGTGGTCGAACGGCTGCTCTCGAAACAATCTCACGGTGGCTTGACCGACCTGCGCCAGACCGACGTGTGCTCGTCGTGACCGGTTCGCCCGGGGTGGGAAAGTCCGCAGTTCTCGGCAGGGTCGTCACAACTTCAGATCAAGCAATTCGTGCCAGTTTGCCAGTTTCTGATGATGCACTTCGTGCCCCTCTTGGATCGGTCGCTTGTGCTGTCCATGCAAAGGGAAAGTCGGCGCTCGAGGTCGCGACGGAAATTGCTCGAGCTGCTGCGGCGGCATTGCCAAGTATGGCGACGGATCTTGCGCCTTCTTTGAGTGATGTCCTCGATTCCCGACATCGGCCGCGGTTCAATGTGATAATCGATGCTCTTGACGAGGCTGAAAGTTCGGGACAGGCGAGATCGATCCTTCGAGATGTGGTACTGCCGCTTTCGCAGACGTGTGCAGCCCGCGGTGTCCAAGTAGTTGTTGGAACTCGCGGAAGTGATGAGGATGGTTCTCTGATCGACGCACTCGGTAATGCGGCAGCTATTATCAATCTAGATAGTGAAGAATATTTTGAGAGACAAGATTTGGTGTCGTATTCTTTGGCTTGTCTTCAGCTGGATGGTGACGAGCGAATTGATGGGCCCTACTTTTTGGAAGGTATTGCTGTCCCGGTTGCTGAACGCATCGCAGAGCTCGCCGGAACCAACTTCCTCATTGCGGGACTGATTGCGCGCAGTCGTGGACTGTACGATCAAGAAGCAGTTGATCCAAAAGAAATTTCTGTGAACCAAACCGTCGAGTCGGCGCTCGTTGAGTACCTTGATCGAATGGCGGATGTCGACGGCGTCAGCGCGTCGAATGTTCTCGCTGGACTGGCCTTTGCGGAGGCTCCCGGATTGACGACTACCAGCTGGAGTGCAGTCGTCGAAGCTCTGTATGCGGAGGTTGTGAGCGAGCGCTCGCTCAGGAAGTTCGTGAGGTCTTCCGCGGCAAATTTCCTGGTGGAGTCGAGCATAGGTGAGGAAGATCCGTCGTTTCGACTGTTTCATGAAGCCCTCAATGAAACTCTGCTGATGATTCGAGGGCGAACGACTTCGAAAAATGTCGACGACCGTGCGATCGCGGAGAAAATGGCTTTTCTTGGGCGGCGGATAGGATGGTCGAACGCCCCGAAGTACTTGCTGCGATCACTTCCGCAGCACGCGGCATCGGGTGGAGTCATCGATGACCTTCTCGCGGACGACGCCTATCTTCTTCATGCGGATATATGGCGGCTGATCCAAGCAGGCGGAAGCGCGCAGACGGTAAAGGCGAGGCGTCGGGCTCAACTACTCGGGCTGACTCAGGAGGCTTCCTCGGCGCCGAGTCGTGAGCGAGCCGCGCTATATAGTGTCACGGATGTGGTAGAACATCTGCGTACGGGATTCCGGGCCGGCGAACCGAATGCGCCCTACGTAGCTCGCTGGGCGCAGGCGCGGGAAGAATCTGTCGACATCGGTGTTGGTTCCTCCGGGCATCAAGGTGCGGTAAATGGCGTTTGTGCCGTCGAAGTTCAGGCTGGCCGAGAGCTCATCGCCAGTGCTGGTGCCGACCAGGTGGTGTGCATATGGGATCCTGGCACCGGACGACAGGTGGCGGCTCTTTATGGCCATGAAGGCTGGGTTCGAGGAGTGTGCTCGATAGCCATCGGTGGCGAACATTTGGTGGCAAGCGGTGGCGATGATCGAACTGTTCGCATCTGGAATCCGTTGACCGGACAGCCGGTGCTCATCCTGCAGGGTCACGAGGGTCGGGTGAGTAGCCTGTGTTCAGTCGTATTGGGCGACGGGGAGGTCCTTCTCGCCAGTGCCAGTTCTGATCAGACGGTTCGAATTTGGGACCCGGTCGGCGCCGGGTTGCGGACGGTGCTGACCGGGCACGTGGGTTGGGTGCGGGCCGTGTGTTCAGCTATGGATCAGGGGGACCCAATCGTCGCTACCGGTGGCGACGATCAGACGGTACGCATTTGGGATGCGGTAAGCGGTGAACAGCGAATGGTGCTGGAAGGCCACCAAGGCTGGGTTCGAGCTGTTTGCTTCGCGTCGGTGAGCGACCGTCCTGTTGTTGTAAGCGCAAGTTCGGATGGCACCGTACGGCTTTGGGATTTGCGGAACGGTGAACAGATCATGGTCATGGAGGGACATCGGGGCTGGGTGAGATCCGTCTGCTCGTTTTCGGTTTTTGGGCGGGAGTTCGTGGCAAGCGCTGGAGACGACCAAACTGTGCGTGTGTGGGATTGCGCCAGCGGGGAACAGCTTTGGTTGCTGGCCGGCCATCAAGGATGGGCTCGAGGTGTGTGCTCGGTCTCATTGCCGTCCGGTGAGACGCTGCTGGCTAGTGGTAGCGACGACCAGACGGTTCGTGTGTGGGACCCGGTCGACGGCTTGCAGCGCGTAGTTTTCGAAGGTTTCCAGGGGTGGGTGCGAAGTGTGTGCCGGGTGCGGGGGCCGGGTGGTGAAGAATCTGTCATCGCTGCCAGTGGTAGTGGCACGATTTCTGTGAGGGACTCTGCTTCGGGTGAGCAGGGGATGCTTCTTGTGGGGCATGAGGCTGCTGTGAATAGTGTTTGTGTGTATGAGTCGGCGGGTGGCAGTTTCGTTGTCAGTGGTGGTGCTGATGAGACTGTTAGGTTGTGGGATCTTGCTTCGGGTGAGCAGCGGATGCTTCTTGTGGGGCATGAGGCTGCTGTGAATAGTGTTTGTGTGTATGAGTCGGCGGGTGGCAGTTTCGTTGTCAGTGGTGGTGCTGATGAGACTGTTAGGTTGTGGGATCTTGCTTCGGGTGAGCAGCGGATGCTTCTTGTGGGGCATGAGGCTGCTGTGAATAGTGTTTGTGTGTATGAGTCGGCGGGTGGCAGTTTCGTTGTCAGTGGTGGTGCTGATGAGACTGTTAGGTTGTGGGATCTTGCTTCGGGTGAGCAGCGGATGCTTCTTGTGGGGCATGAGGCTGCTGTGAATAGTGTTTGTGTGTATGAGTCGGCGGGTGGCAGTTTCGTTGTCAGTGGTGGTGCTGATGAGACTGTTAGGTTGTGGGATCTTGCTTCGGGTGAGCAGCGGATGCTTCTCGCGGGGCACGGGGCAGCAGTGAACTTTGTGGGCGCTTTTTCGTATCGCGGGCGCCTCCTGCTTGCAAGCGCCGGTGACGATCAGATGGTGCGCATCTGGAATCCTGCGACAGGCTCGTGCATCCTTGCTATCCCGATGCATCACAGGGTACTCGCGGTCGATGTCGACGACCGGGCACTTTGCCTCGGACTCTCTATTGGTGTAGCCGTTCTGGATCTGGGTGAGCTGTGACTATTAAGCCATTGCCGGTACCGGTGACCGGGACAGCGCGGTGATTAGCGTGGCTTAGCTCTGCTCGCGGATCATGGTTGCGACGGCGGGTTGGTGGAACGATGCGCGGTGGGCCCTTTGCTGGCTGACGCAGCAGCCCACTTCCTGCGTAGGTAGCTGCGGGCTTGCCGAAGCCTGCTCCCTGCTCCTGCCTCCTGGACATGCTGCGCTAACTGGTCCAAGGGCACGTTTCGTTCCGCGGTGGTAGGGAACCCGTCACTTTAACGCGCTGAGTCTCTGCCGACGGGTCGCGAGAGGTCAACCCCGGCCACTCTCCCGGATGGCGAGGACTCGAGTGTTCGCACTTCGCGGGGCTTGGGCCACCCGGGATGGCGGATCTTGCAGCTGCCTCGGTCTTGGCATTCGAGCGAGGTCATCTCGGTTCACACGACCGAGTTCGTGATCACGCTCGGATCTCCCAAGGTTGGACGTCAGTAGTAGCATACTACGCGCGGGGATGCCCGAATGGTATACGTGGACAGGTGGAGATATGGGCAGGTTGATCGTCGCCGCGGTCATTCAGTGGAGTAGCACTTACGGCTCCGCAGAATTTCGTCAAGTGATTCTGATCGCAGTCTCCGTTACTGATCAGAGCGGGTTTGGTGTTAGTGGGTTGCCGTCATCCGCCTTTCGGGTCAGAGTGCAGACGGATGAGCGTACTAGCTTTCTGGCGTCGCTCGACAACTTCGTGGAACACGGATCCGGATATGAAGGGTCGGGTAAGTACTCGTTTGCTGTATCGTCTGGCCCTCGGGGCGAATTGTTCGATCGCAATGAAATTATAGTTTATATTACGGTCCGGGGTTCGGGTGGGCAAGGTCAGACCGTCGCCATTGCGCGCCATACCTTAGAGGGAGGGTCGGGCGAATCATCGAATGCTTGATGGTGAACGAGAAGTTGACCATCGACCCGGGTTTCGTGGAGTGATGACGCGTCTCCGATTAACCTGGAGCGGCTCGTAGCCGCCTCGCGGAGAGTACTCCTGTTGACCTTGACTCCGTTGCGCGGTGGAGTGATACAAGGAGTCTTGTCGCTTTTTGTGGGGAACAATGCGAAGAATCCCGTCTGTGCTACCCCCCTTTTTTTTTGCTGGTCACCGCCGTCTCTGCGGCGGTCGATACGTCTCCCGATCCGGTTTCCAGGTGAAAGATCTCCGCTGAGGATCTGAGATACCCCACTGCGTCTAGCAGGACGGCGTGGGTGCCGTGAAAGCCGCTGCGGATCAGCTGGTCACCTCCGGGCTGCGTGCTGCTGGGTACGAGTACGTCATACGCGGCGACTGTCGGCAGGCAGACCGGCGCGACGCCGATGGCAATCTCCCCGCTCGAGCGTCGTGCCCGTCCGGCCTTCCGGGTCGGGTGGACTATGTGCACTCACGTGGGCTCAAGATCGGCTTCTACGGCGGCATTGGTGCGAAGCCTGCGGTGGGCTCGCTCGACCATGAGGACGTCGAACCCGGACATTTGACCCCGTCGGCGAATGACAATTCGACAGCTCCGCGGAGTGCGACGACATCGACAGTCGAAACCCGGTACCACGTGACAAACCTCGGTGACGCTGCACCTGGGTTTCGCCCCCGGGCCGTTCAAGATGCTGGCTGTGGTACGCACGACCACGCAGGGTGCGCGGACCGCTAGTGCGTCCGAGCGCCACAGCGGCCACCTGCTCACGATCACGGCAGGATCGGTGCGTGCGGCGGACCGGGCGCGCACGCGCCGTCGGTCGTGCGCTCTTCCTCGGCGGCAAGTGGGCGGAACGCTGGGGTTGCGCGTGATCGGTAGCGGCGCGGAGCTGGAAGGGGCGGGGAACATGCGCTATGGCGCCGCTGCGCAGCACTTCGTTGTACCGGTGCGGGTGTACAGGTCCTGGCATAAGGAGTCGACGACGCGAGTAATGGGTCTGCCGGAGACTGAAGAGATTGGTTGTCGCCGTACATCAGCTGTTAAGTCATCGGCAACCCGGATCGGCGCTGCTATCCGGCTTTCGACCGCCCGCCAGCGCGTTCACCGGCCGAGGCGGTGTGCGCTTTCCTCCGCCCGGCGCAGCGCCGTCAGCAAGGCGGCTCGGCCCGTCTGGTCGATGTCCTCCGTCAAGGCGTCCGTCGCGGCCTCGCCGCCGATGCTGAGCTTGACCGCCAGGCGGCGGTGGATCGCCGCCATCGTCGCCGCGTCGAAGTCGGGGCGGACGAAGGCCAGCAGGAGGCGGACCTCGTCTTCGCAGCGGTGGTAGCTGTCGAGCACCTGGTCGTTGCCCGCCGCCGTGACGATCGCGCGGTGGAACGCGCCGTGGACCTCCGTCAGCTTACGCCACGACGGCCGTGGGGTCCGCTCGGCCAGTGCTTCGAGGCGTTCCACCTCCGTGACGACCGGGGTCAGGTCCGCGCCCCGGTCCAGGGCCATGCGCAGCGCGCCGAGCTCGAGGACCTTGCGGTAGTCGAAGATCTCGTCGATGCGCGCCCGGCTCAGCGGCGCGACGACCGCCCCGCGGTGGCGTTCGTGGCGCAGCAGGCCGCGGTCGGCCAGCAGCCGCAGCGCCGAACGGACGGTGTGGCGGCCCACGTCGAAGCGGGCCGCCAGGTGTTCCTCGCTGAAGCGGGCGTGGCATGGAGATCGACGGAGTCCAGGTTCGCGGCGAGTCCGGCCAGCCCGTGCTGCTGCTCCCCGGCGGCGCCGAAGGCTGCGACGGCTTCTTCCCCGGCCTGCCCGAGGGGCTGGTGGCCGATCCAGGCGCCCGCGTGATCCTGCACGACCGGCCGGGCACCGGGACGTCCACTGTGGATGGCTCACTGGCCGGAGCCGCGGCGTACCTCGGCTCGCTCGTCGAACGGCTCGGCCTCGGTCCGGTCGTGGTGGTCGGCCAGAGCCTCGGCGGCGCCGTCGGCGTCCTGCTCGACCCGACCCCGATCAACGACGCCAAGGTCTGTGCGGGCCTGGAACGCACGATGAGGGTTCTCGGCCGGCTGTCGGCGGTGCCGGGTTTGCGTCAGGTGCTCGCCAAAGCCCTCCGCACGACGGCCCTGCGCACCGGCCGCGACCTGCGCCCGGACTGCCAAGCCGCCCTCGAGCGCACGGCGGACCTCGACATCCCGACGCTGGTCCGCGCGGTCCGCGGCGTCACCGACCTGGCCCGCGACCTGCGCGAGTCCGACCTCCCGCGCCTCCCGTCGGTGGTGGTGACGGCGGACCGCAAACCGGACCACGCGGTCCACCGCGCGCACGAACGCCTGGCGACGGCGTTCGGCGCGCAGCTGGTGAGCTGGCCGGGCGCGACGCACAGCGTCCACCTCGACCACCCGGACGAAGTCTTGGCGACGGTCCGGGAAGTCGTCGCCGGTTGAACCCCGCCGTCAGACGCAGGGCATCACCGTCGACACGCTGATCGCCGGGCTCCAGCCGGCGCTGTCGTACTGGATCTTGAGCCACTCGCGGGTCCTGGAGCCGCACGGGGTCTGGTACGTGAGACGGGCGAAGATTGTCCGCTGCTCGCCCGCCGCCAGGGTGATGCTGCCGCTGTCGTCGTAGATGGGCTCTGTGCCGTCGAAGTAGAGGGACGTCTCCAGCTCCCAGTGGACCGTGCGAGCGCTGGTGGCCCGGTTCACCAGGCCGAGGTAGCCGCGGTCCAGGCAGCTGTCGTGGTCGCAGTTGTACCGGACGCAAACCTGGTACGCGATCTTGCCCCACCCCCCGGTGCCGGAGCACACCGGTGAGACGGCGGCCGACGCCGGTGCGACGCCACTGACCGGGGCAGCGGAAGCCGGCGTGGCCACGGACAGCGCCACGGTGAGCGCGAGCCCTGCGGCCGCCGCGATTCTGCGGAACGACATCGGTGTGCTCCTCTTGCCGAGCCCCGGCTGGTCCGGGGTGTCGGTGTCGCACACGCCTTCCGCCGCCCCGCGGTTTAGTGCGGCCGGCCGGGGACGTTCCCGGACGCTGGACAGCCCGAAATCACCGCTTTCCGCTCGAAGGGGTGCCCGACGTGAGGTACGACGTCTTGCCGTCCGGCCCGCCGAACGCCGCGTTCACCGGGTACCGGTAGATCTTCCCGGTCGCGTTTTCGTCAGCAGGAGGGTCTGGCAAGGAACCGCCACCGCGAGGCGGCGTCCGAAGTGGACGGTCATGCCGGGACCGCCCGGCGCCGGTTCTGGCCGCGTAGCCGCGGTTGCCGGTTTCTGCTGCCGGTCACCGGGAAAGGGCTGAACCACGGCGGTGCCGGTAGAGGAGCCACACGAAGTACGGCGCGCCGATGATCGCGGTCATCAACCCGGCCGGGAGCTGGCCGGGAGCGATGACCGTGCGGCCCACGGTGTCCGCCACGCAGACCAGGATCGCCCCCAGCAGCGCCGCGGCCGGCAGCAGCCGGGAATGCCGGCTGCCCACGATCGCGCGTGCCGCGTGCGGGGCGACCAGCCCGACGAACGTGAGCACCCCGATCCCGGCGACGGCCGCGCCGGTCAGCAGCACGGCGCACGTGAGCAGCAGCAAGCGTGACCGGACGACCGGCACGCCCAGCACCCGCGGTGTCTCGTCGTCCAGCGCCAGCAGGTCGAGCTCGCGCCGCATGCGGACCAGCACGGGCGCCGTGAGCACCAGCACCAGCGCCATCGGCACGAGGTGGGTCAGGGTCCGGCCGTAGGTCGAGCCGCCCAGCCAGGTCAGCGCCTTGGTCTCGTTCCACGGGTCGGACAGCGTGATCAGCAGCGTCACCACTGCCTGCGTCGCCGCGTGCACGCCGAAGCCGATCAGCACCAGGCGTTCGCTCGTGAAACCGCCCCGGGCCGCCACCGCGAAGACCACGGCCATCGCGAGGGCGGCACCCAGGCCCGCGGCGCCGGTCAGGGTCCAGAACCCGACCCCGGACACGAGCGTGATCACGGTGACCGCGCCGAGGCCCGCGCCGCCGACGACCCCGATCATCCCCGGTTCGGCCAGCGGGTTGCGGGCGACGGCCTGGGTGAGCGCGCCGCCCAGCGCCAGCGCCGCGCCCGCGAGGAGCGCGGCGACCACACGCGGTACGCGGGTGTCCAGCACGCCGGTGACGAGCGGGCCCGCCTGGCCGCTCAGCCAGTTGACGACGTCGCCCAGCAGCAGTTTCGCGTCCCCGAGCAGGACCGCGCCCACGGCGACGCCGACCGTCGCGAGCGCGAGCACGACCAGCACCACCCGGTACCGGATCGCGCTGACGCCGCTTCGCGCGCCCGCCGCCGGGGGTTCGGCGGTCGCCGAGGTGATCCGGGCGGTGCGGGCCAGCACGATGAGGAAGATCGCGCCGAGGATCGTCGTCACGACGCCGGTCGGCACTTCCAGGGCGCGCTGCGGGCTGATGATCGCGCGCAGCAGCACGTCGGCACCGAGCAGGAGCACCGCGCCCAGCGCCGCGGAGAACGGGATCAGCGCCGCGTGCCGGTGCAGGCCCGGCACGACCGGCGCGAGCAGCCGGGCCAGCGCGGGTGCGGCCAGGCCGACGAAACCGATGGGACCGGCCAGGGTCACCGCCGCCGCGGCCAGCAGCACGGCCAGCCCGATCGCGGCGAAGCGGACCCGTCCGACGTGGACACCCAGCGTCCGGGCGTGGTCGTCGCCGACGTGGACCAGGTCGAGCCGCCGGGCCAGGCCGAGCAGCGCGGCCAGCGCCAGGCCGACGAGCGGGCCGAGCGTGCGGACCCCGGCGAGCCCGTTCTGCTCCAGCGAGCCCTCGCCCCAGGCGAACAGGCCGCGGGTTTCCTGGGCGTACAGCAGCAGGAGGACCTGGGTCACCGAGATCAGCGCCAGCGCGATCGCGGTGCCCGCGAGCACCAGCCGCACGATCCCGGTCCCGCCGGTGCCGGACAGCGCGAGCACGAACACCGCCGCGGCCAGCCCGCCCGCGAACGCGACGCCGGCCGCGCCCAGCAGGGGCAGCGAGACGCCGAACGCCGCGACGGCGACGACCGAGAGGTGCGCCCCGGCGTTGACGGCCAGGGTGTCCGGCGACGCCAAGATGTTGCGCGACACCGACTGCAGCACCGAGCCGGCCACGCCGAGCGCGGCGCCGACCAGCAACGCCGAGAGCAGCCGCGGCAGCCGCGACTCGACGACGACCGCGGTGGTGTCGCCGGACGCGCCGCGGAACAGCAGCCGCAGCACGTCGAGCGCGTCGACGCTCGCGGTGCCCTGCGTCAGGTGCACCGCCGAACCGAGCAGGAGCAGGGCGGCGAGCCCGGTGCCGAGCAGCGCCGCCCGCCCGCGGCGGCGGACCGCGGGCGGGCCGGGCTTGGTCAGGGTGAGCACCGCTAGTTCTTCAGCGCGCCGACGGCCGCGTCGACGAACTGCTCCATGGACTTCGGGCCGCCGAACATCCAGAGGGAGTCCGGGAAGCGGTGCACCTTGCCGCTCTTGACGAACGGGAGGTTCTTCCAGATCGCGTTGTTCGCCAGCTCCTGCTGGTACGGGTCGCCGTCGGCGTTGTTGGCGATGTACCAGAACCGGACGTCGGGCAGCTGGGTCAGGCCCTCGACGTCGGCCTGCGCGAGGCCGTAGGCGGGGTCGCCCGCCATCGGCCACGCGGTTTCGAGGCCGAGCTTGCCGAACACGGCGGACACCAGCGCGCCCTTGGTGTAGGGCCGGATGCTGACCGAGCCGGACGTGACGTAGGCGTCGGAGAACGCGACCTTCTGGCCGAGCGCGCCCAGCTTCCCGACCTCGGCGCGGCCGGTCGTGAGCTTCTGGTCGAACTCGGACTTCAGCTGCGCGGCCTTGGTTTCGGTGCCGGTGGCCTTCGCGATCACGTCCAAGCCGGCGTACATCCCGGCGATCGGGTCCTGGGCGTTGCCGCCCTTGATGACGATCACGGGCACCTTCGCCTCGATCTGCTCCAGCGCGCCCTCGGTCACGCTGTCGGTGACGATCACGAGGTCCAGCCCCAGCGAGCCGAGCGTGTCGAGGCTCGGTTCGCCGCGGGTGCCGATGTCCTTCGGGGTGCCGTCGAGCTTGCCGGCGCTCACCCACTGGCCGTAACCCTTGATGTCGGACACGCCGACCGGCATGACCCCGAGCGAGACGAGGTGCTCGACGCCGTTCCACTCGGTTGCCGCGACGCGCTTGGCCGGGTGGGGCAGCTTGACCTCCTTGCCGCGCGAGTCGACGACCGTGACGGGGCCGGCTTCGCCCGTGGCGGCCGCGTTGCTCGTGGGCTCCTCGGTGGTGCCGCAGGCGGCCACGAAGAACGTGGCGGCCGCGGTCAGGCCGAGGATCATCCGGGTGATGCGCATGGTTCTCCTGTTTCGATGGGTCAGACCGACGCGGTCCGCGCAGCGGTGTCGTTGAAGCGGCCCACGGCGCGGGCGTGGATCCGCCCGTCGGCCGGGTCGAGCGCGACGTCCACGCGGATGCCGTAGGCACGGCTGAGGTGCGCCGGGGTCAGCACGTCGGCGGGGGAGCCTTCGGCGGTGACCCGGCCGCCCTCGAGCAGCAGCACCCGGTCGGCGACCGCCGCGGCCTGGTCGAGGTCGTGCAGCACCACGCCGACCCCGACGCCGTGCCGGTCGGCGAGGTCGCGGACGACGTCGAGGATTTCGACCTGGTAGCGCAGGTCGAGGAAGGTCGTGGGTTCGTCGAGCAGCAGCAGCGCGGTGTCCTGGGCCAGGCAGCTCGCGAGCCACACCCGCTGCGCCTGCCCGCCGGAGAGGGCCTGCACCGGCCGCTCGGCGAGGCCGGCCAGCCCGGTCAGCTCCAGCGCCCGCTCGACGGCGGCGGGTCCCTCGGGGTCGCGCCCGCCCCAGCGCGACCGGTGCGGGTGCCTGCCGAACTCGACGAGCTCCCGCACGCACACGCCACCCGGCGCGGTCCGCTGCTGCGACAGCAGGGTGATCCGCTTGGCGATGTCCTTTCCGGACAGTGCACGCAGGTCCGCGCCATCGGCGAAGGTGACGGACCCGGCGACCGGCGGGTGCAGCCGCGCCAGCGCGCGCAGCAGCGTCGACTTCCCGCTGCCGTTCGGGCCGATCAGCGCGGTGACGGTACCGGCGCGCAGGGAGAGGGAGGCGGCGCGGACGACGACGTCGCTGCCGTAGGCGACATCGATCTCGCGGGCGTCGACACCGGTGTCGGCGGGGTGGGGGACGTGGGGCACGCGAGAACAATAAGGTCAGGCTTACCTAACTGCAAAGGTGTCGATCGGCACATAACGGGCGGTGATCGGGGAGATACGAAAGCCGGGCTGCCCGGCCTCGCATCGCTGGCGGTGATCGGTGGAACACCCGGGCCGGTCCGGGAGTTGAGCTGGGCATGGATCAACTCGTGGATCGCACGATCGCCGCTCTCCGGGCCGAGCACGACGTGCTGGCCGAACTCACTCGTACGCTCACCGACGAGCAGCTGGCCGGTACCAGCGGTGCCGCGGAATGGACCGTCGCGCAGGCGCTTTCGCACCTCGGCAGCGGGGCCGAGATCGGCCTCGCGCCGATTCGCCGGGCCGCCGGGGAGACCGTCGACGCCGAAGACAACCAGACGATCTGGGCCCGCTGGGACTCGTCCACGCCGCGCGCGCAGGCCGAGGGCTTCCTGGAGCACAACGGGCGCTGGGTCGAAACGGTCGAGGCGCTCACGCCCGAGCAGCGTTCGTCGCTGACCGTCGACCTGGGGTTCCTGCCGGAGCCGGTGCCGCTGGTGACCGCGCTCGGGATGCGGCTCAGCGAGGTGGCCAACCACTCCTGGGACGTGCGCGTGGGCGTGGACCCGGACGCGCGGGTGGAAGCCGGCTCGGCCGAGGTGCTCCTCGACCTCCTCGCCGGGCCCGTCGGCTTCATGCTGAGCTTTCTCGCGAAGCCGGCCGAGCTGGCGAACCCGGTCTCCGTCGGGGTGCCGGGCGGCGGTCTCGTGATCGATGACGCCGTCACCGTCGTACCGCACCTCGAGGCGCCGTCCGCGACGTTCGACGGGCCGGCGGAAGCCTTCGTCCGGCTGCTGAGCGGCCGGCTGAAGGCGCCGTACGACCAGGGTGTCACCGTCGAAGGTGCCGTCACGCTCGACGATCTGCGCCGCGTGTTTCCCGGTTTCTGATGGGCTGACCCAGGGGACGCCAGGCCGGGGAGCCTGGCGTCCCGCCGGCTCACTTCAGGTGCCGGGCGAAGAAGCGGCTCCCGTCGTCGCCCTCGAAGGCCGGGACGCCGGTGTGGCCGCCCGTGTTGGCGTGCAACGTCTTCTCCTTGGCGCCGAAGGCGTCGAAGAGGTCGAGCGCCAGCTGCCGGTCGTTGCCTTCGTCGTCCCACTGCAGCAGGACCAGCAACGGGGTGGTGAGCTGCCGGGCCTCCTCGATCATGCGGCGCGGCACGAAACTCCCGGCGAACAGGACGGCGGCCGCGATGCGCGGCTCGACCAGCGCCAGCCGGACGGCGATGGCGAGCACGCCGCCGGCGAAGCCGACCGGGCCGTCGATCCCGGGCTGTGCGAGGAGGGCGTCGAGCGTGGCCCGCCATTCCGGCACGGCCTGGTCGACCAGCGGGAAGATGAGCCGCTCGACGATCTCGTCGCCGACCGGCTCGCCGGCCGCCAGCGCCTGACGCAGCTCGACGCGGGCTTCGTCGACGGCGGGGAGCCGGGGCCGGTCGCCGCTGCCGGGCAGCTCGATGGTGGCCGCGGCGTACCCGTCGGCGACGGAGTGCCGGGCCCGGGCCGCCAGCCGCGGGTACATCTTCCCCAGGCCGCCGGGGTGGCCGAGCAGGATCAGCGGAACCGGTCCGGCCGGGGACTCGGGCGTCCACAGGATGCCGGGGACGTCGCCGAGGGTGAATCCGCGCTCGAGGACGCCGTCGCCGAGGTGTTTTTCCGAGGTGAAGTGCATGGTCGTGCCTTCCGGGAGAGCTGCTGAACGGCGCTCCCGGGCGACCTATCGCCCGACCGTGACCCCGGAGGAGAGCACCCACGTCGTCTGGTTCACGGGTACCACCTCCTCGGTCTCTCGCACGGTCCCCGGGAAGGTAGCAGCGGCCATCGCGCGCCGCCACCGGTTTACGACCGCGCCGTCGGTCACGTTCGCCGGTCAGGGGTGGCGGCGCAGCCCGTCGAACGCCACCGCGACGACCGCGTCCGCGATCGCCGGTGGCGAAGTGCCGCCGCGCGGGCGGTACCACTCCGCGATCGAGTTGACCATGCCGAACAGCAGCCGCGCCGAGACGTCCGGGTCGATGTCGGGGCGCAGGTCACCGTCCGCGGCCGCCCGGGTCACCAGGTCCGCGACGATCCCGTCGAACTCCTTGCGGCGGGCCAGCGCCGCGCGTTCCACCTTGGTGTTGCCGCGGATGCGCAGGAGCAGCGTCACGAACGGGAGCTGGTCGACCAGGACGCCGACGCTCGCGCGCACGAGGTGTTCGAGCTGGTCGACGGCACGGCCCTCGAACCCGGCCAGCGCGGCCGCTTCGGCGAAGAGGCCGTCGAGGGCGCGGTTCACCGCCAGGCGCAGCAGCTCGTCCTTGCTCGGCACGTGGTGGTAGATCGCCGACTTCGAAATGCCGAGCTTGCGGGAGAGGTCTTCCATGCTGGTGCCGTCGAAGCCGCGTTCGGTGAACGCCGAAACCGCCACGCGCAGCAGGGATTCCAGGTCGTACCCGGGCCTGCCGCGCCGGGCGGTCCGGTTCGTCGCGGTGTCGGCCATGCCGCCATTCTCGCAAGGGCCACCGCCGGACCGGACGTCCGGACGGCGATCCCGGAGTACCCGCACGAGACGCCGGGCGAGCGGTTCGCGCCGTCGCGGCTGCTGCGGGACGAGGTGGCCGCGGGCGAGGCGGGCCGCAAGACGGGACAGGACTTCCACAGCCGGCAGCAGCCGCGGCGCCTCGTCGTGGACCGGCCGCCGTCGCCGTCTCGTAAAGTACGGGGAGAGCGAGGGGGTGGCGGTGGCCGGATCGGGGGGTGCGCGGCTGCGGTCGGCCGTGCTCGCCGCCGCTTGGGCCGGCATTCCCGGGGTCGAAGTCCTGTCGGCCGCTGACGGCGGGCCGCTGACGCGCACCGTCAAGAAGATCATCGATCCGCTGGTCGTGCGCACCGCCGCGCGGCCGCGGCTGGGGCGGCCGCTGCTCGAACCGGCCGAGGCGGCGGAGCTGACCGCGCTGGTCGTCGCCGACGCCCCGCGGTTGCGGGCGACCGCCGCGTGGTTCACGCACCTCAAGCGGCAGCGGCGGGCCCTGCGCATCACCGCCGGCGACGTCCAGGACGTCTGCTTCCCCCTGGCCTACGAACTGGCGACCGGGTCCGGCGCACCCGGGCCGGACGCGCCGGAGACCGCCGCGGCCGCACTGCGCGAGCTGCACGGCGACGGCGAGGAAGCCGGCGTCGCGCGGCTCGCCGCGTACCTGGCCGATCCCCGGGTGGCGGCCGGCCTCACGACCCGGCTTCAGCGGCACTGGCAGGACGGGACCGATCCCGTTCTCGCGCCCGAAGCCGCCGTGGCGCTGCTCGACGCCTTCGCGGACGACCTCGGCGACGACGCCTGGCGCGCGCTCGAAGGCTCCGCCGCCGGGCACGCCCTGGGACTCGCTTTGCGGCGTCCCGGCGGCGTCGAAGCGGTCCCCGGTTCGCCGGAACTCGGGCTGCAGCGCGGCGATCGCACCGCCGTGCCCCCGCTGCGGCGCCGCGACGAAACCGGGCCCGAGCTGCTCGAACGCAGTGTCGAACGCCGGGTGCGTGCCACCCTGCGGCGGCTTCCCGCGGACGAACGCGGTGGCGTGCACACCCTGGTCGACGACGAGCTCGCCCGCGCCGCCGCCGGGTTCGGGCTCGGCCTGCCCGCGCTGGCCACCTGCTTCGCGCTCGGCGTCGTCCTCGCGCCCGCGCTGCGGCCGCTCGACGGTGGTGCGCCCGGTGCGTCCGCGTTCGCCCGGCAGCTCACCGCCCAGGTCGCGCGCGAGGGGTACGTGCTGCACGCCCGCCGGGCGCTGGCCGGCACCACGCCGCTCACCCCGCGGCCGGACCCCGAGCTCGTGCGCGACCTGCGGGAGTTCGCCAAGCAGTTCCTCGGCCGGCTGTGGATCCGGCTGCACGGCTTCGACGTCCGCGGCGAGCTCCCGGCCGGCGCCGGCGACGTCCGGGACCTCGTCACCGGCGTCGTCCGCTCCACCTCGCTGGACCTGCGGACGAAGGTGCGCCGCGCGCTCGTGGCCCGGCTGCCGGACCTGGAGGCCGTGTCGTGACGCACCCGGTGCACACCCCCGTCGTCGCGGCGGACGGCGGCCTCATCCGGTTCGCGCTGGCCGACCTGCTCGCCGGGGCGCCCGCGACGATGCGCGTCGAGCTGAGCGACGCCGCCGCCGCGGAACCGTGGCTGACGCGGCTCGTCGGCGAAGAGCACACGCTCGCGGCCCTCACCGCCGGGCACGTCGAGGTGCCGGCGCGGCCGGAACTGGCCGCGCTCGCGCTGCTCCTGTGGGCCCGCCGGTGGTGGCCCGCGAGCCCGGTCCTCGGCGTGCCGTCCCTGGACCCGGCGCTGCTGGACCTGGAAACCGCCGTCGCGACGACGGCCGTGGCCGAAGGCGTGCTCGACGGCTTCGAGGCCACGCCGGGGGAGCTGTTCGACGCCGCCGCGGAAGGACTCGCGGCAACCGCGGTTCCCGGCGAAGTCCGGGACCTGTGCCATCGGCTGTCCGCCTGGTTCGACGACCGGGACGACGTCGTGCGCGCCGAAGCCGCGGCCGGACTGGCCGCCGCCGTCTCGCCGGGACAGCGGGCGTACGCCCTGGCCGCGGGTTCCTCAGGAAGCCTGTCCGCGGAAGGGATCGTGGCCGGAGGCCGGACGAGCGTCGACTGGGCCCGGGTGCCGCCGGGGATCCTCGACGCCGCGGAGGACACCGTGACCTGGCGGATCGTCGCCGCGCCGACCGCCACCCGGCTGGAAGTCGAGGTCGCCGGAGCTTTCGCCGATGCGGCCCTCACGGCGTTCGCCACCCGTGACGGCGAGGTCGTCGCGGAAGTCCCCTTGCGGCTGGGTGCCGGGTACTTCGCCGGTGCGGCGGACCTGACCGGCGATGTCCACATCGGACTCGTCGTCGGCGTGACGGCCGAGGGCATCATCGGGACGACGCGGGAAGACCGGGCCGACGTGGTCGCGCTCGTCCGGGCCCGCGAGGCGGTGCCGCCGGAAGCCCGGACGCTGGCCGAGCGGGCAGCGGTCGCGGCCGACGGTGAGGAGTTCTGACGTGCTCGTCGGCCTGCCGCCGCCGCTCAACCCGCCGGACCGGCCGCTGCCCGCCGAACTGGCGGGGGCCGGCTCGCACGGCTACAACTGCCGGTGCGTGGCGCGGCACTTCGGCCTCGACCCGGCGCCGTACGGCGAATTGCCGGCGTGCTCGCTCACCGAAGCCGAGTACCGGCAGCTGCTCGGCGACGCCTCCGAGGCCCAGCAGCGGGCGAAGGGGCTCGCCGCGGCGCGGGACTTCGCGGGCGCGCACCAGGAATACGCCCGGTTGCGGCAGTTCGCGCAGCGGCTCGACCGGACCGACCTCGAACTGGCCGCCGTCAGCGATCTGGCGACCCTCCGCTACGCCGCGGGTGACCTGCGCACCGCCCGGCAGTGCGCCGAGGCCGTGCTGGCCGCCTTCCCGGTGAGCGCGGCCGCGGCCGTCCACTTCGGACAGTACGCCGAGCTGCGGATGGTCGAAGGATCCCGTGAGGTCGCCGACCGCGTGCTGATCTCATTGTCCACAGAGGAGGGTGACGTCGGCCGCGCCCGCGAATTGATCGCGGGCCAGCGGCACCGGGCGGCGCTGCGCAAGGCGGCCGGGCCGGGGCAGTACCCGCCCGAGCTGCTCGACCCGCACGGTACCGACGAGCTGGAGCTGCGCATCCTCGACGTGCGCGTCCAGGTGGCGGCGGGTGACCCGGCCGGCGCGCTGGCCGCGCTCGAAGAAATCCTCGCCGCGCTCGAAACCCTCCCCGGCGGAGCCCGCGACCAGGTCGTGTCGCTGCAGGTGATGGCGCGCGCCGAACGCGCCCGCCTCCGCCGAGCCGGCGGCGAGAACGCGGACGCGCGGGCCGACCTGGTCCGGCTCGACGCCCAGCACGAAGGCGCGAAGTTCGCCATCGACCTCGCCGCGGACCGCGCGCTGGGCGGCGACTTCCCGGGCGCGGTCGCGGCGATCGTCGCCGCCCGCGACGCCCTCGCGGCCACCGGCGCGACCGGTGACGTGGCGGAGGCGAGCCACGCGCTGGGCACGCTCCTGCTGCTCGCGGGCGACCCCCGCCAGGCTCGCGACCAGTTCGAGCACGCCGGGCAGCTCTGGAGGGCCAACGGCGACACGCCGGGCCTGCGCCGGCTCGACGTCGCGCTGGCCCGGTGCGCGGCCGCCGAGGGGGACTGGGCGACGGCGGAGGAGCACGTGACGCGCGCGCGGGCGTCCGGGGAGTGGCTGCAGCGCCTGCACACCGACTTCGTGGCGGCGACGATCGGCTTCGCCCGCGGCGAGGACCTGCCTGCGGTGCTGGATCTGCTGCTCCCGGTGGCGCTGGCGGCGGCGGACTACCGCTTCGAGTTCGCGTCGCCGCGGGCGCGCACGGCGTGGGCCCGCGACGTCGCGGGCCCGGCGACCGAACTGCTGATGACACTGCTGGCCCGGCTGAAGGAGCCGAGGCTGGCCGCGGAGCTGATCGAGCGCACCTGCGCGGTCGGCGCGTACACCGGCACCGGGGCACCCACGCTCGACCTGACCGGCACTCTGCCCGTCCCCGAGCCGGCCCCGCCCGCCGCCGGGCTTCCGCTGGCCGCGCTGGGTTCGGTCACAGCGTCGCTGCCGCTGCGGCTCGCCCCGCCGCCCGCGCTGCGCTGGTCGCCGGACTCGCCGATGGAGCTCGACCGCTGGCTCGACGTCGCCGCCGAGCGGTACGGCTCGCCCCGCCCGGCCGCCGGACCCGTCACGACGTGGCCCGCCGCGGAGCCCGGGCGCGAGACGTTCCTCCTGCGTTACGCCGACGCGGGCCACACCCACCTCAGCTGGCGGACCACCGGGGACCTCGGCACCGTGCACGTCCACCCGATCGGCGCCGCACTGGTCGCGACGGCTTGCGAGGTCCTGGCCGCCGCCTCGCCGACCCCGCGCGCGGGGGAGAGCGTCGCCGACGCCGTCCGGCGCTCCCTGGGTGCGGACGCCTTCGGTGGCTTCGCGGGCGAACAGCGCCTGGCCCGGGTGCTCGCGCTCAACCTGCTGCCCGCCGACCTCGTCGCGCGGCTGCGGGCGGCTGCCGCGGGTGGCCGGCGTCCGCTCCTGCGCGTGCAGCCCTCGCCCAGCCTCGCCGCGGTGCCGTGGGGCCTGCTCGCCCTGCCCGACCGCCGTCCGGACCATGTGCTGGAACCGGGCGAGGAAGGCACGTGCTTCGACGGCGACGAGCGTGTCCTCGACATCGCCGACGTCTCCCTGCTCGCGCCCGCCGGGATCCCGCGCCGCCTGCCGCGCGCCGCCGAGGGGCCGCCGGTGTACGTGCTCGACCCGCGGATCCCCGGCCAGAGCGCGTTCGGGGAGCTGGGTTCGGTGCTCGGCAAGCAGGAGCCGGCGTCGCCGCTGATCCGCCACCTGGACGCGCGGCTCGCTGCCGGTCCGGTCCGGCCGGCGGCCGAGCGCGGGCTCGACCTGGTCCGCCGCACCGACACCGACCGGCGGCTGCTCGCCCGGCTGCTGGCCGAGCCGTGTTCGCGGCTGGTGTTCGCCGGGCACGTCAGCCTGGTCCGCGACGAGCACGGCGCACAGACGGCGCTGCACCTGTCCTGCCCGGCCGAACTGCCCGGCACGGCGGACCCGATCGGGGCGCACCGCCCGTTCACCGCCGCCGACCTCGCCCTGTCCGGAGTGGCCGCGATGCCGGCACGGGTGGCGCTGATCGGCTGCGCCAGCGCAAGCGACTTCGGCCTGCCCGAGCCGTTCGGCGTGCTGCTCGCGGCGGTCGCGGCCGGAGCGAACCTGGTGGCCGCGACGGTATGGGCGCTCCCGACGTCGGCGGCGGTGCCCGGCGCGGACCCGATGGCCGAGCTGGTGATCGCGGTCGACACCGCGCTCGGCGGCGATGATCCGGTGGCCGAGCTGTGCGCGTGGCAGCGCTCCCGGCTCGCGCGGTGGCGTGAGCGGCCGGAGTCGGCGTGTTCGCCGGTCTTTTGGGCGGGGGTGACCTGTCTCGATGCTTCCGATGACGGGCAGGCCTGGTGATCGTGGTCGGTGGCGGGTGGCCCGGTCGCCGAGCTGCGCACCTGGCTTGCGGGGTGGTGTGAGCAGCCGGAGCTGTTTGCCTGTCTTTCCGGTGGCGTTGACCGGCCTGGACATCGCCGGCGACCGGAATCCTGGTGAGCGCGCTGGGTGGCGTCGACCCGGTCGCCGAGCTGCGTTCCCGGCTCGCGCGGTGGCGTGAGCGGCCGGAGTCGGCGTGTTCGCCGGTCTTTTGGGCGGGGTTGACCTGTCTCGATGCTTCCGATGACGGGCAGGCCTGGTGATCGTGGTCGGTGGCGGGTGGCCCGGTCGCTGAGCTGCGCACCGGCTCGCGCGGTGGCGTGAGCAGCCGGAGCCAGTCCGCTCACCCGTCCTCCGAGCGGCGCTGACCTGACCAAACACCTCCGGCGACGGGCAAACCTGGGTTCGGTAGCACCACGGGCCGCCGAAGCTGTGCACATCGCACAGAGAGGCAGGAGCCCATGTTCAAGAAGATCCGCCAGAAGGTCGACGAGGCCACCCAGCAGGGCGCGGCCCGCGGTGCGCAAGCTTTCCAGCAGCACGCGGAGCAGTTCCGGCGGGCGGCCGCGGCCCAGGGGCACGACATCACTCCGCAGCTGCCGACGCCGCAGCTCGCCGCGCAGGCTTTCCGGTCGATGACCGCCGATCCCGCGATGGCCGCGTTCCTGGCGCTGCCCGCCGAAGAGCAGCTGCGCCAGCAGCAGGAACTGCAGGCCTACGGCACCGAGCTGCGGCGGCTGTACGACACCGGCGAGCCGGCCACCCTCGTCGTCCGCGCGCTGGAGCCCACCGACCGGACGGTCGCCGGGCAGGCCCGGTACACCGCGACGCTGGAGGTCACCCGCGCCGACGGCAGCACCTACCGGACCGTCGCTCCGCTGATCACGCCGCTGGCGACGATCCAGCAGTACGCGCCCGGCACCCGGCACGAGGCCCGCGTCGACCCGGCCGACCCGGCGAAGGTCGCCGTGTTCGGCCCGATCGACTAGGGGGACGCGGTGTTCGCCTTCGGACTGCCGGGGGACCCGCGGCCGGGCCGGCGCGGGCGGCGGCTGTGGCTGCTCGGGGTGCCCACGACGCTCGCCTGGGCGGCCGCGGGCTGGTCCGGCTCGCTCGGGCTGCTGGACGGCTTCCGGCTGATGTCGCTGAACCGCGTCGACGCGTGGGGGGCCGACGCGGGCCCGACGGCTTCGCTGGTGCTGTTCTTCAGCCTCGCGATCACGGTCGCGTCCTCGCTCGGCTTCGCGATGCTGTGGGCGGCGGGCCCGTCCCTGGACCGGCTGGCCACCGGCTTCCGGGCGGGCTCGCTCACCACGGCGCTCGGCGTGGCGCTGGGCAGCGGGCTGGCGATCCCGTCGTGGACGCCGCCGGAGTCGGTGGGGCGGCGGCTGCCGTTCCTCGACGGCGACGCCGAGCCGTGGTCCGATGTGGACTGGGTCGTCTACTACGAGCCCTACCTGGTGCCGGCGGTGGCCGCGCTGGTGGCACTGGTGCTGATCGCGGTGCAGCTGCGGACGTCCCTCACCGAGGCGGAGGCCGACGACCGGGCCGAAGCCCTGCGCCGCACCGGCCGGGAAGTGACCGGCCACGTCACGCACGTCGAGTTCACCAACGTCTGGGTGCTGGGGAACCCGCGGTTCGTCGTCCACGTCCGGTTCCCGGCGGAGACGGGCGAGTGCACGGTGGTGACGACGATGATCACGCCGTTCCTCCAGGCCCCGACCCGCGGTTCCCGGGTGCGGGTCCGGTACGACCCCCAAAACCCGGAAGCCGTGCTGGTGGAACCGGATCCGGCCGAATCACCCTTCTGAGGAGCTTTCGTGTCCCTTGCCGCCCTGCTGCGCGGCTTCCTCGGCGGTGGTGTCGCCGGGGGCGCGCTGAGTGCCTTCGTCACCGGCATCATCCTCGAAGACGTCCCGCTCATCCTGACCGGCGTGGGCCTGCCCGTCGCCTACGGTGTGCTGCTGTTCGTGGCCGGCGTGCCACGCCGTGCCCGTGAGGCGGCCGTCGTTCCCCGCGTCGCGCTCGCGAAGATCGAAAGCCGGCGCGCCGGGGGTACGGAAACGGGCGACGTGCCGGTCACCCTCGTGCTCACCGTCGCTCCCGACGGGCAGCCGTCGTTCCGCGTCGAGATCGTCCACCACGTCAACCTGGCCGACCTGCCCGACGTCCGGGCGGGGGACGTCCTCGTGGTCCAGTACCCGCCGGACCGGCCGTGGCTGGCGAAGGTCGTGCCGGTCCCGGGGGCGCAGTGGCGGCGCCGGGCGGCGGACGCGGTCGTCGAGTCCGCGCCCGAGTCCGCCGTGGTCGCGCCGCCGCCGGAGGGGTGCGCGGTCACCGTGGCCGCCTTGCTGGGCCTGCTGCTCGGCGCCGCGATCGTCGTGGGGCCCCACCGGGTGGAGCTGTTCAGCAGCCACGAGGAGGAGCCGGGTTCGTCGTCCACCACGGTGGTGACGTCGTCCTCCTCGTCGGTGTCCATGACGATCGTCGTGGACTCGCCGGACGGATTGCGCGGTGCCCTCGAGTCTTCGGGACTGCCGGCGGAGCTGATCCCCGACCTGGAGCGGCAGGCGGCGAAGGCCCTCGACGCCGGAGGGCAGCGGAGGTGGCAGTTCACGGTCGGCGACGTCACCGTCCAGGTCATCCTGCCGCGCTGAGGCTCAGCTGAGGGCGGGCCGCCGGCTCGTCGACGCCGTGCAGAGCGCCAGCCGCTCGCGGGCGAGCGTCAGCGTCGGGTAGACCGGCAGCAGGTGCTCGAGGCGCAGCGCCGCGATCGGCCGCACGACGGCGTGCTGGTCGCTGGCGATCACGCACGGGATGCCGGCGGCGTGCGCTTCGCCGGTGGTCAGCAGCAGGATCCGCAGGGCTTCGGCCGAGCAGAAGCCGACCCGGGTGAGGTCCACGAGCAGCGCTTTCGGGCGCTTGCGCAGCTCCGCGGTGAGGCGGGCGAACAGGCGCTCGGCGATGTGCTGGTCGAGGTCGCCGACGGCGGCCAGCACAGTGGCCTCGCCGGTCGCGGTGATCGTGACGGTCGTGGTGCGCCGGTGGAACCGGGCTACCGGGTCGTCAGTGCGCATGGTTGCTGCCACCTCCGGTGTGGACGGCGGCTCCACGGAGCCAGGCCGACGCGAAGTGCGTCACGGCTGCTGGGTTGAACCGCGGATACCTGTGCTCTTACCCAGAACTCGCGCGGCTGAAGCACCGCGTTCTCACCCGGCCGGGTACTGCTCCTTTTCGAGCGGCCGGGCCAGGTGGACGGCGTTGCGCACCAGCGTGGCGTTGGTCGACGCGACGGCTTCGGGAGTCTCGTCGAGGTCGTTGTAGTCGCCGCCTTGCATGGCTTCGCCGTTCCAGTAGGTGCCGCCCTGCGCCGGGATCGAGAACCCGGTGTCGTTGAGCGCCTGGAACAGGTCGGCGATGATCTTGTGCGCGCCGTCCTCGTTCCCGACCGCGGCGGCCACAGCGACCTTGCCGAACATCGCCGGGCGGCCGTCCTCGTCCGTTTCGGACAATTCGGCGTCGAGCCGTTCCAGCACGCGCTGCGCGACGCTGGACATGTGCCCGACCCACGTCGGCGTGGCTATGAGCAGGATGTCGGCCTCGTGGATCTTGGCGCGGATCGACGGCCACGCGTCGCCGTGGCCCATGTCGGCTTCCACCCCGGGCCGGACGTCGTAGTCGACGACGCGCACGGTCTCGCCGGTCACGCCCTGCCGCGCGAAGAGCTCGAGCAGCCGCGACGTGATCAGGTCGCGCATCGGTACCTCCGTGATCGGCGTGGGCGCCGGGGTTTCCCCGCTCGCCGGGCGGTAAACCGCGGTCGATCTTGCTCGGCAAGGCACCCACGGCGTCACCGGCGACGCCGGCTGATCAGAGGAAGCTTTCGCCGAGGAGACCGGAGCGGTCCGGGATGCCGGCGGCGACGCGCAGCCGCGCGAACTCGATCGCCAGTGCCTCCGGGGGGAAGTGGGCGTTGAGGCCGCTGGGGTTGGGCACGATCCACACGCGGGCGCCGCCGATCGTCGTGGGCTGCGGGCCGAGCTGGGCGGCCGGGGCGCCGAACGCTGCCCGGTAACCCGTCACGCCCAGCACCGCCAGCCACTCCGGTCCGATCTCGCGGATCCGCTCGGCCAGGTCGCGGCCGCCGTCGGCGAGTTCGGCGCGGGACAGCTGGGCGGCGCGGGCCGTCGGGCGGCGGACGATGCTGGTGATGCCCAGGCCCCAGCCGAGCAGGAGACGCTCTTCCTCCGCGCGCAGGCGGCGGGGCGTGAACCCCGATCGGTGCAGGGCGGGCCAGAACCGGTTGCCCGGGGTGTGGAAGCTGTGCCCGGCCGCCGCCGACGTGAGGCCGGGGTTGATGCCGGCGAACACCACCCGCAGTCCCTCGGCCAGCACGTCCGGCAACACCGCGTCCGCACCACTTCCCGGATCCCGCACGCCTTCGACTTTACCGCCGGGCGGACCCGCCGGTGAGCACGTCCCGGCGCCGGTCGTGCGCACCTCGGATCAGCCCGGCATGTCGTGCGTCGAGCAGTGGATCCCGCCGCCGCCGGCGGCGATGGCGTCGATCGGGACCAGGACCACCTCGCGGCCCGGGAAGTGCTCCGCCAGGATGCCGTGGGCGCGGTCGTCAGCCGCGGAGTCGCCGAACTTCGGGAGGAACACCGCGCCGTTGGCCACGTAGAAGTTCGCGTACGACGACACGAACGCGTCGCCGCGGCCGGTGATCCGGTCCGGGTCGGGCTGGGGGAGGTCCACGACCTCGAGGCGCCGCCCGGCGGCGTCGGTGGCCTCGGTGAGCACTCCGCGGGCCTGGTCGCCGGCGCGGGACCAGACGTCCGGCGGCCCGCCCGGGAAAGCCTTGTCCAGCACCACGACCCCCGGCGCGACGTAGCGGACGAGGCAGTCGACGTGCGCGTCGGTGATGTCCTCGCCGCGCACGCCCGCGAGCCAGATCACCGTGCTGACGCCGAGGGTGGTCTTGAGCTCGGCTTCGACCCGCTGCCGGTCCTTGCCGGGGTTGCGGTTGTCGTTGACCAGCGAGCTTTCCGTGACCAGCAACGTGCCGCCGCCGTCGGTCTCCAGCGCGCCGCCCTCCGCGACCAGCGGGGCCACGACGCGGGGGAGCCGGTACTCCGCCAGCACCGCGCGCGCGACGCCGGAGTCGTTCGGGTGCTGCTGCTTGCCGCCCCAGCCGTTGAAGCCGAAGTCGATGCCGGCCGGCTTTCCGCCCTCCTGGACGAAAACCGGTGCCGTGTCGCGGGCCCACAGGTCGTCGGTCGGGATGGGGACGACCTCGACGTCGGTGCCCACGGCGGCCTGCGCCTGGTTCCGGTCCGCGGGTTTCGCGAGCAGGACGACGTTCTCGAACCCGGCCACGGCACGGGCCAGCCGCGCGATGTCCGCCTGGACGTCGGGCAGGTCGGCGCCCCAGATCCCCGCCGACGACGGCCAGGACATGAGCGTGCGGGCGTGGTGCTCCCATTCGGCACCGAAGGTCCGCGCGGCCGGGGCAGGGCTCACGGCCGGCGAGCCTGGCGAGCCTGGCGAGCCCGGCGGGGTCCGCGTGGTGCACGCGGCGAGGGCGGTGGCGCCCAGCCCGGCCAAAGCCGTGAGAGCGCCGCGGCGGGACAGGAGTTCGGGTGGCATGACCCCAGCGTGACACTGACTGAAAATTCAGTCAAATCGAAACCGACGGATCGTCAGTGACCTCCGCGACAAGGGGGTCAGGAGCCGAGTTCGGCCGTGATCGCGCCGGACAGCAAGTCGCGTGCCCTGGCCAGGGGGAGCGTCCCGGACAGCCACCGCTCCGACAGGCCTTCGACCAGCGCGGTCAGCCGCTCGGCGACGTCGTCCGCCGGGGCGGCCGGAGCCGCGGCCGCGACGAGCTCGGCGATCTCGGCGACCCACGTCCCGGTGGCGCCGGTCAGCCGGTCGCGCAGCCCGGGTTCGAACACCGCGCTGGCGCGCAGCTCGCCCCACGCGAGGCTGTTCTCCCGGACCTCGTCGACGTCCTGCAGCTCCAGCAGCAGGCTCTGCTCCAGCAGGACCCGCGCGTCCCCGGTGTCCGGCAGCGCCCGGGTCGTGTACCGCTCGGCGCGGTCGTTGACGTGGTCGAGCGTGGCGCTCAGCAGCCCGGCGCGGTCCTTGAAGTGGTAGTAGATGAGGCCCGTCGACGCCCCGGCTTCGGCCGCGACCTCTTCGACCCGCAGGCCGCGGACCCCGCTCCGCGCGATCACGGCGACCGCCGCCCGCAGGATGAGGTCGCGTTTGCCCGCCACGCCGCCGCCTTCCGTTGACCGAAGCTTCAGCCGACACCGTAGCGGGGTCCTCCGGGCCGGGAGGACCCCGCCGCGGGGTCAGCCGGCCGCCGGGAGCGGGGACAGGGCCGGGATCCGGGTGGGCAGGGTCCGCCAGATCTCCGGGGTGTAGAAGTGCCCACCGGGGAGTTCGACGTGCCGGTAGCCGTTCCCGGCCAGCGCCCGCCACTGCTCGGCCGCGTCCGGGACGATCACGTCGTCGTCGGCGCCGGTCAGCACCTCCAGCGGGACGCTCGCCGTCGCGCCTTCGGGGGCCCGGAACGTGTCGCGGACCCGGATGTCGGCCCGCATGAGCTCCAGGGCCATCTCGCTCAGCTCCGGGTCGTCGAGCACGTAGCCGGGTAGCAGGCCGTTGGTGCGCATCCACGCCACCAGCTGCTCGTCGGTGTCCTGCTGGGCCGGGAACATGTCCCGCGGGGTGAGCCCGCGGCTCGGCGCGTTCGCCGACGACACGATCAGCGTCTCCGGCAGCGGGCCGCCCCGCAGCCGCAGGCGGTGCGCCACCTCGAACGCCATCCAGCCGCCCATGCTGTGCCCGAACAACAGGTACGGGCGCGGGCGCGCGGCCGCGGTCACGGCGTCGGTCGCGTCTTCGGCGAGCGCGTCCCAGTCCGGGGCGAAGTCGTCGAGGAAACGGCCGTCGCGCCCCGGGTAGCAGATCGTCACCAGTTCGACGTCCGGCGGCAGCACGTCGGCCCACGGCAGGTACGGGCCGGAGCCGCCGCCGCAGAACCCGAGGCACACCAGCGTCTTCGCCGCGCCCGGGTTGGGTTTGGCGCGCACCACGGTGTTGCGGAGGTTGTCCATCGCCGTGCTCCTTTCAGCTCGTGGCGAGCGCCGAGACGTGCTTGGCGAGGTCGGCCAGCCGGGGGTGCCGGTAGACGTCCTTTGTGGACACAGGAACGCCGAAGTTCTTCTTCAGCCGGGCGACCACGCGCAGCGCGACCAGCGAGTGCCCGCCGAGGGCGAAGAAGTCGTCGTCGGCGCCGACGCCGTCGCGGCCCAGCACCTCCGCCCAGACGTCCGCGATCAGCTCCTCGACCGGTCCGCTCGGGGCCGGGCCGCCGTCGGCCTCCGGCTCGGGCAGCGCGGCGGTGTCGAGCTTGCCGTTCGGCGTGCGCGGGAGCGTCTCGAGCCGGACGAACGCGGCCGGGACCATGTGTTCCGGCAGCTTTTCGGCCGCCGTCGCACGCGGGTCTCCGCCGCCGACGTGGTAGGCGATCAGCCGGTCGTCGCGCAGCACGACCGCCGCGGCGGTGACGCCGGGGGCCTCGCACAGCACCGCCTCGATCTCGCCGAGCTCGATCCGGTAGCCGCGCAGCTTCACCTGGCGGTCGAGCCGGCCGGTGAACTCCAAGGTGCCGCCGCCGGTCCAGCGGACCTCGTCGCCGGTCCGGTACAACCGCGTGCCCGGCAGGCCGAAGGGGTCGGGCAGGAACCGTTCGGCGGTCAGGCCCGCCCGGCCGAGGTACCCGGCCGAGAGTCGCGGCCCGGACAGGTACAGCTCACCCGAGGGCGCCGGCCGCAGGGCGGCGTCGAGGACGTGGGCCCGGATCCCGGCCAGCGGCACGCCGATGTGCGGGGCCGGGCCGGTGACCCACGTCGCCGTGGCGTCCACAGTGGACTCGGTCGGGCCGTAGAGGTTCAGCGCCTCCAGCCGGCTCGCGGCCAGTTCCCGCCACATCGGCTCCGGGATCGGCTCCCCGCCGACGAACAGCCGCAGCGGGCGGTCGAGCAGGTGCTCCCGCAACGCCGTCCAGTGCGACGGCGTCAGGTCGAGATCGGTGACACCGCAGTCGTCCAGCCACGCGGCGAGCGCGGCCGGGTCGGTGCGGTGGGCGTCGTCGAGGACCACGACGGTGTCGCCGCGGCAGACGCGTGCCCACTGCTGCACGGAGGCGTCGAAGGACACGCTGGCGTTCCAGGCGACGACCCGGGGCCCGGCCGCGTACATGCCCGCCTGCTCGAGCGCGGCGACGAGCGCGGCCACCGCGCCGTGGTGCGCCGGGACGCCCTTGGGGCGCCCGGTCGAGCCGGACGTGTAGATCACGTAGGCGGGATCGAAGTCCGACACGGCGGTGTCGGCCGCGGCCGGTCCCTCCGCACCGGGTGCGACGACGACCGCGTCCGCCGGGAGCCAGCCCGGCGTCGTCGCCGAGACCAGGGCCCGGATCGCCGCGTCACCGGCCATGAAGGCCAGCCGGTCGGCCGGGTACGCCGGGTCGAGGGGGACGTAGGCGGCGCCGGTCCGCCAGACGGCGAGCAGGGCCACCACGAGGTCGGTGCCCCGGCCGAGAGCGACCCCGACGCGGTCGCCGCGCCCGACGCCGTGAGCGCGCAGGGCGCCGGCCAGCGCGGCGCTTCGGCGGTCGAGTTCGGCGAAGGTCAGCGCGGAATCGGTGTCCCGCACGGCGATCCGCTCGGGCGCGCGGCGGACCGCGTCGCGGAAGCGGGGGAGCAGGCCGGCCATCAGCGGGCCCCGGCCGGCGGGACGGTCGGCGCGCAGTCGGCGACGTCGACGGGCTCGCCCATCGCGACGACGATCTTGCGGTCGCCGCGGAACGGGTCGCGCCCGTGGGTGTTCAGGATGTTGTCGACGAGCAGCAGGTCGCCCGGCTGCCACTGCTTGCGCACGGTCGCGGCGTCGTAGGCGGCGTCCAGTGCGGCCATCTCCTCGCGGGTCAGCGGGCTGCCGTCGCCGATGGCGGTGTTGAACGGGAGGTCGTCGCGGCCGAACTCGTCGATCAGCGTCTCGCGCAGTTCCTCGTCGAGCGACCACTCGTTCCAGAAGGCCAGGTGGTTGAACCAGACCTCCTCGCCGGTGACCGGGTGGCTGATGACGCCGGGCCGCACCTGGCTGGTCCGCAGGTGCCCGTCGGCCTGCCAGCGGGCCGCGATGAGGTTCTCGGCGCAGTAGCGCTCGACGTCCTCGCGGGTGGTCGCGGCGAACGCGGTCCGCCAGTCGGTCGAGATGTGCTCGGAGTAGCTGCGGTCGAGCAGCCAGCCGTGCGCGCGGACCTTCGCCACGAGCTCCGCCGGCAGCGCGCGCAGCACCTTGCGGACGTCGGCGACCGGCGTCGCCCCGCCCTCGGTCGGCGCGATCAGGCAGGAGAACATCAGCAGGCCGGGGAAGGTGAGCGTGTAGCTGTTCTCGTTGTGCATCCGGATCCGCTGGGCGGCCGGCAGGTCGGTCGAGGAGAAGACGCCGTTGCCGAAGTCGCTGCGCGGGGTCGCCTTCTCGCGGTACGGCGTGCGGGCCGGCATCAGCGTGTCGCGGACGCGCCCGAAGTCCTCGACGCTCGCGATCGGCAGGCCGCGCAGGTGTACCGCGCCGTGGCGGTGCAACGCCGCCCGCAGCGACGGCGCCGCTTCGGCGAGCCACGCCACGGCGGCGTCGAGATCGGTCAGCTCGCGCACTTCGGCGCTCGCCGGCTCGCCGGGCTCGACCACCCAGTCGAGCGGCAGGAACTCTTTGACGCCCAGTGAACCCATCGTTTGTCCTTTCGCCGCACCCGCCGCGGGCGTCCACAGTGGAGCCACCCGGGTTCGCTCGTGAGCCGACGCTAGGCCGCGTCCCGGCCGCGCGGCGGCAGCCGGTGCGGCAGTGCGGCGGCAGTTTCGGTGCCCGCCGGGTTGCCGCCGCCCTCCTGCCGCCGCAACTGCCGGTCGGGCTCCGGTGCCCCGCTTAGGTTCGGGAACGTGACTTCGGAACTTCGCCCGGTCGCGGTGGTCAGCAGCACGGCCTCCGACGCGCACACCTGGAACCTCGTCTACCTGCAGCTGCTGCTCGAAGAGCTCGGCTTCGCGGTGACGAACCTCGGCGCGTGCGTGCCGGACGAGCTGGTGGTGCGCGAGTGCCGACGGCTGGACCCGGACGTGGTGGTGCTCAGCACGGTCAACGGCCACGGGCACACCGACGGCCTCCGCCTGGCCCCGCGCCTGCGGGCCGCGCTGGCCGGCGCGGCCCTGGTCATCGGCGGCAAGCTCGGCGTCGACGGCACCCGGGGCGTGGCGGCGGAAGCCGAGCTGCGCGCGGCGGGCTTCGACCGCGTCTTCGGCGACGGCGACATCGCCGCCTTCCGGCGCTACCTGGCCGCGCTGCCGGTGCGGGTGGCGTCGTGAGCGTGCCGTTCGGGGCGTTCGTCGCCCGGGAGCACGCGGCCGGCCGGCTGGTCGTCCAGCCGCGGATGGGTTTCCCGGCGCCGGAGGTCATGCGGGACGGCCTGCGCCGCACCCACGACGCGGCGGCCACCACGGTCGGCACGCTGACCCTCGACAGCTACACCCGCGTCGGGGACCTCGTGACGGCGGCCCGTGCGCTCGCCGACGGTGCGCCGCTCAACGGCTTCCCGCTCGTCACGCACGGCCCGGAGGTGACCCGCGAGGTGCTGGCCGGCGTGCTCGGCCCGGACTTCCCGGTCCAGGTGCGGCACGGTTCGGCCGCTCCGCGCGACATCGTCGCCACGCTCGTCGCCGCCGGCCTGGACGCGACCGAGGGCGGGCCGGTCTCGTACTGCCTGCCCTACAGCCGCACCCCGCTGCGGACGGCGGTGCGGCACTGGGCCGACGCCTGCGCCCGGCTGGCGGCGGCGAGCGGCACGGCCCACCTGGAGACGTTCGGCGGCTGCATGCTCGGCCAGCTCTGCCCGCCGGGCCTGCTGGTCGCGATCAGCGTCCTCGAAGCGATCTTCTTCGCCCAGCACGGACTCCGCAGCGTCTCGCTCAGCTACGCGCAGCAGACCGACCCGGCGCAGGACGAGGAAGCCGTCCGGGCGCTGCGCCTGCTGGCCGCCCGGTACCTGCCCGGCGTCGAGTGGCACGTCGTGGTCTACGCCTACATGGGCGTCTACCCGCGGACGCCGGCCGGCGCGGCCCGGCTGCTGACGTCCGCCGCGCGGCTCGCGGTGCGGTCCGGCGCGGCCCGGCTGATCGTCAAGACGGCCGCGGAAGCCCACCGGATCCCGACCGTCGCGGAGAACGTCGACGCGCTCGAGCTCGCCGCGCGCGTCGCCGCCGGGACGCCGGCCGGGGCCGGCACCGAGGACACCGGCATCCACGCCGAGGCCACCGCGCTCGTCGAAGCCGTGCTGGGCTTGGACGACGACCTGGCCGGCGCGCTGCCGACCGCGTTCGCCCGCGGCCTGCTCGACGTCCCGTACTGCCTGCACCCGGACAACGCCGGCCGGGCCCGCAGCTACCTCGACGCCGGCGGCCGCCTGCAGTGGGCGGACACCGGCGGGCTGCCGATCGGCCCGCCGTCGCGCGCCGCCCGGCCGCACCGGACCGGCTCGGCCGGGTTGCTGGCCGCGCTGTCGCACGTGGAACGGAAGTTCGACACGCCCCCGCCCGGCCGGGCCGGGGCCGGACCCGACAGGAGCGCCATGACCGACACCCCCGACGGGCAGCTGCCACCGCCGCTGCCCGTGCACCTCGCCTCGCCCGTCACCCAGGCCGCGCTGCGCGTCCAGCACCAGGTGCTGAACGCCGTGCGGGAGTTCCTCGGCGGCGAGGGGTTCACCGAGCTGCTGCCGCCGGTGATCGGCCCGGTCACCGACCCCGGTGTCCGCGGCTCGAAGCAGCTCGACGTCGACTACTACGGTCACCGCTACAAGCTGATGACCAGCGGGATCCTGTACAAGCAGGCGTCGCTGCTGGGCTTCGGCAAGATCTTCTACATCGCGCCGAACGTCCGCGCGGAACCGGTCGAGACGTGCTCGACGCGGCGGCACCTCGCCGAGTTCCACCAGATCGACGTCGAGGTCGCGGGCGCGAGCCGGGCGCAGGCCCAGGACGTCGCCGAACGGCTGCTCACGCACGTCGTGAAGCACGTGCTCGCGACGGTCCCCGGCGAGCTGACCGGGCTGGGCCGCGACCTCGCGGAGCTGACCGGCGTGCTGTCCGGGGCGTTCGGCCGCACCACGCACGCCGCCGCCGTCGCCCGGCTGCACGAGCTGGGCCACCCGCAGAGCCCGGACGCGGAGCTCGACTGGGCCGGCGAGGAACTGCTGTCCCGGGCCACCGACCGGCCGTTCTTCGTCGACGACTACCCCAAGGGCTCGCGCGGCTTCTACGACCGCGAAGCCACCACCGAGCCCGGCGTCCTGCGCAACTTCGACCTCCTCGCGCCCGGCGGCTTCGGCGAACTGGCCAGCGGCAGCGAACGCGAGTCCGACTACGCGCGGATCGTCACGCGGATGCGCGAGACCGGCGAGAACCCGGCCAAGTACGGCTGGTACCTCGACATGGTCCGCGAGGGCATCCCCGCGAGCGCGGGCTTCGGGCTGGGCCTGGAGCGGCTCGTCCGGTTCCTCACCGGCCTCGACGCGGTGTGGCGGGTCAACGCCTACCCGAAGGTCCCCGGGCTGGTGGCGCCGTGAAGGCCCCCGGCTTCCCCGAGGCGGCGGTCCGGGACCGGGCCGCGCGGGGCGCCGCCGCGGTGTTCCCGGCCGAATCCGCCTACGGCAGCGAGGTGTTCGGTGCGGCCGGACCGGAGGGCGACGAGCTGGACCGCGCGCGGCTGGTGCCACCGGTGTTCGTGCCACTGCGGCTGGAAAAGCTGATCGAGCTGGGCCGCGAACCGCTGTTCTCCGACGTCGAGCTGGCGACCGGGATCGGCGGGTTCGCCTCGCCGCTGCCGGTGTACCTCTCGGCGTTCGGCTCGACGCAGCTCGGCGGCGGTGACCTCGCGATGGCGGCGTCGCGCCAAGCCGGGCGGCTGGGCATCCCGATGGTGCTCGGCGAGAACGTCGTGCCGGTCAACGGGTACGCGAACGCCCTGCTCACGCGCGTGCGGGCGTACGCCGGAGAGGTGCCCGACGGGCTCGGCGGGGTCGTGGTGCAGCAGAGCACCGAGGACGCCGACGCCGAGGTCTGGAACCTCGTCTACAGCGACCCCGCGGCGTCGGCGCTGCTCGACGGCGGCCGGCTCGGGTTCGAGCTGAAGGTGGGGCAGGGCGCCAAGCCCGGGCTCGGCGGGATGACCCTGCTGGACGCGGCCGCCGCGGCGCGGGTCGACGGGCAGTACGCGCTCACCGGATTCGGCCCGCGGAAGTTGCGTTCGAGCAGTCCCGGGACGTTCACCGCCGAGATCCTGCGGCAGCAGGTCCGCTTGATGCGCAACAACTTCCCGCGCGCCCGCGTCTGGGTGAAGCTGCCGCCGGGCCGGGACGTCGCCGAAGCCGCCCGGGTCGCGTGGGCGGCCGGCGCGGACGCGGTCACCGTCGACGGCGCCGAAGGTGGCACGGGCTGGGCGCCCACGGCGTTCCTCGGCCACGTCGGGCTCCCGCTGGCCGAGTGCCTGCGCCGGATCGGGTCTCCCACGGGCTGCCTGCTGGCGGGCGGGCGGATGTGGGAGGGCACCCGGGTGGTGAAGGCGCTGGCCCACGGCGTCCGCGCGGCGGCGCTGGGCCGGGCGGCACTGGTCGCCGTCGACGAAGACCGCGCCGAGGGGCTGGTGCGGCTGGTCGAGGCGCTGGCGCTGGAGGCGCGGCTGCTGATCAGCGCGCTGGGCAAGTACCGCCCGGACGCGCTGGCCGCCGACGACGTCTGGCCTGCCGCTCCTGCCGCCGCGGAACTGCCGCTCGACCTGCCGGTCGCGGCGGTTCCCACCGCTTAGTTTTTCCCTCAGTGGCGCGGTCCCCGCGCCCAGCAGGTTCCGTGTCCGTCCTTTGTGGTCAGTTCGGGGTGAGCCCAGCATGTCGGTGCAGGACGAGAAACCGGCCGTGACGATCGATTCCACCCGCCCGGCCTTGCGGTGCGGGGCCCGGACGCGCACCTACGGCGAGCTCGAGGAGCTGGTCACGGCGACGGCCGAGCGCCTGACGGCGGCGGGCGCCCGGCCGGGTGACGTGGTCGCGGTGCGCAGCGAGGACCGGTTCGACCAGGTCACCGGGCTGCTCGCGGTCTGGCGGGCGGGCGGGGTGCACCTGCCCCTGGACCCGGCGGCGCCGGCCGGACGCACCGAGCGCTTGCTGGCGGGAGCCGGCGCAAGGCTGCTCCTGGACGGCGGGGCAGTGCGGCCCGGCGGCTGTGAGTCCGCGGTACCGGTCGGCGGCGTGGTGGGGGTCGTGCGGCCTGGCGGCAGTGAGTCCGCGGCACCGGTCGGCGGCGTGGTCCGGCCCGGTGGCAGCCGTCCCGAGCCCGCGGGCGGCGAGGCCCTCGCCTACCTCATCCACACCTCGGGCACCACGGGCGAGCCGAAGGCCGTCGCCGTCGGGCACCGCGCACTGGCCGCGCACGTCGAAGCCATCTCCGCTCGCTTCGACCTCCGCGCCGACGACGTCGTCCTCCACTTCGCGCGGTCCACTGTGGACGTCGCCGTCGAGCAGATCACCACCACCCTCGCCGCCGGTGCCTGCCTGGTCGTCCCCGAAGCGAAACTCCGGTCCGCCGAGGAGTTCTGGCAGCTGCTCGAAGCCGAACGCGTCACCGTCGCGAACGTCGCCGCCGGGTACTTCCACGACCTCGTCGCGTCGGTGCGGGCCGGCCGGGCCGTGCCGCCCACGCTGCGGACCATGGTCTCCGGCAGCGACCGGCTGTCCCCGGCCGCGGCCGCCACCTGGCTCGACCGGACCGGCGTCCGCCTGCTCAACGCCTACGGCCCGACCGAAACCGTCATCACCGCCACCGTGCACGAGGTCCGGCCCGGTCACCCGGTCACCGTCGGCAGCCCGGTCGGCGACCGCGTCGCGCACCTGCTCGACGAGCGCCTCCAGCCCGTCGACGAAGGCGAGCTCTACCTCGGCGGCTCCCTCCTCGCCGCCGGCTACCTCGGCGACGGCGGGCGCACCGCCGTCCGGTTCGTCGCCGACCCGTTCTCGGCCGAACCCGGCGCCCGGATGTACCGCACCGGCGACCGCGCCCGCCGCACCGCCGGTGGCGAGCTGGAGTTCCTCGGCCGCGTCGACGACCAGGTCAAGATCCGCGGCTTCCGCGTCGAGCCCGGCGAGGTGGAGAACGCGCTGGCCGCGCACCCCGCCGTCACCGCCTGCGCGGTCGTGCCGCACGAAGCCGCGAGCGGCACCCAGCTCGCCGCGTACGTCGTCGCCGAGCACCCGCTCGAATACCCGGAATTACGCGAGTTCCTCGCCCAGTCGTTGCCGGAGCACCTGATCCCGGCGAGCGTGACGCCCCTGCCGCAGCTGCCGCTCACCGCCGCCGGCAAGGTCGACCGCGCCGCGCTGCCGGAGCCGGCCCGTGCCGAAGCCGGCTACCGCGCCCCGCGCACCCCGGCCGAGCAGCTGCTCGCCGCGATCTGGGCGGACGTCCTCGGCGTCGGGCGCGTCGGCCTCGACGACAACTTCTTCCACCTCGGCGGCGACTCGCTGACCGCCGTGCGGGTGGCCGGTCGCGTGCTCGAAGTGTTCGGGCCCGTGTCGCCGTACCGGATCTTCGACGCGCCGACCCTGGAGCGCTTCGCCGCCGAGATGCACGACGGCGACGAGCGCCCCGGCCCGGTCCGCGCCCCGGCGTCCGACGCGCCGCTGTCCCGGTTCCAGCGCGGGTTGTGGCTGCTGGACGCCTGGCAGCCGGGCACGCCGACCTACAACGTGCCGTGGGTGTTCGACTTCGACGGCCCCCTCGACGCCGGCGTCCTGCGCGCGGCGCTGCAGCGGGTCGTGGATCGCCACGAGGCGCTGCGCACGACGTTCGAGGTCGCCGGGAGCCTGCCGCGCCAGGTGATCCACCCGCGCCTCGACGTCCCCTTCGAGATCACCGAGGCGGCCGACCCGGCCGGGCTGATCGCGGCCGACGCGCGGACGCCGTTCGACCTTGCGACCGGGCCGCTGCTGCGCGCCCGGCTGGTCCGGACGTCGGCGACGACCGCGACCCTGGCTCTCGTCTTCCACCACATCGTCTGGGACGAAGGCTCGCTCGCCGTGCTCGACCGCGAGCTGCGCGAGTGCTACACCGCGCTGCTCGAGGGCCGCGAGCCGCGGCTGCCGGACCTGGCCGTCCAGTACGGCGACTACGCGAACTGGTTGCGGGACAACGGGATCACCGAGGAACAGCTCGGCTTCTGGGCCGAGCACCTGCGCGGCCTGCCGGACCGCCCGGCCCTTCCGCCCGACCACCCGCGGCCCGCCGAACCGGCGCACCGCTGCGGCTACCACCGCTTCGCGTTCGACGCCGGCCTCGCCACCGCGGTCCGGGAGTTCGCACGGGAGGCCGACGCGACCCCGTTCATGGTGCTGCTGGCCGGCCTCGTGCTCGCGGTGCACCGGACCGGCGGCGCGGCCGACCTCGTCGTCGGCACCCCGGTCAGCGTCCGCGAACGGCCGGAGCTCGACGCCCTCATCGGCTACTTCATCACGCTCCTCCCGCTGCGGTTCCGCGTCGAGGCCGAGGCGACCCGGCGGGACGTGCTCGACCACGTCCGCGGCGTCGCCCTCGACGGCTACCGCCACCAGGACGTGCCGCTGGAGGAGATCACCGGCCGGGTGCTGGGGGAGCGCTCCGGCGACCGGAACCCGTTGTTCCAGCTGGTCTTCGAGATGCACACCGCCGACCCGGACCCGCTGCCCTACGGCGAAGCGAAGCTCTCGCGGCGGCTGCACGTCAACGAGCTGTCCCGGTTCGACCTGTCGTGGTCGGTCGAGGACGACGGCACCGGCTTCGGCGGCCGGATCGAATACGACACCGACCTGTTCGACGCCGCGACCCTGACCGCGCTCGGCGAAGCCTGGCTGACGGCGGTGACCGAGCTGGTCACCGAGCCGGACGAGTTCGTGCGGCCCGAGGAGACTGAGACCGCCGTCCTCCCCGTGCACGAGCTGTTCGAGCGGCAGGCCGCGCTGAGCCCGGATGCCGTCGCCCTCATCTCCGGCGACGACGAACTGAGCTACGCGGAGCTGAACGCGCGTGCCAACCGCGTCGCCCGGCGCCTGCGCGCCCACGGCGTGACCGAAGGCGCGGTCGCCGCCGTGCTGATCGAGCGGGACACCGACCTGGTCGTGGCCCTGCTCGGCGTCCTCAAGGCGGGCGCGGGCTACACACTGCTGGACCCGGAGCTGCCGGAAGCCCGCCGTGCGGACGCGATCGCGGCGTCGGGAGCCCGGTTGGTCGTGGACCGCGCGTTCGTCGCGGCCGCCGACGGTCCCGAGGACGACCTCGGCATCGCCGTCAGCGTCGACGCGGTGGCGTGCGTGATGTTCACGTCCGGCTCCACCGGCCGGCCGAAGGGCGTGGCGGCCTCGCACCGCGCCCTCGCCGGGACCTACCTGGACCAGGACTACGCGCTCTTCGCGCCCGGCGAGGTGTGGCTGCAGTGCTCGCCGGTGTCCTGGGACGCCTTCGGCCTGGAGGTCTACGGCCCGCTGCTGTTCGGCGGCACCTGCGTGCTGCACCCCGGCCAGCGGCCGGACCCGGAGACGATGACCGCGCTCGTCGCCCGGCACGGCGTCACGCAGCTGCAGCTGTCGGCCACGCTGTTCAACTTCCTCGTCGACGAGTTCCCGGCGATCTTCGCCGGCCTGCGGGTGGTGTTCACCGGCGGCGAGCGCGCCTCGGTCGCGCACGTGGCCCGGCTGCGCGAGCGGTACCCGCACGTGCGGATCGTCAACGGCTACGGCCCGGTCGAGAGCATGGGCTTCACCACCTGCCACGTCGTCGGCGCCGCGGACGTGACCGCGGCCGCGATCCCGATCGGCGTCCCGGTCACGCACAAGGACGTCCGGGTGCTCGACGAGCACTTCCGGCCGTCGGCCCAAGGTGAGCTCTACGCGACCGGGGCCGGGCTGGCCCTCGGGTACGTCGGGCAGCCGGGCCTGACCGCCGACCGGTTCCTGCCCGACCCGCTCGGCCCGCCGGGCTCGCGGATGTACCGCACCGGCGACGTCGGCGGCCGCACCACCGGCGGCCTGCTCACCATCACCGGGCGAGCCGACGACCAGGTGAAGATCCGCGGCTTCCGGGTCGAGCCCGGCGAGGTCACCGCGGCGCTGGCGCGCCACCCCGGCGTCAAGGACTGCGCGGTCGTCGCGCACGGCGGCGGGCTCGCGGCGTACATCGTGGCGCGGGACACCGCGCCCGGCTACCAGGACGTCTGCGACCACCTCGCCACGCTGGTGCCGGACTACATGATCCCGGCGAGCGTCACCGTGCTCGGCGCGCTTCCCTCGACCCCGAACGGAAAGCTCGACCGGGCCGCGCTGCCCGACCCGGACGGCGTCGTCGAGGCGGTGCCGGCGGAGCCCGCCGTCACCGAGGCCGAACGGCTGGTCTCGGCGGTGTGGGCCGAGGTCCTCGGGGTCGACGCGGTGGGTGTCGACGACAGCTTCTTCCGGCTCGGCGGCAACTCCCTCGCCGCGGTCCGCGTGGCGCTGCGGCTGTCCACCGAGACCGGCACCCGGGTCGCGCCGCGGCTGGTGTTCGCCTCCCGGACCGTCCGCGCGCTGGCCCGCCGGCTGGAGGTGCGGGCATGACCGGCCGCACCGCCCCGGTGTCCGGGCTCCAGCGCGGGCTGTGGTTCCTCGACCGCTGGAACCCCGGCTCCGCCGCCTACACCGTGCCGTGGGTGTTCACCTTCGACGCACCCGTCGACCCGGCCGTCCTGGAAAGCGCGCTCGGCGGGATCGTCCGGCGGCACGAGGTCCTGCGCACGACGTTCTCGGCCGGTCCGGACGGTCCACAGCAGACGGTCCACGACGACGTCCGGATCCCGGTGCACCGCGGCGAACCCGACCTGACCGCCGGGTTCGACCTCGAAACCGGTCCCTTGCTGCGGGCGACCCTGGCGGACCCGGTGACGCTGGTCCTCGTCGTGCACCACATCGTCTGGGACGGCTGGTCGTCCGGGGTGTTCGAGCGGGAGCTGGCGGAGCTCTACACCGCGGCCGTCGAAGGCCGGGCTCCCGTGCTGCCCGAGCTGACCACCCAGTACGCCGACTACGCCGCCGAACCCGAGCCGTACGACGAACCGCTGGCGTACTGGCGCGAGCAGCTGGCCGGCGCGCCCGAGCGCCTCGCGGTGCCGGCCGACCGGGAGGCGCCCGCCCGGCAGGACTTCGGCGGCGACACCCGCGAGTTCGCGCTCCCGGACGGGCTGGCCGCCCGGATCGGCGAGCTCGCCGCCGAGCTGGACGCGACTCCGTTCGTCGTTCAGCTGGCCGCGTTCGCCGCGCTCCTCAACCGCTACACCGGCGCGGCCGACCTGGTCGTCGGCACCCCGGTGACGACCCGCGACCGGCCGGAGCTGGCCGACCTGATCGGCTACTTCGTCAACATCCTGCCGCTGCGGCTGCGCGTCGACCGCGCCGCGGGCTTCCGCGACCTCGTGGAGCACGTGCGCGACACCGCGTTCGACGCCTACGCCTGCCTGGACGTGCCGTTCGACGTCGTGGTCGACGCGCTGGCCCTCGAGCGCTCGGCCCGGCACGCGCCGCTGGTGCAGGTCGTGTTCGGGGCGCACGCGGAGGAGTCCGAGCCGCTGCGGTTCGGGCCGGTCACCGCGACCCGGCGGGTGCACCACAACGGCACGAGCAAGTTCGACCTCACCTGGTCGACGTTCGACGACGGCGAGCTGCGCGGTGAGGTCGAATACCGCACCAGCCTGTTCGACGCGGCGACGATCGACCGGATGACCTTGCACTGGCGCACCCTGCTGGCCGCCGTGCTGTCCGAACCGGACAGTCCACTGTGGAAGGTCGAGCTGGCGCCTTCGCCGCCCGCTGCCGTCACCGCCGGCGAGTCCCGGTGCCTGCACGAGTCCTTCGAGGACACCGTGGACCGGTTCCCGGACCGGCCCGCGGTGACCTGCGACGGCGTGAGCGTGACCTACGCCGAGCTGGACCGGCGGGCCAACCGGCTCGCGCACGCCCTGATCGCGGCCGGCGTCCGCCCCGGCGACCGGGTCGGCCTGCTGCTGGAGCGCACCGACGCGATCGTCACGGCGATCCTGGCCGTGCTGAAGGCGGGCGCGGCCTACGTGCCGGTCGACCCGGCCGCGCCGGACGACCGCGCGGCGTTCGTCTTCGGCGACACCGGTGTGCGGCTGGTCGTCACCGACCAGGACACCGAGGGGCCGGTGTTCGACGTCGGGCAGGACGTTTCGGCCTACCCCGCGGACCGGCCGCGGGTGCCGGTCCGCCCCGGCGACCTGGCCTACGTGATCTTCACCTCCGGCTCGACGGGCCGGCCCAAGGGCGTCGCCGTGGCCCACGAGCACGCCGGGCGGCTGATGGCGTCCGGGCGCGCGCACTTCGCGTTCACCGAGACCGACGTCTGGACGCTGTTCCACAGCTACGCCTTCGACTGGACGGTCTGGGAGCTGTGGGGGCCGTTGCACCACGGTGGCCGCCTGGTCGTCGTGCCCTACCTGACCAGCCGGTCCCCGGAGGCGTTCGCCGAGCTGCTCGCGGCTGAGGGCGTCACCCAGCTGTGCCAGACGCCGTCGGCGTTGCGGCAGCTCGAAGCCACCCTCCGCACCGGGCCCGCGTTGCCCGCCCTGCGGCAGGTCATGCTCGGCGGCGAGGCGCTGGACCCGGCGGTGGTGCGCCGCTGGTTCGCGCTCGGGCTGTCCGCACCGCTGTGCAACCTCTACGGCATCACCGAGACCACCGTGCACGTCACCACCCACGACGTCACCGGACCGGACGGGTTCGCGCGCAGCCTGATCGGCGCGCCGCTGCCGCACCTGAGCGCCCACGTGCTCGACGAGTGGCTGCGGCCGTGCCCGGTCGGCGTGCCGGGCGAGCTGTACATCGGCGGCGGCGCGCTCGCCCACGGCTACTGGGGGCGGGCCGGGCTCACCGCGCAGCGGTTCCTGCCCGACCCGTTCTCGCCTTCGCCGGGCGCGCGGCTCTACCGCACCGGGGACGTCGCCCGTCGGCTTTCCGGCGGTGGTCTCGAGTACGTCGGCCGGTGCGACAGCCAGGTCAAGGTCCGCGGCTTCCGCATCGAGCTCGGCGAGATCGAGCACGCGCTGGGGACGCACCCTTCGGTCGGCGCCTGCGCGGTCACCGTGCACGACGACCGGCTGGCCGCCTACGTCACCGTGCCGCTGGACTACGCCGAGGTGCGGTCGTTCCTGGCGAAGTCGCTGCCGGAGCACATGATCCCGGCGACGGTGACCGTGCTCGACCGGCTGCCCGTCACGGTCAACGGCAAGCTCGACCGGGCGGCGCTGCCGGCGCCGTCCGCGCCCCGGCCGAAGCGGGAGTACGCCGCGCCGAGCACACCGGGGGAGCGGCTGCTCGCCGAGCTGTACGCCGACGTCCTCGGCGTGGACGGCGCCGGGGCGCACGACAACTTCTTCCACCTCGGCGGCGACTCCATCCGCGCGGTGCACCTGGCGGGCAAGCTGCGGGACCGCGGCTGGACGCTCACGCTGCCCGACCTTTTCGCCGCGCCCACCCCGGCGGCCCTCGCGCCGCTGCTGAAGCCGTGTGCCGCGGTGGCTCCGGCCGCGCGGCCGTTCGCCGGACTGTCCGAAAAGGACCTGGCGAAGCTGCCCGCGGACGTCGTCGACGCCTACCCGATGGCGGCGATGCAGCTCGGGATGATCTACCACATGGAGCTGTCGGGGGACGCCGGCGGCTACCACAACGTCAACAGCTACCGCGTCGCCGGCCGACTCGACGAGGACGCCCTGCGGGGGGCGGTCGCCGACGTCATCACGCGGCACCCGGTGCTGCGGACGACGTTCGACGTGATCGGCTACCGCGAGCCGATGCAGCTGGTGCACGCTTCGGCGCCTGCGCCGGTCTCCACTGCGGACCTTCGCGGCCTTTCTCCTGCCGCGCAGAGATCCGCGGTGGGGGAGGTGTTCGACGCGTTCTGCGCGATGCGCTTCGACCTGCGTTCCGCACCGCTGTTCCGGGTGTCCGCCCAGCGGCTGGCCGACGACCTCTTCCAGCTGACCATCGCCGAGCACCACTCCATTTTGGACGGCTGGAGCTTCACCTCGCTGCTCACGGAAATCCTGGAGCGGCACGCTTCGCCGGACTCGCCGCCGGCGCCACCGCCCGCGTCGACGTTCCGCGACTTCGTCGCCGCCGAACAGGCCGCCGCGGCTTCCGCGGAGAGCGAGCAGTTCTGGCGCTCTCGCCTGGCGGGCGCGGACGGTGCTCTCTGGTCGGCCGACTCCGGGTCCGCGGCGGCGACGGCGGAGATCCCGCGCACGGTCGAGCGGGTCCTGCCGGACGCCCCGGCCCAGCTCGCGGCGCTCGCGTCGGCGGCCGGCGTCCCGATCAAGGCGGCCGCGCTGGCCGCGCACGTCCGGGCGCTGTCGCGGATCACCGGCCGCGACCGGGTCACGACGGGCCTGTCGGTGAACGGCCGGCTGGAGGAACGCAGCGGCACCGAGGCGTACGGGCTGTTCCTGAACACGGTCCCGCTGGTCGTGGACGCTTTGCAGGCCGACCTCGTGCGCGCGGTGCACGAAGCCGAGGTCGAGCTGCTGCCGCACCGCCGGGTCCCGTTCGCCCGGCTGGCCCGGCTCATGGACTCGCCACGGCTCGAAGCGTGTTTCGCGTTCCTGCGGTTCCACGCACTCGGCCGGCTGGCGGGCTCGGCGACGAGCATCGTCGACGACCGGATCGGCTGCGAACCGGACATGCGGTACGAGCCGACCAACTTCGCGCTGGGAGTGGCACTGGTGCAGGACCCGGCTTCGGACCGGATCCTGCTGGCCGTGGACCACCTGCGGTCCTTGGTGCCGGACTCCCTCGCGGACGCGTACGTGACCGCGTACGCCGAAGAACTCGCCGCGCTGGTCGCGGAAAACCGTCAGCTGATCTGAGAGAGGAATCCACTGTGGACGCGTTCAAGGACTTCACGGTCGTCGTCAACGACGAGGAGCAGTATTCGATCTGGCCGGCTTCGCTGGACGTTCCGGCGGGCTGGCAGCCGGCGGGCAAGAGCGGCAGCCGCGAGGAGTGCGTGGCGTGGGTCGACGAGACGTGGACCGACATCCGCCCGAAGAGCCTGCGCGTCGCGCTCGGGGTTTGACGTGCTGGCGACGATCGCGGCGATGTGGGCCGAGGAGCTGGGCGTCCCCGAGGTGCGCCCCGAGGACGGTTTTTTCGAGCTGGGCGGGCATTCGCTGACCGCGTTGCGGGTGGTGTACCGGGTCCGCGACGAGTTCTCGGTCGACCTGTCCCTGCGCGACCTGATGGCGGCGGCGACGTTGACGGACTTCGTGTCGACGGTGGCCGCGGCCCGCGAGACCCCGGCCCGCCCGAAGGTGGCGCTGGTGGGCCGCCGGGGCACGCGATGACCCTCGCGGCCCCGCGCCCGGCCCTCGCGGGCGACTGGTGCTACCGCCCGTATCCGTTGACGGGCGGGGTGCCGCAGCTGGTGTGCTTCCCGCACGCGGGCGGCGACGTGACGGCGTTCAGCGGCCTGGCGGCGGAGCTGGTCCCGGACCTGGAGGTCTGGGCCATCCGCCTCCCGGCCCGCGGCGGCCGCTTCACGGACCGGATGCCGTCCGGTTTCCGTGAGCTGGTGACCGCGGTCGTGGCGGGGCTCGTCCCGCACCTGCGGCCGGGATCGGTGTTCTACGGTCAGAGCTTCGGGGCGCTGCTGGCTTACGAGGTCGCCCGTGCTTTGCCGGCGGATCGATGTCCCCGGCTGGTGGTCCCGGCGTGCGCGCCCCCACCATCCGCGTGGCCGGGCTCGATCCCGCCGACCGACGAGGGTGCCGCGGAGCTCCTCGCGCGATGCGGGCTGGCCGGGGCATTGCCGGACGACGAGACGATCCGCGAACTGGCGGTGGCGACGATCCGGACGGACCTGACGGTCTGCCGCACCTACCGCCCTCCCGGCGTTCCGGCGACGTTCGCGATCCACGCGGTGGCCGGTACTGAGGACGAAGCCCTGCCGCCGGGGACGCTCGCGGAGTGGTCGGCCGCGACGACGGGCCGCTTCACGACCTCGGTCGAGCCGGGCGGGCACCTGCTGGCGACGCCACTGACCCGCGGCCCGGCGGACTTGCTGCGCAAGCTCCACGCGGCCGCAGCCGCCTGACCCGGCCGACCAGCCGGCCCGGCGGACTTGCTGCGCAATTTCTACACGGCCGCGCCCGCCTGACCCGTGGCCCGGCGGACTTGCTGCGCAAGCTCTACGCGGCCGCACCGCTTGACCCGGCCGCCCAGCCGGCACTCCGGCAGCCGTGCCGGCTACGGCGGCAGCCGCCCAGCTGGCCAGCCGGCGCCGGGGTTGGCACCCGGCCGCCCAGCTGGCACTCCGGCAGTCGAGCCGGCCGGCGCCCGGCCACCCGGCCGGCGCCCGGCCACCCGGCCGGCACCCGGCACCCGGCACCCGGCACCCGGCCGGCACCCGGCCACCCGGCACCCGGCCGGCACCCGGCCGGCACCCGGCCGGCACCCGGCCGGGCCCGGCCACCCGGCCGGGCCCAGCCGCCCAGCTGGCCAGCCGGCACCCGGCGCCCCGGCTCGCAGATCCCGTCCGCCAACGAGCCACCACCCCAGCCACATCGCCGAAGCCGCTCATCCCGCCCGAGGAGGCGCCCGTGTCCACCGTTACCGTCGATCTCACCGACCCCGGGCTCTGGGCCCGGCCCGACGTCGGCGAAATCGTCGCCGACCTGCGCAGCCGGGCTCCCGTCCACCGCACCGAAACCGCGCTCGACGGGCCCGTCTGGTCCGTGCTCGGCTACCACCTCGGCTCCCGCGTCCTCACCGACGCCGCCACGTTCAGCTCCACCGGCGGCTCGCTCCTCGGCACCGGTGGCACCCCCGCCGGCGCCGGCAAGATGATGGCCCTCTCCGACGGTCCCCGGCACCGCGAACTCCGCGCCCCCGTCCTCCCGTACTTCTCACCCAAGGGCGTGCGCACCACCGCCGACCGCATCACCGAACTCGCCGCGGAAGTCGTCGAATCCGCCGTAGAGCAGGAAACCGTCGACCTCGTGGACGTCCTGGCCACCGTCCCGCTCGTCGTCATGTGCGACCTGCTCGGCATCCCGGGCGACGACCGCGACCTCGTCGTCGCCGTCTGCGACGAAGCCTTCCTCGCCCAGACACCGGACGCGCGCCGGGCCGGCCACCAGAAGCTGCTGCCCTACCTCTTCGAAAAAGTCGTGCAGCGGCGCAAGAACCCGGGTGACGACCTCATCAGCACCCTCGCCACCCACCGGATCAAGAACCGGCTGCTGCCCATCGAAGACGTCGTCTTCAACCTCGACAACATCGTCGTCGGCGGGGTGCAGACCGTGCGGCACACCGCCGCCATGAGCATCTGGGCGCTGATGAACCACCCCGCTGCTTGGCACCAGCTGAAAGACGCCGACCTCGACCTCGCCACCGACGAGCTGCTCCGCTACACCTCCGTCGGTCTCCACGTCCTGCGCACCGCCACGACCCAGGTCGAACTGGGCGGGCACGTCATCGACGCCGGGGACAAGGTCGCCGTCTGGACGTGGTCGGCCGATCACGACACCGCCGTCTTCGACCGGCCGCACGAACTCGTGCTCGACCGGTCGCCGAACCGGCACCTGGCCCTCGGGGTCGGGGCGCACTACTGCGTCGGCGCGCCGCTGGCGAAGGCCGAGCTCAAGGCCATCTACGCCGCGCTGCTCGACCAGGTCGCCGGGCTCGAGCTCGACGGCGAGCCGGTGCACAACCGGTCGATCATCAACTTCGGCTTCGACCACCTCCCGGTGCGCCTGCGGGCCCGCTGAGCGCGAACGGATACCAGCCATGACACAAGCTCCGGTGCACGAAGCCCGGCCCACCGCGCCCTGGGGCCGGGTGGGGCTGCTGCTCACCGGTCAGGGCGTCTCCCTGATCGGCGACCAGGTGTTCTTCATCGCCGCCGTCTGGGCCGCCGCCCAGCTCGGCGGGACGGCCGCGGTCACCTGGGTGACGCTGGCCGAATCGGTTCCCCGGGCCCTCGCGATGATCTTCGGCGGGGTGATCTGCGACGCCTTCGGGCCCCGCTCGGTCCTGCTGCGGACGACGTCGGTGCGGATCGCCGTGCTGGCCGTCTCGGTCGTCGTCGCGCTGTCCGCGCAGTCGGTGCCGCTGCTGGTCGTCGTGGCCGCGCTGGAAGGCGCGATGCTGGGCCTCGGCTCGCCGTCGTTCGGCACGCTCATGCCGCGCATGGTCCCGAAGGAACGGCTGAGCACGGCGAACTCGGTCCGCACCATGGTGGCGCGGTTCGCCCCGATCCTCGGGTCGCCGTTCGGGGCCTGGCTGGTCGCGACCGGGCACCTCGGGGTCGCGCTCGCCGTCGTCTGCGGCGGCTGCGTGGTCTCCCTCGCCTGCCTCGCCCCGGCGACGAAGGCGATCGACGCGCCGCGGACGGTGTCGAACGTCCCGCTGTGGAAGCGCTCGGGCGACGGCCTCAAGCTCCTGCGCGCCGACCGCCGGCTGCGGCTGCTGTTCCTTTCCGGGCTGTGCCTGGACTTCGCGTTCGCCTGGCCGATGAACCCCGGCCTGCCCGAAGTGGTCATCGAACGCGGCTGGGCGGTCTCCGCCGTCGGTCTGCTCATCGCCTGCTGGGCCGCCGGCGCGCTCGTGTCCGCCGGGCTCGGGGCGCTGCTCGGCGAGCGGGTGCCGATCTCCGTGCGGCTCGTCGGCAGCGGGATCGGCATCGGCGTCCTGCTCTTGGGCATGGTCCTGGTGACGTCGCTGCCCGCGATGGCCGCGATGGCCGTCGCGCTGGGCGTGTGCTCCGGGCAGAACGGCCCGGCCGCCGTGACGCTCTACCAGCAGGCCGCGCCCAGCGACCGGCTCGGCGTCGCCATGTCCATGGTCTCGCTGTCCGGCATCGGCTGCGCGCCGCTGGCCTACGCGGTCTCCGGCGCCATCGCCAGTTTCACCACCCCCGTCGTCGCCTGGATCTGCAGCGCCCTGCTCGCCTTCGGCGGGCCGGTGGCCGCGGCCCGGGCCCTGCGCCTGCCCGAGTGAAGGGATCCCTCCCGTGCGTCCGTTGTCGTTCGGCCAGCAGCGCCTGTGGTTCCTCGACCAGCTGGAAGGTCCCGGCGCGACCTACAACGTCCCCTTCCCGCTGCGGCTGCGCGGCCCGCTGGACCGCCGCGCGCTGCGGCACGCCGTCGCCGACGTCCTCGGCCGGCACGAGGTGCTGCGGACGGTCGTCCCGGTCGACGGCGGCGTCCCCGGCCAGCGGGTGCTACCGCTCGAGGAGGCGACCCGCCGGCTGGTCTTCGACGTCCGGCCGGGTGCCGGCCTCGCCGCGGCCATCGCCCGGCCGTTCGACCTCGCCGAGGACCTGCCCCTGCGGGTCACGCTGTTCGAGCTCGCGCCGGACGACCACATCCTGCTCCTCGTGCTGCACCACATCGCCTGCGACGGCTGGTCGCTCGGCCCGCTGGGCCGCGACCTCGCGGCCGCCTACACCGCACGGCTCGACGGCCAAGCGCCGGACTGGGCGCCGCTTCCCGTGCAGTACCTGGACTTCAGCGAGTGGCAGCGGGAGGTGCTCGGCACCGAGGACGACCCGGACAGCGTGCTGAGCGCCCAGCTCGCGTACTGGACCGAGCGGCTCGCGGACCTGCCGGGGCGGATGGTCCTGCCCGCGCACCGCACCGGCGGCACGACCGGCGCCGCGGGCCTCGTCGAGGTCGAGGTGCCCCAGAACCTGCACAACCGGCTCGTCGCGGTCACGCGGGCCGCGCGCTGCACGCCGTTCATGGGCCTGCAGGCGGCACTCGCCGCGCTGCTGCACCGGTGGGGCGCGGGCGACGACGTCGTCCTCGGCACCCCGGTGTCCGGCCGGAGCGAGGCGGCGCTGGCCGACCTCGTCGGGTTCTTCGTCAACACCCTCGTCCTGCGCACCGACCTGAGCGGCGACCCGAGCTTCACCGAACTGCTGGCGCGAGTCCGCGACACCGGCCTCGACGCCTACGCCCACCAGGACGTCCCCTTCGACCGGCTGGTCGAGCGCCTCGGCGCCGGCCGGTCCGCCGCCGCGCACCCGCTGTTCCAGGTGATGGTCGTCCTCCAGCACGACGACGGAACGGACCTCGCCCTGCCCGGTCTCGACGTCCGGCCGGTGCCGCTGGACCTCGCGACGGCCAAGCTGGACCTCAGCGTCGTCTTCGCCGAGCACGCGAACGGCGTCACGTGCCAGTTCGAGTACGCCGTCGACCTGTTCGAGAAGTCCACGGTGGACGAGATGGCCGCGATGCTGGTGCGGCTGCTCGAACTGGCGCTCGCGGACCCGGAGCGTCCACTCGGGACGCTCGAACTGGCGCAGGTCGAGGCCGTCGCCGTCGAAGCCGAGCCCGAGGACGAGCCGGTCGTGTTCCGGGCGGCCCGCACCGCGCGCGAAGAGATCCTCTGTGGACTTTTCGCCGACGTGCTCGGGCTCGACACCGTCGGCCTCGACGACGGCTTCTTCGCACTCGGCGGCCATTCCCTGCTCGCCACCCAGCTGATCAGCCGCGTCCGCACCGCGCTGCACGCCGAACTCGGCGTCCGCGCGCTGTTCCGGGCCCCGACCGTCGCCGGGATCCTGGCCACCCTCGACGCCCAGGCGCCCGGTCCCGTCCGCCCGGCCCTCACCCGGCGGCCGCGCCCGGATCGCGTCCCGCTGTCTTCAGCCCAGCGGCGGTTGTGGTTCCTCGCCGGGATCGACGGCCAGGACCGCGCCTACAACATCCCGCTGACCCTCGGCCTCGCCGGCCCGGTGGACGTCCCGGCACTGGCGGCCGCCTGCCGGGACGTCGTCGCCCGGCACGAGACCCTGCGCACGGTGTTCCCGGTCGAGCACGGCGAGCCGGGGCAGCACGTCCTCCCGGTGCCCGCCGACGTGCTGGAAGTCGCCGAGTTCACGCCGGCGGCGGTCGAGGCGGCCGGGAGCGCGCCGTTCGACCTGACCCGCGAGATCCCGCTGCGCGCCCGCCTGTTCCGGGACGGCGACGAGGCCGTTCTCGTGCTCTGCCTGCACCACATCGCCGCGGACGGCCGGTCGACCGGGCCGCTGCTGGCCGACCTCGCCACCGCCTACCGGGCCCGGCTCGACGGCGAGGCGCCGGCGTGGCCGCCGCTGCCCGTCCAGTACGCGGACTACGCGCTCTGGCAAGCCGAGCTGCTCGGCGACGAAGGCGATCCGGAGAGCCTGGCGGCTCGCCAGCTGACCTACTGGACCGAGGCGCTGGCCGGCCTGCCCGACGAACTCGCGCTGCCCGCCGACCGCCCCCGGCCCGCGGTGCCGACCCACCGCAAGGACGTCGTCTCGGCCGAGGTCGGCGCCGCCACCCGCACCGCGCTGGTCGCGCTGGCCCGCGACAACCAGGCGACGCTGTTCATGGTCGTCCAGGCGGCGTTCGCGTTGCTGCTGACCCGGCTCGGCGCGGGGGAGGACGTGCCGATCGGCACCCCGGTCGCCGGTCGCGCCGACGAAGCGCTCGACGACCTCGTCGGGTTCTTCGTCAACACGCTCGTCCTGCGCACCGACACCTCGGGCGCACCGGCGTTCCGCGAGCTGCTCACCCGGGTCCGCGACGCCGACCTCGGCGCCTTCGCCCACCAGGACCTGCCGTTCGAGCGGATCGTGGAGGAGCTGAACCCGCCCCGCGTGCTGGCCCGGCACCCGCTGTTCCAGGTGCTGCTGTCCTTCCTCGACGCGGACACCGCCGGGGGCGGCTGGACGCTGCCCGGGCTGACCGTGACCGCCGGCGACACCGTGTCGGGCACTGCCAAGTTCGACCTGAGCCTCACGGTCGAGGACCGCGGCACCGGGCTCGGCTGCAACCTCGAATACGCCACCGACCGGTTCGACCGGGCCACCGCGCAGGACGTCGCCGACCGCCTGGTCCGGCTCTTCGCGATCGTGGCCGCCGACCCCGAATCCCGGGTGGACAGTGCCGAGCTGCTGTCCGAAGTGGACAACCGAAGACTGGTGAGCTGGAACGACACCGCGGCCCCGGTCCCGGCGGCGACGCTGCCGGAGCTGTTCGCCCGGCAAGTCGCGCTGACCCCGGACGCGACCGCGGTCGTCTTCGAGGGCGAGTCGCTGACGTACGCGGAATTCGACGTCCGGGTGGACCGGCTCGCCCGGGTCCTGCGTGAGCGGGGTGTGCGGCCGGGCGACGTCGTCGCGGTGCAGCTGCCGCGCTCGATCGACCTGGTCACCGCCGTGTACGCGGTGCACCGCGCCGGCGCGGCCTACCTGCCGGTGGACCCCGGCTACCCGGCCGACCGGGTGGCGTTCATGCTCGCCGACGCCCGGCCCGCCCTCGTCCTCACGCCCGGATCGGACCTCGGGGAGCCCGCTTCCGATGCCCCGCTGCCCGCGGTCACCCCGGACCACCCGGCCTACGTGATCTACACGTCCGGGTCGACCGGGCGCCCCAAGGGCGTGCTCATGTCGCACGCCGGGATCGTCAACCACCTGGCGTGGATGCAGGCCGAGCACCCGCTTGCCGCCGGCGACCGGGTGCTGCAGAAGACACCGTCCAGCTTCGACGTCTCGGTGCTCGAGTTCTTCCGCCCGCTGATCGCGGGCGCGGCCCTGGTCGTCGCGAAACCGGACGGCCACCGCGATCCCGCCTACCTGCTGGACACCATCCGGCGCGAGCGGATCACCGTGCTGTACGTGGTGCCCGGCATCCTCGACGGGATCCTGAGCCTGTCCGAAGGGGACTCGCCGGCGCTGCGGCAGGTGTTCTGCGGCGGGGAAGTGCTGACCGCCGCGCTGGCCGAGCGCTGTGCGAAGACGTTGAGCGCCGAGCTGATCAACCTCTACGGCCCGACCGAGGTCGCGGTCGACGCCACCGCCCACGTCGTCACCGGCACCCCGATCCCCATCGGCGCGCCGGTGTGGAACACCCGCGCGCACGTGCTGGACGCGCGGCTGAGCCCGGTGCCGCCGGGCGTGCCGGGCGAGCTGTACCTCGCCGGGGCCCAGCTCGCGGACGGCTACCTCCACCGCGGCGGCCTGACCGCCGACCGGTTCCTCGCCGACCCGTTCGGCGGTCCCGGCGCGCGGATGTACCGCACCGGCGACCTCGTCCGCTGGACCGACGGCGGCGAGCTGGACTACCTCGGCCGGACCGACGAGCAGGTCAAGCTGCGCGGCCTGCGCGTCGAGCCGGGGGAGATCGCGGCCGTCGCCGCGGAGCACCCGGGCGTGCGGGAGGCCGCCGTCGTCCTGCGTGAGGAGCGGCTCGTGGCCTACGTCGTGGGCGACGTGGACCCGGCCGAGCTGGCGGAACACGTCGGCGCGTTCGTGCCGCGGCATCTCGTGCCCTCGGCGTTCGTCGTGCTCCCCGCCCTGCCGCGGACCCCGAACGGCAAGCTGGACCGTGGCGCGCTCCCGGCGCCGGACTACACCGCCGGGGTCTCGCGAGCGCCCCGGGACGCCCGCGAGGAGATCCTGTGCGGGCTGTTCGCCGACGTCCTCGGGGCCGAACGGGTCGGGATCGACGACGGGTTCTTCGACCTCGGCGGCCACTCCCTGCTCGCCACCAAGCTGGTCAGCCGGATCCGGGCCGCGTTCGACGCCGAGATCGGCATCGGCGACCTCTTCGACGCCCCGACCGTCGCCGAGCTGGCCCCGCGGCTCTCCGGCGCCGGTGCGGCCCGCCCGGCGCTGCGGCCGGTGCCGCGGCCCGAGCCGATGCCGCTTTCCCCGGCCCAGCAACGGCTCTGGTTCATCCTGCAGTTCGGCGACGACACCGGCGCGTACGACATGCCGCTCGCCTTGCGGCTGCGCGGTGAGCTGGACCGGGACGCGCTGAGCGCCGCCCTCGCCGACGTCGCCGAGCGGCACGAGGTCCTGCGCACGATCTTCCCGGCCGTCGACGGCGAGCCCCGCCAGGTGATCCTGGACGGCTGGCGACCCGAACTGACGGAGCCCGGGACACGGCCGTTCGACCTGTCTTGTGAGCCGCCGTTCCGCGCCTCGCTGGTCGCCGACGCCCCGGACGAGTACCTGCTCCTGCTGACGCTGCACCACATCGCGGCCGACGGCTGGTCGCTGGGCCCGCTGGTCGCCGACCTCGCCGAGGCGTACACCGCCCGCCGCGCGGGCCGGGCGCCGGAGTGGGCGCCGCTGCCGGTGCAGTACGCCGATTACACGCTCTGGCAACGGGATCTGCTCGGCGACGCGGCCGATCCGGAGTCGCTGCTGGCCGCCCAGCTGGCCTACTGGCGCACCCAGCTCGCCGGGGTCCCCGACGAACTGCCGCTGCCGTTCGACCGGCCCCGCCCCGCGGTGGCGTCGCACCGGGGCGACTCGGTGCCCGTCGAGATCGATGCCGGCCTCGACACCCGGCTCCGCGCGCTGGCCGGGTCCGCGCAGGTGACCCTGTTCATGGTGCTGCAGGCCGCGCTCGCCGCGGTGCTGACCCGCTCGGGCGCGGGGGAGGACGTCCCGATCGGCACGGCGATCGCCGGGCGCACCGACGAAGCCCTCGACGGGCTCATCGGCTTCTTCGTCAACACCCTCGTCCTGCGGACCGACACCAGCGGCGCGCCGAGCTTCCGCGAACTGCTCGACCGCGTCCGCGAAACCGACCTAGCCGCCTACGCCCGCCAGGACGTCCCGTTCGAACGGCTGGTGCACGAGCTCAACCCGGCCCGATCCCTGGCGCGGCACCCGCTGTTCCAGGTGTTCCTGGTGCTGCAGAACACCGGCGACGCCGGTCTGGCGCTGCCGGGCCTCGACGTCACGCCGGAGGTCCTGGACTCCGACGCGGTGAAGTTCGACCTCGGCCTGAACCTGGCCGAGCACGACGGCGGGATCAGCGGGTCCCTGTCCTACGCCGCCGACCTGTTCGACCGCGCCACCGCCGAGGCGCTGGCCGGCCGGCTGGTCCGCCTCCTCGACGCGGTCGCGGCCGACCCGGACACCCCGCTGGACCGGATCGGCCTGCTGTCCGAAGTGGACCTTCGCTCGCTCGCCGAGTGGACGGCGACCGGGGAACCGATCTCGGCGGAGACGTTGCCCGCGTTGTTCTCCCGCCAGGTGGCCCGCACGCCGGACGCGACGGCGGTGGTCTTCGAAGGCGAGTCGCTGAGCTACGCCGAGCTGGACGGCCGCGTCGAGCGGCTGGCGCGTGCGCTGAGCGCCCACGGGGTCCGGCCCGGCGACGTCGTCGCGGTGCAGCTGCCGCGTTCGTTCGACCTGGTGGTGGCGGTGCACGCCGTCCACCGCGCCGGTGCGGCCTACCTGCCGGTCGATCCCGGCTACCCGGCCGAGCGCATCGCCTTCCTCCTCGACGACGCCCGGCCGTCGCTGGTCCTCACCGCGGAGACGCGGCTGAGTGGCGACGGGCCGCTGCCCGAGATCACCACGGCCCACCCCGCCTACGTGATCTACACCTCCGGGTCGACCGGACGGCCGAAGGGCGTGCTGATGCCGCACGCCGGGATCGTCAACCACCTGGCGTGGATGCAGGCCGGCTACGCGCTCGGCGCGGACGACCGGGTGCTGCAGAAGACGCCGACCGGGTTCGACGTCTCGGTGTGGGAGCTGTTCTGGCCGCTGCTGACCGGGGCGGCCCTGGTGCTCGCGCGGCCCGAAGGGCACCGCGATCCCGCCTACCTGCGCGAACTCATCCGCACCGAAGGCGTCACCGTGGCGCACTTCGTGCCGGCGATGCTCGAAGCCTTCCTCGCCGAACCCGGTGCCGTGCCGTCGCTGCGGCAGGTGTTCTGCGGCGGCGAGGCGCTCACCCCGGCGCTGGCCGAGCGGTGCACGGCGGCCCTGGACACCCGGCTCTCCAACTTCTACGGCCCGACCGAGTTCGCCGTCGAGGCGAGCCACCACCCGTTCACCCCCGGCGAGCCCACTGTCCCCATCGGACGTCCGGTGTGGAACACCCGCGCGTACGTCCTCGATGGACGGTTAGCCCCTGTACCGCCCGGTGTGCCCGGCGAACTCTGGCTCGCCGGGATCCAGCTGGCCGACGGCTACCTGCACCGGCCCGGCCTCACCGCCGAGCGGTTCGTGCCCGACCCCGGCGCGCCGGGCGAGCGGATGTACCGCACCGGCGACCTCGTGCGCTGGACCCACGCCGGTGAGCTGGAGTACCTCGGCCGCACCGACGACCAGGTCAAGCTGCGCGGACAGCGCTTGGAACTCGGCGAAGTCTCCGGAGCCGCCACCCGGCACCCGGGCGTCACGCAAGCCGTCGCCGTCGTGCGCGAGGACGTCCCGGGTGACCGGCGGCTCGTCCTGTACTGCACCGGCACCGCCGAACCGGCCGACGTGCGGGGTCACCTCGCCGCTGTGCTGCCCGAGTACATGGTGCCGGCCGCGGTCGTCGTCCTGCCGGAACTTCCGCTGACCCCCAACGGGAAGGTCGACCGCCGGGCCCTGCCCGCCCCGGTCACCGAGCCCGGCTCGCTGCGGGCGCCCCGGAACCCGGCCGAAGAGATCCTTTGTGGACTGTACGCCGAGCTGCTCGGCGTCGGCCGCGTCGGGATCGACGACGGGTTCTTCGACCTCGGCGGCCACTCGCTGCTGGCGACGCGGTTGATCAGCCGGGCCCGCTCCGCGCTCGGCGTCGAACTGGGGATCCGGGACCTGTTCCAGGCCCCGACCGTCGCCGGGCTCGCCGCCCGGATCGACCACGGCCGCGCCGTCCGGCCCGCGCTGCGCCCGCGGCCGGTCCCGGACCGGATCCCGCTTTCCCACGCCCAGCAACGGCTCTGGTTCCTCAACCAGCTGCACGGCCGCGACGCCGGGTACGCCGTGGTCTGCGCGCTGCGGCTCACCGGCCACCTCGACCGGGGCGCGCTGACCGCCGCGCTGGCCGACGTCGCCGGCCGCCACGAAGCCTTGCGCACGATCTTCCCGGAGCTGGACGGCAGCCCGTGCCAGCAGGTCCTGGCCGCCGACGGTGCCCTCGACGTCCGGCCGATCGGCGAGTCCGGGCTGGCCGAGGCCCTCGACGCGGCCGCGGCGGCTACGTTCGACCTCACCACCGACCGGCCGTTCCGGCCCGAACTGCTCGTGCTCGGCGCGGACGAGCACGTCCTGGTGCTGGTGCAGCACCACATCGTCAGCGACGGCTGGTCGATGGGCCCGCTCGTCCGCGACCTCTCCGCGGCCTACACCGCCCGGTGCGCCGGCGACAGTCCGAAGTGGACTCCGCTGCCGGTCCAGTACCGCGACTACGCCCTGTGGCAGCACGAAGTCCTGGGCGACCCGGACGACGACGGCTCGATCCTGGGCGCCGAACTGGCGTACTGGCGCGAGCGGCTGGCCGGGCTGCCGGAGGAACTGGTGCTGCCGGCCGACCGGCCGCGGCCCGCGGTGGCCGGGCACGGCGGGGCGTCGGTCCCGGTCGAGATCGACGCGGCGCTGCACGCGGGGCTGCGCGACCTGGCCCGCGAGGGCGGGGTCACGCTCTTCATGGTGCTGCAGGCCGCGTTCGCCGTCCTGCTGAACCGGCTGGGCGCCGGGGACGACCTCCCGATCGGCACCCCGGTCGCCGGCCGCACCGACGAAGCCCTCGACGACCTCGTCGGGTTCTTCGTGAACACGCTGGTCCTGCGCGTCGACACGGCGGGTGCGCCGACGTTCCGGGAGCTGCTCGCCCGTGTCCGCGAGACGGATCTGGGCGCGTTCGCCCACCAGGACGTGCCGTTCGAGCGGCTGGTGCACGAGCTCAACCCGGCGCGGTCGCTGGCCCGGCACCCGCTGTTCCAGGTGCTGTTCGTGCTGCAGAACGCCGACGACGCCGAGCTCGAGCTGCCCGGCCTGCGGGTGAGCGGCGAGCCGGTCGCCGTCCGGACCGCGGCCTTCGACCTGGCGCTGTCGCTGCACGAACTCGACCCGGGCCGCGCGAGCGGGATCGGCGGCGGCCTCGCCTACCGCACCGACCTGTTCGACCGCGAGACCGTCACCGGCTTCGTCACGCGGCTGCTCCGGGTCCTCGCCGCGGCGATCGCGGCGCCGGACACCCCGATCGACCGGCTCGACGTGCTGGCCCCGGACGAGCGGCGCCGGTTGCTGACCGCGCCGGACCCGGTGGACTTCGGCCCGTGGCGCCCGGTTCCGGCGCAGATCGCCGACCGCACCGACGGTGTCGCCGTCGTCAGCGACGCCGGGGAACTCGGCTACGCGGAGCTGAACCGGCGGGCCAACCGGCTGGCCCACCACCTCGGGATCACCCGCGGCACCCTGGTCGGCGTCTGCCTGCCGCGCGGGCCGGAACTGCTCGTCGCCCAGCTCGCCGTGCTGCGGGCCGGCGGTGCGTACGTGCCGCTCGACCCGGGTTATCCGGCCGACCGGCTGGCGTTCATGCTCGCCGACGCCGCCGCGCCGGTCGTCATCACCACGACGGACCTCGCCCCGCGGGTCGAGGGGACCGCGCGGGTGCTGTGCCTCGACGCCGAAGCCGCCGCGATCGCCGCGCGGCCGGCGGAAGCGCCCTCGGTGACGCTGAGCCCGCGTGACGCCGCCTACGTCATCTACACGTCGGGGTCGACCGGGCGGCCGAAGGGCGTGGTGCTCGACCACACCGGGCTTTCGCACCTCTGCGCCTGGTACCACCGCGAATTCGGCGTCACGGCCGCGGACCGGGGCGGGCACGTCGCCGCGCTCGGGTTCGACGCCGCCGTGTTCGAGACGTGGCCGCTGCTCACCGCGGGCGCGTCGGTGCACCTGCCCGCCCAGCGCGTGCTGGACGACACCGGCGCGCTCGCCGACTGGCTCGCCGGGATCACGGTGGCGTTCCTGCCGACGCCCCGGCTGGAGCTGATGCTCGACGAACCCGGGTTTCCCAGCCCGGACCTGCGGGTCGTCGTCGCCGGCGGGGACCGGCTGCGCCGCCGTCCGCCCGCCGGGGCCGATTTCCGGCTGGTCAACGGCTATGGGCCGACCGAATGCAGCGTGATGGCCACCGGCGGGGACGTCACGCCGGACGGCGACGGGCCGCCCGACATCGGCGGGCCGGTGCCGAACACCCGGGTGTACGTCCTCGACCGGCGGCTGAACCCGGTGCCCGCCGGGGTGCCGGGGGAGCTGTACCTCGCCGGGAGCGGGCTGGCCCGCGGCTACCTCGGGCGGCCGGGCCTGACCGCCGCCGCCTTCGTCGCGGACCCGTTCGGCGAGCCGGGAGAGCGGATGTACCGCACCGGTGACGTCGTGCGGTGGCGGCGCGACGGCCGGCTCGACTTCCTCGGCCGGGCCGACCACCAGGTGAAGGTCCGCGGGGTGCGGATCGAGCTGGGCGAGATCGACGCCGTGCTCGGCCGCTGCTCCGGCGTCCGGCAGGCGGTGACCGTGCTGCGCGAGGACCGGCTCGTCGCCTACCTCGCGGCGGCCCCCGGCGTCTCGGCGAAGGCGCACTGCGAGGCGTTCCTGCCCGGGCACATGGTGCCGTCGGCGTTCGTGGTGCTCGACGACCTCCCGCTCACCCCGAACGGGAAGCTGGACCGCACCGCGCTCCCCGCCCCGGTCACCGCCGCAGTGGCGGGCCGGGCCCCGCGGACCGCCCTCGAACGCGCGTTGTGCGGCCTCTTCGGCGAAGTCCTCGACGTGCCCGACGTGTCGATCGACGACGGCTTCTTCGACCTCGGCGGGCATTCGCTCATCGCCGCGCGGCTGATCAGCCTGATCCGCCGGGAACTCGGCGCCGAGCTGGGCATCCGGGTGCTCTTCGAGACCCCGACCGTGGCCGGGCTGGCTCGCGCGCTGGGCACGGGCACCGCGACCGGTACCGACCGCGACGAACTGGCGGTCCTGCTGCCGTTGCGTTCGGCGGGCTCCGGCGCGCCGCTGTTCTGCGTCCACCCGGCCGCCGGCCTCGGCTGGGTGTACTCGGGGCTGCTGGCGCACGTCGACCGGCCCGTCTACGCCCTGCAGTCGCGGGGCCTCACCGAGCCCGACCGGCGGCCGGCGACGGTCGACGAGCTCGTCAAGGACTACCTGGAGCAGCTTCGCCAGGTGCGGCCGCGCGGGCCGTACCACCTGCTGGGCTGGTCGTTCGGCGCGCAGGTCGCGCACGCGATGGCCGCGCAGCTGCAGGAGCAGGGCGAGGAGGTCGGGCTGCTGGCGATGCTGGACGGCTACCCGCCGTCGGGTCCCGTGGCGGCCCCGCCCGACCCGCTGGCCGCGCTGCTGGCGTCGCTCGGGCACGATGTGCCCGACGCTGTGGACCTGGCCTCGTTCCGGTCGATCCTGCTTTCGGAGGGCAGTCCCTTGGCCGCCCTCGCGCCGTCGGTGGTGGACGCGCTGCCCGCGGTGTTCGCCCACAACAGCGCGCTCGCCCGCGCGCACCGGCCGGACGGGTTCGCCGGCGACGTCCTGTTCTTCCGCGCCACGGAAGGGAAGCACGTCGATTCGCCGAGGCCGTCTTCGTGGGAGCCGTACGTCGAGGGCCGGCTGGAGGTGCACGAAGTCGCGGTCCGGCACGGCGAGCTGACCACCCCGGCGGCGCTGTCCGCGGTCGGTCCGGTGGTGGCGCGCCGGCTCGAAGGTCGCGAATGACTCATTCGGGACCGCCGAGGTCGCGAATGGGTCATTCGCGACCTCGGCGGGGAGCCGCAGCGCTCAGACCGCGATCCGCTCGCCGAGGCCGAGGGCGTTCACCAGGTCCAAGGTGCGGAAGCGGGTGCGGTCCTGACCGGCCGGGCGGACCAGGCCGTGCAGGACGAGGCGGCGGACGAACCGGGCGCCGGTCGCCGCCGGGATCCCGGTGAGGCCGGCCACGTCGCCGATCGACCAGCCCGCGTCGAGCCCGGTCAGGCGCGCCAGCAGGGAGACTTCGGCGTCGTCCAGGCCGCGGACCGCCGAGTCGAGGGTGTCGCGCAGCCCCGGGCGGTGGTCCGCGGTGAGCGCGAACGGGTCGGTGCGCACGTGCTCCAGGACATCGGCCGGCTCGTAGACCAGGAACCAGCAGGCGGCCGCCTCGAGCGCGGCCGGGATGCCGTCGAGGCGGCGGCAGAGCGCGGCGACGTCGGCCGCCGTGGTCCGGTCGACGGTGAACCCGGGCCGGACCTGGCGCACTTCGCGGACCAGCAACCGGACCGACGGCACAGCCGCGAGCGCGCCGGGGTCGTCGACGCCGGCGTCGGGTACGGCGAGCGGCGACAGCGGGAAGACGCGCTCGCCGGGCAGGCCGAACGGCGCCGGTGCGGTGGCGAGGACCCGCAGCCCGCGGCACTCGCGCAGCAGGACGGCCAGGTCGTCGAGCCGGACGCGGTCGGCCGGGTGCCCGTCGAGGACCAGCAGCGCCGGGCGGTCGCCGACGAGGACGGCGAGTTCCCCGAGGCCGGTGGTTCTCAGCAGGTCTTGGTGGCTCGTCGCGGACGACCACAGCACGAGCACGCCGCCCGATTCGTGCGCCCCGACGGCCACCTCCTGGGCGAGCCGGCTCTTGCCGACGCCGCCGAGCCCGGTGATGGTCACCAGCCGGTGACTGCCCGCGGCCAGCAGCTCGTGGACGGCCGCGACCTCTTCGTCGCGGCCGAGCAGCGCGTCCAGCGGCGCCGGTGGTGGCGCCGGGTCGGCGCACCGGAGCCGGAAGTCGCCGTCCGCCGGGTGGGCACCGGCCGCCTCGAAGGCCGCACGTTCGCGGCCGCGCAAGCCCAGTCCGTCGGCGATCAGCCGCACGGTGTCCCGGCGCGGCCGGTGCGCGCGGCCCGACTCGAGGTCGCGGATGGCGCGAATGCTCACCGTGGACAGGTCCGCCAATTGCCGCTGGGTGGCGCCGCGTTTTGCGCGGTGCGCCTTCAGCAGTTCACCGAAATTCCGCTGCACGAATAGTCCGTTCTCGTCAGCGCCGTCCCCGATCGCGGGGCCCGGCTTGGTCCGGATGCGGTTTCCACCACGGACCGAGCATCGTGAGCGCGGCTATCCCGGCGGTATCACGCAGCCGCACGGTGGGGGATAACCCGCGTGATAGCGCGCCGATATCGGGATTTCCTAACGTCGGAGGCACAAATCCAGCGCCCACTCCGGACGAAAAGAGACCAACGGTGCGTATTCTCCCGGCCCTGACCGCGATCGCCGCGGCGCTCCTCCTCCCGCTCCTCGGCACCACGACGGCCCAGGCGGACCCGGCGGACACCCCGTGGTCGACGACGGCGGACACCCCGTGGAGCGCGAGCCCGGTCGACACCCCGTGGGCGGCCCCGCTGGACACTCCGTGGAACGGAACGTCGGCCGACACCCCGTGGTGAACCGGCCCGGCGCTCGGCCCGGCCGCGCCGGCAGCGCCCGGCTCCGCTCAGCCGGGCAGGGCCTCCAGCGCCGCGAGGTCGGCGCGGACGCCTTCATCCGGATCCCCGCCCGTGATGCGGTTCTGCAGGTCCAGCGCCTCCCGCAACAACTTCCCGGCCTCATCGCGGCGGCCGAGGTGGGCGTGGGCCAGGCCGAGCCGGTGCAGGATGCGGGCTTCGCCGGCCAGATCACGGGCCGCGCGGGCCCGCGTCAGCAGGCCCGTCAGCAACTCCACCGCTTCCTCGTGCCGGCCCTGGCGCATCAGCAGCCCGCCGAGCCGGTAGCGCAGCTGCACCTCGACCCGCGGTGTGCCCGTCCGGTCGCAGATCCGCAGCGCCTCCGCCAGGTACGCCCCGGCGCGCTCCTCGTGGCCCACGTCGAGCTCCGTCTGCGCCAGCCTGCCGAGCACGTACGCCTCGCCGACCGGGTCGCCGGCCAGCCGGAACTCGATGAGCGCGCACTCGAACCGGGCCTGGGCCTGTGACTCCGCGCCGCGGGCCTCGTCCAGCAGGGCCAGGTTGCGGTGCGCCATCGCCTTGCCGTGGGCGTCGCCCAGCTCCTCGAACGTCGCCAGCGCGAGGGCGAGCGGCTCGGCCGCCGCGTCCGGGCGCGCGCGGCTCAGGTGCAGCGAACCCAGTGAGCACAGCAACGCGGCCTCGCCCCGGCGGTTGGCCGACGCGCGGACGGCCGTCAGCGCCAGCCGGTGCGTGCGCTCCCAGTCGTCGAAGTAGCAGCGGTTTTCGAACAGCGCGACCAGCGTGACCGCCAGGTCCCACGCCCACTCGTCCAGCCCCGCCTCGGCGGCCAGCGCGACGATCGAGCACAGGTTGTCCTGCTCGTCCTCGAACCACACCAGCGGATCGGTGAGGATCCGGTCGACGGCGCCGGCCGGCGGGCTCAGCCGGGGCGCCGAGCCGTGCAGCACGGTGAAGTCGCCGCCGTAGATGCGGTGGTGCGCCTCGCGGGCCAGGCCCAGCCAGCCGCTCGCGACCCGGGCGAGCGCCGCGCGCCGGCCGGCCGCCTGCTCGTGCTCGTCGAGCTGCTCGCGGGCGAACAGCCGGATCAGGTCGTGGAAGCGGTAGCGCGGGCTGCCGTCCCGCTCGACGGCCGAGATCTCCAGCATCTGCGCGTCGACGAGCCGTTCGAGCAGGTCGGCCGCCCGCATCGGGTCGGTCTCCAGCAGTGTCGCCGCCACCCAGACCGGGAAGCTGAGCCGGTCCAGGCAGCTCAGCAGCCGCAGCAGGCGCCGGGCGTCGTCGGCCAGGCCGTCGTAGGTCAGGGCGAGGCTGGCCCGCACCATCAGCTCGCCGTGCGCGAGCTCGTCGAGCCGGCGCCGTTCGTCCGAAAGCCGCTCCAGCATCCACGCGAGCGACCAGCTCGGGCGCGCGGCGAGCCGGGCCGCGACGATCCGCAGCGCGAGCGGCAAACCGCCGACGAGCCGGACCAGCGCGGTGGCCGCGGCCGGCTCGGCGGCCACCCGCTCCGCCCCGATCATCGTGGCGAGCAGCCCGGTCGCCTGCTCCGGGTCGAGCACGTCGACGTCCAGCACGCCGGCCCCGGCCAGCCCGGTCAGCCGGACGCGGCTGGTCACCAGCACGACGCAGCTGGACCGGCCCGGCAGCAGCTCGCGGACCTGGCGCTCCGACTCGGCGTCGTCCAGCACCACCAGCATCCGCTTGCCCGCCAGCCGCTGCCGGTACAGCTCCGCGCGTTCGTCGACCGACGCGGGCACCGCCGGGCCGGGGACGCCGAGGGCACGCAGGAACCGGCCGAGGACGTCGAGCGGCTCGGCCGGGTGCGCGCGGGTCCCGCCGAGGTCGCAGTAGAGCTGGCCGTCGGGCCAGTGGTCGTCGGCGATCCGGTGGGCCACGTGCACCGCGAGCACGGTCTTGCCGACGCCGGGCTTGCCCGCCAGCACCACCACCGGCGTCGCGCGCCGGCCCGGGTCGCCCAGCAGCAGCCGTTCGGTGTGCTCGACGAGCGCGTCGCGGGCGCTGAAGTCGGCGATGTCGGCCGGCAGCTGGAACGGCACGACCGGCGGCTGCACCGGCGCCGCGGGTGCTTCGGGAACCGGGCTCCGCCGGAGCGCGACGTCGTCGAGGAGGATCGCGGACTCCAGCCGGCGCAGCTCATCACCCGGTTCGAGCCCGAGCTGCTCGACGAGCAGTTCCCGGCCCGCGCGGTAGGTTTCCAGCGCCTCGGCCTGCCGCCCGGACCGGAAGAGCGCGAGCATCAGCTGGCCGCGCAGGCGTTCCCGCAGCGGGTTCTCGCTCACCCGGCTCGCCAGCTCACCGATCAGCTGGTGGTGCCGGCCGAGCCGCAGCCCGAGGTCGAAATGGGCTTCGACGGCGCTGAGCCGCTGTTCGTCGAGGTGGTTGGCCTTCGCCTCCAGCAGCCGGCTCCCGGTGCCACTCAGCGCGGGGCCGCGCCAGAGGGCGAGCGCGGTGTCGAGCGTGCGGGAGGCGTCTTCGAGCGCACCCGCGCGCGTGAGCCCGGCGGCCTCGGCGACGAGGTCGGTGAACGTCCGGGCGTCGAGCTGCCCGTCGGCGACCTGCAGTTCGTAACCCGGGCCGCGCGTCACGAGCGTGTCGGGACCGACCGCGGCCGCCAGCGCGCGCCGCAGCCGGGAGACGCAGATCTGGACCTGCGTCCGCGCCGTCGCCGGGGGACTGGCGTACCAGATCGCTTCGATCAGCTGGTCCAGGCTGACCACCCGGTTCGCCTCGACCAGCAGCGCGGCGAGGACGATCTGCTGCCGCCCGGGCGGGATGCGCAGTTCGCCGCCGGTGGTGTCCCGGATCTCGAGGGGGCCGAGGATGCGGTAGACGGGCTGCTCGCCGGACGGCCCGCTCGTCGAACTCACGCTGTTCCTCAATGCCGATCCGTGGCCGGGCACCGCGCTGCCCCGCGCTCACCCGGCCGTTCGTGGATTCCCCCTGGAACCGAAGTCTGTCTTCTGGGTGCGGATAAGCCCATAGTCCGAAAGCGTGAAGCTGTCGACGAAGGCGGTATTTGTACTTCCGCCGTTCGGCCCAGCCACGGCAATGTCCCCTGCCGCCACGACCTCACCGTGCGTCACCGTCACGGTGTGCAGTGTGTACCGCCGGGTCGGACCGGTCACGCGGAATTGTTCAATGGCGCCCCGCCCACGGATCGGCGCCATTCCCGGGTAATGCAGAACGGCGTCGGCCGTGAAAAGCGAACCGTATCCGTCGATGTCCCCGATATCGAGGTAGTGGTAACTGAGCCGCACGTGGTCGATTCCGACGGCGACGGTGTGTTCCCCTGCCTCCGCAGGCGCCATTTCGGCGTCCCTCCGCTGGGTCGTCCCGGGCCGGGGCCCCGGGGTCGGCCGCCGCCAGGACCGGCGGGTGCGCCCAGCTTGACCGGGCCCGCTTCCGAACCGCTATCAGCGGGCTATCGTCGCGACAGGAGACCGTGGAAGCGTGCCCGATGCGGATTCCGGGCCGGCCGCGCTCGGCGAGGTCGGCTACCCGAGGTGACGATCTCCGCCGCCGGGTCCAGCCCGGACCCGGCAGGTCACGCTTTTGGCCGGGACGACACCGAAGCCGGCCGTCGCCGAGTGCGGTGCTGCTCGCGGCCGGGGTGCCACCGCGGCCGGGGACGCAGGTGGTGGTCGGCTGAGCTCAGGCGGCCTTCAACGCGAGCAGGCTCTCCGCGGTGTCGGCGATCGTGTCTTCGATCGGCCGCGGTGACCAGCCCAGCACCCGCTGCGCCTTCGCCGAAGTGGCGTCGTAGTTGCGGCCGAGCTGCGGGCCCAGGATGCGCAGGCCGGGGTTGATCCGGGCGAGGGCCCGCGCGGTCCACACCGGCAGTTCGCGCGTGGGCACCTTCGCCGCCCGGTCGCCGAGGCGCTCGCGCAGTACCGCCGCGATCTCGCGCACCCAGAGGCTGTGCCCGGAGATCGCGAGGAACCGCTCGCCCGCCGCGGCCGGGTCGGTCATCGCCCGCAGGTGCAGGTCCGCGACGTCGCGCACGTCCACATAACCCATGGCGAACTTGGGCAGCGCGGGCAGGTCCCCGGCCAGCATCCGCTGCACCAGCCCCAGCGACGGCGAGTAGTCCGAGCCGAGCACCGGCCCGAACACGCCCACCGGGTTCACGACGGCGAGTTCGATGCCGCCGTGCTCGTCGACGAACCGCCAGGCCGCCTTTTCCGCGAGCGTCTTGGACTTCTGGTACGCCGGGATCCCGGCGTCCACATCGGACCAGTCCGCTTCGGTGAACACCCGTGACTTCTCCGGGTGCCCCATCCCGACCGCGCCGAACGCCGAGGTCAGCACCACCCGCTTCACCCCGGCCCCGCGCGCGGCCCGCAGCACGCGCAGCACGCCGTCCCGCGCGGGCACGACCATCTCGTCGTCGTCCTTGGGCACCCTGGTGAGGGTCGGCGAAGCGACGTGGAGCACGTAGTCGCAGCCCTCGACCGCTTCGCGCCAGCCGGCGTCCTGCTCGAGGTCGGCCCGCAACACGGTCAGCTTCGCGTCCGAGGGCGCCCCACCCGCCGTGAGCATCGCCCGTACCGCGGGCTCCTTCTTCAGATCCCGCACGGTGGTGCGGACCGTGTGGCCGTCGGCCAGCAGCGCGAGCACGCACCAGCTGCCGATGTACCCGGAGCCGCCGGTGACCAGTACTTCGGCCATGAGAAACCTCGCAAGTCGGAGGGAGTGCCTGGCGGGACGAGCGGTGCTCGCCTATGGTTCTGGAGAGGTCTCCATCTAAGGTAGTGGAGACCTCTCCGGATGGCAAGGACGGCACATGGTTCGCTCGGACGCCCGGGAAAACCGGGCACGCATCCTGCAGGTCGCCCGCGAGGCGTTCACCGAAGGGGGCGACGTCTCGATGAACCGGGTCGCGCAGCTCGCGGGGGTGGGGCCCGGCACCCTGTACCGGAACTTCCCGACCCGGGAGGCGCTCGTGCTCGCCATCTACCAGGACGAGGTCGACCGGCTGCTCGCGTCCGTCGAGACGCTGCTCGCGGAGCTGCCGCCGCTGGAGGCGCTGCGGAGCTGGACGGTCGAGCTGGTGGCCGCGATGCGCAAGAAGCACGGCCTCGGAGACGCGCTCAGCCCCGGTGGCCACCAGGCGATCACGGAGCAGACGTACGGCCCGGTCATCGCCGCGATCACGCGGCTGCTCGACGCGGGCAAGACCGGCGGAACCATCCGCGCCGACGCCGACCCCCGCGACTTCCTGCAGCTCACGGGTGCCCTCTGGCGGGCGGCGTCGGGACCGGAGGATCGGTCGGGGTCGATGCTGGCGTTGATCCTCGACGGCTTGAGTGCCCGCCGCTGAAGCGTCGTGGGGTACCGCTGGGCATGGCTGACTCCTGGTGAGCCGGCCCCTGTGCGGGTGGCGGTGCCACGCAGGAGGATCGGGGTGGAACCGGTTCCGAGGATCGCTCCGCGGGGCCGAACTGTCAAGCCTTGACAGGCCGGTGCCGGTGGTATGAACCTTTCTACCGATCGTCCCCGCCGGCCCCCGTGGGCATCCGCCCGGCGCTCAGGGGCGAGCCGGACGACGCCGTCCCCTGACCGGCGGCGGGTCCGCCCACTTCCCCGGCCAGGGAGGAACCATGCCCACGAACGCCCCGCCGCGGCTGCGTCGCCGCGGACCCAGCACCCGGCTGGCGACCTTGGCGGCGGCCCTCGCGGTCGCCGTGCTGGGGCTCGCCGCCCCCGACGCGAACGCGGCCGACCCCCTGATCTCCCAAGGCAAAGCCGTCACCGCGTCCTCGGTCGAGAACGCCGGGACCCCCGCGACCGCCGCCGTGGACGGGAACACCGCCACCCGGTGGTCGTCGCAGTTCAGCGATCCACAGTGGATCCGGATCGACCTCGGCGGCGCCGCGACGGTGAGCCAGGTCGTGCTGCGCTGGGAGGCCGCCTACGCCACGGCGTACCAGATCCAGCTGTCCGACAACGGATCCACCTGGTCCACTGTGTACCAGACGACGACCGCCACCGGCGGCACCCAGACGCTGAACGTCACCGGCTCCGGGCGGTACGTGCGCCTGAACACCACCGCGCGGGCGACACCGTACGGCGTCTCGCTCTGGGAGTTCCAGGTCTACGGCACCGGCGGCGGCACCGTCCCGACGCAGCCCGGCACCCCGCCGGACTCGTTCTGGGGTGACACGAGCACCATTCCCGCCGCCCGCAACGTGCTCACCGTCAAGGTGCTCAACCGCACCAACGGCAAGTACCCGGACAGCCAGGTGTTCTGGAACTTCGGCGGCCAGACCCACTCGATCGCCGAGCAGCCCTACATCGACATGCCCGCCAACTCCGCCGGGCGGATGTACTTCTACCTCGGCACCCCGAACGGCCAGTACGCCGACTTCATCGAGTTCACCGTCGGGCCGGACGTCTTCAACGGCAACACCACCCGCGTCGACGCGTTCGCGCTGAAGCTGGCGATGCGGCTGCACGCCCACGACGGCTACGACGTCCAGGTGGGCGACGACTACCCGACCTTCCAGGAGGACCGGTCGGCCACCTTCGCGAAGTTCCAGGCCGAGGTGCCGGCGGAGTTCAAGGGCCTGGCGACGGTGAACGCGCCGTACCGGATCCCCGCGCCGGGCAGCGCGCCGGACTTCCGCGCCGGCGGCAAGTACGCGAACTACTTCACCGCCTACGCGCAGTCGGTGGGCGTCAACGAGCCCACGTCGAACATCACCGGGTGCGCCGGCTCGCTGGCCGGCAACCCCGACATGTGCGCGGCGCTCAACCGGCACACCGCGCACCTCCCGCAGTCGCAGTGGCAGGACCCGGCGCGGTACTACCAGGCGGCGCCGGCGAACTACTACGCGAAGTTCTGGCACGACCACGGCATCAACGGCCTCGCGTACGGCTTCCCGTACGACGACGTGGCGGCGCAGTCCTCGTTCGTGTCCCACGGTGACCCGCAGTGGCTGGTGGTCGCCGTCGGCTGGTGATCCCCGGTGACGACGGCGTGGCGGCCCCGGTCGCCACGCCGTCGTCCGCTGTCCGGGCTCAGCTCGTGGTCGCGGCGGCGCGGCGGGCGCGGTAGGCGCGCATCTTGTGGCGGGCGCCGCAGACCGACGTCTCGCACCAGCGGCTCACCGCGTTGGGGGAGCGGTCGTAGTAGGCCCACAGGCAGTCTTCGGCACCGCAGATCTTCAAGCGCGCCAACGAGCCGTCGAGGCGCGCGGTGACCAGCGTGGCCAGCACCCGGGTGATCGCCGTGTCCAGCGCGGTGGCGCCGTCGCCGACGAACTCCGCGCCGGGCGGGCCGGCCTGCAGGAGCGGGCGGGTGCCGGTGCGGGCCAGCTCGCCGTTGAGCACGGCCGCCGCGGCGGGTGCGCCCTCGCCGCCGTGCAGCAGCTGCCGCAGCGCCTCGCGGACCCGGCTCATCCGGGTCAGGTCCGCCTCCGACGGCCGGGCCGGGCAGGGCAGTCCCTGCGCTTCGGTCCACGCCAGCAGGCCGGCCGGCGCGGTGAAGTCGTCCCGGTCCTCCAGCAGCTCGCGGGTGTTCACCAGGCTCTGGAGCACGGTGAGCGGGGGTGGTGCCGCCGGTCTCGGGGTCATGACCAGCAGGTTACCAGTAAGTTCGTCCGCTGGTTACCACGAATGGCGCAATCCGGGGCGTTTCAGGTGTTTACCGAGAAATATTCCGGGTACTGCCACTCGGCTGGGTTACCAACACTCGGCTTGGTTGGTAACGTCGATCGTATCAAGCCGAGGAGGTGAACATCGTGACCGAAACCACCGCTGAACGCCGTTCACCGGCCCGGGTCGTGCGCCCGGTGCTGCCGGTGGCCGCGGCCGACCTGGCGGACGGCATGGCCTTCGGTGCCCTCGCGGCCTCGGTCGGGATGGGTGTGCTGGCCCCCGTGGCCATGTCGCTGCTGGTGTTCTCCGGCAGCGCCCAGTACGGCGCCGTCGCGGTCATCGGGCAGCACGGCTCGGTCTGGGCCGTGGTCGGTGCCGCGGCCGCGCTCAACGCGCGTTACCTGTTGATGGGCACCACGATCGCCCCGGCGCTGACCGGGTCGGCGTGGTCGCGGGCGGGGACGGCGCTGCTGATCACCGACGGGTCCTGGGCGATCGCCCACCGCGGTGACGGGCGCTACGACCTGCGGACCCTGCGCGTGGCCGGAGCGCTGTGCCTGTGCGGCTGGACGGCGGGGACGGCGCTGGGCGCCATCCTCGGCGACGCCATCGGCGACCCGGGCCGGCTCGGCCTGGACGCCGCCTACCCGGTGTTCTTCCTCGGCTTGCTGCGCGCGCACCTGAAAACCGCGCGTGCGTGGATCCTGGCGGTCCTCGGCGTCGTCGCGGCGGGTGCGCTGGTTTCGTGGGCGCCCCCGGGTGTCCCGGTGCTGGTCGCCGGCGCCGCGGGTGCCGTGGCCGGCGCGGCCTTGGGGGTGCGGCGATGACGTACCAATGGGTGATCGTGCTGGCGCTCGGCGCCACCGCGCTCACGTTGCGGGTGGTCGTGCCGCTCGCGGCGGGCGGGCGGGAACTGCCTCCCTGGCTGCGCAACGCGCTGACGTGCGCGACCCCGGCCCTCATCGCCGGGCTCGTGGTCACCTTGCTGTGGCCGACCTCGGGGGACGTGTCTTCGACGCGGACGCTCACCGCGCTGGCGGGCGTCGGCGCCGGGGTCGCGTTGCTGGCCGGCAAGCGGTCCATCCTGACCGCGATGATCGGCGCCGCCGTCGTGAGCGCTGTGCTGCGCCTCGTGTTCGGCTGATTCCGAAGTCGGGGCAAGCGACTCGGCCGTGAATCGCAGGAAAAGCTCGCAGGTTCGAAAAGTGTGCTCATCCCGCGGAGAGGATGAAGGGGATGACGGGGCGATGCTGGTCTTTTGGAGTGAAGGACGTTGCCGTACCGGCCACGGCGGGTGAAAGCGCCGAGAGCTGCCGCCCGCCCGATGGGAGCAGTTTCCCGGTCCGGGCCGGGTGGTATCCGCAAACCGGAAAACAAAAGGTCGTCCACCGGCGGGAAAACGCCGCGGATGCCGATCGGGGGAACGTCGTCGTGAAAGGTACCGTGCCGGTGGTTTGCCACCGGCCGCTGGGAGGTTTCGTGTCCGGGTCCGGGTTGCTCCACCGCCGCGAGGACGCGGCCGATCGGAGAACTGCTCAACGCGACCACGGCGTGCGTGCGGCGGTGCCGCGAAAATCCACCCCGTTCAGCGAAAGGAACACTCGCCCGGGTACGGGGTTCGAACCCCGTACCGCTCGCGCGGACCGGTGGTGAACCGAGCTGTGGACACCGCATCGTTGACGACCTTCCTGAGCGTCGCCGAGAAGTCCAGCTTCACCAAGGCGGCCGGTGACCTGAGCGTCGCCCAGCCGACGGTCACCGCCCGGATCAAGAAACTGGAGCGCGACCTCGCCTGCGACCTGTTCCACCGCACCGGCGCGCTCGTCCGGCTCACCACGGCGGGCCAGCGCTTCCGGCGCTACGCCCACAAGATCGTGAAGCTGAGCCGGCTGGCGGAGGAGACCGTGCTGGAAGGCACCGCGGTCGGCGACGTGCTGACCGTCGGCGCCGACAGCGGCCTCACGTCCTACCGGCTGGTGCCGATCGTCGAGTACCTGTACCGGCGGCACCCCGAGCTCGCACTGGAGATCCGGCCGCTGGAAGAAGACCCGTGGAGCCGGATCGGCGATTCCGATGTGGACTGTGCCTTTTTCATCGACGTCTGCGAATCGTCGTCGAAGGCCGACTCGACGTTGCTGTGCCCGGAGCCGCTCGTGGTGGTCGCCGGCCAGGACGGCCCGGTCGGCTCGGAGCCGGTCCCGACGGCGCGCTTGGCGCGGCAACCCCTGCTGTGCGCCCATCGGGGAAGCGGTTACCAGCGGCTGTTCGAGCGCACACTGGGCGACGCCGCCGACACCCGGGTGCGTGCCCTGACGTTCGGCTCGATCGACGCGGTGAAGCACGCGCTGACGGCGGGCCTGGGTATTTCCCTGCTGCCCCGCCTCAGCGTGGCGAAGGAGCTGGCGGAGGGCCGTCTGGTGGAGGTGCCGTGGACGGCGCCGTTCCAGGTCTTCACCCAGGTCGCCTGGCACCGCGAAATCCGCACGGACCCGAGGTTTTCGGTGTTGCTGGACGCGGCCGCCCGCGCGACGGCGGAGCAGGTCGCGGACGCGGGCATGCGCCCGGCTCGCCGTTCTGCTCTCTGAACCGAGTTCGCCCGGCAAGAAGCCCGGCCCGCCGATCCGGCGGACCGGGCTTTCGGGCTTCGAGCGTCTGGGATCGCCAAGGGGCCTGCCGCCGACGATTGCGGTGCGGGGTTGCGGCACGCAGACCTCGCGGGCTGGTGCCGATCCGGCTGGGGACGCGGCCGGCCGAAGGGCCGGCCTGCCGGAAGGCCGGCCTGCCGGAAGCGGGCGAGGGCGCGGGAAGCAGCCGAGCGCCGGGGCCGCCAAAGCAGCCGAGCGCCGGGCCCCGCCGGAAGCAGGCCGAGCGCCAGGCCTTCCGCGAAGCAGGTGCCGGGCGTTCCTGATCGCTCACCCCCGAGAGGGTTTCGCCGCCGCCCGTGAGGCACTGTGGCCAGCAGCGCTTAGCAAAAGCCCGGCCCGCCGATCCGGCGGGCCGGGCTCTCCGGCTCCTCAAGCCCCCAACGGGTACTGCTCCCTCCCGTAGAGCACCGTCGGGGCCGCGTTCGTGTCCCGCAGCCAGACCACCTTGCCCACCACCACCGTGTGATCCAGCAGCGTCGCGGTGTCTCCCACCTCGCAGACCAGCGCCATCCCCGCCGCCGAGAGCACCGGGATGCTGCGCTCCGGCTGCCACGGGACGCCGTCGAAGCGCTCGGCCGGGCTGCCCGTCGCGAACTTGCGGGTCAGCGCCCGCTGGGACCAGGACAGTGTGTTGACGGCGAACGATCCCGTGCCGAGGATCGCCGCGAGGGTGCGGCTGTGGGTGCCCAACGACACCAGGACGCTCGGGGTGTCCGCCGAAAGGGACATCACCGCGTTGGCCGTGCAGCCGACCGGGGTGTCCTCGGTGACCGTCGTCAACACCGTGACGCCGGTCGGCAGTTTCGCGATCGCGCGGCAAAACCCCTCCGTCGGCACCAGGTCCGGTACGGTGCCGAGCGGGGCCTTCGTGGCTTGTGCGGTTGCCATGGTCTTCCCTTCCGGTGCGCCGGCGGTCATCCGCGCTGCCCGATCGCGTGCGCGGTGAGTGCCGAACGGTCGATCTTGCCGTTGACGTTGAGCGGCAGCGTGTCCAGCACCGTGAGCCGGCGGGGCACCATGTACCCGGGCAGCCGGGCGGCCGCCGCGGTGAGCAGCCGGTCGGGGTCGAGGCCCGAACCCGTGCACACCGCTTCGAGCTCGGTCGTGCCGCCGCTGCCGGGCAGGGCCAGCACGATCGCGTCGCGCACCGCCTCCTGGTCCCGCAGCACGGCCTCGATCTCGCCGAGCTCGACGCGGTAGCCCTGCACCTTCACCTGCTGGTCCGACCGTCCCAAGTGGACGAGCGCACCGTCCTGCCAGGACACCCGGTCCCCGGTGCGGTACCAGGCGGTGTCGTCGAGCTCGTCGTCCGCGCCGTGCAGCCGCGCGGTCTCCTCGCCCGGGCCGAAGTGGTAGAACCGCCCTTCGTTGGCGGCCGGGTCGAGGTAGCCGGGGAAGCGCTGGGGGCCGCGGGCGCAGAGTTCGCCCTCCACGGCGGGACGGCCCTGGTCGTCGAGCACGACGTGGCTGACGCTGGGGTGGGGGCGCCCGATCGGCACGGTCCCGTTGGGCGTCACCGGCCAGTCCGCCGGGTCGGCCGGCAGCCGGAACTCGGCGCAGCTGATCGTCAGTTCCGTGGGCCCGTACAGGTTTTCCACGACGCCGCCGGGTGCGGCGCGCTGCCACGCCTCGGCCTGGTGCGTGGTCAGCGGCTCGCCGCAGAAGAGGCTCCAGCGCAGTGACGGCATGCTGTCCGGCCGCAGGCTGCGCAGCCGCTGGGCGTAGGACACCATCGACGGCACGGCGAACCAGTGCGTGAGCCGCTTCTCCGCGACGAACCGCACCGGCGCCAGCAGGTCCTCGCGGCTGGGGACGACGAGCGTCGCACCGCCGCTCCACGCCGTGAACATGTCGAACACCGACAGGTCGAAGGTCAGGTCGAACGTCTGCGAGACGCGGCTGCCCGGCGCCATCCCGTACCGCGGCACGACGTGGCCGAGGTAGGCGCAGACGTTGCGGTGCCGGATCGGGACGCCCTTGGGCTTCCCGGTCGAGCCCGAGGTGAACAGGATGTAGGCCAGGTCACCGGTGCGCGGCTCCGGCGGGGTGCGCGCGGCGCCGTCGCTAGGTTCGGCCATCACCAGTTCCGGCACGCCGAGCCCGGCCGTCTCCTCGGTGAGGACCAGGTCGAGGCCGGCGGCTTCGGCGATCATCCGGTTGCGCTCTTGGGGAAAGGCCGGGTTGAGCGGGACGGCGGTGCTGCCGAGCCGGTGCGCGGCCAGGTAACCGGCGTACGTCAGCACGCTGCGCTCGGCCAGGATGCCGATCCGGGCGGGCACGGACCCCACCGCGGTGACGGCTTCGGCGGCGATGTGCCCGGCGAGCTCTCGCAGTCCGGCGTAGGTCAGGGTGCGCGCTCCGACTTCGAGCGCTGGTTCGGCGGCGTGCTTTTCGGCCGACTCGGCGAACCACTGGTACAGGGTCTCCATGGTGCTCATGCCTCCGATACGGGCTCGGTGGTCGTCTTTTCCTGGACGCGCAGCAGGTCGTCGAAGGTCCGCCGCAGCAGGCCGGCGCGCGGCCGCCCCCGGACGGCGGATTCCGCGGCGAACCGGACGACCTTCGGCAGCTCGCCCCAGCTGACCGCCGCCGCGGCCGCGGCCTCCGCGCAGATGTCGCCGTTCGCGGCGAGCACTTCGAGGTGGTAGGTGTAGTGCCGGCTCGCCGCCCAGAGGTCGTCGCCGTAGCGGGCGGCGGCGGTCTCGTCCCCGGTCAGCACGTCGCTGACGCGCTCGAGCGTCTCGGGCAGGCCGTGCGTCCAGGGGGCCGGGTCGTCGGCGGGGGTTTCGCCGGTGGTGCGGGCCAGCCAGCGGAACCGGTCGGCGTGCACCGGTTCGGCGGCAGTGCCGAGCGCGTAGCGGTCGCGGTTGGCGATCTCCGCCGGCCACGGTGTGTGCGGGGCCAGCGCGCGCTCCAGCGTGGCGTCGTCCAGCCAGCCGAGGAACGGTTCCTGTTCGCCCAGCGGGGTCAGCGCGCGGAAGTGGTCGGCCACCAGCCACCGCCCGTCACGCCGGGCGAGCAGCAGCAGCCAGTGCGGTGAGTGCGCGGTCTCGTGCGCCGGCGACCAGGGCAGGTGGAAGGTGTCGGCGACGGTCAGCACCCGCCCCGACTGGGCGATCTCGGCGTGGAACCCGGCCGCGGCCCCCTCCCAGCCGGTCGCGCCGAAGTAGCCGAGCGGTGCGCCGTCTTCGACGCGGGTGTGCTGGGAGAACACCAGGTCCCCGGGCCCGCTGTCGCTGCGGACCGCCAGCCGGACGGCGTGCGCCAGCCGGGTCTTGACGCCGGGGTCGTCGACTTCGAGGTAGGCCACCAGGTTGGTGGTGTAGCAGCTGAGTTCCGGGACTACGTCCGGGGCGTTGATGAGGTGCACGTCGACCTCCCTTGTCGTGGTGGGTCACCGGTGGGGTGCGGGGTGGAAGGCGCAGCTCAGCGGCACCGGCGACCGGGTGCGCAAGCTCAGCCAGGTGAAGCCGCCCCAGCGCCCGGACAGCGTGCCGGGCGGGACGTCGATCGACCAGGGCCGCCCGCTCATGCCGGTGCCGGCCGCCTTGACGCACGCCTCCTGCACGGTCCACACCCAGGCGAACTCCTTCGCCCGCAGGAGCCGCGGCAGCCCGGCGACGGCGGCGGCGTGCGAGCCCAGGCACCGGCGGACGGCCGAGTCGCTCAGCCGGTCCGGCGGCAGCTGGACGTCGACGCCGACGTCCCCGTGCGCGCAGACGGCCGCCGCGATCCGCTCCCCGTCGTGGGAGACGGTGATGCCGGGCAGCGCGAGGTCCGGGGCGCCGTGCAGCCGGGGCTTCCCGGCCGGGTCGGCGTGGACGGGCAGCGCGGCCAGGTCGGGCCGCACCCGCCGGAGCAGGCGCCGGAGGAGGTGCCGCCCGGCGAGGAATTCGGGGCGGTGCCAGGCCGGCCGGGTGGCGGCTTCGGCGAGGTCGTCCGGGTGGACGGGTCCGTCGCCGAGGTCGGTGCGGTCGGCCGAGGCGACCCAGACGCCGGGAGCGACCTGGGTGCCGTCGGCGGTCACTTCGGGGTGACCGTGGGGGTCGACCCGCGGCTCGCCGAGGCCGGCGACGGTGACGGCCTGGCGGCGGGCGGCGGCGTATTCGCGGGAGAGCGCCGTTCCAAGGCCCGCACTTTCACGTGAAAGTGCGGGGGTGGTACCCGGGGGCGCGGCACTTTCACGTGAAAGTGCCGGTTCGAGGCCCGCACTTTCACGTGAAAGTGCGGGGGTGGGGGTGCTTTTGCGGGGAGGTGCGGGGGCGTGCCTGGCACCGTCATGGGAAAGCCCGAGGTGGTCTCGCGCCGGCCCGCCGTCCGCTCGGGTGCTCATGTCCGCAGCTCCGTGAGCAGGGACTCGGCGTCGTCGGCGATCGCGCCGAGCATCAGCTCGGTCACGCCGCCGCCGATGCCGAACACCGCCGCCTCCGCGCGGACCAGCTGGAGGCCGTCGTCGGCGAAGCCGTCGGCGCCGCGCCAGCGGGCGCAGCTGGACAGGACCTCGTCGGCCGTCAGGCCGATCGACGCCTTCAGCAGGGCCGCGCTCGTCGTGTCATGGTCCGTCACCACCCGCTCGCCCAGCGCCTCGTGCAGCGCGCGCAACGAGCGCACCCGCACCAGGCAGGCCGCGAACTCCTGGCGGATCGAGTCGTGGTCCCACAGCGCGCGGCCGTCGATCTCCCGCCGCGTCAACGACTCCCGCGTCTCCGCCAGCACCCGGCTGGTGAGCGCGGTGGCCCACTGGGCGCCGGCGAGGCGCTCGGTGCCCATGTGCCGGGCGAACAGCGCCAAACCGCGGCCCTGCCGGCCGAGCACCGCCGACGCGGGCAGCCGGACGTCGCAGAACTCGACGTGGCCGATGCCCGCGCCCGCCAGGAGCGTCGTCGTCGCCGGGGTGACGCGCACGCCCGCCGCGTCCGCCGGGACCAGGACCCAGGTGAAGGCCGTGAAGTGCCGCCCGGGCCGGTGCCGGGCCAGCACCAGGAAGTACGCCGCCCGGGTCGCCGTGGTCACCCACCGCTTCCCGCCGTCCAGCCGGACCGTGTCGCCGTCGAGCTCGACTTCGGTGCCGAGCCCGGTGAGGTCGGAGCCGGCCGCCGCGGTGTCCGTGGCGGCCAGCGCGACCTCGCAGTCGCCGTCGGCGACGCGGTCGAACTCCGGCCCGGTGCCGGCGGCCAGGATCGGCAGGGCGCTCGCCGACTGGACCAGCACGCTCAACGTGATCCCGTTGTCACCGCGGGCGTCGACCTCGCGCAGGGTGGCCGCGAGCCGCGCGGGGTCGGCGACCAGGCCGGTCGGCGTGCGCTGCCGGTACTGGTCGCGCAGCACGCCGGCCGAACCGAGCCGCCGCCACACCCGGGCGCCGCCGGCCGCCGCATCCACAGTGGACAGCACGCCGCCGTCCAGGAGGGCTGTGTCAGGCAAAGCGCACCTCCTGGTCGAGGAGGGTGAGCCGGCCGTCGGCGAGGTGCAGCCGGTCGTTGCTGTAGTTCAGCACCGCCGAACGCAGGTCCCGCAGCGACTGCTCCAGCCGCGTGGGGGAGTCCCGCAGGTAGCCGTGGCGCATCCCGATCGCGTCGACCAGCTCGTCGACCGCGCGGTAGCACTCCTCGGCCGCGGTGATCTTCACGGCGTTGATCAGCAGCTGCACCTTCGGCACGCTCAGGTCCGCGGTGGTCTCGACCACCTGGCGAGCGTGCCCGATCAGCGCGTGCACGGTGTCCAGCCGCTGGCGCGACCGCGACAGCCGCGTCAGCAGCAGCTCCGAGTTCAGGTCCGTCTTGCCGCGGCTGCCGCGCACCGACGCGATCACCCGCGACAGCGCCCCGGCCGCCGTGCCCAGCCAGCAGGACGCCCAGCCGAGGTGGGCCAGCGGCCCGAACACGGTGGTGACGATGGTGTGGAAGTCGCCGTGCCGCCCGACGACCTGGTGGGCGGGCAGCCGGCCGCGCAGCTTCATGGCCCCGCTGTCGCTGGCCCGCATGCCCAGCGGGTTCCAGCCACCGGCGGGCTCGATCTCCACCTGCTCGCGGGACGCGTAGACCAGCGACACCTGGTTGTCGGCTTCGGAGTCCGGCGACCGCATCGTGATGAGGAACCCGTCGGCCTGCTTGCCCCCGGTGACGATCGGGGCGAAGCGGTCGACGAGCAGCTCGCCGTTCTGCCACGCGGCGGCGGACTCGGCGGTCAGGAGGTGCCCGCCCTTGCCCGCCTCGGTGGTCACCGAGCCGAGGTAGAGCCGGCCCGCGGCGATCTCCGGCACGAGCTCCGCGCGCAGCTTGCCTTCGGCGTGCGCGAGCACGGCGGCGACCTGCTGGCAGTGCATCGCGAAGATCATCGCCAGCGACATGTCCACGCGGCCCAGCTCGGTGCTGGCCTCGAGCACGTCGGCCAGCGATCCGCCGAGCCCGCCGTCTTCGGCGGGCACGAGCAGCCCGAGCAGTCCGGTCGCGCGCAGCTCGTCGAGCGCCTCCACCGGGAACGTCGCTTCGTCGTCGGTCCGGCGGACGTGCTCCTCGGCGACCTTGGTCACGCGCCCGACGAGTTCGGCGAGCGGGGCGGTGGTCATGACGAGACCCCCTCGCGCTCGAGCTGGGCCTGCACGGCGGTCCACAGCGTGCCGCCGGTGGCGAAGGTCGCGTCGGTGATGTCCTCGTCCGGCAGGGAGACGCCGAAGACGTCCTCGATCTCGAACAGCACGTTGATCGACTGCATCGAGTCGAGCCCTCGCTCACGCAGGGAGTCGTCCGGGCCGAGCTCGCGGCCGTTGAGGAACTTCAGGTACGGGGTCAGCAGTTCGGCCATGCGGGGGTCCATGTTCACTCCTCATCTCGGGGGTCAGTGGTCCTGACCAGTTCCACGCGGGAGGTCCGCGCGGGGGCGCCGGGGCGGTCGCCGTCGACGACGACCTCCGCCGGCAGGGGGTGGCCCAGGAAGGCGACGAGGCTGGCGTACAGCCCGTAGGCGCCGACGTTCGGCACCGCGACCAGGTCGCCGGGGCTCAGTTCGGGCAGTTTCGCGGTGCGCGCCCAGGTGTCCAGCGGCGTGCACAGCGGACCGGCGACGAGCGCCTCCAGGACGTCCGGGCCGCCCGGGCCGAGCAGGCGGGGTGCGAGCGGGGGCAGCCGCCGCATCCCCGACATGCCGCCGAGGTGGTTGATGCCCGACTCCAGCACGACGATGTCCTTGCCGTGCGAGCGCTTGACGTCCAGCACCGCCGTGACCAGAGTGCCCGCTGTGCCGACGAGATAACGCCCGGATTCGAACACGATTTCCGGGCCTTCTTCGCGCCAGCCCGGCAGTTCCTCGGCGAACAGCGTCTCAAGGCCTTCACGCAGCCCGGGCAGGTCGACGGCGGTGCCGTCCTTCGCGAACGGGGCACCGAAACCGCCGCCCAGGTCGAGGGTCCGGAAGCGGACCCCGTGCGGTGCCAGGGCTTCCCGCAGCCGCGCGGCGGTGGCCAGCGCGCGGCGGAACTGCCCGAGCAGGTCGTCCACTTCGGTCAGGTTGGTGCCCATGTACAGGTGCAGCCCCACCGCCTCGGCGTGCTCGTCGCCGGCGAAGCGGGCGGGTTCGGCGACGATCCAGCCGGTGTCGGCGCCGAACTGCGAGGGCACGCCGGTCATCGCCAGGCCCTGGCCCGGCACCGGCTGGTCGTCGTTGACGCGCAGCAGGTAGCGGGCGCGGACCCCGGCCTCACCGGCGAGCCGGTCGAGCTGGGTGATGGCGTGCGGGGAGTCCACGGAGAACTCCCGCACGCCGGCCCGCAGCGCGGCCGTGATCTCGGCGTCCCGCTTGGCGGGTCCGGTGTAGAGCACCTGCGTGCCCGGCCAGCCGGCGTCGAGCGCGGCCCGCAGCTCGCCCGTGGAGCAGACCTCCGGGCGGGCACCGGCTTCGCGCAACGTGCTCAGCACGTCCGGGTGCGGGTTGGCCTTGAGCGAGTACAGCAGCCCGGTGCCCTCGGGCAGGGCGCCGTCGAGCCGCCGGTGGTTGCGGCGGACCTTGGCGAGGTCGTAGACGTAGGCGGGGGTGGACAGCCCGGCGAGTCCGCCGGGCAGCTCCGCGAGCCCCGCGGGTCGCTCAGCGAGCAGCTCCACCGGACACCTCCTCGGCCATCGACGCCAGCGCCGTGCGGTCGACCTTCCCGTTGCCGGTCAACGGAAGCGTCTCCACGCGCAGGCAGCTCGCCGGGATCTTGAACTCCTCGATCCGGGTGCGCATCCCGTCGAGCACGCCCTCGGCGGCCAGCTCGCCGGTGACGAACAGCCAGGCCGGCCGGGTGTCCTTCGGGACCAGCACCGCGGCTTCGCGGACACCGGGCACCCCGCGCGCGGCGGACTCGACTTCCGTGGCGCTGACGCGGAACCCGCGCTCCTTGTAGATGTCGTCGCGGCGGCCGTCGAAGTAGAGGTAGCCCTGCTCGTCGAGCCGGCCGTAGTCGCCGGTGCGCAGCTCCGGGAACAGCCCGTCCACCCGCGGGAACTTCTGCGCGGTGAGCTCGGGACGGCGCCAGTACCCGGCCATCACGTTCGGGCCGCGCACCACGATCTCGCCGACCTCCCCGGCGGGCAGCCGCTCGCCGGCGTCGTCGATGACGAAGACCTCCGTGCCGGGCAGGGCGCGGCCGCTGGAACCGGGCCGGTCCAGATCGCCGTCCACCGGCATGATGGTGGCGCGCTTGCACTCGGTCAGCCCGAACATCAGCTGCACGCGCAGGCCGGGGATGGCCGCACGCAGGGATTCCAGCGTGCCGGTGGGCATCGCCGCGCCGGTGTTGGTGAGCAGCCGCAGGTCGGGTGCGGGCTTCGGGCGGCGCCGCAGCAACGCGCTGAGCGCCTCGGCGACGGCCGGGACGGCGGGCAGCACGGTGGCGCCCGAGCGCACCAGGTTGCCGACCAGCGACGGTCCCACCTCGGTGGGGGCGCCCAGCACCAGGTTCGACCCCGCCGTGACGGACAGGAACACCTGGTACAGGCCGTAGTCGAAGGACAGCGGCAGCGGGCTGTAGACGACGTCGTCGGTGCGGTACTCGAGCACCGACGCGATCGCGCCGGTGGCGAACAGCAGCTGCTGGTGCGTGCTGACCACGGCCTTGGGCAGGGACGTCGTGCCCGAGGTGTAGATCAGGCACACCGGGTCGACCGGCAGCGGGGGAGCGGGTAGGTCGACGGTCCGGCCCGGACCGGCGGCCAGCTCCGCCACCGAAGCCGTCGGGACGCCGGCGGCTTCGGCCGACTTCCGCACGTCCTCGTCGTCGGTCACCACGAGCACCGGCTCGGAGTCGGCGAGCACGTGGTCGAGGCTGCTGCCGCGAACCTGTTCGTGCAGCAGCGAAAACGCGACCCCGGCCCGGGCGGCGCCGAAGACCACGGCGGGCAGCAGCGTGCTCGCCGGGGCGTTGATCAGCAGCCGGTCGCCGCGGCGGGCGCCCCGGACGGCGAGCGAAGCCGCGACCCGCTGGGCGGCGCCGGCGAGCTCCTCGTAGGTCGCCGAGGTGCCGCGGCAGGTCAGCGCGGTCCGGTTCGGCCACAGCCGGGCGGCGTGGTCGAGCAGTTCGTGGAGCACTCGCGGTGCGTAGGTCATCGGGTTCCTCCTGCGGCCAGGACAGCCCGGCACAGGCCGTCGACGTGGGTGAGTTTTTCCGGGACCAGGTCCTCGGCGGCGAATTCGACGCCGAGGTCGCTTTCGATCCGCTCGACGATCTCCATCATGCGGAACGAGCTGAAGCCGGGGATCTCGCCGAGCGTGCGGGCGTCGGCCGGGGGCGGGGTGCCCAGCACGGTCCCGATCACCGCGGTGACGGAGTCGCGCACCCCGGTCGGCACCTCGTCGTTGTCCACTGTGGACACGACGACCGGCTCGGTGGGCTCGGTGAACGCGACGTGGTCGGTCGCGAGGCACTCGAGGAGCCGGTCGTACACCGCGCGCGGTTCCGCCCGGCCCGCGGAGACCCGGCGGCTCGCCAGGTAGACCTGCTTCGCGAGCGCGTTCCACTCGTCGAGGTGCGCCCGGACGGTGTCGGTGTCCAGTCCCATGGCCGCGGCGTGCAGGTGGCGGCTGCGGCTCAGCAGCCACGTCTGCAGCGTCAGCCCCCGCACCGCCCGCACCCGGTCCGGGTGGTCGGCGTAGGCCGCGACGTACGTGCCGGCGTCGGCCAGTTCGACCAGCGGCGTCCGGTCGGCCGGACGGTCCCCGGCGGCGATGTCGAAAGTCAGCGCGCCTTCGGGAAGCGCTTCCGCGAGCTCCTCGCGGCTGAGGGGCCACCGGCCCGGCCGGGCCGCGCCCCACTGGGTGTCGTTGTGGTAGCCGTCCACGACGGCGACGCCGTCGCCGTCCGGCTCGACCAGGAAGCTGTGCTGCAGGTGCTCCTTGCGGTGGTAGGGGACCCACGGCAGGTGGTAGGCGTCAGCCACCGCGTAGCAGCCGGTGCCCGGTTCGAGTTCACCGGCGGAGGCGATCCGCGCACGGCGGGTGACGCGCAAGCCCAGCAGCGCGGCGGACTCGGCCACCTGCGAGTCGACCTGCGGCTCGACGGTGGGGAGCGCGTCCGCGCCCGGGCGGGGCCAGAAGCGCAGGACGCGGCCCATCGCGAGATGGGTGCCCGGGCCGTGCAGGCGGTCGGCGAGTTCGGCCAGGTTGACCTGGACGCAGTCGAAGAGGCGGTGGTCCAGCTGCTCAGCCATGGTGACCACTCCCCGCGACCGCCAGTCCCTGGACCGGCTTCAGCCGATCCATCGCCGACACGAGCGCCTGCTCCGCGGGCGGCTCGGCGGTGAGCTCGCCGTCGAGCAGCTGCTGGTAGGCCGATAGGTCGAGGTAGCCGTGCCCGCTCACGCAGGCGACCACGCCGCGGTCCGACCCGCCGTCGGTGGCCAGGCGCGCGGCGACGGCCAGCGCGTGCCCGGATTCCGGTGCGGGGAGCACCATTTCCGACCGCGTGAAGGCCCGGCCGGCCTCCAGCGCCTCGACCTGGCCGACGGCCTGCGCGGTGACCTGGTCCCGGTGCCGCATGGCGGAAATGACCTTCGCGGCACCGTGGAAGCGCAGGCCGGCCGAGTGCGAGTCGGGGATCGGGTAGCTGGAGCCGATCGTGTACATCGCCTCCATCGGGCTGACCCCGGTGGCGTCGGTCTTGTCGTAGGCGTAGACGCCTCGGGTGAGCTTCGGGGTGGTGCTGGACTCCGCGGCCACCAGCCGCGGGCACTCCGCCCCGGTCGTCGCGGCGTCGGCGAAGAAGGGCAGCGCGATCCCGCCGAAGTTCGAGCCGGCGCCGACGCAGCCGACCACACTGTCCACAGTGGCCTCCAGCTCGGCGAGCTGCTCGATGGTCTCCAGCCCGATCACGGACTGGTGCAGGATGCTGTAGGTCTCGCCGCTGCCGATGCAGAACGCGGCCCCTTCGGTGCGCCCGGCGTACTCGACGGCTTCCCCGATGGCCAGCGCGAGGCTGTTCACCCCGCCGCCGACACGGGCGGCGACGTCGGTCAGGTCGCTCGGGCTGGCGTGCACGGTGGCGCCGAGGGCCCGCATCAGCGTGCCCCGGTAGGGCTTCTTCTGCAGGCTCGTGCCGACCATGAACACCCGGCAGCGCAGCCCGAACATCGTGCAGGCGGCGGCGAGCGCGGTGCCCCACTGCCCGGCCCCGGTGCCGGTGACCAGCTCCTTCACCCCGGCCTTGGCGTAGTAGTGGGCCTGCGCGAGCGCGGTGTTCAGCTTGTGGCTGCCGGAGATGTTGCCGCCCTCGTACTTGACGTAGATCGGCACCCGCGCGCCGATGGCGTCCTCGAACCGGCGGGCCCGCCACAGCGGGGTGGGCCGGAAGCTGCGGTAGGCGTCGAGCACCTCGGCGGGGATGTCCCAGAACTCGCGGTTCTGGGTGGACTGGCGGACCAGCGCGAACGGCAGGTTCACCGACACGCCGGCGTCCGAGCCGCCCGCGGGCGACTCCGGGCTCCGGTCCGGGGGCAGCGGCTCGTCCAGGTGCGGCAGCACGCTGCGCCAGCTGGTGGGCAGGGAAGTGCGGCTCATCGCAGTGCCTCCGTTCCGGTGGCGCCTTCGGCGACGACGTCGACGAGGTCGTCGACGGTCTTGAACGTGCGGCCGACGAACAGGTCGTCGGGCAGGGTCACATCGAGCGCGTCTTCGAGGTGCACGAGTATGCCGACGAACCCCAGCGAGTTGAGGTGCAGCAGGTCGCCGTTGAGCGGTTCGTCGTCGTGGATCTCCTCCGGTGCCAGCGAAAGCCGGGATTCGGCGATCACCACGCGTTTGACCGAGTCGGAGACCGTGGTGCGATCGGGTCCGGTCGTCATCGTTGCCCTCCAAGGGGTTTCGGGGATCGGTTTCGTGCTCCGGTCAGGAATTCGTCGAGGTGGGCGAGTACGTCGGGTAGCGCTTTCCCGTCGAACACGTCGAAGTGGCCACAGTCCAGTTCGCGGACCCGCAGCCGCGGGGACAACCGGGTCCAGTTCTCGACCTGGGTGTCGCGGTGCGGGCTCGCGCAGGCCATCAGCAGCGCCGGGCCGGGGTGGGTGCTGGTCACCCGGTGCCGTCCCGACGCGGTGACGTGCGCGTGGGCGGTGGCTTCGGCCCAGCGCTGGTCGCGGGGCGCGACCTTGGCGTGCACCGACCGCATGATCCGCTCGACGACGTCGGCGCGGTGCACCGAGCCGAACTCGTCGCGGCGGGTGAAGCTGTCGATCATCACGACGGCGGGAGCGGGCCCGGTCCGGGCCAGGCGTGCGCCCAGTTCCCAGGCGAGGACGCCGCCCATCGACCAGCCGATGAGCAGTTCCGGGCGGCGGGGCAGGGTGTCCAGCAGCGGCAGGTACCTCTCGACCATGGTCTCGATGTCGTCGTCGGGCCGCTCACCGGCGAACAACCCGCCGGCCCGGATCCCGCTCACGCCGTTGCGGCGGCCCAGCCGCACGGCCAGCGGGGTGTAGGGGCTCAGGCCACCGCCGCCGGGGTGCACGAGCACCGCCTGCGACGCTTGCGGCCGCCGGCTGAGCGGCAGCAGCAACGGCGGCGGCGCCGTCGTCAGGGTCGGCATCAGCTCGCCTCGCGCAGCCGGCCGTTGGCCTCGATCACCCAGCAGTAGTTCACCAGCGCGGCCAGCGTGATCGGCCCGCGGGCGTGCAGCCTGCTGGTGCTGATCGCGATTTCCGAGCCCAGCTCCAGGGTCGGGCCGTCGTTGAGGCGCAGGGAACCGTTGACGACGATGGTGGCCGCGTCGACCCGGTTCGTGAACTCGCCGGTGACCGCCGGGTCGGTCGCCGCGATCGCCTCGCTGTGGCCGGAACCGTGCTGCTGGATGAATTCCACGGCCTCGCCGGGGGAGTCCACCGCCACCACACCGATCGTGCTGTCGAGGAACTCGCGGCCCAGGTCGTGCGCGCCCAGCGCTTCCACCCGCCAGTCGCCGGTCGTTTCCGGCTGCTGCAGGCCTTCGCCGACGCGGATGGTCAGCGGGCGGCCGTCGTGGCGGGCGCCTTCCAGCAACGCCTTCACGAACTCGTCGGCCACCGGCCGGTCGACCAGCGCGATCTCCAAGGAGGTGCAGCCGGCCGGCGCGGGGAGCTTGCTGTCCAGCGCGATCTCGACCGCCTGGGCCAGGTCGGCGCTCGAGTGCACGTAGAGGTGGTTGACGCCGCCGCCGCTGGCCAGCACCGGGATGGTGCTCGCGCGGTGGCAGTAGTCGATGAGGGACGGGCTGCCGCGCGGGATGAGCACGTCGATCGCGTCCGGGCGGCGCAGCAGGTCGCGCAGCACCGAGCGGCTGGGGTCGTCCAGCACGGAGACCAGGCCCGCCGGCAGTCCCGCGTCCGCCAGCGCGGTGGAGACGGCGGCGCCGAGCTCGGTGTTGGTCCGCGCGATCTCCTTGCCACCACGCAGGATCACCGCGTTCCCGGCGGCCACGTTCAGCAGCGCGCCCTCGACGGTGACGGTCGGCCGGGCCTCGAAGATCATCAGCACCACGCCCAGCGGCCGCGGCACGCGGTGCCGCACGCCCCAGTCGCCGATCGGGGTGCCCGGCGGGCGGCTGGTCAGCTCGTCCAGTTCGCCGGCGACCGTCGAAGTCAAGGTGACCAGTGCGGCGAGGTGGTCCTCGGTCAGCCGGAGCCGGTCGACGAGCACGTCGGGCAGGCCTTGCTCCCGCGCTCGTCCGACGTCGGTGTCGTTCGCTTCGCGGATCCGCGGCCACGCGGCGGTGAGCCGGTGGGCGAGCGCCGTGCAGAACCGCCCGTACGCCTCGGTGCCCAGCGGCGGTGCCGCGGTCGTCGCCGCACGTGCGGCGACGATGATCTTGTCGACCATTGTTCTCCCGATCTCGATTTCCCCCGTCGGATACCTCACGCTCCCAGCAGGAAATGATCCGGGCAAATGTGATCATGGACCGTTTGATGGGCTCATCAATACTTTTGATGAGCCCATTCGTGGCCCCTTCATTCGCGGCTTCAAACGTTGACTACGCGGAAATTTGCTTGGAGTGTCTTGAGGCATGGAACATCGACGACTCGGCCGCAGCGGCCTCTCCGTGAGCAGGATTTCGTACGGCAATTGGATCACCCACGGTTCGCAAGTGGCGGAAGAACAGGCCAGGAAATGCGTGGAAGCGGCGCTGGACGCCGGCATCACCACGTTCGACACCGCCGACATGTACGCGAACACCCGCGCCGAAGAGGTGCTGGGGCGCGCGCTGTCCGGCCTCCGCCGGGAGAGCCTGGAGATCTGCACCAAGGTCTACTGGCCGACCGGCCCCGGCGGCCCCAACGACCAGGGCCTGGGCCGCAAGCACATCATGGAGTCCGCGGACGGTTCCCTGCGCCGCCTCGGGACCGACTACCTCGACCTCTACCAGGCCCACCAGTTCGACCCCACGGTCGAACTGGAGGAGACCATGCTGGCCTTCGCCGATCTGGTGCGCCAGGGCAAGATCCTCTACGTCGGCGTCTCGGAGTGGACCGCCGAGCAGATCACCCGCGCCGCCGCGCTGGCCCGCGAGCTGCGGATCCCGCTGATCGGCAGCCAGAACCAGTATTCGATGCTGTGGCGGGTCATCGAGAGCCAGGTCATCCCGGCCTGCGAGCGGGAGGGCATGGGCCAGCTCGTCTGGTCCCCGATGGCGCAGGGCGTGCTGACCGGGAAGTACCTGCCGGGCAAGCAGCCGCCGGCCGGTTCCCGCGCCACGGACGGCGAAGGAAGCAGCTACATGGTCCGCTGGCTGCAGGACGACGTGCTGCGCCGCGTGCAGGAACTGCGCCCGGTCGCCGAGCAGCTCGGCCTGACCATGGCGCAGCTGGCCCTCGCGTGGGTGCTGCAGAACCCCAACGTCGCCACCGCCATCACCGGCGCCTCGCGCCCCGAGCAGCTCACGGACAACCTCAAGGCCGTGGACGTCGTGCTCGACGACGCCGTGATGCAGAAGATCGACGAGCTGCTCGACGGCGTCAGCCGCTTCGACCCGACGTTCATCGGCGTGCCGCTGACGGCCCTCGTCTGACCCAGGGAGGACCCGTGCCGGACACCGAGTGGGCCTACGACGGGAAGCGGTACCGGATGCACCGCTTCCCCGCGGAAGTGCGGGCCCGGATGAAACCCCTCAACCGCAGCGACAACTGGCACGCCGGGCTCGCCTGGCTCGAGGACGTCGGGTGGATCGCGGCCTGCGTGTGGCTGTGCGTCGCGGTTTCGTGGTGGTGCTACCCGCTCGCGGTGCTGGTCATCGGCGCCCGGCAGCGGGGGCTGTCCACGATCCTGCACGATTGCGCCCACGGCGTCGGGGCCGCCGACCACCGGGTGCGGATGCTGCTCGGCACCGTGCTCACCGCGTACCCGATCTTCCAGCAGCACTACGCCTACAAGGTTTCGCACGTGTTCACCCACCACCCGCGGCTCGGCGACCCGGACCGCGACCCGGACCTGCGGTTCTTCATCGAGCAGGGTGCCTACCGGGCCGCCTCGCCGCGGACCTACGTGCGCCGGGTGGTGCTGATGCCGCTGTTCGGCACGCAGACCTGGGCCTACCTGCGCTACCTCGTCCGCAACCGGTACCGCGTGCTGCGCGAGGGCCGCGGCCCGGAGGCGCCGCAAGCGGTCCGCGGTCCCAAGCGGGCGTTCGACCGCGCCGGGTTCTGGCTGTTCTGGGCCGCCGTCGCCGGCGTGTGCTGGGCGCAGGGGTGGACGCTCGAACTGCTGCTGTTCTGGTTCGTGCCGTACCTGACGAGCTTCCAGATCCTGGGCTGGTACATCGAACTCTCCGAGCACACGCCGCTCGTCCGCGACGCGCGGGTGGACCTGCACATGACGCGCAACCGCAAGAGCCGCGGCTGGGAGAAGTTCCTCACCGGCATCCACAACGACAACTACCACCTGGAACACCACCTCGATCCGCGCACGCCGTTCTGGAACCTCGGCAAGGCGAGGCGGGTGCGGCTGGCCGATCCGGACTACGCCGCGGTCGACGCCGTGCTGGGCGGGCTGTTCACCCGCGGTCCGCAGGGCCAGCCCAGCGCCGTCAGCGCGATCGTCACGTCCATGTCCGAACCGAGGGAGCTGTCCCATGCCGGTCACTGAACGCCCCGCCAGCACGCCTAAGCAGTTCCGGCGGGCCGAATCCGCCGTGATGCACGCGGGCGCCGAGCTGCGCGCCGGCCCGACCGCGCCGGTGATCACGCCCATCTTCCAGACCGCGGCCTACGAGCTGCCCGACACCGGTGCGGCCGCGGGCATCTTCGAGCTGAGCGAGGACGGGCACGCCTACACCCGCCTCAACAACCCGACCTGCGACGTGCTGGAAGCGCGGATCGCCGCGGTCGACGGCGCCCCGGCCGCGCTGGCCGTCTCCACCGGGCAGGCCGCGACCACGGTGGCCCTGCTGAACCTCTGCCAGGCCGGGGACAACATCGTCAGCTCCGACGAGCTCTACGGCGGCACGTGGAACCTGCTGGCCAACACCTTCAGGCGGTTCGGCGTCGAGACCCGGTTCGTCAGCCCGGAAGACCCGAAGAACTTCGCCGCCGCCACCGACGAGCGCACCCGCGCCTACTTCGGCGAGACGCTGCCCAACCCGAAGCTGCGCATCTTCCCGATCGAAGACGTCGCCGGGCTCGCCGAACAGGCGGAAGTGCCGCTGGTCCTGGACAACACGCTGCTGCCGATGGTCTGCAACCCGCTGGACTTCGGCGCGAACATCCTCGTCTATTCGGCGACGAAGTACATCGGCGGCCACGGCAGTGCCCTGGGCGGGCTCATCGTGGACGGCGGCACCTTCGACTGGACCCGCCACGCCGCGCGGCACCCGCTGCTGACCGAGCCCGACCCGGCGCACGGCGGCGCGGTGTGGACCGAGACCGGCGCCGGGCTCGACAGCGCGCTGGGCCGCAGCCCGTACCTGCTCAAAGCGCGGGAAACGCTGCTGCGCGACCTCGGGGCGTGCCTGAGCCCGTTCAACGCCTTCCTGCTGATCCAGGGCATCGAAACGCTTCCGCTGCGGATGCGCGCGCACGGCGAGAACGCGGCCGCGGTGGCGAAGTTCCTCGACGCGCACCCGGCGGTGGCCTCGGTCAGCCACCCGACGCTGGCCGGCGGCGAGCAGGAGGAACTGCTGCGGCGCTACCTCGGCGGCAACGGCGGGCCGCTGGTGCAGTTCGAGCTCACCGGCGGGCAGGCGGCCGGCCGCCGGTTCATCGAAGCGCTCCGCCTCTTCGCGCACGTGACCAACATCGGCGACGTCCGGTCGATGGCCACGCACCCGGCGTCCACCACCCACGCCCAGCTGCCCGAAGCCGACCAGCTGGCGGCGGGCGTCACCCCGGGCTCGATCCGGCTTTCGCTGGGCCTGGAGCACCCGGACGACCTGCTCGAAGACCTCACCCGCGCGCTGGCGGGGGCCCGGTGAGCGCCCGGCCGCTGGTCGCGCTCGCCGCGTCGGCCGAACCGATCGGCGTGGTGCCGCACCTCGCGGTGCGCGAGGTCTACGTCCGGGCGCTGGAACGGGTTTCCGGCTGCTCGGTGGCCGTCGTCGGTGGTCCGGCCCCGGACCTGGCGGAGCTGCTCGGCCGGTTCGACGGCGTCGTCTTCGGCGGCCACGAGACCGACGTCCAGGCCGCCCGCTACGGCGGTCCGCCCCAGGACGGGCCCGTCGATCCGGCCCGCGACGAACTCGCGCTGCGAGTGCTGCCGGCCGCGCTGCGGGCGGGGGTGCCGGTGCTGGGGATCTGCCGTGGGCTGCAGGAGCTGAACGTGGCACTGGGCGGCACGTTGCGCGACCTGCCAGGCGACGAGCACCGCGAGGACCTTTCCCAGCCCCGCGACCGGCAGTACCTGCCCGCGCACGACGTCGACCTCACCGAAGGCGGCGTGCTGCGGCAGCTGCTTGGCTATGCGCGCGTGCCGGTCAACTCGCTGCACCACCAGGCGATCGACCGGGTCGCGCCGGACCTGCGGGTGGAGGCGGTGGCCGCGGACGGCGTGGTCGAGGCCGCCTCGGCGGGCGACGGGTTCTGCCTCGCGGTGCAGTGGCACCCGGAGTGGTACGCCGAGACGGACCCGGTCTCCACCGCGATCTTCCACGGGTTCGGCGTGGCGGCCCGGCTCGCCGCCGGGCAGCGTGCTCAGGGAGTTCCCCTGCCCCGTCCCATGTCCAGCATCGGCATGAACAGCTGAGCGAGCGGCCCGATCGCGCAGGCGTACAGCAGGGTCCCGATGCCCACGGTGGCGCCGAGCGCGAACCCGATCACCAGCACCGCGATCTCGATGCCCCAGCGCACCGCCCAGATCGGGTGCCCGCGCCGGGCGAGCCCGGTCATCAGCCCGTCCCGCGGGCCCGGGCCCGCCTGCGCGCCGATGTAGCAGCCGGTGGCGAACCCGTTGAGCACGATGCCGGCGATCAGCACGACCCAGCGCAGCCACAGCTGGCCGAACGGCGGCAGCACCGCCAGCGCGAGGTCCATCGAGGTGCCGACGAGCAGGACGTTGCACAGCGTGCCCAGCCCCGGCTTCTGCTTCAGCGGGATCCACAGCAGCAGCACGGCGGCGCCGATCAGGTTGGTCCAGACGCCGATGCTGAGCCCGGCCGTGCGGGTCAGCCCCTGCGCGAGCGCGTCCCACGGCTCGACCCCGAGCCCGGCGGCGACCACCATCGCGTCGCTGAAGCCGTAGAGCACCAGCCCGGAGAGCAGCTGGGACACCCGCCGGACCGGCCGCCCGGGTGGCACCAGCGGTGACTGCACCAGTTCGGCCACCCGCACGCGTGCTCCCCCCGTTCGCCGGCACTTCGCCCTGCCAGGGTAACGGCGGCGAGGCTCGCCGGCCGGGCGGCGGGCGCTCGACCGTCCACACCGGACAGCCGGCCCGCGGCGCACCGCGGGCCGGGTTGTGCCAGGGTGGCGGGGACCACCTCCGAAAGGGAACCGATGCACCGGCTCACCGTGCTCTACCCGCCGCCCGCCGACGAAGCCCACTTCCGGGAGTACTACGCCGGCACCCACCTGCCGCTGGCCGCGAAGCTGCCCGGCCTCCTGCACTCGGAGTACTCCTTCGACGTGGCCTCCCTGGCGGGGGAGCGGAAGTACTTCGCCGTGTTCCACGCCGACTTCGAGTCAGCGGAGACGATGGCGACCGCGCTGGGTTCCGAAGCGGGCAAGGCTGTGGCCGCCGATGTTCCCCACTACGCCACCGGCGGCGTGGAGATGATCCACTACCCGCTCAGCGGCGGCCGCTGATCGTGCTCGCGCCGGCGTAGCGCGCCTCCGAACCGAGCTCCTCCTCGATGCGGATGAGCTGGTTGTACTTGGCGGTGCGGTCGGCGCGCGACAGCGAGCCGGTCTTGATCTGGCCGCAATTGGTGGCGACGGCGAGGTCGGCGATCGTGGTGTCCTCGGTTTCGCCGGAGCGGTGGGACATGACCACGGAGTAGCCCGCCTTGTGCGCGGTCTCGACCGTGGTCAGCGTCTCGGTGAGGGTGCCGATCTGGTTGACCTTGACCAGGATCGAGTTCCCGATGCCGCGCTCGATGCCGTCGTTCAGCAGGTTCACGTTGGTGCAGAAGACGTCGTCGCCGACGAGCTGCACGCGGTCGCCGATGGTGTCGGTGAGCTGCTTCCAGCCGTCGTAGTCGTCCTGGGCGAGGCCGTCTTCGATCGAGACGATGGGGTAGCGGGCGGTCAGGTCGGCGAGGTAGGCGACGTGCTCCTCGACGCTGCGCTTGCGGCCCTCGCCGGTGTAGTCGTAGACCTCGCCGGTGTAGAACTCCGACGCGGCCGGGTCGAGCAGCAGGGCGATGTCCTCGCCGGGGGTGTAGCCGGACTGCTCGATCGCGCGCAGCACGAACTCGAGCGCCTCGTCGGCGGAGCTGAGGTTGGGCGCGAACCCGCCTTCGTCGCCGACGTTGGTGCTGTGCCCGGCGTCGTGCAGCGACTTGCGCAGCGTGTGGAACACCTCGGAGCCCATCCGCACGGCCTCGGCGAACGTCGGCGCGCCGATCGGGCCGATCATGAACTCCTGGAAGTCGATCGGGTTGTCCGCGTGCGCGCCGCCGTTGATGATGTTCATCATCGGCATCGGCAGCAGGTGGGCGAACACGCCGCCGGCGTACCGGTAGAGCGGCAGCGAACTGGCGGCCGCGGCCGCCTTGACCACGGCGAGCGACACACCCAGCGTGGCGTTGGCGCCGAGGCGTGCCTTGTTCGCGGTGCCGTCCAGCGCGATCAGCGCCCGGTCGACCTCGGCTTGCGCTTCGGCGTCCAGGCCCACGACCGCTTCGGCGATCTCGGTGTTGACGGCGTCGACGGCCTTGCGCACGCCCTTGCCGTGGAACCGGGCCTTGTCCCCGTCACGCAGCTCGACCGCTTCCCGGGTCCCGGTGGAGGCGCCCGAGGGTACCGCGGCCCGCCCGAGCGACCCGTCCGCCAGCTCGACGTCGACCTCGACGGTCGGGTTGCCGCGGCTGTCCAGAACTTCGCGGCCCTTGACCCGGACGATGGCAGTCATTGCGCTCCTCGGTGAGTTCGCCTAACGGGGGCGGCGCCACGGTGAGCCGCGAGACAGGGGCGAGGCTAGCAGAAATCTCTGAATCGATCCCGAACTTTCCGCGGCGACCGGTCGGCCGATTCGGCAGCCCCCAGCGTTCGGATTAGAGTCGGGTCTGCCGGCAATGCTCAGCAGAGGAGTTCGCATGCAAGGAGTAGACCCCGCGGTGCCGCCCAGTGGCCCGGGCTGCGCGGACTGCGACGCCGCGGACCCGCAGGGCTGGTGGTTCCACCTCCGCCGCTGCGCGGAATGCGGCCGCATCGGCTGCTGCGACTCGTCACCGGGTCAGCACGCGAGCGCCCACGCGGCGGCCTCGGGCCACCGGATCGTCCGCAGCTTCGAGCCGGGCGAGGAGTGGTTCTGGGACTACGAGGAAGAGACGATGTACGAGTCCGGCCCCACGCTGGCGGCCCCGGAACACCACCCCCTGACCCAGTCGGCCCCGGGCCCGGCCGAGCGGCTGCCGGAGGACTGGCCCCAGCACCTGCACCGCTGAGGGGGATGGCCCGCGGAGTGCGCAGCGGGCTCGACGGGCGGGTCTCGGCCGGGCTGCCGCGCGGCCGAACCCGGAACCGCTCGAGATCCGGCGGCCCGCGGCTCAGGCGCCCTGGTGGTCCGCCATGTACCGCGCGTACCAGGCCGGCCATTGCTCGTCGTACTCCCCGGTCTCCTTCTCGTGCTCGCCGTGCGCCGCGGCGGCTTCGCGCAGGGCGCGCTCGAGTTCCTCGGCGGAGCCGTACGTCACGCCGTCGACCCGGCCCGGGAAGCGGTCGGTGATCTCCTGCAGCAGCCACGTGTTGCCGTCGGGGTCGCTGAACGAGGCGAACGACGAGTACGTGCCGCGGTCGGGGTGGATGCCCGGGGCGAAGGCGCCGGTGGCGTCGCGGTGGAAGACCTCGCTGACCGCGACCCCGTGCCCGGCGAGCTCGGCGCGGGCGGCTTCGACGTCGGTGACCACCAGGTAGGTGTTGCGCACGCCGCCGGAGGTGGCGTCGGTGATGCCGGTGCCGAAGTGCACCGACGTGCTCGATCCCGGCGGGGTCAGCTGGACGATCCGGGAGGCGCCGAAGTCGATGTCGGCGTCTTCGCGCCAGCCGAGGCTCCGGTAGAACTGCTTGGTCCGGTCGACGTCGGTGACGGGCAGGACCACGACTTCGAGCTTCATGTCCATGAGCGGAACTCCTTCGGGGGTGACGGCCGGTTCGCCGCGGCCCCCAGTGTCGTCCCGCGCGGGGCCGTTCGCCCCCGGTACCTCAGCCTCCGCGGGGGTTGTCGGCGTAGTTCACCGTGATGTTCTTGAAGCCGAGCGACTGCAGCAGGCCGGTCAGCATCGCCTTCGTGTTCCGCTCCGCGTCGGCGATCAGCGTGCTCTTCGCGGCCGCGGCCTGGATCTGCTTCTGGGCGAGCTCGTAGAGCGCCTGCTGCGAGTTCGGGTTGCCGCTGAGGAACTCGTTGACGCGGGTGAACAGGCCCTGCTGCTGCGCGTAGACGTGCGACTCGTGCACGTCCAGCGTCGCCGGCTCCAGCTGGGCGTGCGCCAGGGTGACCGTGGCGGAGAGGCGGTCGTCGGAGACCTGGACCGCATCGCCCTTCAGCCCGGAGAAGTCCACGTAGGCGTTGTCCGTGCCGACGCCGATGAACATCGTGTCGCTGCCCACGAGGAAACTGGGCAGCACCGAGCTGGTCGTGATGTCGACGACCACCTGGAACGACCCGCTGGCGGCCTCGTAGCGCGAGAGCTCGACGATCGACTGCAGCAGCACCGGACCGGAGTGCTCTTCGGTCTGCGTCGCGAACGGATTGCGCAATTGGGGTAACAGGTGCACCGCCGATCCGACGAGCGCCGCGACGGCGAGAACCACGATAGCGACGGCGATTCCGACGAGCCGCTTGCCCCATGCACCCATGCCGGAGGATTACCCAAGCGAGCGCTTGACGAACCGGTTCCGGGGGTACGTTGTGGTCGTGCGCAAGTTGTGGCTGTGGGTCCTGGCGATCGCCCTCGTCATCGTGCTCCTCGGCTTGATCTTCGGGGGCTACCGGAAGGGCACGAAGCTCGGCGAGCCCGCCGGACCGGTGGTGGTGCAGGTACGTTGAGGCGATGACCGACGGGGTCTCGAACGAGGTCGGCACCGCGTACGGGCCCGTCGTGCAGGCGCGAGACATCCACGGTGACGTCCACCTCCACCCGTCCCCGCCGGCGCCGCCCTTGGTCGAGCGGCCTATTTCCGGGTGGTCCGCGCGGGAGCTCGGCGTGCACGAAGCCATCACGCTGGATCCCGCGGCCTCTGCCGATCCGCCGTACTACGTCGTCCGGCCGCACGATGGCGAGATTCGCGGGCTGCTGAGGGATGCGGCCGGGTCGAGTTCGATGGTCGTGCTCGCCGGGGGTTCGGCGGCCGGGAAGACGCGCGCCGCCTACGAAGCCGTGCGGGCCGTGGCGCAGCTGGGGGAGTGGCCCGTCGTGCGGCCGAGCGGGCCGCGGCAGCTGGTGGACCTGCTGGCTCGCGGTCTTCCGCCGCGGCGGGTGGTGTGGCTGCCCGATCTGCAGCGGCGGTTCTTCGACCTGCCGCACGGGCCCGCGGTCGCGGAAGGGCTCGCTGACGTCCTGGGCGGGCCGGGGCCGGTGCTGGTGGTCGGCGACGTCTGGACCGGGCACTGGGCTGCTTTGTCCACTGTGGACTCACCGGCGGTGCGGGCGTTGCTCGATCTGCCGCAGGTGCGGATGGTGCGGATCGCGGACAGCTTCGCCGGTGCGCAAGCGGAACTGACCCGGTGCGCCAGGCTCGACCCGCGGCTGGCGCTGGCCGTGCGCACCGCCGGGGCGGCGGTCACCCAGGTGCTTTCCGGCGGACCGCAGCTGCTCCGCCACTACGTCGACGGCCTGCACGGCCCGCGGACGCACGCGGTCGTCACCGTGGCGATGGACGCGCGGCGGCTGGGTCACGAGAGTGCGATCAGCGCGGACGTCCTGCGCGCGGCCGCGGCGGACTACCTCGACGAGCGGGACCGCGTCGTCACCGGCGACTGGTTCGCCGACGCGCTGGCGGGCGCGACCCGGCAGCACCACGGCATCGCCGCCCTGACCCCCACGCGGAGCGCCCCGGGACTGGGACCGCCGGACGGCTACGTCCTGCACGACTTCCTGGACCACCACGCCCGCGACGCCCGGGAGGGTGAGCGGCCGCCGGCCGGTCTGTGGAACGCGCTGGCCGAGCACGTCACCGCGGCCGACGACCGCTCGCGGCTGGCCACCGCGGCCCTGCAGCGGGGGCTGTACCGGCTGGCCGCGCGGTACGCCGTGCCCGCGGCCGAGGCCGGGGACGTGCCCGCGATGCGGCTGCTCGCCTTCCTCCTGGAGTTGCGCGGTGCCACGGCGGAGGCGCACGCGTGGACGCAGCGCACCGGCGATCTGGACCGCACCCCGCTGCCTCTCGACCTGCTGCTGAACGGCGGCGGCGAACCTGAGGTCGAGCCGGATCCGCACGACGCCGTGTGGCAGCTGTTCCGGCTGCGCGAGGACGAGGGCCGCGACGACGAAGCCCTCGCCTTGCTGCGGCGGCTCGCCGAGACCCAGCCGCTCGCGGTGTCCATGCTGTCGGTCCGGCTGCGTTGCCGCGGCCTCGACCACGAAGCCGAAACGCTCCTTCGCGCCCACGCGGAGGCCGGCGATCCCGCGGCGATGTGGTACCTCGGGGAAATGCTCCGGGAAAGAAAAGAGATCGACGAGGCGGCCGGCTGGTTCCGGCGCAGTGCCGAACTCAGCCTGCTCGCGGTGCCGTTGCTGGCGGACGCACTGGCTGACCTGGGCCGGCTCGAAGAGGCCGAGGAGCCGTTGCTGATCCAGACGAGCAAGGGTCACCGGCCGGCGGCCAAGCACCTGGCAGCCTTGGTGGAGCGCCTCGGCCGCCCCGCGGAGGCCGAGGCGCGCTTGCGCGTGAAACTCGAAGAGGGCGGGGGCCAGGGGATGGTCCGGCCGGCCGAGCCGCACTGGATGAAACTGCTGACCGGCCTCCTGGACCGGGCCGGCCGCACGGACGAGGCGGAGCAGGTGCGCCGGTACGGGATCGAACCCGGCGGCAACACAGCGGCCGAGTGGGAACTTCCAATGCGTCCCTAGCCCGCGGCCGGCTCGTGCTCCGGGCAGTCGGTGCGCAGGGCGGTCCGGGGGATCGGGGTGCGCAGCAGGTGGCAGTGGTGGGGTACCGCGGGGTCGGGGTGCTCGTCCCGGCCGAAGAACCGGCACGTCGTGCACGTCCGCATCGCGCCCAGCACGCCGGAGCGCTGCAGGCCGCCGATGACGTCGAGCACCGTCTGCAGGGTGGCGGCGCGCTCCGCCACCGGGACGCCGGCCAGCGCCGTCGTCAGCGGATCGTCCCAAGTGGACAGTGCGCGGGCGATCGCGTCGCCCGCCCCGGTCAGTGACAGCACCCGGCGGCGGCCGTCGCTGGTGGGGGCGCGGCTGACCAGCCCTTTGCGCTCCAGCGCGGCGATCGCGTCGACCATGGTCGGGGTGGTGACGTCGGACTCCTTGGCCAGCGCCGCCACCTCGCGCCGGCCTTGCGGCTGCCGGGCCAGCGCGAGGACCGCCTGCTGCTGCAGCGGCGACAGCCCGTGCCCGCGCGCGGTCCGCTGGGCCAGCGAACGCAGGCCGTTGCCCAGCCGTTCGAGGGCGTCAGCCAGCCTGCGGTCGAGGTCGGCGGTGCCGTCGAGACCCGTCATGCGGTTCCCCTTCGGGTAGGAGTCCTAGCGATATCGTACCCGCGGCCCGGCCGGCACCTGCCGTGCAGGTCAGCCGTTTCCGGCGGGGCCGAGGGGGTTGCTCCGAGTGCGTTTGGTGAACGGCGGGAGGCGCGAAAACGGCCGGTGACCCTCCGAATTCCTAGCGCAATTTCGTTACGGTCCAATCGGGTGATCTGCTCCCTGTCCTGTTTCCCGGGCCGTGGGAACACCCCGAATTATGTGAAATAAAGACGGTAGCGGGGTGCACGATACGGTGCACGTGCGTCCGGCCGTGCTGGTTGACTCACCGGTAATTGACGCCGGGAAGATCGAGAATCGCGTTTCCGCAGTTGACGGGCCTGCGTGACCACCTCGATCCCGGGCCGCAAAAGTACCGCGAGATCCGTTGTTTGACCCCTTGTTGGGCCGGGTAACAGGCTTCAGCGGCCCCGGAACGGCTGACTGAACCAGCCGGCGGGGTGGTACGGCGATTGGCCGCTGCCCGCCGTTGTTCGACGTGTCCGCAAGTGCCGGAAACCGTCGGGTAAATGGCTGCTCAACTCGTGGAATGCTGTCGTTGTGGTTGCTACGTTGGGTAGCTCCGAACCGGCCCGATCGCAGGTTGGGATCCCACGATTGGCGGTACTGACGATCACCGGCAAACAGGCAGCGTATTAATTCCAGCGGTTCCGCGAGATGCGCTGGCGGGGATTGCGCGGGACGGCTGTGGTCTTGGTCATTCATTGTGGGCGAGCTTTTCTTGTGATATCGGAGGGTCGGGTCATGCAATCCGTGCGAGACGGTCGAAACGCCTCGGACAGACGACGGGTGACGGCGCAACAGCTGCACGCGGTGCTGGGGCGCGCCGCTCGACGGCACCGGGTGCCGGGGGCGCAGCTCGCGGTGCTGCGGGACGGCGAGCGGGTGGTGGTCCAGACCGGTGTCGAGGACCAGGACCGGGGCACGCCGATGACCGAAGACTCCGCGGTGCCGACCGGTTCGGTCACCAAGGTGGCCACGGCCACGGTGGTGATGGCCCTCGTGGCGGACGACGACCTCGAGCTGGATCAGCCCGTCGCCGACGTCCTCGGCGTGGCCGGCCTGTCCGGCGCGCTCACCCCGCGCCGGCTGCTCAGCCACACCAGCGGGCTCCCGTCCGACCCCGCCGACCCCACCGCGGGCTGCCTGAGAGAGGTGCGCGAGGCGGTCCCCGTCTGCCCGCCGGGCAGCGCCTTCTCCTACTCGAACCTCGGGTACGCGCTGGTCGGGGCCGTGATCGAAGCCGTGACCGGGATGACCTGGCGGGAGGCCGTCGAGGCGATCGTGCTGCGGCCGTCGAAGATCGAGCCGGTCTACGCCGGGAGCGCGCGCGGCGTCTCCGGCCACGGGCGGGCCGCCGGTCCGGCCGGGGCGCGGCCGGTCGAGCAGGTGCTGCCGCCGATGCTGGAGCCCGCCGGGGCGCTGGCGTTCAGCGCGCGTGACCTGGTCGAACTCGGCCGGATCCACCTGGGCAAGCCGGGGCTGCTCGACGTCGTGACCGCGGCCGACATGCACCGGCTCGTCCCGGAGGCCGACCCGTTCGGGCTCGCCGACGGCTGGGGCCTGGGCATCGCCCACTTCGGCACAGGCGACGACGTCTGGCTGGGCCACGACGGCACCGCCGACGGCACGTCCTGCCACCTGCGCATCGACCAGGCGGGCGCGTGCGTGGTCGCCTTCACCGCGAACGGCGCGGCCGGCACGGACATGTGGCACGAGGTCGCCGGCGACCTGCGTGAGCTGGGCTTCGACCTGCCCGAACAGCGCTTCGGCAAGCCCGGCGCGCGACCCGTGCCGGTCCCGGACGGCGACTTCGGCACCTACCGCAACGGTGCCATCGACTACACCGTCCGCGCCGACGGCGCGGGTGCCGCGCTCGTCGTCGACGGCGAGGTCTACCCCGGCCTCGTCCTGCACGACGACGGCAGCTTCACCGTCCGCGACCCCGCGACCGGCCGCGCCACCCCGTGCGGCCGCTTCCGCGGCGCGCCCGGCGCTTCGACCGCGGTCGAAATCGGTGGCCGCCTCGCGCGGCGCTGCTGACCGGAACTCCCCCTCCCCGGGCCCGCCGTGCCGGCGGGCTCCTCAGCCTGCGCCCGGAAGGTACGACCGACGATGACCGTGCAAGACACCCCGGCGAGAACCGGGGTCCTGACCGAGCTGTTCGCCGCCCGGGTCCGCGAAACCCCCGGCGCCGTCGCGGTGGACGGTGCCGATCGGCTCACCTACGCCGAGCTGGCCGAGCGCGCCGAGCGGCTCGCCGCCCACCTGCTCCGGCTGGGACTGTCCCCGGAGGACCGGGTCGGGTTGCTGCTGCGGCGCTCGGCCGAGCTCGTCGTCGCCGAGCTGGCGGTCGTGCTGGCCGGTGGCGCCTACGTGCCGCTCGACCTGCGGGCCCCCGACGACCGGCTCCGGCTGGTGCTCGCCACGGCCGGGGTTTCGGTGCTGGTGACCGACGAACCCGAGCGCGCCGCCCGCGTCCACGGTGGACCCGTGATCGTCGCCGGGCAGGAACTCCCGGAGCGGGACCGCGCGCTGCCCGATGTGGACGGTGACCGGCTGGCCTACCTCATGCACACCTCGGGCTCGACCGGCGCGCCGAAGGGCGTGGCGGTCCGGCACCGGGACGTGGCGGCGCTCGCCGCGGACCGCCGGTTCGCCGGCGACGCGCACCGCCGGGTGCTGCTGCACTCGCCGGCCGCGTTCGACGCGACGACGTACGAGCTGTGGGTACCGCTGCTGAGCGGCGGCACGGTGGTCGTCGCCCCGCCCGGCGACCTGGACGTGGAGACCCTGCGCGGCCTTATCGAGCGGCACGCCGTCACGGCGCTCTGGCTGACGGCCGGGCTCTTCCGGGTCGTGGCGCAGGAAGCGCCGGACTGCTTCCGCGGCGTGCGGGAGGTCTGGACCGGCGGGGACGTCGTCCCGGCCGCGGCCGTGCGGCGGGTGCTGGGCGCCTGCCCCGGCCTCACCGTCGTCGACGGGTACGGCCCCACCGAAACCACGACTTTCGCGACCAGCCACCGGATGCCGTCGGCGGACCGGGTGCCCGACGCGGTCCCCATCGGCCGCCCGCTCGACGACGTCGGCGTGCGGGTGCTGGACGCCGCGCTGAACCCGGTCCCGCCGGGCGAACCCGGTGAGCTGCACCTGGCCGGGGCCGGGCTGGCCCGCGGCTACTGGGCGCGGCCCGGTGCGACCGCGGACCGGTTCGTGGCCGACCCGGCCGGGGCGCCCGGCGAGCGGATGTACCGCACCGGCGACCTGGTGCGCCACAACGCCGAGGGCGAGCTCGAATTCCTCGGCCGTGCCGACGACCAGGTCAAGGTCCGCGGCTTCCGCGTCGAACTCGGTGAGATCGAGACGGTGCTCGCCGCCGCGCCCGGTGTCGCCGAGGCCGTCGTCGTGGCCCGGGAGGACCGGCCCGGCGCCAAGCGGCTGGTCGGCTACGTCGTCGCGGCTCCCGGTGCCGTGCTCGGCGACCTGGGGGACGTCGTCGGCGCGGCGCTGCCGGACTACATGGTGCCGTCGGTCTTCGTCCTCCTCGACGCGCTTCCTCTGAGCGGCAACGGGAAGGTCGACCGCCGGGCGCTGCCCGCGCCGCCCGCGGACCCGGGCGAGCGGGGCGCCGAGCCGCGGACCGAGGCCGAACGCGAGGTGGCCCGCGTGCTGGCCGACGTGCTGGGCGTACCCGGCCTCGGCGCCGACGACGACTTCTTCGCCATCGGTGGCGACTCGATCCTCGCCGTGCAGGCGTTGTCGCGGTTGCGCCGCACGTTCGGCGTAAGGCTTTCGGCCCGGGCGGTGTTCGACGCGCCGAGCGTCGCCGGGCTGGCCCGGCTGATCGAGGACGCGCCGCGCGCCGACGAGGCCGCGATCCCGGTCACCCCGCCCGCCGAGGTGCTCCCGCTGTCCCCGGCCCAGCGGCGCCTGTGGTTCCTCGACGAGCTCGTCGGCAGCAGCGCCGAGTACAACACCGCCGTCGGGCTCACGCTGTCCGGCCCGCTCGACGTCGACGCCCTGCGCGGGGCACTCGCCGCGTTGTGCGCCCGCCACGAGTCGCTGCGCACGACGTTCGACGCGGTGGACGGCGAGGGCGTGCAGCGGATCGCCCCGGCCGGCGAGATCCCGTTGCGCCTGGCCGGAGCCCCGGCGGACGACGACGTCCTCGCGGCCGAGCTGGGCACCCCGTTCGACCTGCGCACCGGGCCGCTGACCCGGGCCGTGCTCTACCCGCAGGGACCGGGCGAGCACCTGCTCGTGCTGTGCCAGCACCACATCGTGACCGACGGCCGGTCGATCGGCATCCTGACCGGCGAACTCCTCGACTTGTACGCCGGAGCCACCCTGCCGCCGCTCCCGCTGGGCTACGGCGACTACACGCGCTGGCAACAGCAGTCCGAAGTGGACAGCCAGGCCGCGTACTGGCGCGAACGGCTCGACGGCCTCGAGCCGCTCGGCGTGCCGACCGACCGCCCGCGCCCCGCACAGCGCGACACCGCGGGCGCCGTCCACCACCACGACCTGCCCGCCGGTCTCGTGCACCGCCTCACCGAAGCCGGCCGCCCGCTCGGGGCGACGCCGTTCATGACGCTGACCGCGGCCGTGCAGCTGCTCCTGGCGGCCTACGGCGGGCAGCGCGACATCGCCGTCGGCACCGCCGTGGCCGGGCGCGACCGGCCCGAACTCGAAGCGCTGACCGGGTTCTTCGTCAACACCCTCGTGCTGCGGTCCGCTGTGGACGGTGACCGGCCGTTCACGGACTTCCTCGCCGCGTTCCGGGAGACCGTGCTGGAGGCGTTCGCGCACGGCGACGTCCCCTTCGACCGCGTGGTCGAGGAGGTCCAGCCCGACCGCGACCCGTCCCGCACCCCGCTGGTGCAGGCCGTGGTCGTGCTGCAGACGCCCCTGGTCCGGCCGCGCGAGGTGGCCGGGCTGCGGGTGCGCGAGCACGACCTGCCGCGCCCGTCCGCCCGGTTCGACCTGGTGATCGAGTTCTGGCCGCGCGAGGACGGCCTGCGGGTCACCGTGGAGTACGCCACCGCGCTCTTCGACGCGGCCACGATCGCCCGGCTGACCGCGAGCCTCGAAGTACTCCTCGAAGGCATCGCCGCCGACCCCGCCCGCGCGGTCGGCGCGCTCCCGCTGCTCACCGCGGACGACCGCCGGTTCCTGCTCCCGGCCGCGGTGGGCGACCGGCCGGGGGACACCGTCACGGACGTCTTCGACCGCGTCGCGGCGAGCCGGCCCGAAGCGCCGGCCGTGCGCTGCGGCGACATCCGCTGGGACTACGGCGAACTGCGTGCCCGGGCCGACCGGCTCGCCGGGCGCCTGGCCCGGCTCGGCGTCCGCCCCGAGGACCGCGTCGGCGTGCTGATGGACCGCTCGGCCGACCTGGTCGTCGCCCTGCTGGCGATCCTCAAGGCCGGCGGCGCCTACCTCCCGCTGGACCTGCGCGCCCCGGAAGACCGGCTGCGGCTGCTGCTCGACGGGACCGATCTCCTGCTCACCGACGAGCGGTGGCACGGCACCGCGACGACCGTCCACGACGGACCGACGCTGATCGTGTCCGATGTGGACGAGCCGGCGACCGCTCCCGAGATCGCGATCGACCCCGAGAACCTGGCCTACGTCGAGTACACCTCCGGGTCGACCGGCCTGCCCAAGGGGGTCGCGGTCCGGCACGCCGACGTCGTGGCGCTGGCCGCCGACCCGCGGTTCGCCGGTGGCGCCCACGAGCGCGTGCTGGTGCACTCGCCGCTGGCGTTCGACGCGTCCACCTACGAACTCTGGGTGCCGCTGCTGACCGGCGGCACCGTCGTCGTCGCCCCGCCGGGTGACCTCGACGCCGACGTCGTCCGGACGCTCACCGCGGCCCACGGCGTCACCGCGATGTGGCTCACGGCGGGGCTGTTCCGGCTGTTCGCCGAGGACGCCCCGGACTGCTTCACCGGGCTGCGGGAGGTCTGGACCGGCGGGGACGTCGTCCCGCCCGACGCCGTGCGCCGCGTCCTGGCCGCCTGCCCCGGCCTGGCCGTCGTCGACGGGTACGGCCCGACCGAGACCACGACGTTCGCGACGTCCTTCCGGATGACCGGCGCGGTACCCGAAACCGTGCCGATCGGCACTCCGCTGGACGGCATGCGCGGGTACCTGCTGGACGAGCACCTGCGCCCGGTGCCGCGCGGCGCGCTCGGCGAGCTCTGCATCGCCGGGCCCGGCCTCGCCCGCGGGTACGCCGGCCGGCCGGGCGCGACCGCCGACCGGTTCGTCGCCTGCCCGTTCGGGAGCCCCGGCGAGCGGATGTACCGCACCGGCGACCGCGCCCGGTGGCGCACCGACGGGACCCTCGAATTCGCCGGCCGCGCCGACGACCAGGTCAAGATCCGCGGCTTCCGGGTCGAACCGGCCGAGGTGGAACGCGCGCTGGCCGCCGAACCCGCGGTGGCGCAGGCCGTCGTCGTGGTGCGGGTCACCGGCGGCCGCAAGCGGCTGGTCGGCTACGTCGTGCCGGCCGAAGAGACCACAGTGGACACCGAGGTGCTGCGCGGTGCGCTGGGACGCACGCTGCCGGACTACCTGGTGCCCTCGGCCATCGTCGTGCTGACCGCATTGCCCTTGAGCGCCAATGGCAAGGTCGATCGGCGGGCGCTGCCGGAACCGGCGTTCGAGGCCGGTGGCCGCGCGCCCCGCACCGAGCGGGAGGCCGTGCTCGCCGGGATCTGGGCGGAGGTGCTCGGCGTCGACCGCGTCGGCGTCGACGACAACTTCTTCGCACTCGGCGGCGACTCGATCCTCAGCATCCAGGTCAGCGCCCGCGCCCGGCGGGCCGGGCTCGCGGTGACCACCGCCGACCTGTTCCGGCACCAGACGATCGCGGCACTGGCCGCGGTGGTCACCGAGGCCGGGGCGGCCCCGGTGCGCGGGCCGGTGTCCGGCGCCGTCGTCCCGACCCCGATCCAGCGCTGGTTCTTCGAGACCGCGCTGGTGCCGGAGCGGTTCGACCAGGCGATCGCGGTCGAGCTGACCGAGGACGTCGACGTGGTGGCGCTCACGGCGGCGATGGCCGCGCTGGCGGAGCACCACGACGCCCTGCGGACCCGGTTCACCCGGGACGACGGCACGTGGCGGCTGCACAACGCCGGCGCCGGCGAGGGGCGTTCGCTGCTGCGCTGGTCGCTGTCGGGCCGCGTGCTGCACCTGGCCGCCCACCACCTCGTCGTCGACGGGGTCTCGTGGCGGATCCTCCTTGAGGACCTCGAAACCGCTTACCGCGGCGAGGACCTCGGGCCGCGCACCACGTCGGTCCAGGAGTGGGCCGCCCGCCTGGCCGCGCACGCCGACGCCGGCGGCTTCGACGACGAACTCGGCCACTGGCGGGCCGTACCGGCCGTCGCCCCGCTCCCGGTCGACGGCACCGGGCCCGACAGCGTGGCCCAGGAGCGCGCGGTCACCGTCCGGCTGTCGGCCGAGGAGACGCGGGCCTTGCTGCGGCAGGTCCCGGACGTCTACCGCACGCAGGTCAACGACGTCCTGCTGACCGCGCTGGGCCGGGTCCTGCGGGACTGGACCGGCGAGGTGCCGGTGATCGACCTCGAAGGCCACGGCCGCGAAGAGCTGTTCGACGGCGTCGACCTGTCGCGGACGGTCGGCTGGTTCACCAGCATGTTCCCGGTCGCCCTCGACGTCCCCGAGGACTGGGGCGAGGCGCTGAAGTCGGTGAAGGAGCAGCTGCGCGCGGTTCCCCGGCGGGGGATCGGCTACGGCGCGCTGCGGTACCTCACCGGTAGCGCCCCGGCCGTCGACCCGCAGGTGAGCTTCAACTACCTCGGCCGGTTCGACCTCCCCGGCGACTTCTACGCTGGCCCGCCCGGTGACGTCTCGCTGGACGCCGACCTCGCCGACCGCCGCCCGCACCTGCTCGACGTGGTCGGCCAGGCCGACGGCGACACCCTCGGGTTCACCTGGCACTACGCGGAAAACGTGCACGACGAGGCCACCGTCGCGCGGCTCGCCGAGAGCTTCCTCGACGCCTTGCGCGCGATCATCCGGCACTGCGCCGAGCCGGGCGCGGGCGGCCGCACGCCGTCGGACTTCCCGCTCGCCGGGCTCGACCAGGCCGGGGTGGACGCGCTGGGCGACGGCGTCGAGGACGCCTACCCGCTGACCCCGATGCAGGCCGGGATGGTCTTCCACGGCCTGGCCCGCCGCGGCGACCGCAACTACTTCGAACAGATCTCCTTCACCCTCGACGACGTGTCCGACCCACGGCGGCTCGGCGAAGCGTGGCAGCGGGTCGTCGACCGGACGCCGGTGCTGCGCAGCCGGATCGTCTGGGAGGGCGTACCTCAGCCACTGCAGATCGTCCAGCGGAGCGCGGAAGTCCCGGTGTCCTACCCGGACTGGTCCACAGTGGACGCGGACGCGGAGCTGCGGCGGCTGCTGGCCGGCGACCTCGCCGACGGGCTCGACCTGACGCGGGCCCCGCTCATGCGGCTGGTCATCGCGAAGGACTCGGCCACGTCGGTGCGGGTCGTGTGGACCTTCCACCACGTGCTGCTCGACGGCTGGAGCGTCTTCGGCGTCCTGTCCGACGTCCTCGCGGTGCTGCGCGGTGCGGAGCCGCCCGCGCGACGGCCGTTCCGCGACTACGCCACCTGGCTCGCCGCGCAGGACGACGAGCGCGCCGAAGCGCACTGGCGCGCCGAACTCGCCGGCGTGGCGCCGACGCCCCTGCCGGGCGGCCGGACCGCCACCCGCGCGCACACGGCCAGCTCGACCGGCCGTGTCCCGGTCGAGCTCGACGACGAGGCTTCGGCCGCGGTCCAGGCGTTCGCGCGGCGGCACCACCTGACGGTCAACACCGTCGTGCAGGGTGCCTGGGCGGCGCTGCTGGCTCGCTACAGCGGCGAGGCCGAGGTGTGCTTCGGCGCCACGGTGTCCGGCCGCCCGGCCGAACTGCCCGGCGCGGACGACATCGCCGGCCTGTTCATCAACACGCTGCCGGTGCGGGTGCGCCTCGACCGCGACCGCGGGGTCGCGGACTGGCTGCGTGACCTGCAGGCGAATCAGGCCGAGGCGCGCCGGTTCGGCCACCTCGGGCTGACCCGGTTGCAGGCCCTCGGCGAAAGCTCCGGGCAGAGCCTCTTCGACAGCATCGTCGTCTTCGAGAACTACCCCGCCGCCGAGGTGCCCGGGCTGCGGGACGTGCGGGCGGCCGAGCGCACCAACTACCCGCTCGGCGTCGTCGCCTACCCGGGCCGCCGGCTGTCGCTGGTGCTGAACCACGACCCGGACCTGATCGGCCCCGCGCTCGCCGGGCGGCTGGCGCACCACCTCGCCGCGCTGGTCCGCGGGTTCGCCGCCGCCCCGCACGAGCCGGTGACCCGGATCCCGATGCTGTCGGCCGCCGAGACCCGGGAGCTGCTGGAAGACCGCAACGCGACGGCGTGCCCGATCCCGGAAGACACGCTGCCCGAGCTGTTCGCCGCCGCCGTCCGGCGGGACCCCGGCGCGGTCGCGCTGGTCACCGACGACGAGTCCGTCACCTACGCCGAGCTGGACGCGCGGTCGAACCGCCTGGCCCATCGGCTGCTCGAGCTCGGCGTCCGGCCGGAAGACCGGGTCGCGGTGCTGATGGACCGCTCGCCCGCCCTCGTCGCCGCGGAGCTGGCGATCGTGAAGGCCGGCGGCGCCTACCTCCCGCTGGACCTGCGGGCCCCGGCCGAGCGGATGCGGCTGCTGCTGCGCGAGGCCGGCGCGGACGTCCTGGTGGCCGACGAGAAGTGGCTGGCCACGGCCGAAGACGTCCACAGTGGAGTGATCGTCACCGGCTCCGGCGATGCCCCGTCGAGCCCGCCGGCCGTCCCGACCCACCGCGACCAGCTCGCGTACGTCATCTACACCTCGGGCTCGACCGGGACGCCCAAGGGCGTGGCCGCGCGCCACCGCGACGTCGCCGCGCTGGCGGCCGACCGGCGCTTCGCCGCGCACGACCGCGTGCTGCTGCACTCCCAGCAGGCGTTCGACGCCGCCACCTACGAGCTGTGGGTGCCGCTGCTCAACGGCGGCACGGTCGTGCTCGCCCCGCCCGGCGACCTCGACGTGCACACGCTCGGCCGGGTGCTCACCACGCACGGCGTGACCGGCGCGTTCCTCACCACCGGCCTGTTCCGGCTGGTCGCCCAGGAGGCGCCGGAGGTCTTCGCCGGCGTCCGCGAGGTGTGGACCGGCGGGGACGCCGTGCCCGCGGTCGCCCTGCGCCGCGTCCAGGCGGCCTGCCCGGACACGCTGGTCGCCGACGTCTACGGGCCCACCGAGACCACGACGTTCGCGACCGTGCACCCGCTGCCCGGCGAGGTCCCGGACGTCGTGCCGATCGGCGCGCCGCTGGACAACACGCGCGTCTACGTCCTCGACGCCGAGCTCCGGCTCGTCCCGCCGGGCGCGCCCGGCGAGCTGCACATCGCCGGCGCCGGGCTGGCCCGCGGCTACCTCGGGCGCCCCGGCCTGAGCGCCGAGCGGTTCGTCGCGGACCCGTTCGGGCCGCCGGGGGAGCGGATGTACCGCACCGGCGACCTCGTGCGCTGGGACGACGAGGGCGCGCTCGAGTTCGTCGGCCGCGTCGACGAGCAGGTCAAGGTGCGCGGCTTCCGCGTCGAGCCGAGCGAGATCGAAGCCGCGCTGGGCGAGCACCCGGCCGTCGTGCAGGCTGCGGTGCTGGCCCGCGCGGACGGCGGCGTCAAGCGGCTGGTCGCCTACGTCGTCGGCGAGACCGAGGGCCTGGCCGAGTTCCTCGGCCGGACGCTGCCGGACTACATGGTCCCGGCCGCGTTCGTCCGCCTCGACCGCTTCCCGGTCAACGTCAACGGCAAGCTCGACCGCCAGGCCCTGCCCGCGCCGGACTTCGGCGGCCACGACCACGTCGCGCCGCGCACCGACCGGGAACGGGAGCTGACCGCGATCTGGGCCGAGGTGCTCGGCGTCGAACGCGTCGGGGTCACCGACGACTTCTTCGAGCTGGGCGGCGACTCGATCCTCAGCATCCAGGTGGTGTCCCGCGCCCGGCGCGCCGGGCTGGAACTGCTGCCCGGCGACCTGTTCACCCACCGCACCCCGGCCGCGCTCGCGGTGGCCGCCCGCGCCGCCGAGGAGGTCGCCGACCGCGGCCCGGTCAGCGGCCCGGTCCCGCTCACCCCGATCCAGCGCTGGTTCTTCGCGACCCAGACCGCCGAGCCGGCGCACTTCCACCAGTTCGTCCGCCTCGGCCCGGACCAGGTCGACGTCGCCGCGGCCCGCCAGGCCGTCGAGGCGCTGCTGGAGCACCACGACGCCCTGCGGATGCGGTTCACCGGCGAGCAGCAGGAGAACGGCCCGGTCGGCGCCGAGACCCCGTTGGTGCGCCTCGACGTTTCCGCGAGCGAAGTCCGCCTCGCCGTGCACCACCTCGTCGTCGACGGCGTTTCGTGGCGCGTGCTCGCCGAGGACTTCGACCGCGGCTACGCCCAGGCGCTGACCGGCGAGCCGATCGACCTCGGGCCGCGCACGACGTCGTTCCGCGAGTGGGCCACCCGGCTCACCGAGCACGCGGCGGCCGGCGGGTTCGACGACGAACTCGGCCACTGGCGCGGCCTGACCGGGGAGACCTCGGTCCCGGTCGACGGCGCCGGGCCGAACACCGTCGCCTCGATGCGCTCGGTCACCGTCCGGCTCTCCGCCGCGGAGACCGGAGCACTGCTGCGCGAGGTGCCCGCGGCCTACCGCACGCAGGTCAACGACGTCCTGCTGACCGCGCTCGGCCGGGTGCTGCGCGACTGGACCGGCGGGGTGCCCGTCGTCGACCTGGAAGGCCACGGCCGCGAGGACGTCTTCGACGGCGTCGACCTGTCGCGCACGGTCGGCTGGTTCACCAGCGTCTTCCCGGTCGCGCTGGACGTCCCCGACGACTGGGGCACCGCGCTCAAGTCGGTGAAGGAGCAGCTTCGCGCGGTGCCGCGCCGCGGCGTCGGCTACGGCGCCCTGCGGTACCTGAGCGGGACGGTCCCGGCGATCGACCCGCAGGTCAGCTTCAACTACCTCGGTCAGTTCGGCTCCGGCCGGCTGGAGTCCGACGAGAGCCCGCGCTCGGCACGGGCGCACCTGCTCGACGTCGTCGGCCGCGTCGAGAACGGCGAGCTGGAACTGACCTGGTACTACGCCGAAGGCGTGCACCGGGAGTCCACTGTGGAGCGGCTCGCCGCCGGGATGGCTTCGGCGCTGGGCGAAATCGTCCGGCACTGCGCGCAGCCGGGTGCCGGCGGCCGGACGCCGTCCGACTTCCCGCTGGTGCGGCTCGACCAGTCCACTGTGGACGAGCTGGTCGGGGACGGCCGCGCGGTCGAGGACGTCTACCCGCTCACCCCGATGCAGGGCGGCATGGTCTTCCACGCCCTCGCCCAGCGGCGCGAGGAGCGCGTCTACTTCCAGCAGGTCGCGTTCGTCCTCGAAGGTGTCAGCGATCCCGGTGCGCTCGCCCGGGCGTGGCAGCGGGTCGTCGACCGGACGCCGGTGCTGCGCACGCGGATCGTCTGGGAAGGCGTCCCCGAGCCGGTGCAGGTCGTGCAGCGGCAGGTCACCGTCCCGGTCACCCACCTCGACTGGCGGGGTGCCGAGCACGACCGGGCCTGGCAGGACGTCGTCGCCGCGGACCGCGCCGAAGGCCTCGAGCTCACCGCGAGCCCGCTGCAGCGGCTGACCCTCGTGCGGCTCTCCGGCACCGAAGTCCGCGTCCTGTGGACCTTCCACCACGTGCTGCTCGACGGCTGGAGCGTCTTCGGTGTGCTGTCGGACGTCTTCGCCGCCTACGCCGGTGGCGAGCTGCCCGAGCGGCCGCCGTTCCGCGACTACGTCGGCTGGCTCGCCCGCCAGGACGACGCCGAGGCGGAACGGTACTGGCGCGGCGAACTCGGCGACCTCGCCGCGCCCGCCCGGCTGCCGTTCGACCGGGCGCCGGCCCACGCCCACGCGACCCGCTCGTCGCAGTGGCTGCGGGTGCCGGTGGAAAGCTCGGCCCGGCTGCAGGACGCCGCCCGCCGCGCGGGCCTGACGATGAACACCGTCCTGCAGGGTGCGTGGGCGCTGCTGCTGTCCCGGCTGAGCGGCGAACGCGACGTCTGCTTCGGCACCACCGTGTCCGGCCGCCCGGTCGACCTGGCCGGCGCCGACGAGATCACCGGCATCTTCATCAACACCCTGCCGGTGCGGGTCACCGCCGACCGCGCGCCGGTCGCGGACTGGCTCGCAGCGCTGCAGGCCCGGCAGGTCGAGGCCCGGCGGTTCGGGCACCTGCCGCTGACGAAGCTGCAGGCGTGGAGCGGGACCACGGGGAGCCTCTTCGACAGCCTCGTCGTCTTCGAGAACTACCCGGTCGACGCGGCCGCGGGCGCGGCACAGGGGCTGCGGCTGCGCGACGTCGACGCCGCCGAGGCGACCAACTACCCGCTCAGCGTCGTCGCCTCGCCGGGGGAGCGGATCACCCTCGACGTCGGCTACGACCCGGACCTCTTCGACACCGCGACGGCCGAGCGGATCGCCCGGCAGCTCACCGGCGTCCTCGACGCCTTCGCCGAGGACCTGCGCCGCCCGCTCGACGGCATCGACCTGCTGACCGCGGCGGATCGCCACCAGGTGCTCGTCGCCTGGAACGACACCGCCCACCCGGTGCCGGACGGCACGCTGGCCGAGCTGTTCGCCGCGCAGGTGGCCCGGACCCCGGACGCCGTCGCGCTCGCCGGCGACGACGTCGAGATCAGCTACGCGGAGCTGGCCGAACGCGCCGGGCGGCTGGCCCGGCACCTGGCGTCCCTCGGCGCCGGGCCCGAAACGGTGGTCGGCGTGCTGCTGGACCGCTCGCCGGACCTGGTCGTCGCCGAACTCGCCACCGTCCTGGCCGGGGCGGCGTACCTGCCGCTCGACACCCGGGCGCCGGCCCCGCGGCTGAAAACGCTGCTGACCGGCGTGCCGATCCTCGTCACCGACGAGAACCGCTCGGCGGCCGCCACCGAAGTCCACAGTGGACACTTGGTGGTGCCCGGCGGCCCGCGCGGGGAAGCCTCGCCGCGGCAGGCCGTTCCGGAGAACCTCGCCTACGTCATGTACACCTCGGGCTCGACGGGCCGGCCGAAGGGCGTGGCCGTGCGCCAGCAGGACGTCGTGGCGCTGGCCTTCGACCGGCGGTTCGCCGCGCACGAGCGGGTGCTGCTGCACGCGTCCCCGGCGTTCGACGCCTCGACGTACGAACTCTGGGTGCCGCTGCTGTCCGGCGGCACGGTCGTCGTCGCCCCGCCGGGCGACCTCGACGTCGAGACCTACCGGCGGATCATCGCCGAGCACCGCGTGCACGGCGCGTTCTTCACCGCGGGCCTGTTCCGGCTGCTGGCCCAGGAAGCCCCGGACACCTTCCGCGGGATGCGCGAAGTCTGGGCCGGGGGCGACGCCGTCCCCGCCGCCGCGGTCCGCCGGGTGCGGGAAGCCTGCCCGGAGACCGCCGTCGTCGACGGCTACGGCCCGACCGAAACGACGACGTTCGCGACGTCGCACCCGATGCCGGGCGCGGTGCCCGAAGCCGTCCCGATCGGGAAGCCGCTGGACAACATGCGGGCCTACGTCCTCGACGCGGACCTGCGGCCGGTGCCGCCGGGCGCGCCGGGCGAGCTGCACCTGGCCGGCGCGGGCCTGGCTCGCGGGTACTTCGGCGATCCCGGCCTGACCGCCGACCGGTTCCGGCCCGACCCGTTCGGGCCGCCGGGGGAGCGGATGTACCGGACCGGCGACCTCGTCCGCTGGAACGCCCGCGGCGAACTGGAGTACACCGGCCGCGCCGACGAGCAGGTCAAGGTCCGCGGGTTCCGGATCGAACCCGGTGAGATCGAGGCCGCGCTGGCCGCGCACCCGGGCGTCGGCCAGGCCGCCGTGCTGGCCCGGGAGGACCACGGGATCAAGCGGCTCGTCGCGTACTACACCGGGGAAGCGGACGACCTCGCCGCGTTCCTCGGCCGGACGCTGCCCGACTACATGGTGCCCGCCGCGTTCGTCCGGCTCGAGCGCTTCCCGTTGACCGTCAACGGGAAGCTCGACCGGCGGGCCCTGCCCGCACCGGAGTTCGGCGCGGCCGGCGCGCGCACCGCCCTCACCACCGAAGCCGAGCGGACGCTGGCCGCGATCTGGGCCGACGTCCTCGGCACCGGCGACCTCGGCGCCGACGCGAACTTCTTCGCACTCGGCGGCGACTCGATCCTGAGCATCCAGGTCGTGTCGCGGGCTCGCCGGGCCGGGCTGACCCTGCTGCCGCACGACGTCTTCCGGCACCCGACGCTGGCCGCGCTGGCCGCGCACGCCGGCGGTGAAGCCGGACCGCGGGCCGAGCAGGGCCCGGTCACCGGCACGGCCCCGCTCACCCCGATCCAGCGCTGGTACTTCGCCACCCAGCCGGCCCGGTTCGACCAGCGCGTGGTGCTGGAGTTCGCCGAAGACGTCGACGTGCCCGCGTTGCGCCGGGCGCTCGACGCGGTCTGGGCCCACCACGACGCCCTCCGCCTGCGGTTCGAGCAGACCCCGCGCGGGCGCGTCCAGCACGGCGAACCGGTCTGGCCGGCGGGCTTGCTCACCGACGACGTCGATTTCGACGCCGGGCACGGGCCGCTGCTGGCCGCGGTGCTCGACGGGCGGCGGCTGCTGCTGGCCGTGCACCACCTCGTCGTCGACGGTGTGTCGTGGCGGATCCTCCTGGAGGACCTCGAAACCGCCTACCGCGGCGGCGAACCCGGGCCGAAGACGACGTCGTACCTCGACTGGGCCCGGCGGCTGGCCGGGCACGCCGCGGCCGGCGGCTTCGACGACGAGCTGGGCCACTGGCAGGCGCTCCCGCCGGTGCCGCCGCTGCCCATCGACGGCGACGGGCCGGCCACGATCGACGGGACCGCCGAGGTGACCGTCCGGCTCACCGGCGACGAGACGCGCGCGCTGCTGCGGGAAGTTCCCGACGTCTACCGCACGCAGGTCAACGACGTCCTGCTGGCCGCGCTGGGCCGCGTGCTGCACGACTGGACCGGCCACGCGCCGGTGATCGACCTCGAAGGCCACGGCCGCGAAGAACTGTTCGACGACGTCGATCTTTCGCGGACGGTCGGCTGGTTCACCACGATGTTCCCGATCGCCCTCGACGTCCCCGAAGACTGGGGCGAGGCGCTCAAGGCGGTGAAGGAGCAGCTGCGCGCGGTGCCGCGGCGGGGGATCGGCTACGGCGCTCTGCGGTACCTGACCGGCACCGCCCCGGACATCGACCCCCTGGTGAGCTTCAACTACCTCGGCCGTTTCGACGACACCGCGGAAGGCCCGTTCCGGACCGGGGCGCTCGACGCCGACGTCGATCCCGACGCGCCCCGGACCCACGCGCTCGACGTGGTCGGCCGGGTCACCGGCGGGACGCTGGAGCTGACCTGGTCGCACGCCACCGGCCTGCACCACCGCGAGACGGTCGAGGCGCTGGCCGGCCGGATGCTGGCCGCGTTGCGGGAGATCATCGCCCACTGCGCCGAGCCGGCCGCCGGCGGCCGCACGCCGTCCGACTTCCCGCTCGCCGCGCTCGACCAGGCAGGAGTGGACGAGCTGGCCGGCGACGGCCGGGCGGTCGAGGACGTCTACCCGCTCACCCCGATGCAGGGCGGGATGGTCTTCCACGGCCTTTCCCAGACCGAGCAAGGCATGTACGTCGAGCAGGCGACGTTCGTGCTCGACGGCGTCACCGACCCGGACCGGCTCGCCGAGGCGTGGCAGCGGGTCGTCGACCGCACCCCGGTCCTGCGCACGGCCTTCGTCTGGGCCGGCGTCGAGGAGCCGCTGCAGATCGTGCGGAACGGGGTGCGGCTGCCGGTCCGCCGGCTCGACTGGACCGGCCTCGACGCGGCCGCGGAACTGCCGCGGCTGCTCGCCGAGGACCGCGCACGGGGGCTCGACCTCGCCGTCGCGCCGCTGATGCGGGTCACGCTCGCCCGGGTGTCGGCGACGGAAGTCCAGGTGCTGTGGACGTTCCACCACGTGCTGCTCGACGGCTGGAGCGTCTTCCAGGTGCTTTCGGACGTCTGCACCGCCTACGCCGGGCAGCCGCTGCCGACCCGGCCGCCGTTCCGGGACTACCTGGCCTGGCTGGCCGGGCACGACCAGGCGGAAGCCGAACGCTTCTGGCGCGCGGCGCTCGCCGGGGTCGAAGGCCCCACGCCGATCCCGGGCGACCGGGCGTCGGGGAGTGTTCCCTGCTCCTCCGAGTGGCTGCCGGTGCACCTGGCCGAAGCCGAGACCGCGCGGCTCGACGCGTTCGTCAAACGGCACGGCCTCACCCACAACGTCGTGCTGCAGGGCGCGTGGGCGCTGCTGCTGGCGGCCTACAGCGGGCACGACGACGTCGTGTTCGGCGCGACCGCGTCCGGCCGCCCGGCCGAGATCGCGGGCGTGGACGAGATCACCGGCATCTTCATCAACACGCTGCCGGTCCGGGTCGCCGTCGACCGCGGTGCCGCGGTGGCGGGGTGGCTGGCCGCTCTGCAGGCCGCGCAGGCCGAGGCCCGCCGCCACGGCCACCTCCCGCTGGCCAAGGTCCAGGCCTGGGCCGGGCTGCCGGGCGGGGTGAACCTGTGCGAAAGCCTGGTGGTGTTCGAGAACTACCCGATCACCGCCGCCGAAGCCGGGCACGGCCTGACCGTGCGCGACCTGTCGGCGCGGGAGACGACCAACTTCCCGCTCACCGTCGTCGCTTCGCCGGGCCGCGAGCTGGCGGTCGACTTCGGGTACGACCCGGCGCTGTTCGACGCCGCCACGGCCACCCGGCTCGCCGGGCACCTGCTGACGCTGCTGCGGGAGCTGACCGCCGACGGCGACCGCCCGGTCGGCGCGGTCCGGATGCTCTCCCCGGCCGAGGACCGGCTGCTGCGCGAGTGGACGACGACCGGCGCGGAGCCGCCGTCCCGCTCGCTGCCGGAGCTGTTCGCCGAGCAGGTCCGCACCCGGCCGGACGCGGACGCGGCCGTCCTCGACGGCTTCGCGGTCAGCTACGCCGAGCTGAACCGGCGGGCGAACCGGCTGGCCAACCGGCTGGTCGGGCTCGGGCTGCGGCCGGAGGAGCCGGTCGGCCTCGCCGTCGGCCGGGCCGGCGCGGTGGTCGCCGAGCTCGCGGTAGTCAAGGCGGGCGGGGCCTACCTCCCGCTCGACACGCGCGCGCCCCTGGACCGGCAGCGGCTGCTGCTGGACGGCGTCCGGTTCGTCGTCGCGGAGGACGAGTACCCGCACGCGAACACGATCCTGCTGTCCTCCGTGGACGACGAGCCGGACACCGACCCGGTGGTCGCCGTCGACCCGGAGCAGATCGCGTACGTCATGTACACCTCCGGCTCGACCGGTACGCCGAAGGGTGTCGCGGTGCGCCACCGCGACGTCGCCGCGCTGGCCGCGGACGAGCGGTTCCGCGGCGGCGCGCACGAGCGGGTCCTGCTGCACTCGCCGCTGGCGTTCGACGCGACGACGTACGAGCTGTGGGTGCCGCTGCTGACCGGCGGCACGGTCGTCGCCGCACCCGGTGACGGCGTCGACGAAGTGGCGTTGCGGGCGCTGATCCGCGAGCACCGGCTGACCGCGATGTGGCTGACCGCCGGACTGTTCCGCGTGCTGGCGCAGGAAACCCCGGACTGCTTCGCGGGGCTGCGCGAGATCTGGACGGGCGGCGACGTCGTGCCCGCCGCCGCGGTGCGCCGGGTCCTGGCCGCCTGCCCGGGGCTGCGGGTCGTCGACGGCTACGGCCCGACCGAGACGACGACGTTCGCCACCGCGCACCCGATGGCCGACGTGGTCCCGGACCGGATCCCGATCGGCAGCCCGCTCGGCGGGATGCGCGCGTACGTGCTGGACCGCTCGCTGCGCCCGGTGCCGCCGGGCGTCCCGGGGGAGCTGTACCTCGCGGGGGCGGGCCTGGCCCGCGGCTACCGCGGCCGGCCCGGGCTGACCGCCGACCGGTTCGTCGCCGACCCGGCCGGCCCGCCCGGGGAACGCATGTACCGCACGGGGGACGTCGTCCGCTGGACGGCCGTGGGCACGCTGGAGTTCCTCGGCCGGGCCGACGACCAGGTCAAGCTGCGCGGCTTCCGCGTCGAACCCGGCGAGGTCGAGGCCGTGCTGGCCCAGCACCCGGCGGTGGCGCAGGCGGCGGTCGTCGTCCGCGAAGACCAGCCGGGCGTCAAGCAGCTCGTGGCGTACGTGGTTTCGGACGCCGACGTCCCGGTGTTGCGCGAGTTCCTGGCCGGCGTGTTGCCGGACTACCTGGTGCCGGCGGCGTTCGTCGCGCTGGAGCGCATCCCGGTGAGCGCCAACGGCAAGGTCGACCGGCGGGCACTGCCGGCACCGGCAGCCGCCGCGACCGGGTACGTCGAGCCGGCGACCGACACCGAACGTGCCCTCGCGGCGATCTGGGCCGAGGTCCTCGGCACGGACCGCGTCGGCGCCGAAGACAGCTTCTTCGCCCTCGGCGGCGATTCGCTGAAGAGCCTGCACATCGCGGCCAAGGCGAGCGCACTGTTCGCGGTCCGGGTAACCCCGGCCGACGTGCTCACCGCACGCACGGTCACCGGGCTCGCCGGCACCGTCGAGGAACTCATCCTGGGCGAGCTCGAAAGCCTCGCCTCCGACCAGGAAGCCTGAGGCGCCTATGACCGTGCGCCTCGTTCCGACGGCGGGCAAAGCGCCCCGATGTGGCGTTGGGTGCGTCCAACGCACCGAACGCCACATCGGGTGCGTCAGATGCACCGAACGCCACAGTGGGGGCATGCCTCCCGAACTCATCTTGGGCGAGCTCGAAAGCCTCGCCTCCGACCAGGAAGCGTGAGACCCCCCATGACTTCGTCCAGACAGGACCGCATCGCGGCACTTCCCGCCCACCTGCGGGAGAAGCTGCGGGCGCGGATGGCGGGCACGGCCGGCGCGGCTCCGGAGATCCCGGCCGCCGACCGTTCCCGTCCCTTGCCGCTGTCGTCCGCCCAGCGCCGGCTGTGGTTCCTCAGCCGGCTGCGCCCGGACGACCCGGAGTACAACAGCGCCTTCGCCCTGCGCCTGACCGGGGCGCTCGACGTCGCCGCCCTGGCGACGGCGCTGACCGCGCTGGTCGCCCGGCACGAACCGCTGCGCACGACGTTCGCGGAGGTCGACGGCGAACCCGTGCAGCGGATCGAGCCGCCGTACGAGGTCGTGCTGCCCGTCGTCGACGTCGACCCCGGTGACCTGGACGCCGTGCTGCGGGCCGAGTACGCGAAGCCGTTCGACCTCGGGCGCGGGCCGCTGCTGCGCGCCCTGCTGGCGAAGCTCGGCACGGACGAACACGTCCTGCTGGTGAGCGTGCACCACATCGCCACCGACGGTGCGTCGATGGGCGTGCTCACCTCGGACCTGGGCGTGCTCTACCGCGGCGGGGACCTGCCCGCGCAGGCGGTGCAGTACGCGGACTTCGCGGCTTGGCAGCACGAACGCCCGACGCGGGCGGCCGGGCTGGCGCACTGGAAGCGGCAGCTCGACGGCGTCGTCCCGCTGGAGCTGCCCACCGACCACCCGCGGCCGGCCGCCAAGGGCACGGCGGGTGCGGTGACCGAGTTCGCCGTGCCGGACGACGTTTCCGCGCGGCTCGCCGAGCTGGCGCGGACGTCGGAGACCACGCTGTTCACCGTGCTGCTGGCCGCGAGCCAGGCGCTGTTCGCCCGGTGGTCCGGGCAGGACGACATCGCGCTCGGGACGGTCGTGCAGGGGCGCGACCGCCCGGAGCTGGAGCGGGTCGTCGGGTTCTTCGTGAACACCGTCGTGCTGCGGTCCACTGTGGACACCGAACGGCCCTTCGCCGCGCACCTGGGGGTGGCACGGCAGACTGTGCTGGACGCGTTCGCCCACGACGACGTGCCCTTCGACGAACTGGTCGGCACCACCCGCGACCCGGGCCGCAACCCGCTGTTCGACGTGATGGTGCTGCTGCACACCGCGACCGGCGGCGGGATCTCCCTGCCGGGACTGGCGGTCGAGGCGGTCGGCGTCGGGCGCGACTCGTCGAACTTCGACCTCACGGTGGAGTTCGAGGAGTCCGGCGGCCGGCTGGCCGGTCTGGTGGAGTACAGCACCGAGCTGTTCGACGCGCCCACGATCGACCGGCTCGTCACGCACCTCGTGCGGCTGCTGTCGGCGATCGCGGCGGACCCCGGCCGGCCGATCGCGGAGCTGCCGCTGATGACCGGGGCGGAGGAGCGGCGGCTGCTGGAGTGGGGGACCCGCACCGGCGACGTCCCCGCCGGCACCGTCGTCGACTCGCTCGACCACCACGCCCGCACCCGCCCCGGCGCGACCGCGCTCGTCTGCGGCGCGACCCGGCTCACCTTCGCCGAACTGGCCGCCCGCACCGACGCCCTCGCCGCGGACCTCGCCGCCCGGGGCGCCGGGCCGGAGCGGGTCGTCGCCGTGCTGCTGCCGCGGTCCGCCGACGCCATCGTCGCGCTGTTCGCCGTGCTCAAGGCCGGTGCCGTGCACCTCTCGATCGACCCCGGCCTGCCGCCGGAACGGATCCGGGTGCTGCTGGCCGACACCGACCCGGTCGTCGTCCTCGAAGACGTCACCGCCCCGGCAGGTACGTGCTCCCGGAGACCGCGCCCGGCCGACGCCGCCTACGTCATCCACACCTCCGGCTCGAGCGGGACCCCCAAGGGCGTCGTCGTCGAACACGCGGCGCTGATGAACCTGCTCGCTGACCACCGCACCGTCTTCGGCGGCGAACCCCTGCGCGTCGCCCTCACCGCGACGCTGTCCTTCGACACCTCCTGGGAAGGCCCGGTCCTGCTCGCCGACGGGCACGAGCTGCACCTGATCGACGACGAGACCCGCCTCGACCCGGCCGCGCTGACCCGGTACGTGCGCGCCGAGCGCGTCGACTTCCTCGACGTCACCCCCTCCTACCTGCGCCAGCTGCTCCCGGCCGGCCTGCTCACCGGCGAGCACCGGCCGCGGTTCCTCATGGTCGGCGGCGAAGCCCTCGCCGACGACCTCTGGCGCGAACTCGCCGCCGCGGACACCCGCGCGCACAACTACTACGGGCCCACCGAGTCCACTGTGGACGCCACCCGCACGCTGATCGACGGCGAGCGGCCGGTGATCGGGCGGCCGCTCGGGAACGTCCGGGCGTACGTCCTCGACGAGCACCTCCGGCTCGTCCCGCCCGGCGTCCCCGGCGAACTCTGCCTCGCCGGTGCCCAGCTCGCCCGCGGCTACCTCGGCCGCCCGGGGCTGACCGCGGACCGGTTCACCGCCGACCCCTTCGGCGCGCCCGGGACCAGGCTCTACCGCACCGGCGACCGCGCGCGGTGGACCGCCGACGGGCAGCTGGAGCACCTCGGGCGCCTCGACGACCAGGTCAAGGTCCGCGGCTTCCGCATCGAACCCGGCGAAGTCGAAGCGGCGCTCCGGGCGCAACCCGGTGTAGCCGACGCCGCCGTGGACGCGCGCGGCGGGCGGCTCGTGGCCTACGTCGTCGGCACCACCGACGGCCTGCGCACCGCTCTGGGCCGGACCCTGCCCGCCCACCTCGTCCCGGCGGCCTTCGTCCCGCTCGACCGGCTGCCACTCACCCGGCACGGCAAGCTGGACCGCCGCGCCCTGCCCGACCCGGAACTCGCCGCCGCCACCGAATACGTCGCCCCGCGCACCGAGCGGGAGCAGCTCGTCGCCGAGGTCTGGGCGGAGGTCCTGGGTGTCGAGCGCGTCGGCGTCGACGACGACTTCTTCGACCTGGGCGGGGATTCCCTGCGCGGTATCCGCGTGGTCGCCCGGCTGCGGGACGCGCTCGGCACCGACGTCCCGGCCCGGCTGGTCTTCACCGCGCCGACCCCGGCCCGGCTGGCCGCCGAACTGCCCGACGCGGCCATCCCCGCCGAGCGGATCCCGCTCCTGCCGCGCGACGGCGGCCGCCTCGAAGCGCCGCTTTCCTTCGCGCAGCAACGGCTCTGGTTCCTCGACGAGTTCGAGCCGGGCAGCACCGAGTACGTCTCGCCGACTGCCCTGAGGCTGCGCGGCGAGCTGGACACCGCCGCGCTCGACCGGGCGTTCACCGCGCTGGTGGCCCGGCACGAATCCCTGCGCACGACGTTCGCCACGGTCGACGGCCACGGCGTCCAGATCGTCCACCCGCCGCACGCCGTGCGGGTGCCCGTGACCGACGGGGACCTGGACTCCGCGCTGGCCGGCGCGGCCGGGCCGGTGGACCTGCACACCGGGCCGCTGCTGCGGGTCGCGCTCACCCGGCTCGCCCCCGACGACCACGTGCTGACCCTGGTGCTGCACCACATCGTCACCGACGGCTGGTCCGCCGGCGTGCTGCTGGCCGAACTCGCCGCGCTCTACCGCGACGAGGAACTGCCGCCGTTGCCGATCCAGTACGCCGACTACGCGGTCTGGCAGCGCCGTCGCCTCGACGGCGCCGAGCTCGAAGGGCAGCTCAGCTACTGGCGCCATCGCCTCGACGGCGTCCCGGTGCTGGACCTGCCCACCGACCGGCCGCGCCCGGCCGTCCGCACGAAGAACGGTTCCCTGCACGAGTTCAGCATCCCGGCCGGGACCACCGCGCGCCTGCAGGAGCTGTCCCGCCGGCACGGCGGCACCCTGTTCATGACGCTGCTCGCCGCCTGCCAGCTCCTGTTCGCCCGCTGGTCCGGGCAGCGCGACATCGCGGTCGGCACCGTCGTCTCCGGCCGCGAGCGCACCGAACTCGAAGGCCTGGTCGGGTTCTTCGTCAACACCCTCGTCCTGCGGTCCACTGTGGACCTGAAGGCCGGCTTCGGCGAGTTCCTCGGCGGCGTCCGCGACACCGTGCTCGACGCGTTCGCCCACCAGGACGTCCCGTTCGACCGCGTCGTCGACGACCTGCAACCCGACCGCGACACCAGCCGCACCCCGCTGTGCCAGGCGATGGTCGTGCTGCACAACACCCCCGACGCGCGGCCGGCCATGCCCGGCCTGGACGTCGAGGAGCTGGCACCGCCGGTCGTCACCGCGGGCTTCGACCTGATGGTCCACTTCCAGGAGACGGCCGGCCGGCTCGACGGCGTCGTCAACTACAACACCGACCTCTTCGACGCGGCCACGATCGAGCGGCTGACCGGCTGGTTGCACACCCTCCTCGACGGCATCGCCGCGACCCCGGACCGCCCGCTCACCCGGCTGCCCTGGACCACCGCCGCCGACCGCGAGCTCGTCCTGACGCGGTGGAACCCGGCCGCGGTCGCCGCCGCGGAACCGACGTTGCCGGAGCTGTTCGCCGCGCAGGCCGCGCGCACGCCGGACGCCGTCGCGGTGACCAGCGGGCGCACCGAGCTGACCTACCGCGAGCTGGACCGGCGCGCGAACCGCCTCGCCCACCGGCTGATCGCCGAGGGGGCCGGGCCGGAGCGGCTGGTCGCGCTGCGGCTGCCGCGCTCGGCCGACCTCGTGGTGGCGGTGCTCGCCGTGCTCAAGGCCGGCGCCGGCTACCTGCCGATCGACCCCGCCTACCCGGCGGCGCGGATCGAGGCGATGCTGGCCGACGCGAACCCGGTGTGCGTCGTCGACAGCGTCGCCGCCGACGGGCGGCCCGACACCGATCCCGGGGTGCGCGTCGACCCCGGCAACACCGCCTACGTCATCTACACCTCGGGCTCGACCGGCGTGCCCAAGGGCGTGCTCGTCCCGCACGCCAACGTCACGCGCCTGTTCTCCTCGACCGCGCACTGGTTCGAGTTCGGCGAGCGGGACGTCTGGACGCTGTTCCACTCCTACGCCTTCGACTTCTCGGTGTGGGAGCTGTGGGGCGCGCTGCTGCACGGCGGCCGGCTCGTCGTCGTGCCCGCCGACACCGTCCGCTCGCCGGAGGACTTCCTCGCGCTGCTGGCCGAGCAGCGGGTGACCGTGCTCAACCAGACGCCCTCGGCGTTCTACCGGCTGGGCACGCTGCCGTCCCCGCCGCTGAGCCTGCGGTACGTGGTCTTCGGCGGCGAGGCGCTGGACGCGTCCCGGCTCGCCGACTGGCGGCGGCGGCACCCCGGCGGCCCGCGGCTGGTGAACATGTACGGCATCACCGAAACCACCGTGCACGTCACCCACCGGGTGCTCGACGAGCACGGTCCGGCCACCGCCGGCGTGCCGATCCCGGACCTGCGCGCGTACGTCCTCGACGCCGATCTCGAGCCGGTCCCGCCCGGCGTCACCGGCGAGCTGTACGTCGCCGGCGCGGGCCTGGCCCGCGGCTACCTGAACCGGGCGGGCCTGACGGCGTCCCGGTTCCTCGCCGACCCGTTCGGCGCGCCCGGCACGCGGATGTACCGCACCGGCGACCTGCTGCGCTGGACCGGCGGCGGCGAGCTGGACTACCGCGGCCGCGCCGACCAGCAGGTGAAGATCCGCGGCTTCCGCATCGAACTCGGCGAGGTCGAGGCGGCGCTGAGCGCGCACCCCGACGTCACCGGGGCGGCCGTGCTCGCCCACGGCACCGGCGACGCGCGCCGGCTCGTCGCCTACCTCACCGGCGCCGTCCCCGGCACGACGGCGTTGCGGGAGTTCCTCGCGCGGTCGCTGCCCGCGCACATGGTCCCCGCGGTGTTCGTGCCGCTGGAGAAGCTGCCGCTCAACGCCAACGGCAAGCTCGACCAGCGCGCGCTGCCCGAGCCGGGTGCGCGCACCGAAACCCGGTACGTGGCCCCGCGCACGGACGTCGAGACCACGCTCACCGGCGTGTGGTCGGCGGTGCTCGGCGTCGACCGGGTCGGCGTCGAGGACAACTTCTTCGGCCTGGGCGGCGACTCGATCCTCAGCATCCAGGTCGTCGCCCGGGCCCGGCAGGCCGGGCTGACGGTGTCGTCGAAGGACCTCTTCCGGCACCAGACCATCGCCGAGCTGGCCCGCGTCGTCACCGCGGGCGCCCCGGTGGCACCCGCACCGGAGGAACCGCGCGGCCCCGCGCCGCTCGGCCCCATCCAGTCGTGGCTGTTCGAGCACCTGGCCGAACCGTGGCGGCTCACCATGTCCGTCCACCTCGTACTGTCCTCGGTGGACGTTCCCGCGCTGGTTTCCGCGCTGCGCCGCGTCGCCGAGCGGCACGACGCCCTGCGGATGCGGTTCTCCCGCGGTGACGGCGGCTGGACGCAGGAACCCGCCGGAACCGAAGACGCCGACGTGCTGCGGCACGTCGATCTGTCCGAAGTGGACGACGTGCCCGCGGCCCTGCACGCCGAAGCGCTGCGCGCGCAGACGTCGCTCGACATCGTCGCCGGGCCGGTGTGGCGCGCGGTGCTGTTCACCTTCGCCGACCGCCCGCCGCAGCTGTTCCTGACCGCGCACCACCTGGTCATGGACGGCGTCTCGTGGCGCATCCTGCTCGCCGACCTCGACCGCGCCTACCACGGCGAAGCACTGGAACCGGTCGGTACGTCCTTCACGCACTGGGCCCGCACCCTGGCCGCGCACGCGAAACTGGGACACCTCGACAACCAGGTCGGGTACTGGGAAACTGCTCTGCGCGAGGCGCCGCCGGAACTCCCGGTCGACCGGTCCGGCCGCGCCACCGCCCGATCGGGGCGCGCGGTCTCGGTGTCACTTGGCCGGACCGAGACCGCGGCGCTCCTCCAGGACGTGCCCTCGGCGTACCGGACCGAGGTCAACGACGTCCTGCTGAGCGCGCTCGGCCGCGTGCTCGCCCGCTGGACCGGCCGCGAGCGCGTCCTGGTCGCGATGGAGGGCCACGGCCGCGAGGAAATCGCGGCACCGCACGAACTGTCCCGCACGATCGGCTGGTTCACCGCCCAGTACCCGCTGGCCCTCACCGTGCCCGGCGGCGACTGGGGCGAGGTCCTCAAGACCGTCAAGGAACAGCTGCGCGCGGTCCCCGACAAGGGCGCCGGCTACGAAGCCCTGCGCTACCTGGGCGACGCCGGCTTCCGCGACCACCCCGCACCGCGGATCTCGTTCAACTACCACGGCCGCTGGGACGTCGGGAGCGACGACGACGGCTGGTACCGCGGCCGGGGCGAGAGCCTCGGGCACGACGTCGACCCGGACGCCACCCGGCCCTACCTGCTCGACGTCATCGGCGTCGTCGAGGGCGGCGAGCTGCACCTGACCTGGGAGTACTCGACCGAAGTCCACGACGAGAGCACGGTCCGCGCGCTCGCCGAAGAGACCCTGGACGCCCTGCGCGGCATCATCGGCCACTGCGCCGAGGCGGGCGGGCGCACGCCGTCGGACTTCCCGCTGGCCCGGCTCGACCAGGCCGGTGTCGACCGCTTGGCGGGCGACGGCCGCGACGTCGAGGACATCTACCCGCTGACCCCGCTGCAGGCCGGCATGCTGTTCCACAGCCTGGTCGACCAGGGCTCGAACGCCTACTTCGACCAGTTCCGGCTGCGGCTCGCGGGCGTCGGCGATCCGGCCGCGCTCGCCGAGGCATGGCAGCGGGTCGTCGACCGCACGCCGATCCTGCGCACCAGCACCGTGTGGGACGGCGTCGAGGAACCGCTCCAGCGCGTCCACCGCGACGTGCGCGTGCCGGTCACGCACCACGACTGGCGCGGCCGCACCCCGGCCGAGCAGGAGGCCGGGCTGGCGGACCTGCTGGCCGCCGACCTGGCCGCGGGCATGGACCTGACCGCGCCGCCGCTGATGCGCCTGGCCATCGCCCGGCTCACCGACGACGAGGTCCAGCTGCTGTGGACCTCCCACCACGTCCTGCTCGACGGCTGGAGCACCGCGCAGGTGTTCGGCGAGGTCGTCGAGCAGTACGCGGCGATCGACGGCGGCCGGGCCGCGCGGCTGGTGCCCCGCCGTCCGTTCCGCGACTACCTCGGCTGGCTCGCCGGGCAGGACCGCGGTGAGGCCGAAGACCACTGGCGTGCCGCACTTTCCGGGTTCACCACGCCGACGCCGCTGCCGTACGACCGGCGCCCGCGCGAAGCCCACGGCGCCGAGTCCGCGGACGCGGTGCTCGTCGAGCTCACCCCGGAGGAGTCGGCCGGCGTGCACGCCGCGGCGAAGGCCGCCGCGCTGACCGTGAACACCGTCGTGCAAGGCGCGTGGGCGGTCCTGCTGTCCCGCTACGCCGGAGAATCCGACGTCCTGTTCGGCACCACCGTGTCCGGCCGCCCGGAGAACCTGCCGGGTGTCGAGGCGATGATCGGCATGTTCATCAACACCGTGCCGACCCGCGTGGAAGTCCGGAGTGGACAGCCGGTGGCCGGGTGGCTGCGCGAGCTGCAGGCGGCGCAGGCCGAGGCCCGCCGCCACGACTTCCTGGCGCTGTCCCAGGTGCAGGCGTTCACCGGGGTCCCGGCGGGCACCGCGCTGTTCGACAGCGTCGTGGTGTTCGAGAACTACCCGATCGAGGACAGCGGGCAGGACGGCGTGCGCGTGGTCGACGTCGATTCCCTCGACACCACGAGCTTCCCGCTGAACCTGACCGCCTACCTGCACGACCGGCTGGGCCTGGAGCTGTCCTACGACCCGCGGTTGTTCGACGAGGCCACCGCGCGGCGGCTGGCCGGGCAGCTCGCCGGGCTCGTCCGTGCCTTCGCCGCCGACCCGGAAGGCCGGCTCGGCGCGCTGTCGTCGCTGACCGCCGCCGAGCGGCACGACCTGCTGACGTGGGGCCGTGGTGAGCCGCGGGAGGTTCCCGAGGGCACGATCCTCGACGTCTTCGAGGCGACCGCCGCCCGCACCCCGCACGAGACCGCGCTCGTCTTCCGCGACACCGTCCTGGACTTCGCCGAGGTCGACGCGCGAGCCACCCGCCTGGCGCGGGAGCTGGTCGCCCGGGGAGCGGGGCCGGAGCGGGTGGTCGCGGTCGCGCTGCCGCGCTCGGCCGACGCCGTCATCGCCGTGCTGGCGATCTTCAAGGCGGGCGCGGTGTATCTGCCGATCGACCCGGACCTGCCCGAAGAACGCGTGCGGTTCCTGCTCGAAGACGCGCGCCCGGCGGTCGTCCTCGGCCGTCCCACCGACCCGGCACCCCCGACGGCGCCCGGGCGGGCGAGCGCGGACACGGCCGCGTACGTCATCTACACCTCCGGCTCGACCGGCACGCCCAAGGGCGTCGTGGTCGAGCACCGCGCCCTGGTGAACCTCCTGGCCGCCCACCGCGGTGGCTTCTTCGGCCGGACGCGGCAGCGGTTCGCGCTCACCGCGTCCCTGTCCTTCGACACCTCGTGGGAAGGGCTGCTGGCGCTGGCCGACGGGCACGAGCTACACGTGCTCGACGACGACACCCGGCTCGACCCGGCGGCCGCCGTCCGCTACCTGCACGGGCACCGGATCGACCTGCTCGACCTCACCCCGGCCTACCTGCGCCAGCTCGTGGACGCCGGGCTGCTGACCGGGGACCACCGGCCGGGCACGGTGATGGTCGGCGGCGAGGCGACCGGCGAGGCGCTCTGGCGGGAGCTGGCCGCGTCCGGCGTGACCTGCCTCAACTACTACGGCCCGACCGAAGTGACCGTCGACGCCGTGCACGAGCCGGTGACCGGGGACCGGCCGCTGATCGGGCGGCCGCTGCCGAACCTGGCCGCGTACGTGCTCGACGCCGACGGCGAACCGGTGCCCGCGGGGGTGCCGGGGGAGCTGTTCCTCGCCGGGCCCCAGCTCGCCCGCGGCTACCTCGGCCGCCCGGGGCTGACCGCGGACCGGTTCGTGGCCGATCCCTTCGGCCCGCCCGGGGGCCGGATGTACCGCACCGGCGACCGCGTCCGCTGGACCGGCGACGGCCGGCTCGACTACCTCGGCCGCGTCGACGACCAGGTCAAGATCCGCGGCTTCCGCGTCGAACCCGGCGAGGTCGAAGCGGTCCTGCGCCGGCACCCGGCGGTCGCCGACACGACCGTGGCCGCCCGCGAAGGCCGGCTCGTCGCCTACGTCGTCGGCGAGACCGGCGGCCTGCGCGACTGGCTGCGCGACCGGCTGCCCGGCCACCTCGTGCCGACGGCATACGTGTCACTGGACGCGTTGCCGCTGACCCGCAACGGCAAGGTCGACCGCCGCGCGCTGCCCGCGCCCGGCCTGGACGCGACGAGGGAGTTCGTGGCCCCGCGGACGGAAACCGAACGGCGGCTGGCCGCGATCTGGGCCGGCGTGCTCGGCCTCGACCGGGTGGGCGTCACCGACAGCTTCTTCGAGCTGGGCGGCGACTCCCTGCTCAGCATGAAGATCACCTCGCGGGTGCGCGCCGAACTCGGCGTCGAGGTCTCGCCGCGCGTGCTGTTCACCGCGCCGACGCTGGGCGGGTTCGCCGCCGCGCTGCCGGCCGGGCCGTCCGCGGTCGAGCCGATCCCGGTCGTCGCCCGCGACGGCGCCCTGCCGCTCTCCTTCGCCCAGCAACGGTTGTGGTTCCTCGACGAGTTCGAACCCGGCGGCACCGAGTACCTGTCGCCCACCGCGTTGCTGCTGCGCGGCGACCTCGACGTCGAGGCGCTGCGGCGGGCGCTGGACACGCTGGTCGCGCGGCACGAGTCGCTGCGCACGACGTTCGGCGCGGTCGACGGCCGCGGCGTCCAGTACGTGGGGGAGCCGTACGCGGTCGACTTGCCCGTCGAGGAGTTCGACGAGGACGCGCTCGCGCGGGAAGCCCTGCGGCCGTTCGACCTGCGCACCGGCCCGGTGCTGCGGGCGCGGCTGTTCCGGCGGTCGCCCACCGAGCACGTGCTCCTGCTGGCGATGCACCACATCGTCACCGACGGCTGGTCGGCCGGGGTGCTGGCCACCGAGCTCGACACCTGCTACGCGGCCCACCTCCGCGGAGACGAGCCGGACCTGCCGCCGTTGCCGGTGCAGTACGCGGACTTCGCGGCCTGGCACCGCGACCGGCCCGAGCCGGCCGAGCAGCTGGGCTTCTGGCGGGACCGGCTGGCCGGGCTCGCCCCGCTGGAGCTGCCCACCGACCGGCCGCGCCCGGCCGTGCGCACCACGGAAGGGGAGTGGCTCGGCTTCGACGTCCCGGCCGGCGTCGCGGCGAAACTGCGTGAGCTGGCGAGTGCCCAGGGCGGCACGCTGTTCATGACGCTCGTGGCCGCCTGCCAGGTGCTGCTGGCCCAGTGGGCCGGGCAGGACGACGTCGCCGTCGGCACGGTCACGGCCGGGCGGGACCGCGCCGAACTGGAGCGGCTCGTCGGGTTCTTCGTCGGGACGCTGACCCTGCGCTCCACAGTGGACACCCGCCGCACCTTCCGGGAGTTCGTGGCCGGGGTGCGCGAGACCGTGCTGGACGCGTTCGCGCACCAGGACGTGCCGTTCGAGCAGGTGGTGGACGCGGTGCAGCCGGTCCGCGACCCGAGCCGGACCCCGCTGTTCCAGGCGATGGTCGTGCTGCAGAACACCGGTGACCGGCCCGGCGGCGGCACGCTCGTCGCGGGCGAGGTCGCGCTGCCGGCGGTGTCGGCGCCGTTCGACCTGCTCGTGCAGTTCGAGGACGACGGCGGTGCGCTGACCGGCGCGGTCAACTACAACACCGGCCTGTTCGAAGCGGCGACCATCGACCGGCTGGTGGCCCGCCTGCGGACGCTGCTGACCGCGCTCGTCGCCGAACCGGACCGCCCGATGGCGACGCTCGCGCCGCTGCCCGCGGCCGAAGCGGACCGGTTGCGCGCCTGGAACGACACCGCGCGCGCGGTCCCGCCGGCGTCGCTGGCGGAGCTGGTCGAGGCGCAGGCGGACCGCACGCCGGACGCGGCCGCGCTGGTGTCGGAGGACGAGACGGTGACCTTCGCGGAGCTGAACGCGCGGGCGAACCGGCTGGCCCGGCTGCTCGCCGAGCGCGGCGCGGGCCCGGAGCGGGTCGTCGCCGTGCGGCTGCCGCGGTCGGTCGCGCTGGTCGTGACCGAACTCGCCGTGGCGAAGACGGGGGCCGCGTTCCTGCCGGTCGACCCCGGCTACCCGGCCGAGCGGATCCGGTTCATGCTCGAGGACGCCCGCCCGGTCTTCGTGGTCGACGCCGGGCTCGACGTGCCGGGCTACCCGGACACCAACCTCGGCCGGCCGGCCGACCCCGATTCACCGGCGTACGTGATCTACACGTCCGGCTCGACCGGGCGGCCCAAGGGCGTCGTCGTCACCCACCGCGGGCTGGCGTCGTTCTCCGCCGCCGAGATCGAGCACTGCGACGTGCGCACCGGGGACCGGGTGCTCGCGTTCAGCTCGCCGAGCTTCGACGCGTCGATCCTGGAGCTGTGCCTCTCGCTGCCCGCCGGGGCGGCGCTGGTCGTGCCGCCGGAGGGCCCGTTGCTCGGCGACCAGCTGGCGGATGTCCTGCGGCAGCGGGGGATCACGCACGCGCTGATCCCGCCGGTCGCGCTGGCGACCGTGCCCGACGTGGCCCTGCCGGACTTCCGCACGCTGCTCGTCGGCGGCGACGCGTGCCCGGCCGAGCTGGTGGCGCGGTGGGCGCCGGGCCGCCGGATGATCAACGCGTACGGCCCGACCGAGGCCACCGTCGTCACCTCGTGGAGCGGGCCGCTCGAACCGGGCGGCACCCCGCCGATCGGGCGGCCGATCGCGAACACCGCGGTGCACGTCCTGGACGCGGCGCTGCGGCCGGTGCCGATCGGGACGCCCGGCGAGCTGTACGTCAGCGGGGCCGGCCTGGCGCGGGGCTACCTGGACCGGCCGGGCCTGACCGCGGACCGGTTCGTCGCGAACCCCTTCGGCGAGCCGGGGTCCCGGATGTACCGGACCGGCGACGTCGTCCGCTGGACGGCCGCCGGGGAGCTGTGGTTCGCCGGGCGCGTCGACGAGCAGGTCAAGATCCGCGGGTTCCGGGTGGAGCTCGGCGAGATCGAGGCGGCGCTGCGGCGGCACCCGGACGTCCGGGAGGCCGTCGTGGTCGCCCGGGAGTTCGACGGGCACAAGCGGCTCGTCGCCTACGTCGTCGGCGAGGTGGCCGACCTGCGCACGCACCTGGGCGACTCGCTGCCGGACTACCTGGTGCCGTCGGTGTTCGTGCCGCTCGACGCCGTGCCGGTGACGGCGAACGGGAAGGTCGACCGCGCGGCGCTGCCGGAGCCGGACTTCACGGCGATGCCGACCGCGGAGTTCGTGGCCCCGCGCACGGACGTCGAGTCGACGCTCGCCGGGGTGTGGTCGGCGGTGCTCGGCCTGCCCCGGGTCGGCGTCACGGACAACTTCTTCGAGCTCGGCGGGGATTCGATCCTCGCCATCCAGGTCGTGCACCGGACGCGGCAGGCCGGGCTGGCGATGCGGTCGAAGGACCTGTTCACCCACCAGACGGTCGCCGAGCTGGCCACGGTCGTGCACGCGGCCGAGGACGCGGTCGAGGAGCGGGTGGCCGTCGTCGGCGACGTCCCGCTGACGCCGATCCAGCAGTGGTTCTTCGCCTCGGAGCCGGCGAACCCGGCGCACTTCAACCAGTCCGTGCTCGTCGAGCTGGCCGGCCCGGTGGACGAGGAAGCGTTGCGGCAGGCGCTCGACGAGGTGATCGCGCACCACGACGCTCTGCGGTTGCGCTTCGAGCGGACCGCCGACGGCTGGACGCAGCACAACGCGCCGGTGGAGGCGGGAGCCGCGCTGCGCGTGGTCCCCGCGGCGGACCTCGAGCGGGCCGCCGACGAGGCGCAGGCGAGCTTCGACCTCGCGCACCCGCCCCAGCTGCGCGCGCTGCTGTCCGACGACGACGATCCGCGGCTGTTCCTGGCCGCGCACCACCTCGTCGTCGACGCGGTGTCGTGGGGCATCCTGCTGGAGGACCTGGAGCGGGCGTACCGGCAGATCAAGGCGGGGGAGAAGGCCGACCTCGGCCCGAAGACGACGTCGTTCCGCGACTGGGCGCACCGGCTGCGGGAGTTCACCGAGGCCGGTGGCCTCGACGGCGAACGCGAGCACTGGGCACGTGACCTGCCGGGCTGCGCGATCCCCCGAGACCGGACCGCGTCTCCACCGGGCGCACCGGATCTGGTGACGGTCGGCATCGACGAGCGGGCGACGGATGCGTTGCTGCACCTGGCGCCCGGGGCGTACCGGACGCGCATCAACGACGTCCTGCTCGCCGCGCTGGCCCGGGCGCTCACCCGCTGGACGGGCGAGCCGGCCGTGTCGGTCGATCTGGAGGGGCACGGGCGCGAGGAAATCCTCGAGGGCGCGGACCTGTCGCGGACCGTCGGCTGGTTCACGACGCTGTTCCCGGTGGCGCTGACGGTGGACCCGGCGGCGGGGTGGCGTGACCTCGTGAAGGCGGTCCGGCGGCAGCTGCGGGCGGTGCCGGGCAACGGGTTCGGGTTCGGGGCGTTGCGGTGCTATCGCGACCCTTCGCTCGGCGCGCGGACCCCGGAGGTGGCGTTCAACTACCTGGGGCAGGGCGACCACGCGGGCGAGGGGGACGGGTTGTACCTGCGCGCCCACCCGCCGATCGGCCGCGAGCAGGACCCGGCGAACCGGCCACCGCACGTGCTGGAGGTGGTCGGCGGCGTGCGGGACGGGCGGCTGGAGTTCTCGTGGTTCTACCGCCCGGACCTGCACGAGCGGGCGACGGTGACGGCGGTGGCGACCGACTTCGCCGCGGCGCTGCGTGCAATCGCGGCCGACTGCCGGGGAGACCGCCCGTGACCCGCGGCGACCACTTGCCGGGCCAGGCTGCGGACGGCACCGACCCGGCCGCGCCAACCGGCGGCGCTGCTCGCGGCCACAGCAGCGACGGCAGCGGTTCCGGTGTCGCACCTGACCGCGCCGCTGGCGATCGCGGCCGCCAGCCGACCCAGCCTCGCCTCGGGGACAGCGGCCGCACCGCGGGCGCCGGTGGTGGCGCGACCGCCGGCGTCGGTGGTGCGGGCGATCGTGGCCGGTCGTCGGTCCCCGTCCGGCTCGGGGGGAACCGGGACTACCGGCTGCTCTGGACCGGGCAGGTCGTCTCCGAAGCCGGGTTCAGCACCACCATGATCGCGTTCCCCCTGCTCGTGCTGGCGCTGACCGGCTCCGCCGCGCAATCAGGTCTCGTCGTCGGTGCGGTCGCGATCGCGCAGCTCGTCGCGGGGCTGCCCGCCGGGGCGCTGGTCGATCGGTGGCCGCGCAAGCTGGTCATGCTCGCGTGTGAAGCGGTGCAAGCCGTTGCGGCCGCGGGGCTCGTGCTCGCTCTCTGGTGGGGCGGGGCCGGCGTGGGGCTGCTGGTCGTCGTCGCCGTCGTGATGGGGGTGTGCCGCGCGCTGTTCGAGCCGGCGGAAGAGGCGAGCCTGCCGCGGCTGGTGGCCGACGAACAGGTGCCGGCCGCGGTCGCGATGAACGCGGCGCGGACCAGTGCCGGGCAGCTGTCGGGCACCGCGCTCGGCGGGTTCCTGTTCGCCGTGGGGCGGCTGGTGCCGTTCGCCTTCGACGTGGTCGCGCACGTGTTCGCGTTCGTGTCGCTGGTGTTCGTGCGGCTGCCGGGCCGTCCCGCGCCGGCCGAGCGGGCGCCCGCGCACCTGGGGCGGGAGATCCTCGAAGGGTTGCGGTGGGTGTGGCAGCAGCCGCGGCTGCGCGTCACGGTCTTCTGCGTGGTGAGCCTGAACCTGTTCTTCTCCGCCTACTACCTGGTGATCATCGTGCTGGCGAACGAGCGCGGCGTGCCGTCCGGCGAAATCGGCGTGATGGCGGCGATGCTCGGCGCGGGCGGGATCCTCGGCGCGCTGGCGGCGCCGTACCTGCACCGCAAGCTCAGCCCGTACGTGCTGATCGCCGGGGTGTTCTGGGCGCTGACGGTGCTGACCCCGCTCGCCGTGTTCGTCCACAGTGGATACGTGATGGGCGCGCTGTTCGCCGTGATCGCGTTCCTGCCGCCGGCGGCCAACACGACGATCAGCACCTACCAGCTCCTGTTCACCCCCGACCACCTCCGCGGCCGCCTCGGCGGGGTCCTCGGCGTGACGGGCGGCCTCGCGGCGGCGCTCGGGCCGGCACTGGGCGGCTGGCTGGTGGAGGTCCTCCCCGGCCCGGCGGCGGTCCTGACCTGCGCGGCCGCCATCGCGGTGGTCACCCTCCTGACGACGTTCAGCGGCACCCTCCGCGGTTTCCCCGCGGTGGCGCAGCTGCGCGAGCTCGAAGAAACCCCCAACCCGTAACAGAAAGGAACCCCGATGGACGACAACACCACCTTCCAGGTCCTGGTCAACGACGAGGAGCAGTACTCCCTCTGGCCGGCGGACAAGGAGGTACCGGCGGGCTGGCGCCCGGACGGCACGACGGGCACCCGCCAGGAGTGCATGGACCACGTGGACGAGGTCTGGACGGACATGCGCCCCCGCAGCCTCCGCGACCGCATGGCGGCGCAGTAGCCGGACGGCTTGGCGGCCGGCTGACAGCGCCGCGACCGTGCGGCGGCGCAGTAGCCCGACAGCTCCGGCCGGGGCGGTTCCCGAGGTGGGGACCGCCCCGGCCGGTTTGCCACGCCGCCGGCCCGCGCCCGTACTTCGGCGGCGAGCCGACCGGGGCGAACCCGGCGCCGTCGATGAGCCCGCTGCGGCTGGGCGCGACCCGGCGCGGTCGCGGACTTCCGCCTGTTCGGCCGGGCATCGGGAACCGGCGGTGAATCGTTGTCGACCGATTCCCGGCCGGGCGGGGTTAAACTGTCCGGCTATCGACCCGTCGCCGGAGGGGGAAAGCCATGCCCGCCGTCTTCATTTCGCACTCGTCGGCGAACAAGACGTTCGTCAAGCGCCTGGCGATGGACCTGGCCCAGCGCGGTTTCGAAGTGTGGTACGACGAATGGCGCCTGGACGTCGGCGCCCGGCTGACCGAGACGATCCGCGCGAGCCTGGGTGCGTCGTCCTTCGTGCTGGTGGCCATGTCGGCCGAGATGCTGGCGTCGGACTGGGTGAAGCGGGAGATCGACCAGGCCCTCGAAATCGAGCGCACCGAATAGCGGGACATCATCCTGCCGGTACGGTTGGACGATTCCGAACTCCCCGCCAGTCTCGCCGACCGGTTGTACGCGGATTTCTCCCAGGGCGGTTATTTGCCTTCACTGCAGACGTTGTGCACCCAATTGCACCGGCAGCTCGACGGGCTCCCGGCCGGCCTCGAGCCGCACCGGGAAATCATCCCGCTGTTCGTCACCCGCGAGGTCGACCTCGACGTCGTCCAGCTCGAAGAGCGCGTCGGCCAGCTGGTGGCCCGCCACGGGACCGGGTACCCGGTCGACGCGACCCAGTTCCGGCTGCCCGACGAGCCGGAGTACCGGATGCTGCGGCGCCGGATGCTCGACCGGCTGGAGAACCTGAAGGAGGACCCGTACTACACGGCGGACTTCGCGATCGACTTCCGCCACCGCTACGCGGCCGTGCTGCGGGACGAAGAAGCGTTGCTGCGCAACCTGGCCACACTGGTGACCCGGCGCGGCATCGCCGGTGGCCGCTTCGCGTTCGCGACCGAGTCGTACCGCTGGTACTGGAAGCTGATGCGCACCCGGATCTTGTCGGCGCTCTGCACGATGCAGAACCCCGACCTGCCGAAGTCCGACCAGGTCGGCTACGACGCGACCCGGATGGACAGCCGCACGGAGGCCGTCTACGGCGTCGCCCGGACGGCGGGGGTCCACGTCATCGACCCGGCCACGCACGACTACTACTCGGTCGACATCGACGCGGCCTCCGGCCTGGTCCGCGACTGGGAGAGCACGTACTACGCGGGCCCGGAACGGCTGATGGCGTCGGGGGAGATGGACATGCTCGCCAAGTGGGTCATCCCGCAGGCCCTGGCTCAGGAGGGCAAGTTCGAACACTGGGACGCGGCCGACAGGCTGCTGATCGGCCTCCGCTGAGCGCCTACGCCGCCGCGGTGGCGGCCGCCCGGATCGGTGGCGGGTCGGGTTTCGCAGGTCGCCGGTTGGGGGCCGCGGGAGGGCTGCGGCGCGGATTGGCGCAGCCCTGGCGATCGAGAGGTCCGGCGCGTGGATCGCCGGCGGTCGTGGTGCGGCGCCCGCTGATCGGCCTCCGCTGAGCGCCTACGCCGCCGCGGTGGCGGCCGCCCGGACGGGTGGCGGGTCGGGTTTCGCAGGTCGCCGGTTGGGGGCCGCGGGAGGGCTGCGGCGCGGATTGGCGCAGCCCTGGCGATCGAGAGGTCCGGCGTGTGGATCGCTGGGGCGGCGGTCGTGGTGCGGCGTCCGCTGATCGGCCTCCGCTGAGCGCCTACGCCGCCGCGGTGGCGGCCGCCCGGACGGGTGGCGGGTCGGGTTTCGCAGGTCGCCGGTTGGGGGCCGCGGGAGGGCTGCGGCGCGGATTGGCGCAGCCCTGGCGATCGAGAGGTCCGGCGTGTGGATCGCTGGGGCGGCGGTCGTGGTGCGGCGCCCGCTGATCGGCCTCCGCTGAGCGCCTACGCCGCCGCGGTGGCGGCCGCCCGGACGGGTGGCGGGTCGGGTTTCGCAGGTCGCCGGTTGCGGGCCGCGGGAGGGCTGCGGCGCGGATTGGCGCAGCCCTGGCGATCGAGAGGTCCGGCGCGCCGATCGCTGGGGCGGCGGTCGTGGTGCGGCGCCCGCGTCGGGCACCGGGTCCCTACGCCGCCGCGGTGGCGGCCGCCCGGACCACCAGGTCCCGCAGGTACCGGTGCTCGGGGTCGTCGTCGTGGATGGGGTGCCACCACATCGCCTCGACCAGCTCGCCCGCGTCGAACGGGCACGGCAGCACGCGGATCCCCGACGACGGCGGGATCCGCCCGGCCAGGCGGCGCTGCAGCAGCGCGATCCGGTCCGAACCCGCCACGAGACCGGGAATGGTCAGGAACGTCTCCGTGACGATCTGCACCCGCGGCTCGATCCCGAGCGTGCGCAGGCGGCGCGCGGCCGGTGTCGACGCCGTCGGGCCGTGGTAGGTCACCACCCACGGGAGCGTCTCGAGCTGCTCGATCGTCAGCCGGTCGCCGACGGCGGCGTTGGTGGTCGCGACCAGGCAGACCCACTCGTCGCGGTAGAGGTCCTGATGGGGGAGTTCGGCGAGCAGGAAGCCGTGGGGGAGGACCAGCAAATCGGCGTTCACCAGCACCTGGGGCGCGTCGTCGACCGTCTCCGGGATGTTCGGCACGAACCGCAGCCGGGCGCCCGGGGCCTCCTCGGCGAGCAGGCGAGCGATCGTGTCGCCCAGAACCGCGATCGTGTAGTCGCTGATCAGGAGCTTGAACTCGCGGGTGGACGAGCCCGGGTCGAAGTCGGGGGCCGCCGCGAAGACGCGTTCGACGCCCGGGAGTGCCGTCTGGACGCGCTCCTTCACGCGGATGGCCAGCGGCGTCAGCCGGTACTGGTTGCCCGTCCTGGCCAGCAGCTCGTCGCCGAAGTGGCGGCGCAGCCGCGCGAGCTGCGCCGAGACCGCCGGCTGGCTCAGGCCCAGCCGCTCGGCCGCGCGCGACACGCTGCGCTCGCGCAGCAGCGCGTCCAGGGTGACGAGGAGGTTGAGATCCACTCCGCCACTATCCACCACGCTGATACTCCGTATCAACGATTTCGTCTTCCTGAATACTCCGTGGCTGCCCGAGAGTGAACGGGTGGATCGCACCGACCCCGAAAGCGCCATCGCCGCCGCTGCCGCCCGCTGTTCCAACCGCGGCCGGTGGGGCGACGACGACGTGCTCGGCACCCTGAACTTCCTCGACGACGCCAAACGCCGTGCGGGCGCCGCGCTCGTCCGCCGGGGCGCGAGCTTCTCGCTCGCCCAGACCTTCGACGCCGATGGCCCGCAACGGGGCTGGCGCCGCCGGACCAACCCCGTGCACACGATGCTGGACACCGGCGTCGACGCCGAGCGCGGCACCCAGGGCTTCCCGCACGGCCTCGGCGGCGCCGACGACGTCGTCTTCATGCCGCTGCAGGCCTCGACCCAGTGGGACGGCCTCGGCCACATCTTCGACCACGGCGTCGCCTACAACGGCCGCCGGGCCGGGGACGTCGTGACCAGCGAAGGCGACCGCGTCACCGGCATCGAGACCACCGCCGGGCGGATCGCCGGCCGCGGGGTGCTGCTCGACGTCGGCCGCGCGCTCGGGGACGGTGAACTGCCGGACGGCTTCGCGATCACCGCCGAGCACCTCGACGCGACGATCGCCGCGCAGGGCGAGACCGCGCGCGTCGGCCGGGGCGACCTGCTGCTGGTGCGGACCGGCCGGCTCGCCCGCGCCCGGCGCGAAGGCTGGGGCGACTACGCCGGCGGCGACTCGCCCGGGTTGTCGTTCACCACCGCGGACTGGCTGCACCGCACGGAGATCGCCGGGATCGCGACCGACACCTGGGGGTTCGAGGTGCGGCCCAACGAGTTCGACGTCGCCTTCCAGCCGCTGCACCAGGTCGTCATCCCGCACGTCGGGCTGTTCCTCGGCGAGATGTGGGACCTCGACGCGCTGGCGGCCGACTGCGCCGCCGACGGCGTCTTCGAGTTCTGGCTGACCGCCGCACCCCTGCCGGTGACCGGGGCCGTCGGCGCCCCGGTCGCGCCGATCGCCGTCAAGTAGGAGGCCGCCATGCCCGCCGTGAACACCGTCCTCGTGGTCGGCGCCGGCCTCGCCGGGACCGGCACCGCGATCCTGCTCGCCTCCCGCGGCGTCGCCGTCGACCTCGTCGAAACCCGGCCCGCGATCGGCGCCGGGGGATCGGGCATCACCTTGCAGGGCAACGCCTTGCGCGTGCTGCGCGACCTCGGCGTGTGGCCCGCCGTGCGGGCCGGGGGCTACTGCTTCGACAGCCTGGGCCTGCGCGCGCCGGACGGCACCCTGCTGGCCGAGTTCCCCGACGCCCGCACCGGCGGCCCGGACCTGCCCGCGACGCTGGGGATGCCGCGGCCCGCGCTCGCCCGCGTCCTCGGGGACCGAGCCCGCGAGGCGGGCGCGAAGATCCGCTTCGGGCTGTCGCCGACCGAGCTCACCGAGGACGGCGACGTCACCTTCTCGGACGGCTCGACCGGCCGCTACGACCTGGTCGTCGGCGCCGACGGGATCCGCTCCGCGACGCGCGGGCTGCTCGGCATCGACGCCCGGACCCGCGCGACCGGGATGGGGATCTGGCGCGCGTTCGGCCCGCGGCCGGCGTCGGTGACGCGGACGGACCTCTGCTACGGCGGCCCGTGCTACATCGCCGGCTACTGCCCGACCGGCGAGGATTCGCTGTACGCCTACGTCGTCGAAAAGGCCCGGAACCGGAGTTTCCTGACCCCGGAGCAGCGGCTCGCGACCCTGCGGGACCTCGCGGCGGGCTACCACGGTCCGTGGGACGAGATCCGCGAGACGCTCGTCGACCCGGCCCGCGTGAACTACACGTGGTTTGAGACCCACGTCGTCCCGCCGCCGTGGCACCGCGGCCGCGTCGTGCTCATCGGTGACGCCGCGCACGCCTGCCCGCCGACGCTGGCCCAAGGCGGCGCGCAGGCCCTCGAAGACGCCGCGGTGCTCGCCGAGCTCCTGCTCGCCGCCGACGCGCTCGACGACGACCTGCTGGCCGCGTTCACCGCCCGCCGGTACGGCCGCGCGCGGGCCGTCGTCGACGCCTCGAACCAGCTCGGCCAGTGGCTGCTCGACGGCGACCGCGGGGACGTCCCCGGCCTGATGCGCGAGATCGCCACCCTCGTCACCCCACCCGCCTGAGAGGAACCCATGATCACCCACCTGCGCCACGTCGACCTCGCCGTGCCCGACCTGGCCCGGCAGCGGGACTTCTTCACCGGCGCCTGGGGGCTGTCCGCCGAGCACACCGACTCGGGGATCGCCTTCCTCGCCGCCGAAGGCTCGCCGGAGCAGTACGTCGTCCGGCTCCGCGAGGCGGCCGACAAGCGCATCGACCTCGTCGCGTTCGGGGTGGCCTCGGTGTCCGATGTGGACACGCTGGCGGAGCGTCTCGCCGTCGCCGGCGTCACCTTGGTCTCCGAGCCGGGCGGCATGACCACGCCCGGCGGCGGCTACGGGTTCCGGTTCTTCGACAACGAGGGCCGCACGATCGAGATCAGCGCCGACGTCGCCGTGCGCCGGCACCGCAGGATCGAAGCGGGCGAGCACATCCCGGTCCGGCTGTCCCACGTCGTCCTCAACTCCGCGAACCCCGAGGAGACCCGCGCCTTCTACGAGAAGCACCTCGGGTTCCGGCTTTCGGACATCCTGATGCACCCGCGGATGGGTGAGATGATGTGGTTCCTGCGCATCAACTCCTGGCACCACAGCCTCGCCATCGCGCGCGGCCCGCACCCGTCGCTGCACCACGCGTCCTTCGAGCTGCGCGGGCTCGACGAGTACATGCGCGGCACCGGGAAGCTGCTGCGCGCGGGCGTCGAGAAGATCTGGGGCCCGGGCCGGCACCTGGCCGGCAACAACACCTTCTCCTACTTCCTCGACCCGCACGGCAACACCGTCGAGTACACGACCGAGCTGGAGCTGGTCGACGAGGACGCCTGGCACCCGCACCTCTACGACTTCAGCGACCCCGCGGTGAGCGACCAGTGGGGCACGGCGAACGCGATGGACGAGTTCGTCGCCCGCAAGTCGTTCAACGACCCGGACCGGGGCCTGTTCCTCGCGCCGCCGGTCTGAGCCGTGCGCTTCGCCACCTACCGCCACGACGGCGGCACGCACGCCGGAGTCGTCGCCGGCGACGGACTCCACCCGCTGCCCGAAGGCACCACCGTCCTGGGGCTCGTCCGAACAGGACTGCCCACCGCCCTGGCACTGGGGGAGCACGCGTTGGGCGCGCCCGCGGTGCCGATCGAGCGGGTCCGGCTGCTGCCGCCGCTGGACCCGCCGACCGTGCGCGACTTCGTCACCTTCGAAGCGCACGTCGAAGGGATCGCCGGCGGCGTCGTGCCGGAGTGGTACGAGGCCCCGACGTTCTACTTCACCAACCCGTACGCGCTCGTCGGCGCCCACGACGACGTGCCGGTGCCACCGGGCTCGCGGGCGTTCGACTTCGAGCTGGAAGTCGCCGCGGTGGTCGGCCGCGACGGCTCGTCGCTGACCCCGGCCGAGGCGCGCGACGCGATCTTCGGTTACACGATCCTCAACGACTGGTCCGCGCGGGACCTGCAGCGCCGCGAGATGAAGGTCAACCTGGGGCCCGCCAAGGGAAAGGACTCCGCGACGACGCTGGGGCCGTGGCTGGTCACCGCCGACGAGCTGGCGCCGTTCCACGACGCCGAAGGCTTCCTGACGCTGGAGATGCGGGTGTCGGTCAACGGAACCGAAGTCGGCCGTGACTCGCTGGCCCACATGGGCTGGCCGTTCGAAGACCTCGTTTCCTACGCCTCGCGCGGCACGTGGGTCCGTGCCGGCGACGTGCTCGGCTCGGGCACCTGCGGCAACGGCGGCTGCCTCGCCGAACTGTGGGGCCGTGGCCGGGAGGTCCCGCCGCTCGCACCCGGCGACGTCGTCGAGATGACCGTCGACGGGCTGGGCACGATCCGCAACACCGTCGTCGCCGGCCCCGACCTGCCACCCGTCGCGCCCGCGCGGCGGCGAACCTCCTGAAAGGACAGTCCGTGTTCGAGTACTTCCCCGGCAACTACGTCTGGAACCTGGGCGTCGTCGCGACGCTCAACAGCGGCGGCCTCATCGACGAGGTCGACCGGGCCTGCCGTCCCATCAAGGAAGCCGCGCAGCGCGGGGAAGACGCCGGGACGGCCGACTTCCTGCGGGCCTGGACCGAGCTGACCGACGAGCTCGCGGACCGGGCCGGGGAAGCCGAGCGGGCCGGGCACGTCCGGACCGCCAAGCAGCTCTACGCCCGCGCTACCAACTACCTCTGCCAGGCCGAGCGGATGCAGAGCGCGTCGGCGCCGGGCCGGCTCGACACCTACCGGCGCGTGCTCGCCCTGCAGGAGAAGGCGTTCGAGACGGTCACGCGCGTCGAAGTCCCGTACGAGGGCACCACGCTGCCCGCGTACTTCAGCCGCGCGGGCACGGGCCGGGCGCCGGTGGTGATTATGTGGAATGGGCTGGACTCCACCAAGGAGCACATGTACGCCTCGCGCCACTGGGAGGAACTGGCGGCGCGCGGGATCTCGTGCCTGATGGTCGACTGCCCGGGTTCCGGGGAGGCGCTGCGCCTGCAGGGGCTCACCGCCCGCGTCGACACCGAAGCCTGGGCGGCGGCGTGCGTCGACTACCTCGAAACCCGCGACGACGTCGACCCGGCCCGCGTCGGCCTGGTCGGCTGGTCACTCGGCGGTTACTACGCGCCCCGGGCGGCGGCGTTCGAGAAGCGGCTCGCCCTGGTCGTGGCCTGGGGCGCGAACCACGACTGGGGTGCGGTGCAGCGCCGCCGGCTGCAGCGCGAAGGCGAGCGCCCGGTGCCGCACTACTGGGAACACGTGCTGTGGGTGTGGGGGCACGACGACCTCGAGCGGTTCATCGACTTCGCCGGCGCGGTCACCCTCGACGGCGTCGTCGAGAAGATCACCGTGCCCTTCCTGATCTGCCACGGCGAGAACGACCGCCAGATCCCGCTCGAGTACGCCCACCGCTCCTACGACCAGGCGACGGCGAGCCCGGACCGGCGGCTGCGGATCTTCACCGCGGCCGAAGGCGGCGCCGAGCACATCGGGCTCGACCACCTTTCCCACCCCAGCACCTACATCGCCGACTGGGTCGCCGAAGTCTTCCGCTGAGCGTCAGGACCGGTCGGCCAGCAGGGCGCGCGCGGTCCGGCCGCCCGAGGCGAGCGCGCCCTGCAGCGAGCTCGTGTCGCGGTGGTCGCCGCACACGTAGATCCCGTCGCCCCAGCGGACTTCGCGGCGGATCGGGTGCGGCGCGGGCATGGCCGGGAGCGCGTGCGGGATCTCGTACCGGCCGATCACCGGCCAGCGGGTCGCGTCGGTGCGGTATATCCGGCCGAGCGCCCGCCGGACCTCGGGCTCGGCGACGGGCGTCAGCGTCGACGCGCTCACCAGGGCGCCGCCCGGTGGCGCGTAGGACGGGCACACTTCACTGAGCACGGCCGTGTTCACGACGGGGCCGCCGCGGGCGTCGACCATGATGACCGGCTCGTGCGACGGGCGCCGGTCCGGCGCGAAGTACCACGTCGTCACGCCGTTCCACAGCGGTTCGACTACGCCGTCGACCAGCCGCGACGCGGTCGAGCCGTCGGTCGCGACGACGATCGCGCGGGCGGTCCAGACGTCACCGCCCGCGGTGCGCACCTCGCCGGGCCCGATCCGGTCGACCGGCGAGCCGGTGCGCACCGAGCCGGCGGGCAGGCGGGCGGCCAGCTGCCGGGGGAGTGCGCCCATGCCTTCGGCGGGCAACGACGGCGCGGAGCGCAGGAAACTCCGCCAGACCAGCCGGAAGAACCGGCTCGACGTGCTGAGCTCGGCTTCGAGGAAGACGCCGGACAGGAAGGGGCGCAGCACGGTGGCCACGGCCCGGTCGGACAGCCCGGCCCGGCCCAGCTCGTCGGCGGTCGTCCCGTCGTCCCCGCGCACGATCGAGCGGGCGGACCCGGCGGCGACGCGGGCGGAGAGCGCACCGAGGGCGGCGAGGTCCTTCGCGGAGAGGTACCGGCGGGCGGCGACGTCCCGCAGCGCCTTCGGAGCGTCGAGCGGGTGGCCGAGCAGCGAGACCCGGTCGTCGTCGGCGACGCGGACCGCGCGCCAGAACCGGCCGAGGCGCAGGGCGTCGACGTCGACGAGCCGCCGGATCGCCGGGTAGGCGGGGTTGAGGACCTGGAAGCCGCGGTCGAGCCGGAAGCCGTCGACGACGTCGGTGCGCACGCGCCCCCCGACGTCGTCTCCCGCCTCGAGCACGGCGCATTCGACACCGGCCTCGTGCAACCGCCGGGCGGCGGCGAGCCCGGCAAGCCCCGCGCCGATGACGACGACGTCCGTTTCGTGGGTGGTCATGGATCGATACTGCATCGGATCGGCCCGCGGCGCATCGGACGTGAGTAGCGTTCATCGCGCGATTCCGCGATGGCGGCCTTAGGCTTCGATGACCGCGCATCGGCCGTGCATCGAGAGGTGAACCGACGTGACGACCCTGCCCCGTTCCCGCCCCGCCCCGGTGGCGGTCCTGGCCGGCTTCCTCGCCGCGGTGGCGGCGGTGGCCGTCGTGGGCGGCCTCGCGGCAACGAGATCGAGGGAGGTCTACGGCGCGCTGGTCCAGCCGCCGTGGGCCCCGCCGTCGTGGCTGTTCGGTCCGGTGTGGACGGTCCTGTACATCCTGATCGCGATCTCGGGCTGGCTGTTCTGGCGAGCGTCGGGAACCCGCCGGGAGTTCGCCTGGTACGCGGCGGGGTTGGTCCTGAACGCGGCGTGGACACCGTTGTTCTTCGCGGCGGGCGCTTACACGGTGGCGCTGGTGGAGATCGTGGTCTTGGACGTGGTGGTCGCGGGAACGCTGGTGGTGTTCCGCCGCCGTTCCCCGCTGGCGGCGGGTTTGCAGCTGCCGTACCTGGCGTGGACGCTGTTCGCGACGGCTCTGAACGCGGCGATCGTCTTCCTCAACCCGTGAGGGTGGTTTGAGGGCGCAGGCTCGCCGCGCGTTCATCGCCGCCTCCCGCGACCAGGCCGGTCCCTCGGCGGCCCGCGGGTGAAATTCCCGGCGCGCATCCCCAGGCGACGCGACGTTTCACGCCCAGCGCCGCGCCCGCAGCCGAGCGCCCACCGCGCGTTCATCGCCGCCTCCCGCGACCGGCCGGCCCCCCAGCCGGCCGGCCTCAGTCGTCAAGCCTGCCTCAGCGCGTCCCCAGCGCCGCCCGGACCGCTCGTTCCACCAGGATCGGCACGAACGCGTGGATGCGCGCCCCGGCGAAGCGGGCTCGTTCGTGGTCGACCAGGTCGTGCAGGCGGGGGCGGGCGATGTTCGCGTAGTCGTGGCCCAAGCGGTCCTCCAGCTGGGCGAAGTGGGTGTCGAGCGCTGCGGAAGCCATCGTGTCGAGCGTGCTCATCGTTCACCTTCCGGTTGCCGTCGTACCGGGAACATGCCCCGTGAGACGGCCGGAAGGTGAATCGGAGGTGAACACCGGACTTCGGTCAGCGGCGGGGCAGCACCACGACCGCGTCGCCGACCGGGCGCTCGCCCGTCGCGTCCGAGGGTGAGCTGACGAGCTTGCCGTCGATCGCCATCGCCGTCGAGCCGCCGCCGTCGAGGTTGATCGCCTCCACCGCGCCCAGGCGCTTCAGCAGCTCGGCGCCCTCCACCAGCGACAACCCCTCGCTGTAGCCCGGCTGGCGGCCGTCGGCGGTGACGATCAGCAGGCGGCCGCGGCGGTCGAGGCCGACCATCGTGCGCGGGTTGCGCTTGACGCCCCAGCCGTAGACGAACGACGGGTCGCCGGGGTGCACGATGCCGTCCGCCGCCGCGTTCACCGACACCCGGCCGTTGCGGACCAGCCACGGGCCGCCGTTGACCACGCCCGCCGGGTGGACCGGGTGGCCGTCCGCGAAGATCCGCGTGTCGACGCGCAGCCGGGTGCCCGGCCGCGCGTGCGCGGTCAGCCACGTCGCCGCCGCGCCGGTGCCCTGGACCGTGTGGCCGGCCGCCGGCACGTCGCCGCCCGGCGGCCGCAGCGCGGTGACGACGTCGTGGGCGTCGAGCACGGCTTCGACGCCGTCGCCCGCCGGGGTCGGGGTGCCGAGCTGCGGGGTGAACAGCACCAGCTCGTCCGGGTGGGTGCAGGTCGTGTCGTGCAGCGGCCGGTCGGTCGGGACATCGCCGGGCTCGCCGCAGTTGCGGATCACGCCCGGCTTGCGGTTGACGCCGTTCACGGCGTGGCCGCCGACGGTGACCGCGGTGCGCGGGACGCCGATCGACGGGCGCTCGCCCAGGAGCAGGGCAGGCCGCCCGGTGGTGGCCTCGCTCTGCAGCAGCCCCTGGTAGACGCCGGCGCCGGCGGGTTCGCCGGGGATGCCGTCGCGCGGGTCGATGACGAAGAACCCGCCGTTGGTCCCGACCAGCGCCCCGGCGGCGGCGGACAGCGCCGACGTCGTCCGCCGCCCGGCCACGGACTCCCCGTGCGAGGCCGCGACCCGCCCGGTGAACCGCTTCGGGTCGACGACGGCGACGCGCACGCGCTGCGGGCCGCCGGCTTCGGGGCCGTCCTGCCCGGTCCACTCGACGCCGCCGCCGAAGCCGTTCGCGCTCATCGCGCTCGCGGTGGCGGCCGCCTGCGCCCGGTCGGTGAAGGAGCCGACGCGCACCCGCCAGCCGAGCGGGCCCCGGGGCGTGTCGGCGAACGCGGGCCAGTCGACCCGCTCGGCACGCGCGTCGAAACCCTTGGCCCGCAACGACGTCACGAGCGCGTCGGCGTGCTCGCGGGTGCCGAGCGCGGACGGTGGCGCGTCGGGGTCGGGGCTCGACCCGCCGGGCACCTGCGTGGTGATCGTCCAGGTGTTGTGGCCGGTGCCTTCGCCGGTGAAGGTGGTGTAGACCGTCACGCCCGGCGCGAGCGCGCGGCCGCCGGTCGCGGCGGTGGCCGGGGTGCTGAGCGCGGCGGTGAGCGCGGCGGACAGGAACAGCGCGGCGGGCAGCTTCGTCTTCACGCGGGGCAACGTACCGGGCGCAGCCGGCTTCTTCCCCGGTTCCGGCCGAATTCCCGGTGTACGCCGGGCGGCGCCGGGCCTACCGCTCGCCGGCCAGGAACTCGGCCGCCCACTGCAGCGCCGTCGTGCAGGCCTCGGCCTCGCTGCCGCGGAAGTGCTCGACGACCTCGCCGCCGGACCACAGCATCAGCGCCACCGTGCCGGGGCGGATCGGGGTGAGGCCGAGGAGCCGCCGGTCGCCGTTGCGGTCGAGGGCGCGTTCGGCGGTGAGCCACTGCCCGGTCGTGCCGGTGCGGGTCACCACCCAGTCCGGGTCCGCGGCCAGGTCGGTCACGGACCGCGGTGCTTCGGCGTGCATGGGAACAAGCCTGACACAACTTCGGCTACGAGGTGTTCATCCGGTGAACGGAAGCTGAACACGTGGCGCGGTTCGGCCGGGGGACCGAGGTGATCGTTTACGGTGTGCCGACCTGGGGGCCGCGACCGCAGGGAGCCGTCATGCCCACCCGCACCACCGTGGCCGACTGGACGATCACCGCGTCCGGCGACACCGCGACGTTCACCCACGCCGTGTCGGCGCCGCTCGTGTCGGACGGCCGCGGGTTCGCGGTCGCGGAGACCGACCTCGCCGCGTTGGACAAGGTGCTGGGCGAAGTGATGAAGCTGCCGGTCTACTGGCTGGCCCGCGGCCGCCGGGACGCCGAGGCGGGCGAAGCGGCCGTGTGGTCCGAGCCGCGCTACGACGCCGAGGACGAATCCGTCCACTTCGCGGGTCCGTGCCGGGTGGCCGAGCCCGGCTTCGCCGTCGACCTGGTCCACCTGCGCGGGCTGCGGATCCGGATCGCGTCCTTCCGGGCCGCGGGCGCATGGCGTCCGCAGCACCGCACGAACGGATAATCGGCCTTCCCCCGGCGCTGCTTTACTGGCGGCAATGCCCGCGTCGGTGGTCGAAGGACGGAGTCGGACCGTGGAGCTGGTCTACGAATCCCTGTACATCGGCGGCAAGTGGGTCGCGCCTTCTTCGGCCCGGACCATCGAGGTCGTTTCGGCCAGCACGGAGCAGGTCATCGGCCGGGTGCCGGAAGCGGCCGAAGCCGACATCGACGCGGCGGTGGCGGCGGCCCGGACCGCGTTCGACGACCCGGTCGGCTGGAGCTCCTGGGAGCCGGCCGAGCGCGCGGCGGTGATGGAGCGGCTGGCGGTCGCGCTCGACGCGCGGGCCGGGGAGACGGCGCGGCGGGTGAGCAGCCAGAACGGCCTGCCGATCTCGATCGCCAACGCCGTCGAGGGCGGGTTCCCGCAGCTGATCCTGCGCTACTACGCGGGCCTGATCCGGACCGCGGTGCTCGACGAGGCCCGCGACGGGCTGCTGGGCGGCAAGGTCCGCGTGCGGCGGACGCCGGTCGGGGTGGTCGGCGCGATCGTGCCGTGGAACCTGCCGATGACGCTGGCCGCGTTCAAGCTCGGCCCGGCGCTCGCGGCGGGGTGCACGCTGGTCCTCAAGCCGAGCCCGGGCACGGTGCTGGACGCGCAGCTGTTCGCCGAGGCGGTCGACGAGGCCGGCTTCCCGCCGGGCGTGATCAACATCGTGCAGAGCGGCCGCGAGGGCGGCGCCCACCTGGTTTCGCACCCGGGCGTCGACAAGGTCGCGTTCACCGGCTCGACAGCGGCCGGCCGGCAGATCGCCGAGACGTGCGGCCGGCTGCTGCGCCCGGTGACGCTCGAGCTGGGCGGCAAGTCCGCGGCGATCGTGCTGGACGACGCCGACCTGAGCGCGAACCCGCAGGACCTGTTCCTGTCGACGATGGTCAACAACGGCCAGACCTGCCACCTGACCACCCGCATCCTGGCGCCGGCGAGCCGCTACGACGAGATCGTCGAGACGTTCACCGGCTTCGCGGCCGGCCTCGCGGTGGGCGACGCCCTCGACCCGGCCACCCAGATCGGCCCGCTGGCCTCGGCGGCCCAGCGCGAGCGCGTCGAGGGCTACATCGCGAAGGGCCTGGCCGAAGGCGCCCGCCTGACCACCGGCGGCGGCCGCCCGGCCGGGCAGCCCCGCGGCTGGTTCGTCGAGCCGACGGTGTTCGCCGACGTGGACAACCACTCGACGATCGCCCGCGAGGAAATCTTCGGCCCGGTCCTGTCGATCATCAAGTACGAGACCGACGAAGAGGCGATCACCCTCGCGAACGACTCCCCGTACGGCCTCGGCGGCACGGTCTGGACCACGGACCCGGCCCGCGGCCAGGCGGTCGCGAGCCGGATCCGCACGGGAACGATCGGCGTGAACACGTACACGGTCGACCCGGCGGCTCCTTTCGGCGGGGTGAAGGATTCGGGGCTGGGCCGGGAGCTGGGGCCGGAGGGGCTGACCGCTTACCAGGCGCTGCAGTCGATGCACCTGCAGGCCTGAGCGGGGCCTACCCGCCTGCTCGCTGACTGCTGCGCCCGTATGACGCGGGCCGGCTCGAGCTCGGCCCCGGTACACCTTCGAAGAGGTCACCACGGCACCCGCCGGTCGCGAGGGGGAAACAGGGTTCTGACCCTGTTTCCCACCCACGACACCGGTGCCGCGGTCAGCGGGTGCGGACCGCCGTCGTGCCGAGCAGCTCGTTGTCCTCGGGACGGGCGTCGCCGGGGTAGGGGGCGTCGATGCTCGCGACGACCTTGAACGCCGCCTTGCCCGCCGCGACGTCCGCCGCCGTGTACGTGTACGCGAAGGGGAACACCGTCTTGCGGCCCGCCGCCGCCGGCACCCACTGCTCCGACTGCCCGACCTGCTGGTAGTAGGTGCCCTGGTCGTTCAGCCGGTACAGCGTGACCGTGACGGTCTCGTCGTAGCGGGCGTTCGCCACCGACACCTTGATCTGCTTGGTGTCGTCGACCCGTGCCTTGGCCGGCACGACGAAGTCCGACAGCGCGACGTCGTGCGTTTCGACCTTGAGCGTGCCGGCGCCGGTTCCGGTGCGGCCGTCGGCGGTCGACCCGGTCACCTCGACCCGGTAGGTGCCGTCGGCCGCGTAGCGGTGGGTGATGGGCGCGCCGGTGATGGGGGCCGAGCCGCCGTCACCGAAGCGCACTTCGCCGCTGACGAACGGCCGGTTCAGGCTGTCGCCGGTGGACGGGGTCATGGTGACGTCGGAGTACACCGTCGGGGTGTCGGGGTAGGTGTTGACCCACGGCGAAAGGGGCGGCGCCACCTCGAGTTCGATGTTGTACAGCGACGCGGCGTCGACATCGTCGGCGACGCGGATCCGGTACGTCTCCCCGGCGACGCCGGAGAACACGGCGGGGCGGCGGTCGCCGGAGGCCACGCAGTCCACTTCGGACAGCGCGTCCGCGGCCGTGCCGCGGTACACCGTGATGCCCGGGCCCCAGTCGTACATCGCCCGCACGCTCACCGGCCGGGTGCGGTCCGGGGTGAACCGGAACCACACGGACCGCTCGGCGGCCGGGTCGCAGCTCGGCTTGACCTCGCCGGGCTCGGCCGAAGCCACCGTCAGGTCGCCGGCGTACTGCCCGGGCACCGTGACCGCCGGGCCGGTCGCGAAGTCGTCGTTCGGCGCCGGCGGCACCGCGGCGAACCCGACGGTCAGGTCGCCCTGGTTGTACTGCTGGGCGAGCAGGACGTGGTAGGTCGTCCCGGCGGTGGCGTGGAACGTCGCCGAGCCGGGGTTGCTCCACGCCGCGCAGGCGCCCGGCACCTGCGTCAGCGCCCCGCGGTCACCGGTGTAGACCGCGACGAACGGCCGCGAGGAGGTGCTCGACGACGGCGTCACCCGGACGATCGCGTCCGCGGCGGCGGTGTAGTCGTACCAGACGTTCCAGGTGGTGTAGGTCCCGCACGGCGTCGGGTCGCCGGGCGCGGTCGTCGCCTCGCGGGCGTCCTGGGACGCCTGGAACGGCAGCGCGGTGACGGGCGTGGCGGACCCGAAGTCGTCGTTGGACGGCGCCGCCGCGTGGGCGACGCCGGGAGCCAGCAGCGCGGCCGTGGCGGCCACGAGGCCCGCGAGCAGCGGGCGGATGGACGGTTTCATGGTGTTCCCCCTGGTCAGACGGCGGCGATGCGCGTGGCGGGCGGCTTGACGGTGGTGGCGATGGAGACCGCCGTGTTGTCCGCCGGGAAGGCGTCTTCCGCCGGGTACTGCAGCCGGACGTCGGCGCGGAACGCGACCTTGCCGGACAGCGCGTCGCCGGGGCCGAAGGTGTAGGAGAAGGGGAACCGGACCTTGCCGGTGGCCCGCGCGGGCACCTGGAGCGTGAGCCGGCCGACGTCGGTCCAGGAGTCCCCGGACAGCTTGGACAGCGCGACGGTGACCGTCTCGGCGTACCGGGTGTTGGTCACGTCCACGGAGATCGGCTTGCTTTCCCCCTGCCGCGCCGAGGTGGGCACGACGAACTTGGCGATCCCGACGTCGTGCGTGAGCACCGTGATCGGGACGTCGACCGTCTTGGTGCGCCCGTCGGGCGACTTCGCGTGGAGCGCGGCCGGGTAGACGCCGTCGGCCGCGTAGCGGTGGTACACGGTGTCCACGCCGACCGGGGCCGACTTGCCGTCGCCGAAGTCCCACGTCCCGCCGAGCGGCCGGTCGATCGCCTGGTACGAAGACGCGGAGAAGCCGACGTTGTCGAACACGGTCGCGGACGTCGGCGACACGTACACGTACGGGTCCAGCGGCGGCGCTGTGGCCAGTTCCAGCTCGACCGGCCCGTAACCGCGGTGCGGCCCGGTCACGCGGACGGCGTAGCGGGTGCCGGCCGCCGCCCCGAACGCGACCGGGTCGCCGGAGCTCCGCCTGCACGCGACCTGCGTCAGCTCCGCCAGCGAGTTCCCGGCGTACACGGTGACGGCGGCGGCCCCGTCGACCCGCGCGGTGAGCGAGCGCGCCGCGTCCGCTGCCGGCAGGGAGTACCAGACCGAGGGCTGGGCCTCGTCGTCCACGCAGGTCGACGCCGGCTCCCCGGCCTCGGTCGAGGCGAGCGAGAGGTCCGGCTGCCGCGTGAACGGCAGGGCGGTCACCGGCTCGGCGTCGGCGAAGGCGTCGTTGGCCGCCGGCGCGATCGTGTCGAGCGCGAACGACAGCGCGCCGCCCGGGGTCTCGATACCGGAGACCTGGAAGGAGTAGGTCGTCCCCGCGGTGGCCCGGAAGGTGATGGTGGCGTCCGTCCCGTAGTCGCAGCCGTCGGCCACGGGCTGCAGGTGCCCGCGCGCCCCGGTGCTCGCGGACAGGACGGTGCGGTGGTCGCTGCCCGTCGTCGTGGCGCGCAGCAGACCGTCCTGGGTCGCGGTGTACCGGAACCAGACCGTCCCGCTCGCCGCGTTCCCCTCGCACCAGACCGGGTCGTCGGCCGCTTCGGTGGCCCCGCCGGTGTCCTCCTGCGCGGTGAACGGCAGCGCGGCGACGGCGGCCGGGCTGTCGAAGTCGTCGTTGGCCGGCGGCGCCGCGGCGTGCGCGACCCCTGGCACGGCGGTGGCCAGCGCCGCGGCCAGCACGGCGACCACGGCCGTCCGCCCTCTCGAGCCGCTCGAGCGTGAAGAAAACAGCACGATTCGTTCCCCCTCGTGAACTTCCCCGCCCCCATGACGAAGATCCCTGCCGGACGTATCGGCGCTGCGCCGCCCGATGTGACCGGGTCGGGGCGGAATTAGACCGGATGCCGCAACAGCCGGGCACCGGCTGACAAAACCGGACACCCGGCGAGGGGTCCGTTCACGGCGAATCGGCTCTCGGTGGCCGCCTGTGGCTACGCTCGGGAGAAGAAGACGACGAAGCTGCGCGTCGCGGCAGCCATCAGTCCGTTCGTCATCGCCCTGACACTGGTCGAGCAGGTCGTGAACCTCATCAACCAGCTGAAGGATCTCTGGTGACGGGCCCGGACCAACCCCCCTCGTCGGGGCCCGGAAGTACTTCGGTGTGCCCCCACTCCGGCGTCCGGCCCCGGGTGGCCACGGGCACACTTCCGGGTGCGGTCGGGCAACCGCCGTCCCCCTTGCGCGCGTGGCCGAAAGGCCGTTGACGGCTTCGTGCTTTGATGGACGTTCAAGAAAGATTCACGGGGAGGTAGGGCGCCATCAGCAACCCGTTGGTCGCGGAGACCAAGGACTCGACCAAGGCGTACTCGGGCATCTCGCTGCTGGAGTCGGCGAACGACCTGAAATCCGCGATCGAATCAGGCGACTGGGCGTCGGTCGCGATGGGTGCCGTGGGCACCGCTCTGGACGCGTTGTCGATGGCGATGGACCCCTTCGGTGCCGTCCTCGCCGCCGGGGTCGGGTGGCTGATGGAGCACGTCGGCCCGCTGAAGGAGGCGCTCAACGGGCTGACCGGCAACGCCGACGAGATCGCCGCGCAATCCGAAACCTGGAAGAACGTCGCCACCGAGCTGGGCAGCATCGGTGAGGACCTGACCGGGATGGTGAAGGCCGACACCGCGTCCTGGACCGGTAACGCCGCTGATACTTACCGTCAGCGGGCGCAGGACACCGTCACTTTGCTGGAGACTGCGCAGAAGGGCTGCGAAGGCGCTTCCAGTGGGGTGAAGACCGCCGGTGAGGTGGTGGCGGCGGTGCGGGCGCTGGTGCGGGACATCATCGCGGAGCTGATCGGGCATTTGATCAGCTGGGCGTTGCAGGTGGTGTTCACCTTGGGTATCGGTCTGACGTGGGTGGTGCCGCAGGTGGTCGGTGCGGTGGCGAAGACGGCGTCGAAGATCGCGGATCTGGTGAAGCGGCTGGTCACGGCGTTGAAGGCGTTGGTGCCGTTGTTGAAGCGGGCGGGGGATTTGTTCGCGGATGCGGCGAAGGCGTTGAAGAACATCAAGCCGGGTAAGGCGGGGCCGCCGCCGAAGCACGCGGACATCAACGGCAACCCGAAGGGCATCGACGGACCCCACGGCAAAGGCGACGGGCCGAACGGCAAGCCCGGCGACGGGACTCACACCTCCGGCGCCAAGGGGCCTGACACCCCGCCCAAGACCGACCCGCCGCCGGCTTCGAAGGGCCCGGACGAGCCGCCGCCGAAGAGCCCGGAACCGCCGCCGCCCGCGACCCGGGGTGGGCCCGACGGGAACTCCACCACGCCTTCGGGCACGCCGAAGGGCAAGCCCAAGGACGGGCCGGACCCGGCCAAGAACAAGGAGCCCGACGAGAAGGTCTGCGAGTTCGACCCGATCGACGTCGCGACCGGCGACGTGCTGTTCACCGAGGTCGACCTCGTGGTGCCCGGCGCGCTCGGCGAGCTCGTCACCCGCAACCACGTGTCCTCCTACCGGGACGGCCGCTGGTTCGGCCCGTCCTGGACGGCGCTGCCCGACGAGCGGCTGACCCTCGACGCCGGCCTGGTGCGCTACCACTCGGCCGACGCGATGGTGCTCACGTTCCCGCTGCCCGCGCCCGGCGCCGGCACGACCTCCCAGCACGGCCCCCTGCGCCTGCTGCACGCCGACGGCGACGACTACGTCGTCACCGATCCCGGCCGCGGGCAGGCCCGGCGGTTCACCCCCGCCGGTGACGGCGAGCTGCTGCTGCGCGAAGTCCGGACCGAGGACGGCGAGTTCCTCGAACTCGACCGCGACCCCGCCGGCGCGCCGCTGCTGCTCACGCACTCCGCGGGCGCCCGGATCGCGTTCGACACCGCCGGCGGCCGCGTGCGGGCCATCCGGGCCGTCTCGCCCGGCGGGGACGTGCTCGTCGCGAACTACGACTACGACCGGTACGGGCACCTCGCGCAGCGCACCAACTCCACGCCCCGGCCCGCGCGCTACGACCACGACGCCGAGGGCAGGCTCACCGGCTGGACCGACCACAACGGCGCCTGGTACCGCTACGTCTACGACGAGGCGGGCCGCTGCGTCCGGACCGTCGGCGACCAGGGCTACCTCGACGGGGCCCTCGCCTACGCCGAAGGCCGCACCACGACCACCGACTCGCTGGGGCACCGGAAGGTGTTCGAGTTCGACGAGGCGGGCAACGTGGTCGCCGAGACCGACAAGCTCGGCGGCGTCACGCGCAGCGAATGGGGTCCGCACAACCGCCTGCTGGCCCGCACCGACCCGCTCGGGCGGCGCACGGAGTTCGAGCACGACGCCGCCGGGATCCTGCGCGCGGTGCTGCGCCCGGACGGCACCCGCGTGCTGCTGACCGAACGCACCGAAGACACGCTCGAAATCGAGGTCGAGGCCGCCGGGGGAGTGTTCCGCCGCCGCTACCCGGCCACGGCGCTGCCCGACCCCTACACCGACCCGCTCGGCGTGGCCGAAGACCAGGACGCCGAACAGCCGTCGACCGCCGAGCAGCCGCGCGACCCAGCCGCCCCGGCCGAGCCCGACCTGTTCGGCCGCCCGCGCGCGGTGCGCGAGGCCGGTGGCCGCACGGCGCTGACCTGGACGGTCGAGGGCGACCTGCGGGCCGTCGTGGCCGCCGACGGCGCCCGGCAGCTGTGGACCTACGACGGCGAGGGCGGGGAGACGTCGCACACCGACGCGCTCGGCCGCGTCACCGTCACCGAGCGCGGGCCGTTCGGGCTGGTCACCGCCACGGCCGACCCCACGGGCGCGCGCACCACCCGCCGCTACGACACCGAGCTGCGCCTGCTCGCCGTCGTCGACCCCGCCGGGCGGACCTGGGAGTACACCTACGACGCCGAGGGCAGGCTGCGCACGCAGTCCGACTTCGACGGCCGGGTCACCCGGTGCGCCTACGACGCCGCCGGGCAGCTGGTCCGCCTGGAGAACGCCGCCGGCGAGGTCGTCGAGTACCGCTACGACCCGCTCGGCAACCTGACCGAGCGCACCTCCGCCGCGGGCACCGAGACCTACCGTTACGACCCGGTCGGCCGGCTCGTGCACGCCGCCGGCCCGGGCACCGCGGTCGAGCTGGCCCACGACGCCGAGGGGCGGGTCGTCCGGCAGACCACCGGCGGCCGCACCACGACCTTCGGCTACGACAGCGAAACGGTGACCCGGCGGCGCACCCCGTCCGGAGTGGACGTCCGGTGGCACCGGACCGGCGACGCCGACCTGCTGGACGTCGCGGGCACCAGCCTGGCGCTGCAGCGCGACGACGCGGGGCGCACGGTCGCCGTAGCCGTCGGGGCGAACCCGTTGGTGCGCCAGGAGTTCGACGCCGCGGGCCGGCTCGCGGCGCAACGGACGCCCGCCGGGATCCGGCGCTACCACCGGCGTCCGGACGGCAGCGTCCTGGCGCGCGAAGACCCGGAAGGCGCGGTGCGGCACGAGTTCGACGTGACCGGCCGGATCACCGCGGTGCTGCGGCCCGGCACGGCCGAGCGCTACGCCTACGACGTCCTCGGCCACCTCGTGTCGTCGTCCCCGGGGACCGGTCCCGAAGCCGGCCCGCGCCGCTACACCGGTGGCGTGCTGGAGACGGCCGGCGCGGTGCGCTACGCCCACGACGCGCAGGGCCGGCTGGTCCGGCGGAGCGTCGGCGACCTGACCTGGACGTTCACCTGGGACGCCCAGGACCACCTGACGGCGGTGCGCACCCCGGACGGCGCCGACTGGCGCTACCACTACGACGCGCTGGACCGCCGGATCGCGAAGCAGCGGCTGGACGCGGCGGGCGCGGTCGCCGAGCAGGTCGAGTTCACCTGGGACGGCAACGCACTGGTCGAAGCCCGGCACACGCTGGGCGGCGCGCCGGTCGAGACGTGGACGTGGGTGCACCACCCCGACGACGGCCGGCCGGTGGCGCAGGCGGTCACCACCCCGGACGGCCGCACGCGGCTGGCCGCGCTGGTCACCGACGACGTGGGCACGCCGGTGGACCTGGTGGGCGTGGACGGCGTGGTCCGGGCGGTGCGGACGAGCCTGTGGGGCCTGTCCGGCGCGGGCGCGGCCGAGACCCCGCTGCGGTTCCCCGGCCAGTACCTCGACCGCGAAACCGGGCTGCACTACAACGTCTTCCGGTACTACGACCCGGCGAACGCCCGTTACATCTCGCCCGACCCGCTCGGCCTCGCGCCGGCGCCGAACCCGCTGACCTACGTCGGCGACCCGCTCGTGGCGGCCGACCCGCTCGGCCTCACCGCGGGCGGCTTCGGCTCGGACCCGAACGACCAGCGCCGGTTCTCCGGCCGATCGAACGCGGGCAAGTGCTCGAAGGCGGCCACCCAGGCGGCGGCGCCGTACCCGAAGACCAAGCCGAACAAGGGCAGCAGCTCCGGCGGGACGTCGTCGAACCAGCCGGGCCCGGCCGCCAAGCCGTGGGGCAGCAAGGACCCGGTCAGCGGCCGCACGACCTCGCAGGGCGGCGGCACGTCGTCCGGGAAGCAGACCCTCGACGGGTCGCCGCGCCCCGGCGGCTCGAAGCCGCAGCCGGGCGAGCTCACCGACGTCAAGGACCTGGAGACCACCAAGCATTCGAGCTACAGCCCGGAGCTGCAGAACGAGCTGAACAACGTCAACGGGTACAAGCCGGACGGCAAGAACCGCTGGATCCGCGGCCACCTGCAGAACGACAACCTCGGTGGCCCGGGTCTGTCGGACAACATGACGCCGCTGACGTCGACGGCGAACAAGAACATGTCCGGCAAGTTCGAGGGCCCGTTGAAGAACGCCAACGTCCGCTTGGAGCAGCTGAAGGCCAAGCCACCGACGGACGCCGAGCTGGGCCGCGCCGGCTTCAGCCCGAGCCAGTTCAACAAGGTCCGGGACGACATCCAGAACCTCAAGGTGGAGTACTCGGTCGAGGCCAGCCCGAACGTGAAGTTCCCGAACTCGCCCAACGGGTTCGAGAGGTCGATCCGCGACCACCTGGTGCTGAACGCGGAGTACAAGGGCCTCACCCCGGAGCTGCAGCAGTACATCGGCTTCGCGAAGGAGCCGAAGTTCCTCCCGCAGTTCCCGCCGGTCGGCACCAAGATGGACACCCTCACGGGCGCCTTCAGCTGACCGGCGGGCCCCGCGGGGCACCGGGCTCGTCGAGCCCGGCGAGTTCGGAGGCCCGGGCCCAGCTGCGCCGCGGTCCAGTGCGCCGCCGGATGGGGCCGTGGTCGCGGGCGCTTTCAGTTGACCGGCGGGCCCTGCGGGGCGCCGAGCCCGGCGAGCCCGGCGAGCTCGGCGAGCTCGGCGAGTTCGGTGGCGATGCGGTCGGCGATCGGGAGTTGGGCCGCCCGGGCCGGTGGCAGGGCGGCGGTCCAGTGTTCCGTCGCCGTGCGCAGGTCGGCGTCGGATGGGGCCGTGGTCGCGGGCGCTTTCAGTCGACCGGCCGGCCCTGCGGGGCATCGGGCTCGTCGAGCCCGGCGAGTTCGGTGGCGATGCGGTCGGCGATCGGGAGTTGGGCCGCCCGGGCCAGTGGCAGCGCCGCGGTCCAGTGCTCCGCCGCCGTGCGCAGGTCGCCGTCGGACCGGGCCACCCTGGCCAGGCCGTCGTGGGCCAGCACGTCGGCGTGGCTGTTGCGGTCCCGGCCGGTCAGGCGCAACGCTTCCGCGAAACAATCACGCGCCTCCGCCCGCGCGCCGGCCGCGGCGTGGATGCGCCCGAGCGTCGTCAGCGCCGCGCTCTCGACGTCCTTGTGGCCGATGTCCCTGGCGAGGGTCAGCGCGGTTCGGCCGTGCCCGAGCGCGTCCTCGTACCGGGCCCGGGCGCGGAAGCACTCGGCCAGGAACACCAGGCTGCGGGCTTCGACTTCGGTGGCGCCGATTGCCCGCGCCCGGGCCCGGGCCTGCTCCAGCAGCGGCAGGCTGACCTCGGTGTCTCCGCGCTCGGTGAGCGCGTAGCCGAGGTTGAGCAGGGCCGTGGCCTCGAGGTACGGGTTGTCGAGGCCGGGCAGGGCCAGCACGGCCCGGCTGCAGGCGATCGCCGCGTCGTGGTCCTCGACCCCGGCGTGGGCGACGGCGAGGTTGAGCAGGGGCGCCGCCCGGTCGCGGGCCGTCCCCGCGGCGGCGACCAGTTCCGTGGCGCGGAGCAGGGTGGGGATCGCCGCGCGGAAGTGGCCGAGGCGGATGTGCACGATCCCGATGTTGGTGTGCACGCGGCCCGCGCCGAGTTCGTCGCCGCGTTCCTCTTCGATGGCGAGCGCGATCCGCAGGGTGCGCAGCGCCTCGTCCAGCCGCTGGACCACGATGAGTGCCAGCCCCTTGCTCCGGTGCAGCACCGCCTCGGTCCCGCGGTCCCTGGCCACTTCGAGCCCGCGTTCGTAGACGTCGAGCGCGTCGTCGAGGTAGCCGCGCCGGACGAGCAGGGGCCCGAAGGTGGCCGCAACGTCCGACGCGATGTCCGGGACCTCGTGCCGGGCCGCCACCCGCAGCGCGGCGATCAGGTTGCGGTGCTCCGCCGCCACCACGGCCCGCGCCTCGTCGGCGGACGCGAAGACCGGGCCACCGGGCTCGCCGGCCGACCGGCCCGGGTCGAGGACCCGCTCGGCTGCCCGGCCGAGGGCGAGGTAGTGCGCGAGCAGCCGCCGGATCGCGGTGTGCCGCTCCGCGGCGGTGCACTCCCGGAGTGCTGTCGTGTGCGCGTACTGGCGGAGCAGGTCGTGGAAGTGGTAGCGCGTGGCGGCGTGCTGGGCCAGCAGGTTCGCGTCGACGAGTTCTTCGAGCAGGGGAGCGGCTTCGGACGGCGGTATCCCGAGGACCGCTGCCGCGGCCGGCGCGTCGAAGTCCCCGCCCGGCAGCAGCCCGAGCAGCCGGAAAGCGGCCTGTTCGGCCGCGTCGAGGTGCTGGTAGGACACGGCGAACGCGGCGGCTACGCTGCGATCGCCCGCGGCCAGCTCGCCGAGCCGGCGATCCTCGTTGCGCAGCAGCTCCGCGAGGAAGCCGAGGGTCCAGGACGGCCGCGCCCGCAGCCGCGACGCCGCGATCCGGATGGCCAGCGGCAGCCGGCCGCAGAGGTCCGCGATCTCCCGCACGAGGTCCGGGTCGAACGGCGGGCGGCCCGGCTCGGCGATCCGGCGGAACAGCTCGGCGGCTTCGGCGTCGCTGAGCAGGTCGAGGGACAGCGCGGTCGCGCCTTCCAGCATGGCGAGCCGCCGCCGGCTCGTCACGAGGACCTGGACGCCCGGGGTGCCCGGCAGCAGGGGCCGGACCTGGGCGGCGTCGGCGGCGTTGTCGAGCACCACCAGCATCCGGCGGCTGGCCACCGCGGCCCGCCACAGCTCGGCACGGCGGTCGAGCCCGTCCGGGACGCGTTCCGGCGGCACGCCGGCGCCGCGCAGCAGGACGTCCAGCGCGGCGGTGGCCGGCACCGGTGCCTGCCCCGGCGTGTGCCCGTGGAGGTCGAGGAAGAGCTGCCCGTCCGGATGCCGCTCGGAGAGCAGGTGCCCGACCCTGATCGCCAGCGTGGTCTTCCCGATGCCGGGCATCCCGTCGAGCGCGGTGATGACGACCGCGCTACCGTCGGCGTCGCGGGTCAGGCCGACGAGCCGGTCGATTTCCGCCGTCCGCCCGGTGAAGTCGGCGACGACCCGCGGCAGGTACTGACGTTCGCCGGCCGGCCGGACGACGTGCTCGGGGGTGCCGCCGAGGATGCGCTCGTGAAGCGCTTTCAGCTCCCGCCCGGGATCGACGCCCAGCTCGTCCGCCAAGCGGGCGCTCGTCCGCGCGTACACCTGGAGGGCCTCCGCCGTCCGGCCTTCGCCGTGCAGGACGGCCATCTGCTTCGCGACGAGCGTCTCGCGGTCGGGGTGGCGGGCGACGAGACCGGCCACCTCCGCGGCGAGGCCGCCGGTGTCACCCAGCTCGAGGCGCAGCTGGATCAGCAGTTCGCGGGCCGCCAGGCAGCGTTCCTCGAGAGCGACGGCGGCGTCGGCGAAGACCCGGCCGTCGAGGCTCGGCAGCGCGTCACCCCGCCACAGCCCCAGCGCCGCCTCGAGCAGTCGCTTCGCCGCTCTCGGGTCGGCCGCGGCCTGTTCCCGCGCCTGCGTGACGAGCCGGTCGAAGCGCAGGAAGTCGACGTCACCCTCCGCGACGACCAGGCGGTAGCTCCCGCCGTCCGTGGCGATGGCCGTGCGGGCGTCGCCCAGCGCGCCCCGCAGCTTGGCGACGGTGTTGTACACCTGGCTGCGCGCCGTCGACGGCGGTGCTTCGTCCCAGAGGGCGTCGATCACCTGACCGGGGTGGAGCGAGCGGTTGGCGTTGAGCGCGAGCAGCGCCAGCAGCCGCTGCTGGCGCCGGCCACCGGCGTTCAGCCGCCGGTCGCCCGACCACACCTCCAGCGGTCCGAGGATGCCCACGCGCAGCGTCCCGAGCCGTACCCCCTGAACTCCCACGCCGGCCAGTATCGCCCGGCGGCCGACCGGGAGTACAGCGACCGGGCCGCTTCACCCCGGAGGTGTCAGCAGCCCGTCCTCGAGCCGACGCACCCCGACGTCGGACTGGCCGGCGCGGCCGGCGAGGCTTGCGCCGTGACCGGCGTTGCGAACACGACGACGGCGGCCAGCGCGAGCGCCCACGCCGCTGCTTTCTTCACCATGACGATCCTCCCCTTGTCGTGCCGATAGCGTCCCGAAGGTCGCTATCCGATCGCTATCCGCGCCGGCTCCCGGGATGCGGAACGGATAGCCCGGCTCTTTAACGTCCCGTTCGTGCGAACACACGGCATCGCCGGACGAGTGTGCCTCGGCGCGTTGGCCGCGGCAGTGCTCCTCGGCCACGCCCCGGTCCCGGTGGCCGAAGCCGCCACCCCGACGGCGGTCCGGCTGCTGCGGAAGGTCGAGATCCGGACGCGCGTCCACTGCGCCCCCGCCGGTGACCGCGGTGTGTTCGGGTGTCACGCCCTCCGCGAACCGGCCGGCACGACCGTCGTCCTCCCGGGCGGGCCGCCGGTCACGGCCGCCGCGTGGTGATGGAGAGGTCGAACTCCTGGACCACGTACCCGGCGTACCGGTCGGCGGGCCGCTTCGCCGCGGGCATCGCCCTCAGCTGCTCCTCCGTGTAGCCGGTCAGGTCCGCCTTCTCGACCTGGGCCTTGACGTGGAAGTAACGCAGCTTGCCTTCGTCGAGCTGCGCCTGCATCAGGCGCGCGTGACCGGCTTCGGGTTCGCCGCGCTCGATCATCTTGGCGATGATGTTCCGGACGTACTCGGGGTGGCCCTGCTCGTAGCCGCCGTTGGCGTTGTAGCCGGCCGAGGGGCCCTTCGCCTCGACGATCACGTAGTTGCCGTCGGGGTCCACGTGCACCTGGTCGAAGTGGTTCGCACCCCGGTCGGGCACGTCGACGCGGCGCAGCGGCCGGTCGGCGAAGTCCGGCTGCCCGAGCCCGTCGCCGACGGCGTGGTCGGCGGCCAGGTCGCCCAGCCGGTTGTTCCAGTGGTTGCTCTGCACGTCGTTGAACCCGGCCTGGTCGATCCGGTCGAGCGCGGTGTCGAAGCGGCTGTCCGGCAGGGGAGTGCCGCGGACCGCGTGGTTGGCTTCGTCCAAATAGGACCAGATGTGCGGCCGCCCGGCGGCGAGGATGTCGGCGTCCTCCAGCAGCTGCGCCGACGCGGTGTCACGTCCGCCGGCCCGCCGGTGGGCGTCGATGGTCTCGGACTTGACGTTGGTCGGGCGGTCGTGGATTTCGTAGTCCCCGCCGGCGTTCCGGCGGAGCGCGGGGAGTTCGGCCCCGTCGTGCTGGACGTCGGTGTTCTTCCGCGCCAGGACGGTGTCGTTCCCCTCGGCCTGCCGCCAGTACTTGCGGAGCAGCTTTTCGGCTTCTTCGTCGTGCTTGTTGAGCCGGTCGACGAGCTCTTGCTGGACCTTCTTCTTGTGCGCCTCGGCGGCATCGTCACCCCGGGCGCGCGCGTCGTCGGCGTCGAGGCCCTCCTTGTCGTGCGCCCCGGGCGCGAACCCGTCGTCGCCGGCGCGGTGGGTGGTGCCGTCGGGGTGGTGGGTGTTCCATTCGCCGTCGGGTGGGATGCGGGGGCGCATGCGTCCGTCGGGGCCGATTTCGTAGTCGGAGGAGAAGACGCGTCCGTGGGAGTCGGTCCAGGCGGGTTTGGTGGGTGCGGTGACGTCGGTGTCGAGTTCGCGGGAGAGGCGGTGGGCGAAGTCGTTGGAGGAGGCGTCGCAGCCGATGAGCCGGATGGGGCGGCCGTCGTAGTCGCCGTTGTGGCGGAGGATGTCGGCGAATTGTTCGGGGGTGTAGTGGTGGTCGCCGATGCGTGCGTGTCCGTCGGGGGTGACGTGGACGTCGACGGTGTAGCGGCCGTGGGGGTCGGGTGGGACGCGGTGGGGGAGGTCGCCGATGGTGGGGTCGTCGGCGTGGTAGGAGCTGCCTGCGGGGGTGTTTTCGGCGTGGCGGGCGTTGATCTGGTCGGGGGTGGGGGGTTCGGGGTCGTGGTGGTGGGGGGTGCTGTCGGGGTCGGTGGGGGTGTGGTCGTGGGGTGCGTGGGTGGTGCCGTCGGTGCTGGGGGTGTGGCCGTCGGTGCCGTGCGGGCGGGTGCCGCTGTTGGTGCCGGGGGTGTGCCCGGTGGGTCGGGTGTCGGGGGCGTGGGTGCCGGGCCCGTAGCCGCCGCGGGCGGCGGGTGCGGGTGCGTCGGGTGTGCGGGGACGGCTGGTGGGCAGGTCCGCGCCGGTGCGGGGCCGTCCGGGTGCGTCGATGTGCGCGCCGGGGCTGCCCGGGGTGCCGGTCCAGCCCCCACCACCGCCGCCGGTGCGCGGGGTCCCGCCACCGAGCCCGCCGCCACCGGGTGTGCCGCCGGGCGGCATCCCGCCACCGGCCATGGGTGCGGCGCTTTGCGGTGGGGCACCGTCCCCGCCGCGGGGTTGGGGGGACGGTGCCGGGGTCGCTGGTGCGGGGGGTGGTGGGTGCGGTGCCGCTGGCGGAGGTGGTGCCGTCGGTGCGGGGAGGTGCGGCGCTGCTGGGTGTGTCGGTCCCGGGGTGCGAGCCCGGCGAGGCCCCGGTGTGGGTGAGGGACGGGCTGCTGCCCCCGGAGTGGCTGGCTGTGCTGTCGCCGCCACGGGTGGGCGAGGGACCGTTGTCGGCGGCGTGGGAGGGAGTGCCGTCGCTGCCGCGGGTCGGCGAGGGGCTGCTGTCGCTTGCTCGGGAGGGTGTGTTGTCGCTGGCGTGCGAGGGAGTGCTGTCGCTGCCGCGAGTGGGCGATGGGCTGCTATCCCCACCGCGGGACGGTGTGTTGTCCCCGCCGTGCGGGGGCGTGCCGTCGCTGCCACGGGTGGGCGAAGGGCTGCTGTCGCTCACCCGGGAGGGTGTGTTGTCGCTGGCGTGGGAGGGCGTGCCGTCGCTGCCACGGGTGGGTGAGGGACTGCTGTCGCCCGCGTGCGAGGGCTCGCTGCCACGGGTCGGCGACGGGCTCGAATCGCCTGCGTGGGAAGGAGAACGCGTCGGCGAGGGACTGCTGTCGCCGGCGTGCGACGGGCTCGAATCCCCGCTGCGGGAAGGCGAATCATCACTCGACCGCGCCGCCGAGGGGCTGCCCTCCGGCGAGCCATCGCCCGCGTGCGAAGGAGCACCATCCCCGTCCGGTGAACTGGATCCGTCGCGGCTGCGGCGGGAGCCCGCATCGGGTGAGGAGTCGGTGTTCATCGGGTCCGAACTCGTCGAATCCCCGTCCGCGTGACCCGAAGCCCCGTCCCCATCGCCGGAGTGCGAACCGTCCCCGCCGGAACCCCCGTCCGGGGAATCCCCGCCGCCATGCGCACGGGTGTGGACCCCGCCCTCACCCTGGGGGATCTTGTGGACGAACCCGCCCTCCTTCACCTTCAACCCGTCCAGCCCGCTGACCTTGCCCAGGACCTTCCCGAACACCTTCGCGATCTTCTCGAAGATGTCCACCAGCTTCGACAGCAGCGGCGAGACTTTCCGGATCGTGTCGGTCAGCTTCTTGAGCAGCTCCCCGATCTTCTTGCCCCACTTCGCGATCGCCGCCGACGCCTGCGCGACCACCACCGGGGTGCCGAAACCGAGGGAGAAGACCTCCTCCATCACCCACGCGATCAGCTTGCCGACCAGGTCCGCGATCAGCTGCCGGACCGTCTCGCGGACGAACGACACCACCTGGCCCATGATCATCGTGACCGTGCTGATCGCCCCGGCCACTGTCGCCGCGCCCGAGAGGGCATCGCTGTGCTCCGCGGCGAACGTGCGGTACGCGTCGGCTCCCGCGCCGGTCCAGCCGGTGGTGCCGTTCTTGACCGCGTTGTCGAAATCGGTTTTGCGTTCACCGAGTGCCTTGGACACGTTGCCCCACGTGTCGGCGTAGGACTGGATGACGGGCGGGTTCCCGGCCACGGAGTCGAGCATGTCCTTCAGTGGCTGGATGTGTTCCATCAGGAACGACGCGACTGAGGACATCAGGTACCCGAACGGGTCGATCGCGGCGCCGGCTATTTCCCCGGCGAGGGAGAGCATGCCGAGGCCGCCGGAGACCCAGTCGCCGTCTTTGATGCCGTTGAAGGCGTCCATGGAGGATTCGGCGATGCCGATGCCGCCGGCCCAGCCGTAGTCGCCGTTGCCGGCGGTGAACGCGCCGGGGCCGTCCGGGTCCTGCTTCGACTCCGCGACCAGCGGATTCCCCTCCGGCATCAGCACACCCCCGTTGAAAGCCCCCATACTGACGTCCCGCGGGAGGTCCCGGTTCCGGGAGACCGAGAATTGCGCCGAACGGTCCAGGGATTACAACCAGCCGTTGGTTTCCGCGATGCGCGCCGCTTCGACGCGGGTGCGTGTCTCCGTCTTGCCGATCGCCGCGGAGAGGTGGTTGCGGACCGTGCCGCGGGACAGGCCCAGCGCCGTCGCGATCTCCGCCACCGTGCCGCCGCCCGCCGCGGCTCGGAGGACGTCGGCTTCGCGGTCCGTCAGGGGGCTGGCGCCCGCGGCGAGGGACTCGGCGGCCAGTGCCGGGTCGACGAAACGCAGCCCCGCGTGGACGCGCCGGATCGCGTTGATCAGCTGCTCCGGCCGCGAATCCTTGACGACGAAGCCGGCCGCGCCCGCGGTCATCGCGCGGGAGAGGTAGCCGGGACGGCCGAACGTCGTGCAGATCACCACCCGGCACGCCGGGAGCGCGTGCCGCAGCTGCCCGGTCACCTCGATGCCGTCGCGCCCGGGCATCTGGACGTCGAGCAGCGCGATGTCCGGTGCCGTGCGCCGTGCCACCGCCAGCACCTCCGTGCCCGAACCGACTTCCGCGACCACGTCGAGGTCGGACTCCATCCGCAGCATCGCCGCCAGCGCGCCGCGCACCAGCGCCTGGTCGTCGGCCAGCAGGACCCGGATCACGCCGGCACCTCGGCGTACACCCGGAAGCCGCCGCGGGGGCCGCGGCCGTGTTCGAGCGCGCCCGACACCGCGGTCAGGCGTTCGGTGAGCCCGGTCAGGCCGTGCCCCGGTGCCGCGTCGGCAGTGGCGGTCCCGTCGTCGGTGACCTCCACCCACCCCGGCCCGAGCCGGACCCGGCACCTCGTCGCGTCCGAGTGGCGCAGCACGTTGGTGACGGCTTCGCGCACGACGTACCCGAACACGCCCCGCAGCGCCGGGTCGACGTCGGCGGCGGTGCCCGGCAGCTCGGCCCGCACACCCGCCGCACGCAGGGCCGCCCGCGCGCCGGCGAGTTCGGTGTCCAGCGTGACTTCGCGGTAGCCCGAAACGGTGGCCCGCACGTCGGAAAGCGATTGGTGGCACAGGTTTTCGAGGTCGCGGATCTCGGCGAGTGCGGGCTCGGGACTGCCCGGCGACTCCAGGATCCGCCGGGCCAGCCCCAGCTTCAGGCTCATCGTCGACAGGTTGTGCCCCAGGATGTCGTGCAGGTCGCGGGCGACGCGCTCGCGTTCCCGCGTCACGGCCAGGTTCCGGACCTGTTCGCGCGCGGCCTGCAGGTGCCCGATGGTGAAGATCAGCGCGAACACCGTGCCCAGCGCGATCGTGACCCCGGCGAGGGTGATCGGCCGCGACCAGGTCACGTGCCCGGTCCCCAGCGCCATCCACGTGATCTGCCCGGCCACCGTCGCGAAGCCGAGCGGCAGCGACCAGCGCAGCGGCAGCAGCATCAGCCCGAGCGCCACGGCGTAGGTCAGCTCGGTCAGGTAGTCGGGTGAGCCCAGGACGACGGCCGGGACGGCGCCGAGCGCGAACACCGCGGCCACGAGCGTGCCTCGCCGCCGGCGCGGCGCCGACGGTCCGGACCACAAGACGTACAGGTAGCCGGCGGCGTAGCAGCCGAGCGCGGCGAAGGCGATGCCGCTGCGCACCCCGCCGTGGTTGCCGTGGCCGATTTCGGCGACCTGGGCGGTCAGGCCGAGGACGGCGGCGGCGTTGACCGCGATCGTGGTGACCCGCTGGCGGCGGGTCCGCCGGAAACTCCAGTCCGGCCACCGGCGCGCCGGGAACCGGTCTTGATCACGTCCACCCACCCCGGTCACCTTACCGATCCGGGAGAAATCGCCCATGACAAATGGCACGGGGTGGGCTCGGCGAGGCGTGGTGTCGTGATCTTGTGCCGATGCGACGAGGAGTTCCGATGCGAAAGTTCTTACCGGCGGCGCTGGTCGCGGTGGCCGTGACGGCGGGAGCGCCGGCCGTCGCGGCGCCGAGAGCCGCTTTGACGTGGGGCGCGTGCCCGGCCGACGTGACCGCGCCCGGGCTGCGGTGCTCGACGCTCGACGTGCCGCTGGACTACCGCCACCCGGACGGGCCCACGATCAGCGTCGCCGTCTCGAAGCTGGCGAGCGCCGACCCGGCGAAACGCCGCGGCGTCCTGCTGCTCAACCAGGGCGGACCCGGGCTGACCGGCCTGGACTTCGCGGCCACGCTCGTCAAGGGCGGCCTGCCGCAGGCGGTGCGCGACAGCTACGACCTGATCGGCTTCGACCCGCGCGGCATCGGCCACAGCACGCCGCTGACCTGCGACCTCACGCCCGAGCAGCGGGGGACCGCGCTGAACCCGCCCACTCCGCGCACCGCCGCCGACGTCGTCACGGCGGCCGGAACCGCCGAAACCGTGGCCCGGCAGTGCGCCGGTTCCGCGACCGGCGGCCTCCTGCCGCACATCACCACGGCGAACACCGCGCGGGATGTGGACCGGATCCGGGCCGCGCTGGGGGAGCCGAAGATCTCCTACTACGGCGCTTCGTACGGCACCTACCTCGGCGCGGTGTACGCGACGCTGTTCCCGGACCGCGGCGACCGGATCGTGCTCGACAGCAGCCTCGGTCCCGACGGCTACGACGTCGACGCGCTGCGCAGCCAGGCCCTCGGCTTCCAGACGCGGTTCCCCGACTTCGCGAAGGTCGCCGCGGCCGAGCCGGCGAAGTACGGCCTGGGCGCGACGCCCGCGGCGGTGACCGCGAAGTTCTTCGAGCTCGCCGGGCGCCTGGACAAGTCGCCGGTGCAGGGGATCGACGGCACCACGTTCCGCACGGTGACAGCGTTCTACCTGCGTTCGGAAGCCCTCCTGCCCGGCCTGGCCGAGCTCTGGCACGACCTCGACACGAACCAGCTGGCGAAACCGGCCGCCGCGGCCGCCGAGACGACCGACAATTTCGCCGCGGGCTACCTCGGCGTCGTCTGCGGTGACTCGAAGTGGCCGGGTTCGGTTCGCACTTACCAGCGCACCGTCGCCGTCGACGGGATCCGCTACCCGATGTACGGCGCGTTCGCGGCCAACATCCGGCCGTGCGCGTTCTGGCCGGCCCCGAGCGAGCCGCGAGTGCGGATCGGCGACCGGGGCCCGGCGGACGTCCTCATGATGCAGAACCTCCGCGACCCGGCGACGCCGCTGCCCGGCGCGCTGCGCCTGCGGTCCGCGTTCGGCGACCGCGCCCGGCTGGTGACCGTCGACCAGGGCGGGCACGGCGTGTACGTCTTCGCGACGAACAAGTGCGGCAACGACTCGGTGACCGATTACCTGGTCACGGGCCGCCGCGCGGGTCACGACACCTTCTGCGCCGCGGACCAGGGTCTGTATCGAAGTCGGCTACACGGCCCGCCACGAGTAATGCGTAAGTCTGGGTGGTGACCGGCGGCGGACGAAGGGAGGCCCGCCGGCTACGGTTCCTGCCCGGCCAATCCGGCTACAACCGCCGCCTGCGTGCCGCACTGCCACCGATCAAGCGCGTCACGCGCTGGCCGGCGGCCGACACCGACCTGTGGAGTGCGGCCGGTCCCGGCCCACGGTCAAGCGTTCGGAGCTGGCCGGCTGGGCCAAGTAGGGCTTCTGCCGCTCACACTGGCGCTGGTTCTGGGGACTGCGGCTGCACCTGGTCTGCACCCCGGCCGGAACTGCCGATCGCCTGGGCGCCGGCCGGCCCGACGGTCGACGAGCGGCAGGTGCCCATGGCGATCTGCGACCACGAACCCCACCGAGCGCGGGATCCGGCTGATTCGTTCGTCCTACCGCAACCGCAAGCGCGCATTACTCGGCTAGGCGCAGGGGAGCGTGCCGGTCCGCAGGGCGTGGTCGCCGTCGTTGCCGTCGTCGGCCCACACCACCGCCTTGCGGCCGGACGCGCACGTCGAACCCGGGGCGATCGCGAAGCCCTCGTTGTTGTAGTTCGGCATCTTCGACGGCCGCGCGTAGGTGGCCGAGACGGTGAACTTGCCGTTGACCAGCTTCAGCGTCGCTGTCTTGCCGGAGCAGGTGTCGTCGCAGACCGACCAGAGGCTGCCGGTCGCCGGCTCGAACTCCAGCTCCATCACCTTCGGGAACCCGGACGCGATGGTCGCCACCTTGGTGAACCCGCCGCCGGCCTGGTCGAGCGCGTAGGCGTAGATCTTGCCTTCGTCCTCGAGCCCGACGAAGTAGAGGCCGGTGCCGTGCCCGGCGTAGGTGGCCGGGTTGTACGCGGCTTTCGTGTGGTCGTCGCGGAAGCCGCCCGCGGTCAGGAAGGAGTCCGGGATCCAGGTGATGCCCTCGAAGCCGCCGTTGTCGTCGACGGCGGGCAGGTCGTCGGTGAGGTCCCACTCGGCGGTCGCGTTCAGGGACTTCGCCGAGGACGTCGTGTCGTACCGCAGCACCTTGAGCAGGCTGCCGTCGCCGTCGTTGTCGCGCTCGGTCGCGGCGAAGACGCCGTCGGGGGTGGCCACCACGCCCTCGGCGTCCGGGTCGCCGCTGCCGCCGCGGTAGTGCAGGGCTTTCCCGGACGACCAGCCGTTCGCGGGGTCCGGGCCCCAGGTGGTGCCGGTGCGGACGAGCCGGTACAGCGTGCCCGGGCCGTTCTTGACCGCCCACAGCACGTCGGCGCCCGCGAACGAGAGCCCGCTGAGGTTTTCGCCGAAGACGCCGGCGGCGTCGGCGACCGCGACGGCCGGGTCGCCCGGCCACTTCGCGGTGGCGGCGTGGGCGGTGCCGGCCGGGGCGGCTAGTACCGCCGCGAGGAGGATTGCGGGTGCCGTGAACCGGCGGAATGTGCGCACGTGTGCTCCTAAAGGCCATGGGGGCTCGGGCGAAACAACGCGGCGTTGCCAAGGAAACCTCTTGACGGACCGGACTGTACCGACTTGATCGACTAGGGGCAACCGTCGGTGTCCGGTCGTGCTCTTGACGTAGTTAGGAAAGTTTCTTAACTTGAGGGCATGGAACTGCGGCTCGCCGAGTGGTACGACCACAACGTCCGGAAGTACACGCGGCGCAGTGTGTTCCGCGGTGCCGCGGCCGGCGGTGCCGCGCTGGCCGCGGGGCGCCTCCTGCTGCCGGGAACCGCCGAGGCCGCCCCGGCCGGACCGGCCGTGCTGCTGCGCGCGGAAACCGTGCCGGGCTCGACGCTGCGGCCCTTCGGCCGGCACCTCGCCTACGGTGCCGACGCCTCGCGGCAAGTCGTCGTCTCGTGGCAGACACCGGCCCAGGTGACCGCGCCGTACCTCCGGATCGGTACGTCCGAAGGGGATTACGGCGCGACCGTGCCCGCCGAGGTGCGCGCGCTGAAGAGCGACTTGTCGTGGCAGACCGCGACGCACACCTTCTCACCGCACAGCCCGTCCGCGATCACGCAGTACTACCAGCACGTCAAGCTGGACAACCTGGTGCCGAACACGACGTACTACTACGTGCTCGGCCACCAGGGCTACGACCCGGCCACCAGCGGCCGGACCGGCGAGGCCGGCACCTTCCGCACCGCGCCGGCGGCGGGCCGCACCGAGGGCTTCTCCTTCACGGCGTTCGGCGACCAGGGCGTCGGCTACAACGCGTTGGCCACCAACAGCCTCATCGCCGACCTGGGCCCGCGGTTCCACCTCGCCATGGGGGACATGAGCTACGCGCTCAACGGCGAAGGCGGGCACCCGGACGAAGACGAGTACGACGCCCGAAAGTGGGACTCGTTCTTCGCGCAGAACGAACCCGTCGCGGCCGGGATCCCGTGGATGGTCGCCATCGGCAACCACGAGATGGAGGGCTGGTACGACGACCACGGCTACGGCGGCATGCGCGCCCGGTTCGCCATGCCGGACAACGCGTGGGACGGCTCGACGTGCATCTACTCCTGGCGCTACCAGAACGTCGGCCTGATCAGCCTGGACGGCAACGACATCTGCTACAACAGCCAGTCCAACCTGGACTACACTGAGGGCAGGCAGACGGCCTGGCTGAAGAGCCGGCTCGCGAAGTTCCGCGACGACCCGACGATCGAGTTCATCGTCGTCTACTGCCACCAGTGCACCTATTCCACTTCGGACGCGAACGGCGCCGAGCTCGGCGCGCAGCAGAAGTGGGCCCCGCTCTTCGACCAGTACCAGGTCGACCTGGTGCTCAACGGGCACAACCACCTCTACGAGCGCACCGACCCGATCAAGGCGGGCCAGGGCACCAAGCAGGTCGCGCCCGGCGGCACGGTGAACTCGAAGACCGACGGGGTCACCTACATCACCGCGGGCGGTGGCGGCGAGAGCATCAACGACTGGATCGACGAGGCAGCGGGCGATTCCTACCTCGGGCACGTCCACGACGCGACGGTCACCATGCGGTGGGACGACGAAGACGGTGGCGGGCACCGGAAGAAGGTGACCTGGTCGCGGGTGCGCTTCCGCGGCTACAGCCTGGTGCACGTCGACGTCACGCCGGCCGCCGGCGGGAAACCCGGCCGGCTGAAGGTGCGGGCGCTGACCGAAGACAACGTCCTCGTCGACGACCTGACCATCCGCCGCGGCTGACCGGAGGACACGCGATGACCACGAACCTTTCCCGGCGCGCGCTGTTCCGGGCCGCCGCCCCGGCCGCCGGGGCCACACTGCGCCCGTTCGGCAGGCACCTGGCGTTCGGCGCGGACCCGGCCACGCAGGTCACCGTGTCGTGGCAGGTGCCCGGCAAGGTGACCGGGTCCTACGTCCGCGTCGGCACTTCGCCGACGACGCTGGGGGCGCCGATCGCCGCCGAAGCGCGCCCGCTGGAGAGCAAGCTGTCCTGGCAGCAGCCGGAGGAGCACGACTTCCCGCCGCACGCGCCGGCCACCTCCACGCAGTACTACCTGCACGCGAAGCTGACCGGGCTGGCGCCGGGCACGACGTACCACTACGTGCTCGGGCACGCGGGTTACGACCCCGTCGCCGCGGACCGGCTCGGGGAGGTCGCGAGCTTCCGCACGGCGGGCACTTCCGGCGCGTTCACCTTCACCGCGGCGGGCGAGCAGGGGGTCGGCTACAACGCGATCGCGTCGAACAGCCGGGTCGCGGACCTCGCCCCGGCGTTCCACCTGGCACTGGGCGGCCTGAGCTATGCGATGCACGAGCCCGGGGACAAGCCCGCCTCGGAGGACTTCGAGTACGACGCGCGGAAGTGGGACTCCTTCTTCGCGCAGAACGACCCGGTGGCGTCCGGGATCCCGTGGCTGGTCACGCCCGGCCACCGTGAGTACGAGAAGTTCCACGACAGCAACGGAAACGGGGGCATGCGGGCCCGGTTCGCCATGCCGGACAACGCGTGGAGCGGGTCCACCGGGATCTATTCGTGGCGCTACCACAACGTCGGGTTCCTGAGCCTCGACGCCGGTGATGTCTGCTACCGCTTCCCGGCCAAGCTCGACTACACCGCCGGCAAACAGCTGAAGTGGCTGGACGCGCAGCTCGGGAAGTTCCGCGCCGACCCGGCCGTCGAGTTCGTCGTGGTCTATTGCAACCACTCCGTGTACAGCACGGGCGACCGCTACGGCGCCGAGCGCGGCGCGCAGGAGAAGTGGGCGCCGCTGTTCGACAAGCACGGCGTCGACCTGGTGCTCACCGCGCACAACCGGCTCTACGAGCGCACCGACCCCATCAAGGCGGGGAAGGGGACCAAGAAGACCGGCGTGGTGAACCCGAAGACCGACGGCACCACCTACGTCACGGCCGGGGGCGGCGGGCAGGCCCTGGACGCGTTCTACCGGAAGGCGCCCGAGAGCTACCTGGGGCACGAGAACGACTCCGCGGCCACGATGAAGTCGTACAAGAAGGGCAGCACGACCCCGACGGTCGCGTTGGTGACGTGGTCACGGGTCCGCTACCGCGGCTACGGGCTGGTGGCGGTGGACGTCACGCCGGGGCAGCTGACGGTGCGCGCGCTCGGCGAAGCCGGCGACAAGATCGACGAAGTGGTGCTGCGGCGCGGGTGACCTACCGGGCGGGCTTGGTCTCGCACCGCACCTGGGGTGCCGCTTCGGTGCCGGACGCGACGCAGTCGACGGTCCGGCCCGGCGCGGGAACGGGGTAGCTGAACACGATCGGCCCGTCGCCGTCCCGGCCGGCCGAGAACTTGACGACGGTCGGCGTCCAGGACCCGGTGCCGTGCACCGTCTTCGAGTAGGACGTCGTGCGCGGCCCGATGGCGGTGCCCGTGCCCTGGCCGTCGTCGTCGAGTTCGTGCACGTTCAGCACGTAGTCCCCGGCGGTGTACTTGCCCTCGTTCTCGTGCCCGGCGTCGGCCGGCGTCGCGCTGACGACCTCGGGCGCGACGGGATCGGCGGCGGCCATCACGGTCGCCCCGATGGCGACCGCCGCGGCCCCGGCGGCGACCACGGCGACCCCGACGCGCTTCGCGGTGAACTCCATGGTCGTCAAGCTAGGGGAGCGCCCCGGCCGGTCACCTCGGCCGAAGGGACAGCGGACCTCGTCCTTTCGGCCGATACCCGCGGTCGGACCTGGTTGGCGCGCCGTATCCCCGTCGAAGATCGAGCCGCGGCGTGGCGGAAGCGACGGATAGGGGTACCCGGCGGTGGACAGGAGCACCGTCGGCGTGTTGGGCTGGAGCCCGGCCGCACTCCGGACGCGGCCGGTGGACCGCCGCCCGCGACGTCGAGGAGCACAGCCCTGAGCTGGTGGGAGTACCTCCGCGAGAACTGGATCGACGTCGTCAACGACGCCATCCTGCACGTGGACCTCACCCTCGCCGCGGTCGCGCTGGCCGTGGTGATCGGCACCGGTCTCGGCGTGCTGACCTACCGGCGGCGCTGGCTCGGCTCCCTCGCGACCACGACCACCGCCGCCTTCCTGACCATCCCCTCGATCGCGCTGCTGGGCATCCTGATCGGCCCGTTCGGACTCGGGCTGACCAACGTCCTTTTCGCGCTGGTGCTCTACGCGCTGCTGCCGATCACGCGCAACACGATCGTCGGGCTGCGCGGGGTCGACCCGGCCGTCGTCGACGCTGCCCACGGGATGGGGCTCGGCCGCGTGCGGGTGCTGTGGCGGGTGCGGCTGCCGCTGGCCTGGCCGGTGATCCTGTCCGGCATCCGGGTGTCGACGCAGATCACGATCGGGATCGCGGCCATCGGCGCCTACGTCAAGGGGCCCGGCCTCGGCAACGAGATCTTCGACGGCCTCGGCCGGTTCGGCTCGGTCAACTCCCTCAACCAGGTGCTGACCGGGACGGTCGGGATCATGGTGCTGGCGCTGCTGTTCGACCTGGCGTTCGTGCTCGTCGGCAAGCTGACGGCGTGGCGGCGCCCGCGCGCCCGCCTCGAAGCGGCGCCGGGGGAGCCGACCGGCACCGGCGGCGAGACGATCGAACTGCGCGAGGTCAGCAAGCTCTACCCGGGCCGCGCGGTTCCCGCGGTCGACGGCCTCTCGATGCGGATCCCGGCGGGCGAGATCGTCGTGCTCACCGGCCCGTCGGGCTGCGGCAAGACGACGACCATGCGGATGATCAACCGGCTGGTCGAGCCCACCTCGGGGGTCGTCACGATCGGCGGCACCGACGTCTCGGCGCTCGACCTCGACGAGCACCGGCGCCACACCGGGTACGTCATCCAGCAGGTCGGGCTCTTTCCGCACCTGCGGGTCGACGCCAACATCGGCGTGGTGCCGCGGGTGCTCGGCTGGACCCGGCGGCGCATCGCCGGGCGCGTGCGCGAGCTGCTCGACGTCGTCGGGCTGACCGCCGAGCACGGCCTCCGCTACCCGCGTGAGCTCTCCGGCGGCCAGCAGCAGCGCGTCGGCGTGGCGCGGGCGATGGCCGCGGACCCGCCGGTGCTGCTGATGGACGAGCCGTTCGGCTCCACCGACCCGATCACCCGTGCCCGGCTGCAGGACGAGCTCCTGCGCCTGCAGCGGCAGGTGCGCAAGACGATCGTGTTCGTCACGCACGACTTCGACGAGGCCCTCAAGCTCGGCGACCGGATCGCGGTGCTGCGGCCGCGGTCGGTGCTCGCGCAGTACGACACGCCCCAGGCGATCCTGGCCGCGCCGGCCGACGACTACGTGTCGGCCTTCGTCGGCTCGAAGCGGAACCTCAAGCGGCTCGCGCTGATCCCGGTGGCCGACGTGCCGCTCGGCCCGGCCGCGGACGGGCTGCCGTCCGTACCCGCCACGGCCACGCTGCGGGACGCGCTGGACACGATGGTCCGCACCGGCAGCACCGCGGTCTCGCTGACCGGGAACGGCGGTGTCTGCGACGTCGCCCGCCTGGTCGCGGCGCTCGAGCCGGCCGTCGGACCGCCGCCTCCCGCGGTGGTCGAGACGCCGGAGAAGACCGCGGCGCCGGAGAAGCGGCGGCGCCGCCGGCTGGGGCTGCTCGTGCGCCCGGTCCTGCTCGCCCTCGCGCTGCTGGCGTTGTTCCTGATCGTGCGCGCGCACCCGATCGACTCGATCGAACAGCGCTACCTCAACCCGGGCGAGATCTTCGCCGAACTCGGCGCGCACCTGCGGTTGACGCTGATCTCGACGGTGTGCACCATCGCCATCGCGCTGCCGCTGGGCATCCTGCTCACCCGCGCGGGCGCGCGCTGGGCCCGGCCGATCGGGCTGGGCCTGGGCAACCTCGGCCAGGCGATCCCGTCGATCGGGCTCGTCGTCCTGCTCGCGCTGTGGATCGGCACGGGCACCACGACGGCGGTGACGGCGCTGGTCGTCTACGCGACGTTGCCGGTGCTGCGCAACACGATCGTCGGGCTGGACGGCGTCGACCCGACGCTCGTGGACGCCGCGCGCGGCATGGGCATGACGAGGACGGCGATCCTGTGGCGGATCGAACTCCCGCTGGCGGTCCCGGTGATCCTCGCCGGGATCCGGACGGCGCTGGTGCTCACCGTCGCGAGCGCGACGCTGGCGACGTTCATCGACGGCGGCGGTCTCGGCGGCGGGCTCGTCGCCGGGATCGGGCTGTACCGCCCGATGCTGAGCCTGACCTTCGGCATCGTCGTCGCCGCGCTGGCGCTCTTCGCCGACTGGCTGGGCCTGCTCGCCGAGGAAGTCCTGCACCCGCGCGGAATGCAACCCTAGGAGGACCCATGCGACGCACGCTCGCCGCCGTTTCCGCACTCGTCGTGGTGCTGGCCGCCGGCTGCACGATCGGCAAGGACGAGTCCGGCCCCCAAGTGGGTCAGGGGTCGATCAAGAAGATCGACGCGCTGAGCGGCGCGCAGATCCGGGTCAGCTCCAAGGAGTTCGACGAACAGCTGCTGCTGGGCCAGATCGCCGTCGTCGCGCTGCAGGCGGCGGGGGCGAGCCCGCAGGACAAGACGAACATCACCGGCTCGAGCAACGTCCGCCAGGCGCTGACCAGCGGCGCGGTCGACCTGTACTGGGAGTACACCGGCACCGCCTGGATCAGCTACCTCAAGCAGACCAAGCCGATCGCCGACGCGCAGGCGCAGTACGACGCGGTCAAGCAGGCCGACGCCGCGAACAAGGTCACGTGGTGGGCGCGTTCGCCGGCGAACGACACCTACGCGCTGGCCGGCAACCCGGCGGCGATCGCCCGCACCGGCGTCAAGACGCTCTCGGACTACGCGGCACTGGTGAAGCGCGACCCCGCCGCGGCCTCGACGTGCATCGGCCCGGAGTTCAAGAGCCGCGACGACGGCTTCCCGGGCCTGGAGAAGACGTACGGCTTCGACCTGCCGGCCCCGCAGGAGCACCTGCTCAACGACGCGGTGATCTATCCGACGGTCGGCAAGGGCGACACGTGCGGCTTCGGCGAGGTGGCCTCGACGGACGGCCGCGTGGCGGGGCAGAAGCTGGTCGTGCTGGAGGACGACAAGCACTTCTTCCCGACGTACAACCCGGCCATCTCGATCGCGTCGGGGGTGGCGCAGAAGTACCCGCAGCTCGAGCAGGTCTTCACGCCGATCGCGGCGAAGCTGGACACGGCGACGTTGACGGAGCTGAACAAGAAGGTGAGCGTGGACGGCCAGAAGCCGGCGGAGGTGGCCCGCGACTGGCTGAAGTCGGCGGGCTTCATCAGCTGAGGCCGGTCACCGCCGGAGGTGGTTCTGGGCCCGTTCCCGGAGGCTGGCCGGGATCGACGGGTCGGTCGCCAGTGCTTCTACCAGGAGCCGGCCACGTTTCGGATCGATGTCCCAGGCCTGTTCGGCGGCGTCCAGCCGGACGGGCGCCCGCTCGCGGCGGTCCTCGGCGATGGTGGCGAGCGCGCCCACCACCGCGGATCCGGGGAGGCATTTCGCCGCGTCGATCCGGACCCGGCCCGGCGTCGCCCGCTTGACCAGCTGCTCCAAGGCCTTCCGCCCACTGGACCGGTCGATCTTGTACAGCGCCTTGGCCGCGTTGAGCCGCAGGGAGTCGGGACGTCCCTTCTGCGCCAGGCTCAGCAACGTGTTCCTGCCGTGCGGACCTGCTTCGCGTGCCGCGTCGAGCCGGAACTCGGGCTTCTCGTCCGTCCGGTCGGCCACCTTCCCCATCAGCCGCGGGCCGTCGGGGTGGCCCATGGCGATGACCTTCTTCGCGGCGGTCTTGGCGCTCTCGCCATCGGCGGTGGCGACGATCTCGGCGTACAGCCCGATGACGACGGCGGTGCCCAGCGTCGTGGCCACGAGTTCGACTGCGCGCACCCGGGTCGGCCCGGCGACGTGCTTGTCCTTGATCAGCTCCGTGATCGCGCCGACGGCCTGCCGTGAGTCGATCCGGTGGGCCTGTCGCAGGAGGGTGAGCCGGCCGGCGTCGGGCGGCCCCGACTTCGAGATGGTCACCAGCAACCGCGCACTGGTCTCGGGATCGGTTTCTTCGAGCGTCTCGGCGGCCTCGGCCCGGTCCGCCCACGCCAGGCGCGGAGCGTTCGCCAGCGCGACGACCGCGTCGATCGGCCCGCGGTGCTCGGTCACGATGCCCGTGGCGGCCCGGAGCCGGACCCGGAAGGTCGCGGCGTCGCTTTCGGACAGCCGGCGCAACGCGGGAACGGCCTGCGCCGGGTCGATCCCGCCGATCAGGAGCACCGCCCGGTACCGCACTTCACTGTCGGCTCGCTTGTCTTCCCGCTCGGCGGTCCTGGTCGCCATCCGCAGCGCCGCCGGGCCGTCGAACGGCCGGACCAGCTCGGCGATCCGCAGCGGAGTCTCTTCGTCCGCCGCGGTCTCCGCGAACCGTTCGGCGGCCGTGATCGCGGTTCCGGGTTCCACCGGCAGGAGTTCCCCGAGCGCTCGCAAGCGTGCGTCGTCGGACAGGTCGCCTCCACCCGTGACGAGCTCGCTCAGCAGATCGGGGCGGTGGAGGACGATCGCGGCGTCCACGCGCAGATCGCCCATGCCTTCGGTGCCCGCCAGCTGCTGCATGGCCACCACGCCCGCGGCCTCGTCGAGTTCGCCGATGAGGATCGCCGTGTCGAAGCGGTCTTGAGCGGTGCCGGTCGGATTCCGTGCCAGGATCTTCAGCGCCTTCATTCCCCGCGCCCGGTCGTAGTCGATCAGCGCGACGACGGCGTGGTACCGGCGAAGTGCACTGGCGGTCGGCACGGCGAAGGTGATCATCGCGTCGAGTTCGTCCGCGGCCACGGCCGGATCGATCAGCTGGAGCTGCTCGACCGATGCCGCCCACCGGTCGTCGTCCAGCTCGTCGTCACGGATCGCGTCGCGCAGGACGTCGATCGTCCGCCGGCGAAGATCACTGTCCGGCACCAGATTCCGGCGGAGCAGGTCGACGACGAACCGGACGTTGGGCTCGCGGTGCCGCTTGTGCAGGAGGTTCCCGAGCCGCCGTTCGACCGCGGGTTTCGCGGGCTGCCACCAGAGCGCGGCCAGGAAGGCCTGCACCCCGGCGTCGGGCCACGGCCAGTTCTTCCGGGGGACGAAGTACTTCCACGTCGCCGGCGCCGCCAGCCGGGGACCACGCGGGTGGCGGCGGACCACGTGGTGCGCGGCCAGGTAGTCCCGGACGTCCGGCCGCGCGAACCGCGATCGCCCGTTCTCGGTGCGGAAGAGGCCCGTGCTGGTGTCGACGGGTTCCGGGCCGATTTCCCCGTCACGGCAACGGTGAGCGAGCTCTTCCAGGAACGCCCGCGCGTCGGGCGGCGGGTGTTCCGTCCGGCTCGGCGTCCGCTCCGCCGATCGGACGATTGCTTCGAGTTCTTCGATTTCCCCGCGCGCCCCGTCCGTCACACATCGGCATGCTAGTTCAGCGATCGCCGCCCGCACAGGTCAAAGACGGGACAGCACCAGGGCGGTTCAGAAGGCGTAGCGCACCCGCAGATAGGGCGCGTGCACGGCGATCAGATCCAGCAGCTCGTCCAGCAAAGCCCGCTTCTGCCCGGCCCGGTACCGGACGTTGACGCCGCCGCCCTCGCTGCGCTTGGTCTCCTGGAGGTCGGGACGCCACAGCACCTGCTCGGCCTTCGGGTGCCAGCCGAGGTTGACCTCGTGGAGGGCGCGGTTGTGGGTCAGCATGATGATCTCCGCGGCCAGCTGGGCCTTCGTGGCCGCGTCCGTCGCGTCGCCGAGGTCCTTCAGCAGGGCGGTCCAGTCGTCGAGCCAGCCCGGGTAGACGACGACCGGGCTGAGGTTCACGTGGACCTCGTACCCCGCTTCGACGAAGTCGTCCAGTGCCTGGAGCCGGTCGGTGATCGGGCTCGTGCGCAGGTCCAGCAACTTCGCCGGCCGCTCGGGCATGAGCGAGAACCGGACGCGGGTGCGGCCGCGGGGGGACAGACCGAGCAGGCCGCGGTTGACGTACTTGGTGGCGAACGACGCCTTCGCGGTCGGCTGCCCGGCGAACAGTGCGATCAGGTCGCTGACGTTGTCGCTGATCAAGGCGTCGACCGAGCAGTCGGAGTTCTCGCCGATGTCGTAGACCCACGCTTCGGGGTCGCACTGGTTCGGCTCCGGCTTCGGGCCCTGCCTGCCGATGTGGCGGGTCAGGTAGCCGGTGATCTGCTCGATGTTCGCGAAGACCGTGATCGGGTTCGAATAACCCTTGCGCCGCGGGACGTAGCAGTAGGCGCACGCCATCGCGCAGCCGTTCGACGTGGAGGGGGCGATGAAGTCGGCGGAGCGGCCGTTGGGGCGCGCGGTGAGCGACTTCTTGGTGCCCAGTACGAGGGCTTCGCGCTTGATCCGCACCCAGCGCCGGACGTTGGTCTCGTCGCCGTGCAGTTCGGGGATCCGCCAGTGGCTGTCGACCTCGACCCGCGTCGCGTCCGGAAAGCGGTCGAGCACCTGGCGGCCGCGGGGGAGCTCGGCGGCGGCGGGCTCGACGTAGATGCGCGACGGCGCCAGCAGCCGGTCCCGTTCGGCGTCGCTCACCGGACCGAGCTTACCGACCGTAGCCGACGGCGGTTCGTGGTGTGGCCGAGGCCGTCGATCGTTTCTTCCGAACGGAAAGGGGAGCCCGTGCATTTTGGCCCCGCCGCGGGAAGGGCGGAGATTCGCGCACCGGGGTCCGTCCACTCGGGACGCGGCGAAGCCGGGCGGGCGACGCAGTAGGCTGAGGCGAATGAGCGCGGTATCCGGCACGGAGCACTCGATGGTCGAAACCCGGCACCAGACCCGGCTGCTCACCCTGCTCCGGGACGAAGGCCCGATGTCACGGGTCGAACTGGGGGAGCGGCTCGAGCTGCCGCGGGCGCGGGTCGGAGCTGAAGTGGCGCGGCTCGCGGAGGTCGGGCTCGTCGAGGCCGCGGGGCCCTCGGCCAGCCGGGGCGGGCGGCGGTCGACCCTCGTCCGGCTCGCCGGTGACCTCCGGGTGCTCGCGGTGGACGTCGGCGCGACGTCGGTCGGGGTGGCGGTCACCGACGCCTCCTGCGAGGTGCTCGCGCACGCCGTCGAGGACTGCGACGTGCGGCAGGGGCCGCACCCCGTGCTGCGGCGGGTCGCCGCGCTCGCCGAGAAGGTCCGGGACGAGGCGCCCGGGCGGCTGGTCGCCGCCGGGATCGGGCTGCCGGGGCCGGTCAGCTTCGCCGAGGGCATGGCCGTCGCGCCGCCGATCATGCCGGGGTGGGACCGGTTCAGCGTGCGCGACCACCTCGGCGGCTTGTGGGGCTGCCCGGTGGCGGTGGACAACGACGTCAACGCGATGGCGCTCGGGGAGCGGCACGCCGGGGTCGCGCGCTCGACCGACGACCTGATGTTCGTCAAGATCGGCACCGGGATCGGCTGCGGCATCGTGCTCGGCGGCAAGGTGTACCGCGGGGTCGCGGGCACGGCGGGCGACATCGGGCACATCCGGCTCGACGACTTCGGCCCGACCTGCGCGTGCGGCGAGGTCGGCTGCCTGGAGGCCTACTTCGGCGGCGCGGCGCTGGCCCGCGACGGGCTGGCGCTGGCCCGCAGCGGCCGGTCGGCGCACCTCGCCGAGGTGGCCGCCGACGGCGGGGCGGTCACCGCGCGTGACGTCGGCCGCGCGGCGGCGGCGGGGGACTTCGGTGCGGTCAACCTCATCCGCGACGGCGGGCGCCGGCTCGGCCAGGTCATCGCGTCGCTGGTCTGCTTCATCAACCCGGGGATGGTCGTGATCGGCGGCGGGGTGGCCCAGCTCGGGCACCAGCTGCTGGCCGAGGTGCGCAGCGCGGTGTACCGGCGGTCGCTGCCGCTGGCGACGGGCAACCTGCCGATCGTGCTGTCCGAGCTCGGCGAGACGGCGGGCGTGATCGGCGCGGCCTGGTCGGCCACCGACCGGGCCTTCACGCTCAGCAGCTGAACGGGCGCGGTGGCTCACGCTCGGTTGCCGAGCAACGTCGCCTAGTAATGTCTGAACCGGACAGACTTTTGCATCGAAAGTGCGAAAGTCTGTCCGGTTTCGCACGTCTATCCGGGTGAAAACCGGGCGCAGGGCGCCCACCTCACCTTGACGAGTGATGCGCGCCACCTTACTTTCGCTGCCTGAGAGACAAAGTCCGTTCAGGGCGCAGCACAAGTTGGGGGCACCGTGGCCGTCACCGGGACGAGGCGAGCCGATCCGGCGAGCCCCCGGACCGCGAACCTGGCCGCGGTCCTGCGCGCGCTGCGGACCGGGCCGCTCTCGCGGACGCAGCTGGCCGCCCGGTGCGGGATCGCGAAGTCGGCGGTGCCCGGCTTGCTCACCGACCTCGCCGGGCGCGGGCTGGTCCGGCCCGCCGGGGTCCTCCCCGGCAACGGGCGGCCGAGCCGGCTGGTCGAGCTGCACGGCGAAGACGCCTACGCGCTGGCGCTGGGCATCGAGGCCGACCGGCTGTCGGCGGTGGTCACCGACCTCACCGGCCGGGTGCTGGCCGAACGGGTCGAAACCGTCGACGTCGCCGCGCTCGGCCTGCAGAGAGGCATGGACGAACTCGCCCACCTCGCCCACCGGGTGCTGCCCGGCCCGCCGGTCGGGGTGGCGATCGCGGTGCCCGGGCTGGTCGACTCGGCCGCCGCCGTGCTGAGACTCGCACCGGCGCTGCGCTGGCGGGACGCCGAAATCGCCGGCCTGATGGCGGCGCGGCTGGCCGTCCCGGCCGAGGCCATCGCCGTCGACAACGATGCCAACCTCGGCGCGCTCGCCGAATCGGTCGAGGGTCCCGCGGAGCTGTTCTACCTCAGCGGCGGGACGACCGTCGGCGGCGGGCTCGTCTCCGGCGGCGCCATCCTGCGCGGTGCTCGGGGCTTCGCGGGCGAGGTCGGGCACATCGCCGTCGACCCGTCCGGTGAACGCTGCGTGTGCGGCCGGACCGGCTGCCTGGAAACGAAAGCGAACCTGGCCGCGGTCGTGAGAGCCGCGGCCCCGCCCGGCGATCCGCTGCACGACCCCGCCCTCGGCGTCGAAGGGCGGGTCGGCCTGCTCGCCCACCGCGTCCGGCGAGGCGACCAGCGCGCGGTCACGGCGGTGCACGAACTCGGCGTCGCGCTCGGCGTCGCACTGTCCACTGTGGTCGACGTGCTCGACCCGGACGTCGTCGTGCTCGGCGGCTACTTCGCCGAACTCGGCGAGTGGCTGGTCGAACCGGTCCGCGTCGAGCTCGCCGCCCGGCCGCTCGGCCACGCCCGGGTCGTGCCGTCGCGGCTCGGCCTGAAGGCCCCGCTGCGCGGAGCCGCCCACCTGGCGGCCGAGCGGCTGTTCGCGAACCCGACGCTCGTCGAGGAGGCCACGGTATGAGCTTGTTGTCGGTCCGCGGGATCGTGAAGAGCTTTCCCGGCGTCCGCGCGCTCGACGGCGTCGACCTCGACGTCGAACCGGGCGAGGTGCACTGCCTGCTCGGGCAGAACGGCGCCGGCAAGTCGACGCTCATCAAGGTCCTCGCCGGCGCCCACCAGCCCGACACGGGGGAGATCACCTGGCAGGGCGAACCCGTCTCGCTCGGCTCCCCGGTCGACGCCCTGCGCCTGGGCATCGCCACCATGTACCAGGAACTCGACCTGGTGCCCGGGCTTTCGGTGGCCGACAACATCTTCCTCGGCCACGAACGCGCCCGCTTCGGGTTCACGCGCATCTCGCAGGCCCGTGACGAAGCCGCCCGGCTGATGGCCCGGCTCGGCCACCCCGGCATCCGCCCGTCGACCGAGGTCGGCAAGCTCTCCGCCGCCGGGCAGCAGCTGGTGTCGATGGCCCGCGCGCTGGCCCACGACGCCCGGCTGCTCGTGATGGACGAACCCACCGCCGCGTTGGCCGGCGAGGAGGTCGACAACCTCTTCCGCATCGTCGGCGAGCTGACCGCCGACGGCGTCGCGGTCGTCTACATCTCACACCGGCTCGAGGAACTGCGCCGGATCGGGCACCGGGTGACCGTGCTCAAGGACGGCCGGACCGTCGGCACCGGACTCGACGCCCGCACGACGCCGACCGCCGACCTGGTCGCGCTGATGGCCGGGCGCAAGGTCGAGACCGTCTTCGGCCCGCGTCACGAGGGGCACGCCAAGACCACGCCGGTGCTCGAAGTCGCGAACCTGGCCCGGACCGGCGAGTTCGAGGACGTCAGCTTCACCGTGCACGCCGGCGAGGTCGTCGGCATCGCCGGGCTGGTCGGCTCCGGCCGCAGCGAGCTGCTGGAGACGATCTTCGGCGCGCGCAAGGCCGACCGCGGGACCGTGGCCGTGCAGGGGAAACCGCTGCGGCCCGGCAGCGTGCTCAACGCCGTCAAGGCCGGCATCGGCCTCGCGCCGGAGGAGCGCAAGAGCCAGGGCCTGCTGCTGGACCTGCCGGTGGTGCACAACGTGACCCTGGCCAGCCTCGGCCGCTACGCCAAGCTCGGCTTCACCGAGCGGTCCCGGGAACTGGACGACGCCGGCGCGAGCCTGCGCCGCCTCGACCTGCGGCCCGCCGATCCCCGGCGGATCGTCCGCACGCTGTCCGGCGGCAACCAGCAGAAGGCCGTGCTCGCGCGGTGGCTGGTCCGCGGGTGCCGGGTGCTGCTGCTCGATGAGCCGACACGCGGCGTCGACGTCGGTGCCCGCGCCGAGCTGTACCGGCTGATCGACGAGCTGGCCGCGACCGGCGTGGCGATCGTGCTGGTGTCCAGCGAAATCCCCGAGGTGCTCGGGCTGTCCGACCGGGTACTGGTGCTGCGCGAGGGCCGCGTCCTCGCCGACCGGCCCTCCGGCGGGCTGACCGAGGCCGAGGTGCTCGACGTGATCCTGGAAGGCAGCGCGGCATGACCGAAACCCAAGCACCACCACAGGAAGCGCTTCCCGCGCAGCGGCGGCGGTTCACCTTCTCCGCCGACCCGCGGCTGCTCGGCCTGGCCGGCGTGCTCGTCGTGCTGTGCCTGGTCGGCCAGTTCACCCGGCCCGAATTGTTCTTCACCGAAAGCAACATCTCGACGATCCTGCGGCTGGCCGCCGCGATCGGCGTGGTCAGCGTCGGGATGACGTTCGTGATCATCAGCGGCGGCATCGACCTGTCCGTCGGCTCGATGGTCGGCCTGGCCGGCGTCTGGCTGACGACGCTGGCGACGCAGTCCTACGGGCCCTTCGTGATGGTGGTCTGCGGGCTCGCCGTCGGCCTCGGCTGCGGGCTGGTCAACGGCGTGCTCGTCGCCTACGGCAAGGTCGTGCCGTTCATCGCGACGCTCGCGATGTACGTCTCGGCGCGCGGGCTCGCCGAGCGGATCAGCGGCCGGCGCACCCAGGTCGTCGCCGACCAGGGCTTCCTCACCTTCTTCCGGGGCAGCTTCCTCGGCATCCCGACGTTGATCTGGCTGTTCGCGCTGGTGTTCGCGGTCGGCTGGGTCGTGCTCAACCGGACCACGTTCGGGCGCCGGACGTACGCGGTGGGCGGCAACGCGGAGGCGTCGCGGCTGGCCGGGATCAATGTCAAGCGCCACCTCGCGCTCGTCTACGGCGTGGCCGGGCTGTGCTGCGGGATCGCCGCGCTCATGGTCGTCGCGCGGACGACGGCGGGGGCGTCGACCAACGGCATGTTCTACGAACTCGACGCGATCGCGGCGGTGGTCATCGGCGGCACGCTGCTGACCGGCGGCCGCGGTTCGCTGATCGGCACCCTGATCGGCGTGCTGATCTTCACGGTGCTGTCGAACATCTTCACGCTCAACAACCTGGACACCGACATCCAGAACATCGCCAAAGGCGTGATCATCGTGCTCGCCGTGCTCTTGCAGTTCCGGGCCAGGAAAGCCAGGACCGGTCCGTAGTACCACCTTTGGAGGCCGTCATGACCGAACAACCCTTCCTCGGCCGCCGGGGATTCCTGCTGGGCGGGGCCGCCGTCGGCGCCGGCGCGCTGCTGGCCGGCTGCACGTCGAACACGCCCGCGAACTCGGAGTCCAACGCGCCGGTCGCCAACGCGGGCACCAACGCCCAGCCCGGCAAGCCGGTCACCATCGGCTTCTCCGCGCCGGCCGCCGACCACGGCTGGATCGCGGCGATCACCAAGAACGCCAAGGCGCAGGCGCAGAAGTTCAGCGAGGTGAAGTTCAACGCCACCGAGGGCACCAACGACGTCAACCAGCAGATCTCCCAGGTGGAGACGCTGATCAACGCGAAGGTCGACGTCCTGGTGATCCTGCCCTTCGACGGCAAGGCGCTCACGTCGGTCGGGCAGCAGGCGATGGACGCCGGCATCCCGGTGATCAACCTGGACCGCATCTTCGACACGCCGCTGGCGTACCGGACGTGGATCGGCGGCGACAACTACCGGATGGGCGTCAACGCGGGCAACTACATCGCCGCGGAGCTCAAGAAGAAGAACGTCGCGAACCCGGTCATCGGCGAGGTCGCGGGCATCGACTCGCTGCCGCTGACCCAGGAACGCAGCAAGGGCTTCGCGGACGCGCTGGGGCGCAGCGGGTTCAAGGTCGGCCCGCGGGTTTCGGCGCAGTTCACGTCGGAGTCCGGCGAGCAGCAGACGGCGAACCTGCTCCAGGGCGCACCCAAGCTGGACGCGCTGTGGAACCACGACGACGACCAGGGCATCGGCGTCAACGCCGCGATCGACACCGCGGGCCGCAAGGAGTTCATCATGGTCGGCGGCGCCGGCTCGAAGAACATGATGAACCTGATCAAGGCCGACTCGTCGCCGATCAAGGCGACCGTGCTCTACAGCCCGTCGATGGCCTCGACCGCGGTCGCGCTGGCCCGGCTGCTCGGGCAGGCCAAGGGGATCGGCGACCTGGCCGAGCACGACATCCCGGCCGAGATCAAGACGTACTCGGCGGTCGTCACCAAGGAGAACGTCGACCAGTACCTGGACGTCGGCTTCGACTCCTGACGCGGACTTTCCAGCTGAACCAAAGGAGGGGTATGAGCCCGGGACGGGAAACCATCGGGATCGGCATGGTCGGCCACGCGTTCATGGGTGCGGTGCATTCGCACGCCTGGCGCAGCGTCCACCGGTTCTTCGATCCACCGCTGGTGCCGAGACTCGCCGTCCTCGGCGGCCGGGACGAGGCCCGGGCCAAGGCCGCCGCGGAAAAGTTCGGCTGGGAGGACGTCGAGACGGACTGGCGGAAGCTGGTCGCCCGGGACGACGTCGGCCTGGTCGACGTCTGCACGCCGGGGGACAGCCACGCGGAGATCGCAATCGCCGCGCTGGAGGCCGGGAAGCACGTGCTATGCGAGAAGCCGCTCGCCAACTCGGTCGCCGAGGCCGAAGCGATGGCGGCGGCGGCCCGGAAGGCCCGGGACCGCGGGGTGCGGGCCATGGTCGCGTTCAACTACCGCCGGGTGCCCGCGCTCGCGCACGCCAGGAAGCTGGTCGCGAGCGGGGCGCTCGGGGAGATCCGGCACGTGCGGTCGGTGTACCTGCAGGACTGGCTGTCCGATCCGGAAGCGCCGATGACCTGGCGGCTCCGCAGGGAATCCGCCGGTTCGGGTGCGCTCGGCGACCTGGGCGCGCACATCGTCGACGCGGCCCAGTTCGTCACCGGCGACCTGATCACCGGCGTCTCGGCGCTGACGAACACCTTCGTCAAGCAGCGGCCCGCCGAGAACGGCGGGACGGACGACGTGACGGTCGACGACACCGCGCTGTTCCTCGCGCGGCTGTCCGGCGGAGCGGTGGCGACCTTCGAAGCGACCCGGTTCGCGCTGGGCCGCAAGAACGCGATGCGGCTGGAGATCAACGGGTCGAAGGCGAGCCTGGCGTTCGACTTCGAGGCGATGAACGAGCTCCAGTGGTACGAGGACAGCGGCACCGAAGCCGGGTTCCGGCGGATCCTCGTCACCGAGCCGCAGCACCCGTACGTCGGCGCGTGGTGGCCGCCGGGGCACCTGCTCGGCTATGAGCACACGTTCACCCACGAGGTCGCCGACCTGCTGGACGCCATCGGCGCGGGCACCGATCCGGCGCCGAGCTTCGACGACGGCCTGCGCGTCCAGCGGGTGCTGGACGCCGTCGAGCAGAGCGCGGCGGCCGATGCGGCCTGGACCGCGGTGGAGGAGCGGAAATGAGCCGTCCGGTCACGCTGTTCACCGGCCAGTGGGCCGACCTGCCGTTCACCGAGGTCTGCAAGCTCGCCGCCGAGTGGGGGTACGACGGCCTGGAAATCGCTTGCTCGGGCGACCACTTCGAGGTCGACCGCGCGCTGGCCGAGCCGGACTACGTGCCGGCGCGGCTGGCTTTGCTGGCCGAGCACGGGCTCAAGGTGTGGGCGATTTCGAACCACCTCGTCGGCCAGGCCGTCTGCGACGACCCGATCGACGCCCGGCACCGCGCGATCCTGCCGTCCCGGATCTGGGGCGACGGCGAACCGGAGGGCGTCCGGCAGCGGGCGGCGGCCGAAATGGCCGACACCGCGCGGGCGGCGGCGAAGCTCGGCGTGGACACCGTCATCGGCTTCACCGGGTCGAAGATCTGGAAGTACGTGGCGATGTTCCCGCCGGTCACGCGCGATGACATCGATGACGGTTATGCGGACTTCGCCCGTCGCTGGCACCCGATCCTCGACGTCTTCGACGAGGTCGGCGTCCGGTTCGCGCACGAGGTGCACCCGTCCGAGATCGCCTACGACTACTGGACGACCAAGCGCGCGCTCGAAGCCGTCGGCCACCGGCCGGCGTTCGGGCTGAACTGGGACCCGTCGCACTTCGTCTGGCAGGACCTCGACCCGGTCGGGTTCATCCTCGACTTCGCCGACCGGATCTACCACGTCGACTGCAAGGACACGAGAAAGCGCTTCGACGGCCGCAACGGCCGGCTCGGTTCGCACCTGGCCTGGGCCGACCCGCGCCGCGGCTGGGACTTCGTGTCCGTCGGCCACGGCGACGTCCCGTGGGAGGACTGCTTCCGGGCGCTGAACTCGATCGGCTACACCGGCCCGATCTCGGTGGAGTGGGAAGACGCCGGGATGGACCGGCTCCGGGGCGCGGCGGAGGCGGTGAAGTACCTGCGCGAGCACTTGTTCGACCAGCCGTCGGCGGCTTTCGACGCGGCTTTCAGCAACCAGAGATGAGGGAGTTCCATGTGCGGTGACCGGCCAGAGCAGCACTCCCGACGGACATTCCTGAACGTGGCGACAGCGGCTCTCACGGTGGGGGCGGCGGCGGTGGCCCTGCCCGGCACCGCGAGCGCGTCGGCGGCCCGGCAGCGGGTCCCGCTCGACAAGATCAGCATCCAGCTCTACTCCCTGCGGTCGCTCCTGCAGAACGACCCCGAAGGCACGCTGTCCGCGCTGGCCGACATCGGCTACCGGAAGGTCGAGCTGGCCGGGACGTACGGCCGCAGCGCCACCGAGTTCCGCGCCATCCTCGACCGGTGCCACCTCAAGGCGTCCTCGACGCACGTGGGCATCGACGGCGACCTGAACCAGACCATCGCCGACGCGAAGATCCTCGGCAACCGCTCCGCCGTCGTGCCGTACGCGAACTTCGGCACCATCGCCGAGTGGGAAGCCTTCGCGGGCCGCATGAACACCGCCGCGGCCGCCTTCAAGAAGGCCGGGCTCGCGCTCGGATACCACAACCACGACCACGAGTTCGCCCCGATCGGCGGTGTGGTGCCCTACGACGTGCTCACCGCGAAGACGGACAAGCGGCTCGTGCACCTGGAGATCGACCTCTTCTGGGCGGTGAACGGCGGCGCGGACCCGGTCGAGCTGTTCCGGCGCAACTACCCGCGCGTGACGCAGTACCACGTCAAGGACCGGACCGCGGACGGGCAGATGGTCGACCCGGGCGCCGGCGTCATCAACTTCCCGCGCATCTTCGCCGCGTCCTGCCACACCATCGGCGAATACATCGTCGAGCACGACCAGCCGGCCGACCCGCTGAGCACCGCCAAGGTCGGGTTCGAGTACCTCCGCACCGTGCGCTTCTGAGACCCCGGGGGAATTTCGCATGCGAGTGTCACGTCGGTCGATGCTGGCCGGAACCGCCGCGGGCGTCCTCGTGCCCGCGGTCGGGATGGCCGATTCGGCCTACGCGGCGGGCTTGAACCGCCAGATCACCCTCTACGCCGAAGCCCTGCCCGGCGGTCTCTACGGCTACGGCCTCGAGCCGGGCAAGGCCACCATCCCCGGGCCGCTGCTGGAGATCTACGAGGGCGACACCCTCGAGATCGAACTGGTCAACCGGACCGACCAGCGGCTCTCGATCCACCCGCACGGCGTCAACTACGACACCGGGTCCGACGGCGCCCCGCTCAACGCGTCGTTCAACAAGCCGGGCGAGACGCGGACCTACACCTGGAAGACCCGGGCCCGGTACGACGCGGGCGGCGGGTTCTGGATGCCGGGCAACGCCGGCTACTGGCACTACCACGACCACGCGATGGGCACCGACCACGGCACCGCGGGCCTCGCGCGCGGGCTCTACGGCGGGCTGATCGTGCGCAAGCGCGGTGATCTGCTGCCCAGCAAGCAGTACACCGTCGTGTTCAACGAGATGATGATCAACCACAAGATGGCACCCGACACGCCGATCCTCGAGGCCCGGCTCGGCGAGCGCGTCGAGTGGGTCTGCATCGGGTACGGCAGCCTGCCGCACACGTTCCACCTGCACGCGCACCGCTGGGCCGACACCCGCACCGGGATGCTCAGCGGCGCCGCTGACAACGCTGCCATCGTCGACAACAAGAACCTCGACCCCGGCAGTTCCTTCGGCTTCCAGGTGATCGCCGGCGAAGGCGTCGGCCCGGGGGCGTGGATGTACCACTGCCACGTCCAGACCCACTCCGACGGCGGGATGGTGGGCCTGTTCCTGGTCCGCAACGCCGACGGCAGCCTGCCCGACGGCGCGCAGGAAGCGATCGACCGGTTCAAGGAGCACGGCCACGCCGGGCACGACATGAACCCCGACGGCCGGACACACGCATGAGGACGGGAGCTATGAAAAGACGATGGTTCGGAAGGCGCGGGGCGCTCGTGCTCGCCATCGGCTCGGTCCTGGCGGCCGGGGCCCCGCTGATCACGATGCCGGTCGCGCAGGCCGCGCCCGCCGCGGTGAACGTGCCGGTCAACGTGCTGGTCTTCCACGGCGCCGCCGCGGACCAGAAGGACCCCGTGCTGCGCGCGGCGGACGCGATCGCGCGGCTGGGCTCGGACAACGGCATCACCGTGACGGCGTCGTCGGATCCGGCCGTGTTCAGCACGGCGAACCTGGCCCGCTACCGCGGTGTCGTGTACCTGTCCGCGCAGGGCGTGACGCTCGCGCGTGAGCAGGAAGCCGCGCTGCAGGCGTACATGAAGGCCGGCGGCGGGTTCCTCGGCATCTCCGACGCCGCCCGCGCGCAGGACTCGTCCCAGTGGTTCACCGGCCTGATCGGGGCTCGCCCGGTCGGTGCGCGCCCGACGCCCGAAGCGGTGGCGTCGGTGACCGCGAGCGCGGAGAACCCGCCGAACGAGACCAAGGAGAAACTGGCCGACAACAACGAGAACACCAAGTGGCTGACCTTCGCCACGACCGGCTGGGCGGCCTACAAGATGGCCACGCCGGTCGCGGTCAGCAGCTACTCGCTGGTGTCGGCCAACGACTTCCCCGGCCGCGACCCGAAGAACTGGACCCTGCAGGGTTCGGCCGACGGGAGCACCTGGGTCGACCTGGACACGCGCACGAACGAGGTGTTCGGAGAACGGTTCCAGACCCGGACGTTCACCTTCGCCAACACGACGGTGTACCCGAACTACCGGCTGAACATCACCGCGAACTCGGGTGAGCCGCTGATCCAGCTCGCCGACCTCAAGCTGTTCAAGGACACCTCGACGACCCCGCCGCCGCCCGAACCGGCGCCGCAGCAAGCGGTCGTCGACGTCCTCGACGCGCAGCACCCGGCCACCGCCGGGCTGCCGCAGAACTGGACGCGCACCGACCGCTGGCTCAACTGGGAGACCAACCCGGTCGGCACCGTCCACACGGTCGCGCAGGTGGAGGAGAAGGGCTACAACCCGGGCGTCGGCGCGAACGGCGCGTTCCACCCGGTCTCCTGGTGCCGCGACTACGACGGCGGGCGCTCCTTCTACACCGGCATGGGCCGCACCGAGGCGTCCTACGGCGAGGACAAGTTCCGCAGCCACCTGCTCGGCGCGTTGCGCTGGACCACCGGCATGGTGCGCGGCGACTGCCAGGCCGGGATCTCCGCGAACTACAAGATCGAGAAGCTGACCGGCAAGAACGCCGCCGGGCAGCTCGACCAGATCGGCGAGCCGCACGGGCTGACCATCGCGCCGGACGGCAAGGTGTTCTACATCGGCAAGGCGGCCTGCCCGACCGGGCCGGTCGTGAGCTGGGACGACCCGAACGTCGGCCTCGGCTGCGGCACGATCCACCAGTGGGACCCGGTCAGCAAGAAGCCCAAGCTGCTCACGACGTTGCGCGTGATGGGCAACCGGGGCAGCGGTGACGAGCTCGTCAAGAACGAAGAGGGCCTGCTCGGGCTGACGCTGGACCCGAAGTTCGCCGAGAACGGCTACCTGTACGCCTACTGGATGCCGCACGAGTCGATCGACCGCGACAAGCGGATCGGCAAGCGCACGGTCTCGCGGTTCACCTACAACCTGACCGCGCAGACCCTCGACCAGGCGACCCGCAAGGACCTGCTGTCCTGGGACGTCCAGATCCACAGCTGCTGCCACGCCGGCGGCGGGATGGCGTTCGACAAGGACGGCAACCTCTACATCGGGTCCGGGGACAACAACTCCTCGGGCGGCTCGAACGGGTACTCGGGCAACAACTGGACGCTCGACTACAAGGGCATCTCGTTCCAGGACGCGCGCCGCACCGCGGGCAACACGAACGACCTGGACGGCAAGATCCTGCGCATCCACCCGGAGGCGAACGGGACGTACACGATCCCGCAGGGCAACCTCTTCCCGAACGGACCGGCGGACAAGACGCGCCCGGAGATCTACGTGATGGGCGTCCGCAACATCTCGCGGCTGCAGATCGACCCGGTGCACAACTGGATGACCGCGGGCTGGGTCGGCCCCGACGCGTCTTCGCCGAGCCCGGAACTCGGGCCGGCGAAGTACGAGACGGCGACCATCATCACCGAGGCGGGCAACCACGGCTGGCCGTACTGCATGGGCAACCGGCAGCCCTACCGCGACCGCAGCAGCACCAACGCGGCCGAGCTGACCGGCTGGTACGACTGCGACAACCCGGTCAACACCTCGCCGCGCAACACGGGCCTGGTGAACCTGCCGCCGATCAAGGACAACATGATCTGGTACTCGCCCGACGGCGGCGGGCCGGTGTTCCCGAAGCGGCCGGGCTCGTCCATCCCGACCTACGTCGCGGCGGACGCCACCTACACCCAGCCGTACCTGCGGGGCGGCGGCCAGGCGGTCATGTCCGGGCCGACGTACCACCGCTCGCTGGTCAACACGAACAGCGGCGTCGCGTGGCCGGCGTACTGGGACAACAAGTGGTTCATCGGCGACGAGTCGAACGCGCAGAACCGGGTCGCGGTGACCGTCGACCCGGCGGGCGTGCCGACGCACCAGCCGCCGGTGTTCGCCGAGACGTTCCGGCAGATCATCCCCGGCGGCGCGGGTGACACCCGGGTGCAGAGCTGGATGGACGCCAAGTTCGGGCCGGACGGCGCGCTGTACGTCCTGGACTACGGCAACGGGTTCTTCTCGCTCGACGCCAACCAGAAGCTGCTGAAGATCAGCTACACGGGTGGCGCGCCGACCCCGGCGCCGGCGGCGACGTCGACGATGGTGCAGAACAAGGCGCTGACGGCGGCGTTCACCGGCTCGAAGTCCGGCGGGGTGTCCTACCGCTGGGAGTTCGGCGACGGCTCGGTGTCCACCCAGGCCGACCCGCGGCACACCTACCCGCGCACCGGCCTCTTCACCGCCAAGCTCACCGTGACCTACGCGAACGGCGAGGCGGTGACCACCCGGACCTCGGTGAACGTCGGCTGCGTGGTGGCCGATCCGAGCCCGGTGGTGACCTTGGGCGACAGCATCACGAAGGTGGTGAACCGCAACGCCGGCGGTGGCTGCACGGTCGACGACTTCATCGACGACGAGAGCACGTGGAGCACGCACGCGGCGTTCGTCAACCACGTCGAGCAGGCCACCGGGACGCTGTCGGACCTCGGGGTGCTGAACGACGCCGAGGTGGCCGAGCTGAACGCGGCGGCCGAGGCGTCGCCGATCGGGAAGCCGGGCACGACGGGCTACGACGCGCTGTTCGACGGCACGGCGGCGTCGCTGCGCGGCTGGGAACAGGCACCGTCGGGTCAGTTCACGCTGCAACCCGACGGGTCGATCCGCTCGGCCGGCGGGCTGGGCATGCTCTGGTACGCCCAGCGCCAGTTCGGCGACTTCTCGGTGAAGGTGCAGTTCAAGGACATCGCACCGGACGGCTTCCGGGCCAACAGCGGCGTGTTCGTCCGGTTCCCGGATCCGCGGACACCGCCGGCCCAGCGCCCGCCGGGCAGCTGCGGCACGGTCGGGTCGGCGCGGGACTCGCAGGCGTGGGTCGCGATCTACTGCGGTCACGAGATCCAGATCTACGACGGCGACTCCGGTGAGCCGCAGAAGACCGGGTCGGTCTACAACTTCGACCCGCGCCCGCTCGACCAGGCGGGCGCCCGGCCGAAGGGCACGTGGAACGAGTACGAGATCAAGGTCGTCGGGCAGCACTACACGATGATCCGCAACGGCGTGGTGATCAACGAGTTCGACAACACGCCGGGCCAGCAGTCGTCGCGCGCGGGTGACCCGCCGACCGACCTGCGGCAGTTCGTCAGCGGGTTCATCGGATTGCAGAACCACAGCGACAACGACCTGATCGAGTTCCGCAACATCCGGGTGCGGCAGCTGTAGCTCCGCCGCGGGTCGTGAGCGGGAAACAGTGTTCCAAACACTGTTTCCCACTCACGCCCCCTTCAGGAAGGGTCTTCCGGCGATGTCCCCACGACTGATCACAGTGCTGCTGGCCGGGTTGCTGGCCGTGCTCGGGCTGGCCACCCCCGCGGTGGCGGCGCCGGTCCAGACGCTGACCTGGACCGGGAACAACAGCACCACCGAATACGCGTCCGCGCCCACCGGCGCGCTGCCCGGCGAGACCACCATCGTCTTCGAGAACAGCGAAGCCACCGGCAACACGACCGGGATGTCGCACACGCTGACGTTCGACACCTCGACGCCGGGCTACAACCACGACGTCCCGCTCAACATCCTGGCCAACCCGTTCGACCCGCAGAACGGGCGGCACGAAGCGACCGTGACGCTGACGCCGGGCAAGTACCGGTACTTCTGCACGATCCCGGGCCACACGTCGATGGTGGGGGAGTTCGTCGTCTCCGACGGCACCGGCGACACGACCCCGCCGGTCGTGACGGCCGCCGTGGCCGGTGACCGCGACCCGTCCGGCAACTACATCGAGTCGGCCACGGTCTCCCTTTCGGCGACCGACGCGGGATCCGGGGTGGCCTCGGTCGAGTACCAGCTCGACGGCGGCACCTGGACCGCGTACTCGGCACCGGTGGTGGTGTCCGCGGTGGGCATGCACATGCTGCACTACCGGGCGACCGACGTCGCCGGGAACGCGTCCGAAGAGGGGATGGCGCACTTCACGATCGTCGAGGGACAGGGCGACACCACACCGCCGACGGTGACCGCTTCCCTCTCGGGTGACCGCGATCCCGCGGGCAACTACCTCGACGTCGCCACGGTTTCCTTGACGGCGACCGACGCGGATTCCGCGGTCGCTTCGGTGGAGTACCAGCTGGACGGCGGAGCTTGGACCCGCTACACGGCGCCGGTCGCGGTGACCGGTGCGGGCGAGCACATGGTCCACTTCCGCGCGACCGACGCCGCCGGGAACACGTCCCCGGAGGGCATGTCGCACTTCACGGTGGTCAAGCGGGACACGACCGCACCGGTGGTCTCGGCTTCGGTGGCGGGCACCCAGGACGCGGACGGCAACTACGTCGGCAAGGCGACGGTCACGGTGACGGCTTCGGACACCGGTTCCGGCGTCGGCGCGGTGGAGTACAAGGTGGACGGTGGGGCATGGACCGCCTACAGTGCACCGGTTCCGGTGACCGCGGCAGGCGCGCACACGGTGGGCTACCGCGCCCGGGACGTCGCCGGGAACGCGTCTCCCGAGGGTTCGGTGTCGTTCGCCGTGGTCGCGGGCGGGGACACCACGGCACCTGCTGTTTCGCTGCAGGTCACCGGAAAGCAGGACGGCGGCTGGAACTACGTGGGTTCGGCGACGGTCACGGTTCTTTCTTCCGACGCGGAGTCCGGTGTGGACTCCGTCGAGTACAAACTGGACAGTGGTGCGTGGACGCGGTACGCGGCCCCGGTGGTCGTGCCCGCGCTGGGCGCGCACACGGTGCGTTCCCGGGCCACGGACGTCGCGGGGAACGTCTCGGCGGAGGTGTCGGGGACGTTCACGGTGGTCGCGGCCCCGCCCCCACCGGACGCGTGCCCGAACTCGGACACCCGCGACACGGTGGTGATCGGCGGCGTCGACAGCCAGGTGGAGAACATCGACACGGGCAACGGCTGCACGATCAACGACGTCATCGACGAGACCGCGGAGTACGCGTCGCACGACCGTTTCGTGAAGCACGTGAAGGCAGTGACGCAGGAGTTGGTGGGCAACGGGGTGCTGTCGTCGGGTGACCGCAACCGGATAGTGACGGCGGCGATCGAGTCGGACATCGGCGGCGCTCCGGCGACGAGCACCGGAACTGGCACCGGCACCGGTGCCAAGCCCCACGCGAAGCCGGAGGTGAAGAAGCGCCTGTAGGTGCCCTGCCGCAGCGGGTCGTGAGTGGAAAACAGGGTTAGAACACTGTTTCCCACTCACGACCGGCTGCGGGTCAGGAGCGGGTTGGGGTGGTCGGGACGACTCTAGGCGGCGATTCCGACGAAGGACGCCGGCAGGTCACGTGCGAGATGTTGGTCGCCGCCTAAAGCCGAAGCGGCTGCTGACCTGGGCCTTGGTGATCATCCCGCTCCCAGCGGCGGTGCGCTGAAGCGTCAGGAGTAGGTCCAGTGGCCGAGCCAGGACTCGCGCCACGCGACCGTCAGCTCGCTCACCCCGTCCACCCCCGACCGGTCCACCTGGGCCTTCCACGCCTCCTCCACCATCGCGCACAGCTTCGACGCCGGCAGCTCGTTCCCACCCGACGCGAACTGGCGCAGGACCGACTTCGGGATCGCGAGCTTCGCCTTGCCGCGGATCACCGACTGCTCCGTCGCGCGGCAGATGAGGTACTCGACCGTGGCCAGGTCGCCCGCCGAGGCGACCTGGCTCAGGGCGCGGTACAGGCAGTCCAGGGGTGCGGCCAGGCCGCGGTGCTGGCGGGCGATCTCCCACGAGACCCAGACCGCCAGGCAGTCCGGCATCTGGAACGGCCGGTAGGCGAACGCCGGGCCGGCGAACGTCTGGTAGTCGGCCGTCGGGTCCGCCGTGGTCTCCGCCGGGCCGTCCGGGTCCGGGGGCAGGCCGAGGCGCTTGAACAGCTCGCGCAGCAGCTTGTGCGGGCGGGCCGGGGTCGAGGACTCGGCGAGCAGCTTGGCCAGGATGCGGTTCAGCCGGTCCGCCGCCACGCCGTGGATCGACAGCTGCAGGTGGACGAACGCCACGTCGGCCAGCGTCGTGCCCGCGCAGCCCGCCACCCCCACCTGCGGGTAGCGCTGCAGGAACGAGACGATCGCGTGCGTCGAGCCGATGCGGGCCGGGCCGACGAAGGTCACCGGGAGGCACGCGCCGACGCGCTGGCGGGAGCGGAGGTCGCCCTTGTACAGCGGGGAAAACTCGCCGTCGGCGTGGTAGACCTCGAACCAGTTGCCCTGCCGGTGGCCGGGCCGCGTGTCGGCGAGCCAGAAGCTGTAGCCGTGCTTCTCGCACAGCTCGCGGAACCGGTCGGCCAGCTCGAACCGCGCGGCCGCGGACACGTCCCGCAGCGCGATCGCGAACCGCACCGCCAGCGACGCGCACGGCGACGCGACCTCCTTGCGCGTGCGCAGGTCGTGGTTGCGGGTCTTCACGACCAGCGGCAGCTGCGCCGGGCACTGCAGCGACAACAGCGGCGCGTCGATGAACGCGGCCGCCGCGTCGGAGACCTCCTTCACCAGGTCCCGCACGGCCAAGCCGTGCCACTCGCAGACCTCGCGCGCCGCCGGGTCGATCGCGATCAGGCCCTCGAAGGTCTGCTCGGACTCGTAGATGAACGTCGGGTTCGGCGACGTCGTCTGGTGGAAGACCCAGCCGCCGTCGTTCTGCTGCGGGGGTTCCGCCGGCCGGCGGCCGTCGACGTGCTCGACGACTTCGGTGCCGTCGAGGGGTTTGCGGGTGCGGGTGCCGATCACGACGCCGGCGCCGTTCGTGGCCGAGCACAGCGTCTCCAGGAACACGGCGTCGCCGTCGTCCGCGGTCACCAGCTCGCGCAGGTAGCCGTGCCGGGCCATCGCGTGGTGCACCTCGAAGTCCACTTTGGTCACCGGCTGCCGCGCGATTTCGAAGCCCGCGCGCGCCAGGTCGGCGACGTTGCGCACGGAGACCCGTTGGCCGCGCATCCTCACCATCCCCCCGAAGAGTCGAACCGGACGTCGGCTTCCAGCGGTTGACGGCGGTCCCACGCCCCGGCGCCCGCCCACCGCGGTGCGCCGATGCGCGAGAGCGGGATCGCCGATTCGCGCCAGGACGCCTGCCCGAACAGCACGAGCGCGGCGATGACCGGCAGTGCCACCGCGACGGTCAGCGCCACCTGCACGACTTCGCCCCGGCTCTGTGTCGCGACGGTCGCGGCGAACCCGGCGATGGCCGCGATGCTGAGCTGGACCAGCGCCTGCGGCAGCGTCCCGAGGTAGCCGAGCACGGTGCGGCGCGGCGGCAGCGACAGCCGGCTGTAGAGGAAACCGGGCAACAGCAGCAGCATGGTGATCACGGACTGGCCGTCGCCGATGTGCCCGAGCGCTTCGGTGGCTTCGCGGCCGTACGGCCACGGGCTGCCGACCAGCAGCCAGCCGAGCACGAACGACACCGTCGCGACGGCGAGCGCGTAGAACGTCACGTTGAGCGGACCGGACTTCGTGGAGTCCTTGAGCACGAGCGTCGCGCGCACGCGGACGTGGTCGCCGCGCGAATCGCGGCCGCCGGAACGACGCCAGTACGCGCGTGCCTCGTTGTCGGAGATACCGTTGACCAGCACGAGGTCCTGCCCGAACTCGCGGTCGGTCAGCTCGCGCGCGGCCTCGCGCAGGTTCGCGGCGGTGAACTCCGGGTGCCGCCGCAGCGAGTTGTCCAGCTCGTTGGTGCCCGTCCGCACCGCTTCGCCCGTGGTGGCCGCGGCGGCGAGCCGGTGGCTGGCGGGCAGGCTGCGCGGGGAAAGCTCGACGCCGGACTGGCCGGCCTCCCACTTGCGGCGGCGCAGCAGGTCGGCGAGGCGGCGCAGCACGGTCTGCGCCTGCAGCTCCAGGATCTTGTGCCGGGCACCGTCGGCCTCCTGCAGCGGCGCGGCGTCCTGCCGTTCGGCCAGCGACCCGAGGTCCGCGGCGAGGCCTTCGACCTGGTGCTGATCGGCGTCGGTGGACAGGTACATCCGCGAGATCTCGGCTTGCGGCGCGGTCCGGGCCACCAGGTGGTAGGACTTGAGCGTCGCCGGGATCATCGTCTGGTAGCTCACGACGTAGCCGCGCCGGCTCGCCGCCAGCCGTCGCCACTGCTCTTTCGCGACGGGCTGCCGCGCGTCGACGTGCAGTGGCGTTTCGTAGCTGAGCCGGTGTTCTTCGACGGAGTCGTCGAGGGCCACCACGAGCATGTAGTCCCGGACGGCGACGTTGAGCAGGTACGCGTATTCGACCAGCAGCTCGGCACAGCCGTCGAGGATGCCGAGCGCGAGCTCGCGGCACTGCCGCCCGTAGCCGGGCACGGTGCCGCCGGTCGTGGCCAGCGCGAACTCCTCCTCGGGGTGGTTCCGCTCGGTGAGCAGCGTCAGCAGCGCCTGCTGGATGAGCCAGCGCGGTTCGTGCACCTGGAAGAGGAAGGTGTTCAGCTCGTGCTTGGCGGTCTGCGCGTTCTCGTCGCTGCCGAGGATCCCGCGCAGCAACCGGTAGAGCCCGGCGGCGACCAGCCGCGACGCTTCGTGCTGGGTGAGCCGCGGCAGTTTCTGGCCGGAGCTGTCGAAGACGTCGATGGGGGAGACGTCCCGGCGCGGCAGCCGGGCCAGCGGCACCCACAGCGACCGCTGCCGCGCCGGACGGGAGGCGGCCCGCTCGCCGTGTTCCTGGCCGATGAGGTCCTGCAGCTGCGCGGTGGCCTGGCGTTGTCCTTCGTCGAGGAGCTTGAGGCTGACGTCGACTTCGGTGCTGCGCCGCGCGGTCCCGTGCTCGACGACGGTCAGCCGTTCGGTCAGCCGCCGCACGTGGTTGAGCCGCAGCGAGGTGTCGAGCAGCGCGAGCCCGACGGCGGCCCCCTGCCGCGACAGCCGGGGCGGGGCGCCGGGGATGGGGATGGTTTCGATGGCGTGCCGGAGACTGTCGATGCCGTCCACACCACTGAGAGTATGAGGTGCGGGGTCTTGATACGAGCAGAATGAGTCATTCAGGACCTCCGAAGACCTGAATGACTCAGTAAAGACGGACGGGATGTGCCCGGGCGCGGTGGCGGGTGGTGGCTTCTGTGCGTCGCGAATGACTTATTGGCGGCGTTGGTGGTCCCCGATGGGTTCATTCGCGGCGTTCGTGGCCGGGTCAGGTGCGTGGTGCGCGGGGTTCGGTGGCGTGAGGCCGAACGGGGTTGGGTGGTGCGCGAGGAGGGGCGGCTCGAGGCCGATCGGCGGTGCTGGGTGCGGTGTGCCCGGTCGCGGCGGCGGTGGTGGCTTTTGTGTGTCGCGAATGACTCAATGGCGGCGTTGGTGGTCTCCGATGGGTTCATTCGCGGCGTTCGTGGCCGGGTCAGGTGGGCGCTGGCGGAACGGGCGCGGATGGGTTGGCCGGGTGGAGGCGGCCCGCGTCGGTCCGGCGGTGCTGGGTGAGGTGTGCCCGGTCGCGGCGGCGGGCGGCAACTTCCGTGTGCCGCGAATGACCCATTGGCGGCGTCGGTGGTCCCCCATGAGCCATTCGTGACGTTCGCCGCCGGGTCAGGTGGGTGGGCCAGGGGGAGGCGGGGCGGAAGCGCGAGCGCAACCGGAGTTCGCCGCTCGCTTCTCCACCTCGTCCGCCGCCGGGTGCAGGCCGCGGGCTCGGTACAGGTCGATCGACTGCTGCCATGCCTCACGCGCCTGTCCCGGGTGGCCGAGGGCGTGGTGCGCGTCGCCCATCGCGGCGAGCGTGCCCGCCTGGCGGTACGTGTTGTCCAGGTGGCGCCACAACGTCAGCGCCTGGTGGGACTGGCCCAGTGCCTCGCCGTACCGGCCGGTCTCCGCCGCGATCGTCGCGAGGCTGTCGAGCGCGTCGGCCTCGCCGTAGACGTCCTCGCGTTCGCGGCACAGGGCCAGGCCGGACTCCGCGTGGCCGCGGGCTTCCTCGTGCCTGCCCAGCCGGCTCAGGCACGCGCCGATCAGGCTGTACGCGCGGGCTTCCCACTTGCCGTCTTCGAGGGTCCGGTACAGCTCGAGCGCGCTCATCGCGTGGCCGAGCGCGCGCTCGTCGTCCTTCTCGTGCGTCCAGTGCAATGCCAGCACGAAGTGGACGCCCGCCTGGCCGAGCGTGTCGCGGATCTCCTTGGCCAGTGTCAAGGACCGGTTCAGGTGGTGCAGTGCCTCGGACGCCTGCCCGAACGGCCCGTAGACGAGGCCGAGGCGGCGGTGCGCGCGCGCCTGCACCGCGAGGTCCTCCAGCCGTTCCGCCGCCGCGAGGCCCGCCAGCCACGACGTGATGTTCGCCTGCAGGTGGCCGCGGCGGTAGTGGAAGTTGTCGAGCGTCCAGGCCAGCTGCCAGACGCACGTGTCCCACCCGGCGTCCTCGGCCGCCTTCCGGGCCGCCAGCACGCATTCGTGGTTGACGTCGAACCAGGTCATCGCGGCGCCGTCGTCGGCGAGCGGGGCTGGGACGCAGCCCTCCGGTGGCTCGCCCACCTCGATCGGCGGGTGCTGCTGGTCGAGCAGGCGGCTGCCGCGGTGACCGGTGTGCAGGTGGAAGCCGATCAGCCGGCGCAACGCCGTTCGCCGCCCGGGTTCGGGCTCCTCGGTGTGGGCCGTGGTCTGCGCGTGCTGGCGGACGAGGTCGTGGAAGCGGAACCGGCCGGTCACCGGCTGCTGGAGCAGGTGGTCGTCGACGAGGCTTTCGAGCAGCCGCTCGGCTTCGAAGGGGGAGACGGCGGCGAGCGCGGCGGCGGCGGGGACGTCGATGTCCGGGCCCGGGTTCAGGCCCAGCAGCCGGAACATGCGCTGCTGCGCGGCATCGAGGTGCTCGTAGGACAGAGCGAACGCGGCGGCGACGCTGCGGTCGCCCGCGGACAGCTCGGCCAGTGCCCGGCCCGCCTGGCGCAGCCGGTCGGCCAGGTGCGCCACCGTCCACGCGGGCCGCGTGCGCAGCCGGGCCGCCGCGATGCGGATCGCCAGCGGCAGGTGCCCGCACAGCTCGACGACGTCGAGGACGGCGCCGGGTTCGGTCGCGGGCCGGTCGTCGGCGACGACGCCGGCGAACAGGTCGACCGCGGTCGTTTCCGGAAGCACGTCCAGGGAAAGGGTGTGCGCCGCCTCCAAGCCGACCAGCCGCCGCCGGCTGGTGATCAGCAGCAGGGCGCGCGCGCTGCCCGGCAGCAGCGGCCGGACCTGGGCGGCGTCCGCGGCGTTGTCCAGCACCACGAGCATCGAGCGGCCGGCGAGTTCCGCCCGCCACAGCGCGGAGCGGGCGTCGGGGTCGACGGGGATCCGGTCCGCCGCCACGCCCAGCGCGCGCAGCAGCGTGTCGAGCGCCGCGGCCGGGGTGACCGGTGCCTGCCCGGACGTGTGCCCGTGCAGGTCGATGAACAGCTGCGCGTCGCGGTACTGCCCGGCGAGCCGGTGCGCCGCGTGGATGGCGAGCGTCGTCTTGCCGATGCCGGCCATCCCGTCGATCGCCTCGATCACCACGGCGGTGGGCGCGGTGTGCGCGACACCGTCCCGGGCGGACAGCAGCCGGGACAGTTCCGGTTCGCGGCCGGCGAAGTCGGCGATGTCGCCGGGCAGGTCGTTGCGGCCCGCGGCGACGGTGACCGGCCGTGCCGGTGCGGTCGCGACGGGCAGCAGCCGGACGTCGTTGTCGAGGATCCGGCGGTGAATTTCGGCCAGCCGGGGCGAAGGGTCCAAACCGAACTGATCGACGAGCACCGCCCGGGCGCGCGAGAACGCGTCCAGCGCGTCGGCCTGGCGGCCCGCCCGGTACAGCGCCGTCATCAGCTGGCCCCACAACCGTTCGTGGCCGGGGTGCCGCTCGCTCAACGCGGTCAGCTCGCCGATCAGCGCCTCGCCCGCGCCGGTCGCGAGGTCGGCGTCGACGCGGTCTTCGACGGCGCCGAGCCGCAACGCGTGCAGCCGCCGCGTTTCCCCCAGCAACGCCACGGAGCCGCCGAAGTCCTCGTAGGCGTCACCGCGCCACAGCGCCAACGCGCGTGACAACCGGTCCGCCGCTGTCACGGGATCGCTTGCGGCCAAGGCGGTCCGCCCGGCCGTGACCAGCTGTTCGAACTCGCGGGCGTCGACGAGCACCGGGTCGAGGCGCAGGGCGTAACCGGCCGCGCGGGTCTCGATCAGGTCGGCCGCGCCGAGGGCTTCGGCGACCGGGGCGAGCGAGCGGCGCACGCGGGACATGTACGTCCGCACCGTGCGCGGGGTGCCGGGAGTGGCGTCCACGTCCCACAACGCGTCCGCCATGGTGTCCACTCCGGTCACCCGCCCGGCGTTCGCGATCAGCAGCGCGAGCAGCGTGCGGATGCGGGGACCGCCCAGGTCGAGCGGCCTGCCGTGCAGCCGGACCTCGAACGCGCCGAGCACGCGGAACTCCGCTCGTGCCTGTCCCTGAGCCGCGCCGGTACCGCTCGGGCTGTCCGTCCCCATCTCTTTCAGGAGTACCGGGCGCCGGTGTGGATACAGGTCCGTTCGGCCCAACTCCCGTGCTGTCGACCGGTTGTCGACGGGTTGTCGACCGGCCTTGCCACGGTGGTCCCATGGACGTCGCCAGCGAGATCGTGCTGCGGCTCGCCGATCCGGCGGCCCGCGCTTCCGTGCTGACCGCCGATGCGCTGCTCGCGATCGGCACCGTGGCCTACGAACTGGACCCGGCGCTCGTGACCGAACCGGTGACGGGCGTCTTCGGCCGGTTCGACCTCGCGGTGCCGCTCGACGCCCGGGTGTCGGCGCTGGCCCAGTTCCGCAAGACCGGGGAACCGGTGCCGTGGGAGGTCGCCGCGTCCTGGGACACCGGGCAGGTCCCGCCGGTCGCCGCCGACGCGGTGTGGTCCGGTGCCGTCGTGGTCCGGACGGCGGTCCTGGACGGCACCATTGTGGACGTCACCGCGAAGCAGTCCGGTGTGGACGATCCGGTCGCACTCGACGCCACCGTCCGGATGGGAACGCCGGGGGCCGATCCGCCGGTGGCGCCGGTCCCGCTGCCCGTGCTCGTGGCGTTCCTCGCCGCGGGCGCGGACACCAGCCCGCGGGACCTGCTGCGGGCGACGCCGGCCGCCCGGCTCGGCGCCGCCCGCTACCCCGTCGCCGACGCCCCGCCCGGGGCGCCGGAGCGCCGGTTCGACCGGCTCGTCTGCTGGGTCGTGCCCGGCACCGCGTTCGACGACCCCGGCTGGCCCGGGGCGCGGACCGGCGCGACACCGGACCAGGGGCGGGCGGACCGGCTGGGCGCCGCGCGGAGCTGGCTCGCCGGCCAGGGCGTCGCCGTCATCACCACCACGGAGCCCGCATGACCACCAAGTCCCGCGCGAAACGCGCATCGACCACGCCCGAACCACCTACGGAGATCGGTATGGCCACCCTCGTGCAACCGGCTTTCCCCTTTGTCGACGTCGTCATCGACACCAGCGCGCTGGTCCCGGCCGCGCAACGCTCGCCCGGCGTCGTCGCCGTCGTCGGCAACGCCGACGGTGCCACCGCGCCCGCGTCGACGCCGCTGGTCGTCACCGCCCACGCCGACGCGCTCGCGCTGTTCGGCAAGGCCGGCGCGGCGACCGCGCTGAGCAAGAGCCTCGACCTGGTGCTCGCCCAGGACCCGCGGCCCACCAAGATCTACGGCGTCCGCACGCCGGCGGCGGGCAACTACGCCGCCGCGCTCGCCGGGCTCGAGGCCGCGGACGACGTCACGTTCGTCTGCCTGGCCGGGGAGACCAACGTCGGCGCGGCCACCAACGGCGGGACCCCCGCGACCGGGCTGCGCGCGCTCGCCGAGCACGTCGAGAACACGTCGGCGGCGGGCAACCGGCGGCTTGCGGTCGCGATGATCGACCCGGCCACCGCGCGGTCCGCGACCTACGTGGACACCGTGCTGGCGGCCAACTCCTACGGCGCGCTCAAGAGCGCGACCGGCCGGATGATCCTCGTCGCCGCGCGCGGCGCGACCACCGACGAGACGGTGAGCCCGAACCCGGTCGCCGACGCGGCCGCGGCCGTGATGGGCGCGATCGCCGGCCAGGCCCCGGCCACCAGCGTCGTGCTCAAGCAGGTGCGCGGCTTCACCATCCCGGTCACCCAGCAGTACGTGCCCGCCGAGGTCACCGGGCTGGCCGGCCAGGGCGCCATCCCGCTGATCGACCCGGCGCTGGTGCCCGGCACCGGGCTGTTCCTCGGCGACGGTGGCACGTTCTCGTCGGACCCGGCGCGCAACTACGTCGACATCTGCCGGGTGCTCGACGACATCGAGTTCCGGCTGCGGGCCGGGCTGATCGGCACGATCGGGGACGCACGCGTCACCAAGGCCGGCCTGACCGCGGTGCGCGTGCGGGTGGAGGGCATCCTCGGCCCGCTGCGGCTGGGCGCGGTGATCGACGACTTCGCCGTCAGCATCCCGCTGCTGGCGATCCTCGCGCTGCCGGAAAGCGCCCGCAGCACCGCCGAGCAGGCCCAGGTGGTCACCGCCCGCCAGACCCGGCAGGTGTCCGTCCTCATCAGCATCACGTACGGGCCCGCGGTGCACCGGCTCAACGTGACCCTCGCCCCGCAATTCTGACCCAGGAGCCACCATGTCGAGTCCCGAAACCAGCTGGAACACCCGCCTCGCCGTGCGCTACACCGACGACAAGGGCGTGGACCACGAGATCTCGCCGATCCAGTCGTTCACGCCGACGTTCGCCACCACGGCCGAGCCGCTGCACAGCATCGAGCGCACGCACGTCGGCGTGGTCGTCCAGCCGTATTCGCTGACCTTTTCGCTGACGGTCAACGCGATCGGCCCGGCCACCGCGCAGCTGACCGCGCTCGCGCTGAACGCGAGCGAGTTCAGCATCTCGATGCAGGAGCGCAGCGGCGACGACTGGTCGTTCTCCACGATCGTGCTCAGCCGGTGCGTCATCACGAGCGCGGCGCCCACGGCGGCGACGGTGGCCGGCGCCCCGCAGGCGACGTTCTCCGGCTTCTCGATGCAGGTGGACGCCACCGACGCCGGCGGCGCGAAGACGTCCGGTCCGCTGCAGTCGGCGCTGTAAGAGGAGGAAACCGTGCTCGACGACCTGGTTCCCGGTGAGGGCAGCGGTGTCATCCTGCCGTCCGAGGGTGACGAGTCCGGGCCGGCCGAGCTCGTGTTCCAGTTCCCGGTGGAGATCGAGGTGCGCGTGGTCGCGCCGTACGACCCGGACCAGCTGGTGACCACGGCTCTGGACCGGCTGACCGCGGCGTTGCAGGGGCTGACGTGACGACCGTGCGCATGCCGGTGCGGATCCGGCTGGACCTGACCGGCGATCCGCTGGACACCCACGTGCTGGACCTGGTGCGGGAAGCGGCCGTCGAGGCCGCGGCCCGGACCGCCGGCCGGGCGTCCCGGGCCGGGCTCCCGGCCGGCACCGGCCCGGCACCCGACGTGAGCGTGCGGTTCCTCGGCGCGCCCGTGCCGGCGTGGGCGGCCGCGCACCTGGAAGCCAGCGCGCACGCCGCGGTCCGGACCGCCGTCGCGAAATTGCGATCGGTGGCCGCGCCGGTGCCGCCGGGCCGCACGACCACCCGGCTGCGGCGGTTCGCCACCGGCGACGAGCTGCTCGACGCGCTCGCCGTCCGGTACGGCGGGGACCCGCGCCCGCCCCGCGTGCTCGTGATCGCGGCGGATTCCGCCGGTGCCGCGGTGATGCTGTTCGTCGACGCCGGCGGCGACGGGTCGTTCGGCGTGGCGTGGAGCACCCAGCTGAACCGGTTCGTGCTGCCGCCGGACGGGCGGGACGCGGAGGCGGTGCCCGGCTACGCGGCCGGGCACCCCGACTCGTTCCACCTCGTGGCCGAAGCCGCCGACGAAGCCGCCTTCCGCAAGGAGCTGAGCGCGGCACTGGTGCGGATCTGGCGCGCGGCCACCCCGGAGGTTCCCGAGCCCCGGCTCGCGGCGCGGGCGGCGGCCCGTGCCCAGCGGTACCGGCTGAAGGGAGCGCTGTACGAATACCGGTTCGGGGGCACCCCGGTGGCGTGGTTCGCCGGCCGTGCGGGCCTGACCGACCGGGCCGGGCTGCCGGTGCTCGTGCTCACCGAGGAGGTGCCGCAGACCCCCGGCAAGCCGTACGGCAGCGACTGCGAGCCCCTGCGCTACGACCCGGACGCGGCCGAAAACGCCGACCCGGACCGGCCCTACCTGCACGAGCTGGAGGTGTCCGACTGGGACGACGGTTCGTTCGGCGACCTGATCGACACGATCACCGCCGAGCTCACCCTGCCCGCGCCGCGGTTCATCGGGTCGTTCCTCTTCGCCGCGCTCGCCGTCATCGCGCGGCGCAGCGAAGGGCTGGGGTGGCTCGTGGGCACGCAGGCTCGCCAGGACGTGCTCCGCCACCTCGTGACGGCCCTGGAAGCGGTGAACGTCCTGTTCTTCGCCTACACCAGGGCGGTGCTGGCCCGCGACAAGGCGCGGAAGCTGCCCTGCCCGCTGGCCGGGCACGCCGCGGAGTGGGCGGGCTACCTGCACCGCGACTACTTCCCGCTGCGCCGCAAGGTGGTCGCGTCGCTGTTCATCGCCGCCTGCCAGGACGCGCTGCTGGAACGCCTGGAGCAAAGCGCGACCGACATCGTCGGCCGGCTGGCGAGCACGGACTGGCTGCCCGCCACCCGCGCCGTGCTGTCGGTTCTGCTCGCCGAGCTCCCCGAACTGTCCGAGCTGCTCGCGAAGCTGCGCCGGGCCAAGGCGATCAACGACGGCACCGCCCGGATCGGCCCGGAGCCGGGGCACGACTACAAGTCGGTGGACGGGGTCGAGGTCGTGCGGACCCCGGTCTTCCCCGGCCGGACCGATCCCGCTCGCGACCCGTTCCGCACCGGGTACCGGATCCAGGACGCCCAAGGCGGCTGGCACACGCTCGAAGAGGTGGAGGCCGAGGTGAAGAACCTGCGGTCGACCGCCCAGCTGACGGATCCGTTCCTGGAGAAGCTCGCCGACCTCGCCGGTGTGGTGCGCCGGCTGCGCACCGCGCGGCAGCTGGACAGCGCGGGCGCGCAGACCGCCGGGCGGGTGGTGACCGACGCCGTCGACCGCGAGTTCTTCGCGGTGCTGGCAGAGATCCAGCAGACCAACCGCGAGAAGACGCAGGAAGCGCGCGAAGACCGGATGGTCGCGTACGGGCTGGCGAGCTTCGAGCCGGACGAGAGCACCGAGCTGCACGCCCGGCTGACCGGGGTGCACAACCTGGCCGACGAGCGGCTGCGGGGCATGTTCACCCAGGGCAAGAGCGGCGCGTCGATCTTCGGCGACGAGCACATCTACGTCGAAGGACTGGCGGCGCTGGCCGGGCACGAGATCGCGAAGGCCCGGTTCCGCGAGTTCTTCGAGCTGGCCGGCTTCACGCTGCTGGCCGTGTTCTTCCCCGAAGCGGCGTTCGTCCTCGGGCTGTTCCAGGCCGCGGAGGGCATCCACACCGCGCACGAGCACGTCGACCTGCAGCGGTCGCTGCTCGGCGGGGACGACATCCTCTCCCGCGCGCAGGTCGAGGCGGAGCTGGCCGGCGCGTGGCTGCAGGGCTTCCTCGCCATCGCTCCGGAGCTGCCCACCCTGGTGCGCAACGCGCTCACCGACGTGCGGGCGCTGGCCAAGGGCGAGCTGAACGCGGTCACGTCGGCGGCGTTGCGGCGGAGCCTGGAGGAGGTGGCGGGGCACCTGGCCGCGATCACCGCGGAGCACTTCGTCAAGAGCTTCCTCACCCAGCTCACCACCGGCTACGTGCTGAACCTGGCGCTGTCGGCGGTGGTCGGCGAATTCGCCGAGTCCGTGGCGGCCGAGTACCGGCTGGGCGGCACGGTCCCGAAGGCCGAGATCGCCGGGCACGCCAAGCGGACGCTGGCCGCCGCGGTGGCCGCGAACCCGGGGGAGGGGTCGTGACGGGCCGCGTCCGGGTCGTCGTCGACCCCGCGGCCGCGGCGCGAGTGAGCGCGCGCGTGCGGGAGTTCCCGCGGCTGCGCGAAGCGGTCGAGAACATCTCCAAGGCCGCCGGCATCCCCGAAAAGCTGGTCGGCGAACACCTCGACCGGTCGGTGCTGCGGGCCCTCGAAAACCTCGGCGAGCGCTACGTGACCGAGATGGGTGCGGCGGTCGAGCGGGTCGGCCAGCTGCGCCAGGAGGTGGACGGCTACTACCGGAAGGCGTTCCGCGCGAAGCTGCGGACCGAGGAGCTGGCGGGGCTGCGCGCGGCGCTGGAACGGCTGCGCAAGGCGAGCAAGGAGCTGGTCCCGCCCGACGTCTGGGCCCAGCAGCAGCTGCGCACCGCGACCGAAGCACCCGCCGCCGCGCCGGAAGCGGTGCCGCAGGCGCCGCCGGAGCCGGTGGCGGACCCGTTCGCGGACCTCGACGCCCAGGCGCCCGCCCGGGCCCCGGCGCCGCGGCCGGCGGACGGGCCGCGGTGGGCGGCCCGGCGCGTGAACCAGCGGATCGACGCGCTGCCCGAGCCGCTGCGCCTGGCGGTCCGCCGGGCCCGGCACCTGCGGCGGTCCACAGTGGACGCCGCACTCGAAGGCAGGCCCGGGGCGGCGATCCGGGTGCTGGAGGAACTGAACGGCCTACTGGGGCACCAGGAACTGGCCCAGGTGACGGAGGCGATCGGCATGACACGCACGCCCGACACGGCGTACGCGCTCGGCGGCGGCCTGCGCGGCAGCCGCCCGCCGGACGCGCGGGTGCAGGCCACCTACCACGTGCTGCCCACGGGGGAGCGGGCGGTGCTCGACCGCGTCGCGGCCGTCGACCCCGAATTCGTGCGGGCCATGGCCCTCGGCGAGGAACGGCCCGGCCAGGCGCAGGGGGTTCCCGTGCCGTGGCGCACGGCGGAAATGGACCGGTTCGCCGCGGAAAACGGGCTCGGCGCGGACGAACGGGCCGGCCTCGAACGCGCGCTCATCGCGCTGAACCGGGCGCGGGAGGCGGAACGGCGTGCGGTGGAAGCCGGCGTCGGCGGTTCGCCCGACGCCCGCTCCCGGGCCGCTCAGCTGGACCGCCAGGTGACCGCGCTCGGGCTGCCGCCGGCCGGGCAGGTCGCCGAGGCCCTGCGGAGTTCCGCGCTGCTGCGGGACCTCGGCACCCGCAACCCCGATCACCTGCAGGAGCTTTCCGGCGCCTGGCTGGAAAAGGCGGTGCGGGACGCGGCCGAAGGCAAACCCCTGGTCCCGCTGGAGGTCTACGTCCGCGACGTGATCATGAGCAAGCACGTCCGTGGCATGGTCGGCGAGTTCGCCGCGGTGTTCCAGCTGGGCAAGGACGTGCTCGTGCTGAAGGCGCCGGACATCGGCGTCACCGTGGGCGGCACCGACTTCATCGTGCTCGTCAAGGGCAGCCGGGAAATCTGGCTCTGCGACAACAAGACGCTCTCGCAGGCCGGGCTCGGCGAGGTGAGCAGCCTGGTCGAGAACATCGGCAAGAACGTGCAGAAGGACGTCGTCGAGCTGACCAAGCGCGTGCGGGACCTCCCGGACCCGCTCACCGGGGAAGCGTCGGGGGTGGCGGACGCCGTCGCCCGCCTCACGAAGGCGCGAGACCGGCTGAAGGGCTTGTCCGCCGCGGAACTCGCCACGCCCGAGGGACAGGCCAAGGCGGCCGCGATCCTCGACGACCCGGACATCCGGGTCCGGCGCGTGATCACGAACGCCGGCGGCGAGCTGAGCTACCTGCAGCAGCGCCTGCAGGACCTGAAGATCGACTTCGCCGACCTGCGCACGCGGTTCACCGAGATCCAGCAACGGCTGCGCAAGCCGGGCACCGAGCCCCGCGGAGGGGAAACACGATGAGCTTCTTCGAACCGTACCTGCACACCCCGAGCGCCGTGCTCTCCGACGGCATCGTGCCGGTGCCGCTGTGGGCGGTGACCCAGCTGTCGATCGACTCGGCGTACTTCGTGCCGCAGGTCGGCGGGACCCGGCGGCGGGTCGCGGTGGTCAGCCACGACGACTCGCTGTCGCTGAGCGCCGTGCTGCTCGGCCCGTTGCGCTTCACCTGGAAGGTCGCGCTGGAAAACCTCGCGGAGTCCAGCAGGCAGGGCACCGCGCTGTCCCGGGTCACCGGTGGCACGCAGAGCGGCCTGGTGCTGATCACGACCGCGACCATCCGGACCGACCTCGCGGTGCAGTCGCTGACGTTCTCGCAGAGCGCGCAGCGGCGGGACACCCTCGACGTGGCGCTGCGGCTGGTGCACCTGCCGCGCCCGGGCAGCCTCGCGAAGCTGCTCGACGTCTCGTCGATCGGTGTCGGCGCCCTGACCGACGCGCTGCCGGTCTGAGGGGGCGACGATGTCCAGGACCCTGCCCGCGCTGATCTCCCGCCCGTTGCTCGCGGTCACCGCGCCCCCGCCGGACCCGGCCGTCCAGGTCGTCCGGCAGGAGCTGACCGCCGGGCTGCCCGTCCGGATCGACCTCGACGCGGCTCGCGCGCTCGTGCTCGCGGTACCGCTCGGGGTGGCCCGTGCGGTGCTCGCCGCCGACCCGTCCGCCGTCGTGTTCACCACCGCGGACCCCGGTGACGGCACGGCTTTCCGCGAGTACGCCGCCGCGTGGCCGCGGCTGACCCTGCTCGTCACCGGGGCGATCGGGGCGACGGTCCCGGTCGTGGCCGGTGTCGGAGTCCGCCTGACCGGCGCGCCGGGAACGGCCGCCGTCGAGGTGACCGTCGACGAACTCGTGCTCACCGCGGGTTCCCTGCGCAGCCCCGGCCGGTTCGGCAGCCGGCTTTCCCTGCGCTGGCGCGATCTCGCGCCGGCGCCGGACGACGGCCCGCCGCACCCGGTGGGCGACCCCGGTGTCCCGGTGTTGCTGTCCCAGCTGGGAAAGGAGAGGTGATGGCCTTCAAGGGCTTCACGTTCGAGCGCGGCCAGGAGGTCGTGCCCGGCACGGTGCCCGCGTGGGCGCTGGTGTTCCGCCACGGCGTCCGCGGCACCGAGCTGTGCACCGTCGGCAGCGACACCTATTCCGGCACGGTGAGCGCGTCGTTGCCGGCCGGCCTGACCGGGGGCAGCTACGAGTTCGTCGTCGAGGGCATGACGGCCGAGGACTACCGGAAGATCAGCCTCGCGCCCGGCACCCCGCTGGACGCGTCCCTGCACCTGTGGTGGAAGGACGCGCCGACCGGGGTGCTCGGCGGGCTCGCGAGGTTCACCGGGCTGGACAACCCGCTGTCGGCGACCACCCCGGTCCCGCCGGACGGCAGCCTGGTCGCCGAGCTCCGGGTGGACCGGTTGTGGCGGCGGCCCGGCCCGCGGCGGATGGACGTCGTGGTGAAGGCGCGCGAACGGGTGGTGGCCCGGCTGGCCGAGCGCCGCGTCGAGGGCCGCTGCTTCGCCGGCCGGGCGAACGCGAACGGCCTCGAGGTGGCGATCAGGAACGTCGCGGGCGACGACGTGCCCGTGGTCGGCCACGGGCTGGGGAAGGCCCAGCCCACGCCGGGGGTGCGGGACTACGCAGCCGTCCCGCCCGGCACCGCGCTGGCCGCCATGGCCGAGCTGAGCACGCAGGTGCAGGGCACGCTCGGGCTCTACAGCCAGGAAACGGCCGTGATCCGCGACGGGACCCTGCACGTGGGCAAGTGGACCGAGGACGGGGCGGACGCTCCGCGGCTGGACGGCGAGCGGCCGATGGACGACGAGAGCGGCCTGCTCGCCGTCGAGCGCGGCGCGGACCTGCCCCGGGACTCCCGGCTCCCGCCGGGGCTGTTCGGCCCGCGGGCGCCGCGGAGCACGTTCTCCGTGACGGCGCTGGGACGACCGGACCTGAAACCGGGCGACCGAGTCTCCCCGGTGCTGCCACCGGAGGACTTCGCCGTCACCGAACCGCCGAGCCTGGGCGCGACCCTGCTGACCTCGGTGCCGAACCTGCCGGCCGGGGTCGCCGACCCGGACGCCGACGCGTCGGTGTGCCGGATCATCGAGGTGCGCCACGAGATTTCGCGCGAACGCGGGTTCCTCACGACGATCCGCGCGGTCGTGCTGGCCGGCGCGGACGACGGGTGGGACGAGATCACGCCCGGGACGGCCAAGGAGGCCCAGCGGGCCCGGCGGTCCGGCGTCCCGTTCGCCGACAGCGCCCAGGGCGCGGCGAGCACCATCGGCGACGTCATCGGGGACCTGACCGGCCGGGCGTTCGGCGTGACGCGCGCGCGGCCGGCGGTGATCCACGACCACGCCGTGTCGCCGGACACGCCCAAGCACACCAGCGAGGTCTGGCACTCCGACACCGCACCCGACGGACGGCCGCAGGCGGCGCAGCGCACCGAGATCACCGCCGACGCGCACGCGGAGCTGACCCAGGTGCCGTACGTGACGCCGTTCGCGTGGGGCAGCTACGGCCTCGTGCTGCCGCGCTACCCCGGCACCCGGGTGGTGCTGGCCAACGTCGGCGGCAGCTCGGCGGACTTCGTCGACGTCGGGGCGCTGTGGCGGCAGGGCGGGGGTCCGGACGCCCGGCCGGGGGACTACTGGCTGGCGTTGCCCGTGGGGATCGACCAGCGGGAGCACCTGCAGGACCCGGCCCGGCAGGTCCCGCCGGACGGCCTCGCGAGCCACGACCTGGTCGACGGGGACGGCACCCGCGTGATCGAGACCGCGCGGTTCGTGCTGCGGGTGACCGACCAGCTCACCAGGGTCCCGGACCGGCCGGCGCCCGATGACGGGCTCGACGACGGCAGCGTGCTCATCGAAAGCCGCTCCGGTGCCGGGGCCGCGCGGATCGTGCTGAAGGGCGACGGCAGCGTCACGATCAGCGCCAAGTCGATCACGTTCGACGCCGAGGACCGGATCGAGCTGAACACCAAGGACGTCCGGGTGCAGCTCGACGGCGGCACGATGGACGTGAGCTGATGGCCTTCCCCGTCACCGAAAACGGCTCGGTCGGGTGCGACCACCAGGGTGCCGTGTCCCTGCCCGCGGTCAGCGACGGGCGGCTCACCGTCGGCGGCGGGAAAGCCGTGCTCTTCGCCGGGCTCCTCCAGCAGCCGTACGTGAACTGCGTCGCGCCCAGTCCGCCCGGCGTCTGCGTCAGCACCCTGCCGGCTCCGCCCGATGCCGGCCGGTCCGCCCGGCTGACCGTGGGCGGCGCCCCGGTCCTGCTCGACTCGCTGACCGCCGACTCCCTGCCCTCGGCCACCCCCGTGACGGTCGCCGCCGGGCAATCCGTTCTCACCGCCTCGTGAAGGAGCACCGATGACTTCCCTGCCCCCGCCCCCGACGCCCCCGGGCGCCGCGCCGGGCGACGACTCCGCCGCCCGCCGCCGCGCGCTGCTCGGCGTCGGCGTGCGCGCCGACCTGACCGACCCCGCCGACACCGCGCGGGACCTGGTGCTGCGCGGCACCGGCGGCGGCGTCGACCTCGACCTCGTCGACGGCGTGGACGCGCTCTGCCAGGACCTCGCGGTCGGGCTGACCACGCTGCGCGGCAGCGACCCGTTCAACCTGCGCTTCGGTTTCCTCGGCCTGACGCCGATGGTCGAGCAGACGTCCCCGGTGCTGGCGCGGGAAGGCCTGCGCAGCGCCGTGGTCGAGCTGGTCGCGGCCGACCCGCGGGTGCGCCGGGTGGTCGACCTGTCCGCGCCGTCGCCCACCGGCGACGTCGCTTCCCGCCGGCTCGACATCACCGTCTCGTTCGAAGCGGTCAGCGGCGACCCGGCCACGTTGAACACCGGTGGCCTCGCCTCCGGCACGCCGTTCGGGGAGGTGGCCCCGTGAGCGACGAGACCAGCATCGACCTGACCGACGTCCTCGCCGTCGACGAGACCGTCACCCGGACCACCGGCAGCGCCGGCTTCGGCGTGACCCCGGCGGGGTTCCTGCCCAAGCCGTTCACCCGGCTGCTGGCCGAGAAGATCGCGCTCGCGCAGCAGCTGATCGACCCGGCCATCGACCTCTCCAGCGGCAGCGTCGTGCGCAAGCTCCTCGAGGTCACCGCGCTGGAGGACGCGCGGACCTGGGCCGCGCTGGCGGCGGAGTACGACGACAGCTTCGTCGGCACCGCCCGCGGCCGCGCGCTGTCCGACCTCGGCGAGGAGCTCGGGATCACCCGGCCGTTCCTCGCCGCGACCGGCTCCGTCACGCTGACGCTGGCGAAGGCGCTGCCCGCCAGCGTGCCGAAACTGGTGCTGCCACGCGGTTCCCGGCTGTCGACACCGGGCGGGCACCGCGTCGCGCTGGCCGCCGCCGTCCAGTTCACGACCGGGGTGAGCACCGCCGTCGTGCCGGTGACGAGCTTCGACCCCGGACCGGTGGGCAACCTCGACCCGGCCGTCGCCGACGCCGGTGGCGGGCACCCGCAGCGGATCGACCGGTGGGAGGTCGCCGACGCGAAGCTCGCCGGGATGATCGCGGCCGACGTGGCGGCCGGCTTCCTCGCCACGGCGTCGTCGATCGGCCAGGGCCTGGTCCGCGTCCAGCACACGCAGGCGCTGACCGGCGGCAACGCCCAGTTCGACGACGACCGCTACCGGGCGCTGCTGCTCGCCGCGCCGCGGTCGCTGTGGACGGCGGACTCGATCGCCGCCACGGTGGCGCTGGTCGCCGGCGTGCGGCAGGTCGTGGTGCGCGACGGCTGGGGCGGGCTGGACCTGTCCCAGTCGATCTTCGGCCAGTTCGCCTTCTTCGAGCGGCTGTTCGCGGCCGACCGCGACCTGTCTTCGCCGTTCTTCGTCACGGTGCTGGTGGCCCCCACCGAGGCCGCGGTCTGGGACGGCGCGTCCGGGCTGCGCGCGGCGGTGCAGCAGGCGATCCGGGACGTCCGCCCGGTCGGGATCTTTCCCGACGTCGTGCGGGCCGAGCAGGTGTTCTTCACCGTCCAGTCCGACGTGGTCACCGCGGGCCTGCCGCTGCCGTCGGGGTCGGTCGCCGGCCGCAACCTGAGTCCCGCCGCGCTGGCGCTCAAGCAGCGGCTCGCGGCCCGGCTGCGCGGGGTCGTCGACGGGCTGTCGCTGGCCGAACCGGTGCGGGCCGCGGCGCTGTCCGCGGCGATGATGGCCGAGCCCGGCGTCGTCGACGTCGGCGACCTGCACCTGATGCGGTTCCCGTACGCGGTCGACGGCGTGGGATCCGGTGGGGAGAGCGACACCTCGCCCGACGTGCTCGACCAGGACGAGAACCTCGTCCTGGGGGCCGACCAGATCGCGGTCTTCGTCGAGTCGCCCGGCCGATTGACGGTGCGGTGAAGCCATGACCACCCGTTCCCTGCTCGACCCGAACCACCTCGGCGCCGGGGTGCTGGCTGCCGCGGCGGCCGAACTGATCGGGCCGCTGTCCCCGGCGGCCACCCCGCGCCCGCTGACCCTGAAAGCCACGACCTCGCCCGGCCAGGCCGAGGCGGTGGTCGACACGACGACCCGGCACCCGCTGGTGCTGTGCACCGTGCTGTCCGATGTGGACGTACAGGGGCTGACCATCCTGCCCGCGGTGAAGACCGGCGGCGGGGCGCCGCAATCCCTGCCGGTGGTGACGTTCGCGCCGCACACCGCGGCGGGCACCGCGCTGGTGACCGCGCTGCCGCCGGCGGGCAAGGGCGACGTCACGGCGCCGTTTTCGGTGCTGGCGCGCGGGATCCTCGGCGGCGAGCTCGGCGTCGGGCTGAGCACCGCGCAGCTGCTCGCCGCGGTCCGGTTCGACCTCGTCGAGGGCGTGCTCGGGCGGCTGCTCACCGTGCTGCTCGACGAGAAGGGCCGGATCCGGCGCACCGCGCGGGAAATCCGCGCGTCGCGGACCCTGGCGGTGGCGAGCGGCAACGCGCTCGACCGGATCGGCGCCGACCTGTCCAGCCCGCGCTTCTCCGACGAGCTGTTCTGGGACGCGGCCGGCCAGACCCCCGCCACCCGGCCGCTCCAGCCGGAGGGCACCCGGGAGGACGACGAGTCCTACCGGGACCGGCTGCGGGTCCTGCGTGGCGTGCGGCTGCCCAGCCCGCCGTGGATCGGCTCCGCGCTGGCCGACTTCCTCGCCGACGTCGGCGTGCCGGGCACGGTGGGCGCCGACGAGGTGGCGGACCCGCAGCTGATCGCCCTGCGGCTGGTGGCTCCGGGCGCGCCGGCCGCGATCGGGCAGCTGCTCAACGCGATCCGGCGGGTGCACCTGGTCTGGCCGGCCGGCAGCACCGAAGGCGACGACGCGCACGCCCACCGCCTGCTGCCTCCGGACTTCGCCGCGCACGTGGACACCCAGCGCGCGGCGCTCGCCACCTGGCAGGTGCAGCCGTTCCAGCCCCTCGCGCCCAGCGTGGCCGAAGCACTGACCACATTGGACGCGCGGTGCGTTCGGCTGGGGGCCCGGCCGTGGCCGAAGGTGCTCAGGGGACAGGACAACGCCGGCGGCTCCCGGTTCGAGCTCGGGTTCGGCGCGCAGCTGGCAGCGCCGGTGGCCGCCCAGCTCGACGCGGCGGTCACCGCGGCGGGCAAGCTGAAGGACCCGAACCTGGTGCCCCAGCCCAGGTCCGCGGACCCGGCCGGGGCGTGGCTGCTCAAGGCGTGCGGCCTGCACACGGTCGAGCCGGACGCCGACGGCACGGTGTTCGTCAGCACCGCGCCGATGGGCCCGCTCGTGGTGGACGTCGAGCCGGACGCCGCCGGGGACGTCCCGCTGACGCTGTCCGCGCGGCTGGTCTCGGCCACCGACCCGGCCCACGACGTCCCGGTGGTCTCGGTGATCACCGCGCTCGCGGGCGCCGGGCTGACCCCGGTCGCGAACCCCGCGGCGGCACTGGCGGCGGCGCGGTCCACCAGCACGGTTTCCGGGCTGGACGCCGCGCTGGACAGCCGGAGCGTGCCGAAGGTGACCGACGTCGCCGCGTTCACCCGCCAGCTGGCCACCGTTTCGCCCCGCGACTACGTGCTCTTCGACCTCGGCGCCACGCGCACGGCGGCGGTGCTCGCGAACTCGGCCGTGCTGAGCCCGCTGTTCACCACGGCCACCGCCGCCGGCGCGAGCAGCGTCGTCGCGCTGGTGACCGGCACCGGGACGCTGGCGCTGCTGTTCGGCGTCACCGGGCTCCCGCTGGCGGGCGCGAACCTGGCGGGGGAGCACACGCTGGTCCACCGCTGGCAGGTGCGCGGGCTCGGCGACCAGCACGCGACGCTGTCGTCGAGGCGCGGTCCCGTCGTCACGATCCCGTTGTTCAACAACGGCATCAGCGTCGTGTCGTGCGTGGTGGGGCAGCGCTCGGGCGCCAACGACCCGTACACGTGGCGGCCGTCGCTGCCCGACGGCACGCTGCTGAGCCTGCGCCAGTACGAGCACCTGCTCAACATCGTCGAGCTGGTGACGCCCGTCGGGGTGCGGGCCGACACCTTCGCCATCCGGCGGCAGCACGTCGACGTGGACGGCTCCGGCCATCCCACGGGCCTGAACATCGCCGCCGCACGGGCCTACCGGCACTACCGCCTGGCGCCGTCCGCGCGGGCAGGACAAGGAGAGATCTCATGAGCGACGAACAACTCGTCTACGGCGTCCCGGCCCACACGATCGTCGAAGCCCTGCGCGGCGCGGGCGTCGCAGAGGACGACGTCGTCGCGGTGCTGGGCCGCGCGATCGCTCGCTCGTCGGGCCCCGGCCTGGCGGCGACGGTGAGCCCGCCGTTCGTGTTCCAGACGAGCGTGCCCCAGTCGGCGCCCCAGTGCGAACTGCACTTCGAGCCGGTGTTCACGCACCCGGACTTCATCGACGGCGTGACGGTGGTGCAGGCGGGCGAGACGCCGACGGAAATCGGGTTCAACCACCGGTTCCACGCCCTCGAGACCGACCTCGGCGGGGTCGCGGAGGCGCTGCGCACGGTCAGCAACTGCATCAAGGAGCTGCGGCTGGAGCTGTTCGGGGTGGTCCAGGAGCTGCAGGTGAAGATCACCGCGATCGACCGGCGGATCGACCCGATCAAGGACAAGACCGAGACCAAGGAGTCCAAGGAGAAGGAGAAGGACAGCAAGGAGGGCAAGGAGTCCAAGGAGAAGGAAGGCAAGGACAACAAGGAGAGCAAGGAGAAGGACAGCAAGGAAGGCAAGGAGAAGGACCGGGGCAAGGACGGGCAGAAGGAGTTCGTCGACCTCGCCGGCACCTTCCCGCCTTCTTCGTCCGACCCCGCGTCCGTTCCGGAGGGCGACGAGCGGACGTTCATCTCCCTCGAGGACCGCCCCGACGTCGGCCGCGACGCACTGTCCGAAGAGGACAGCTGATGCTGCTGATCCTGGCCCACGCCCACGATGCCGCCGCCCGCGCCCTGGCGGACCGCTGGGGCGACGAGGCGCTGTTGCTGACGGTCGACGAGCTGCACCGGGCCCAGTGGGCGCTCTCGATCGACCGATCCGGGCGGGTGCGGGCGGAGCTTTCCCTGGGAAGTCCCGTTTCGGTGACGGGCGTGGTGAACCGGCTGGGGGTGCTCACCGGCGCGGACCTGGCGCGGGTGCGCCGTGAAGACCGCTCGTACGCGGCGGCGGAGCTGACGGCGTTCCTGCTGGCGTGGCTCGACGCGTGTCCGGCGCCGGTGCTGAACCCGCCGAACCCGCGCTGCCTCAACGGCCCGGCGTGGAACCCGGAGGAGTGGGCGGACGCGGCCGCCGCGGTGGGCCTGCGCGTGGCGGCGGTCCACCGTTCGGTCGGGTTCGCCCCGCCCGTGGCGGCCGTTCCGGAGGGGGGCCACCGCGTGCACGTGGTGGGGGAGGTGTGCATCGGCGAGGTGCACCCCACGGTGGGGCGGCAGCTGCGCGAGCTGGCTTCACTGGCAGGAGCACCGTTGCTGACAGCGACGGTGTCCGGGCTCGGCGCACGGGCGGAGGTGCGGGAGATTTCGGCATGGCCGGACCTGGCCGACCCGGCGGTGGCCGACGCCCTCGCGGTGGCTTTGGGCCGGGCCGCGAGTGGTGGGTTGGTGACGGAGGTGGGGGAGTCGCCGGGGCACGTTCCGGAGGCGCCGGCGGGGTATTCGCCGCTTGCCGCTGTGTCTCGGGGGCCGGTCGGCGGTGGGGAGGCGGGTGCCGGGGCCTCGGGCCGCCGGGGCAGTTCCGCGTCGGTCGGGGTGGGGGAGTCGTCGGGGCACGTTCCGGAGGCGGCGGCTGGCTACTCGCCGCTTGCCGCTGTGCTTCGGGGGCCGGTCGGCGGTGGGGAGTTGGGCGCCGGGGCCTTGGGCCGCCGGGGCAGTTCCGCGTCGGTCGGGGTGGGGGAGTCGTCGGGGCATGTTCCCGGAGCGCCGCGGGGGCAGGCGGCCGCTGCTTCCCCGGGCCAGCGGGGCAGTTCCGCGCCGGTCGGGGTGGGGGAGTCGTTGGGGCATGTTCCCGAAGTGCCGCGGGGGCAGGCGGCCGCCACCTCCTCAGGCCGCCGGGGCAGTTCCGCGCCGGTCGAGGTGCGCCAGTCGCCGGGCCATGTCCCCGAGGCGCCGGGCGGCTACTCGCCGCTTGCCGCCGTGCCTCAGGGGCCGGTCGGCGGTGGGGAGGCGGCCGACCCGGCGGTGGCCCGGGGCCGGGCCGCGAGCGGCGGGGCGGTGGCGGAGCCGCCAGACCATGTCCCCGAAGCGCCGCGCGGGCACGCGCCCGCTGCCTCCCCAGGCCGCCGAAGCACCTCCGCACCGGCCGATTCCTCCGGCGTCAAGGCGGTGGCCGGATGACCATCCTCCTCTGGGGCCTGGTCCGCGACCAGCCGATGGCCGCCGTCCGCACTCAGCTCGAGCGGCTCGGTGCGCCGGTCCGGTTCCTCGACCAGCGCCAAGTCCTCGAAACCACCGTCCAGGTCGATGGCGGCCGCACCAGCCGGACCGTCGTGACCGTCGCCGGCCGGGCCTTCGACCTCGACCGCGTCCAAGCCGCCTACGTTCGCCCGCACGACAGCACCCAGCTGCCCGGCCTGCGCACCCGGCCGCCCGGCTCGGTGGAGTGGCGGCACGCCGCCGAAGTGGATCAGGTGCTCAACGCCTGGACCGACCGGACCGGCGCCTACGTGCTGAACCGGCCAGAAGCCGCCGCCGGGAACGCGTCCAAGCCGTTTCAGCTGCGGGCCATCGCCGGAGCCGGGTTCGCCGTGCCGCCGACGCTCGTCACCAACGACCCGGACCGGGTCGCGGACTTCCTCCGCGAGCACGGTGACGTCATCGTCAAGTCGGCCAGCGGGGTGCGCAGCCGCGTGCGGCGGGTCCGGCCCGAGGAGCGGTTCGCGGACGTCGCCGCCTGCCCGACGCAGTTCCAGCGCCGCGTTCCCGGGACCGACGTCCGGGTGCACGTCGTCGGCGCCGAGGTGTTCGCCGTCGAGGTGGACAGCGACGCCGACGACTACCGGTACGCACGGGTGCTCGGGCACCGCGACCCCGTCCTGACGTCGATCGAGCTGCCGCCGGAGGTCACGCTCCGCTGCTTCGACCTCGCCAAGCGGCTCGGGCTCCCGGTCGCCGGCATCGACCTGCGGCGCACCCCGGACGGCGAGTGGTACTGCTTCGAAGTCAACCCTTCGCCGGGCTTCACCTACTACGAATCGCAAACCGGCCAGCCGATCGCGGCGGCCGTCGCCGGGCTGCTGGCCGCGGCCGCGTTGTGCAAGGAGCACCCCCGATGACCACAATGGACACCCGGCCGGTCGAGGAAATCCGCTTCGGCGGCGCCCGGGTCTTCGCCGCCGACCTGTTCGGCCCGGCGGAAGTCGACCAGGTCCGCGCGGCCGTGGACGCGGCGCCGGCCGAACTGTGGCACCACGGACGGCGCACGCCGGGCGTCGGCGGCATGGCCACGATCGGCGAACCGCTCTACCGCAGCCGCGGCCGGCTCGACCACTACGCCGAGTGCGCGCGGGCGGAAAGCCGCTTGCTGTACCGGCACTTCCGCCTCGTCCACGAGCGGGTCGCGACGTTCTTCGAGCAGCGGTACGGGCTGCCGGTCGTGTACGCCGACGAACTCGCCGTCCCCGGGTTCCACGTGTTCGGCTTCGACGCCCCCGGCGAGTACGCGGGCGGCGGCTGGCACGTCGACGCCCTCGAGACGCAGGCGCCGTCCCTGATCGCGCGCGCGGCCGACATCACCGCGGTGGTCACCTTCACCGTGCCGTTCGAACTACCGGACGGCGGCAGCGGCCTGGACCTGGAAGCCGGCGTCCCGGGTGCGCCGCCCGGCCACTACGGCGGGGGCGAGCCGGTCACCGTGCCCTACCGCACCGGCACGATGGTGTTCACCGAATCCGAGCTGTGGCACCGGATCGCCGCGTCGCACTGCCTCACCCCGGGTCAGCGGCGGGTGACCTACCAGGGTCACGGCGTCTGCCTCGACGGCCGCTGGATCTTCTTCTGGTGAGCTAAGGGGCGGCGGAGAGGTCTTCGGGCGGGGTCCACAGTGGTGCGCCATCGGCCCGTTCGGGGCGCAGCCAGTGGTGCCGTTCGGCGGTTTCGCCCGCGATGCGCAGGAATTCCCGGACGGTCTCCGACTCCTCGCCCGCGCGCCAGGCCACCGACCACGAGTACACCGGCTGCAGCTCCTGCGGCCGGTGCACCGGGAAGCCGTGCTCGGCGTACCGGCGGGCGTAGCTCTCGAATTCGAGCAGGAAAGCGCTGTCCGGTGCGCGGCCGAGCACGGCGCGGCAGTGGTCGAACGTGCCGGGGTTGCCCAGCCAGCGCAGCGCGAGACCGGTGTGCTGCTCGAACGAGCTCAGGTAGTGGCCGTGCACGTTGTACAGCGCCGTGCCGGGCGCGTCCGCGAAGACCTCGATGGGGCGCTCGTGCACCGAAACGGCCGCCCGGTTCGGGTCGCCGGGCCTGCCGATCAGCCGGAACGGCTCGAGCCGCAGCGGCGCGTGCTGCCAGCCCGCCGGGTACTCGGCCCGCAACGCGCCGGTGACGCGCAGGATCGCGACGTCGAGGTGGTCGTCGAGCAGCGTGGCGAGCTGGCGGGCGCTGTCCATCTGGCTCTGGACCACCTGGACGCCCGGGTGCGCCGCGAGGTAGGCGTCGGTGACGACCCGGCTGGTGTCCAGCTCGAAGATGTGCGCGACCCGCAGGCGGTTCGGCGCCGGTTCGCGCAGCATCTGGCCGGCGGTGGCCAGCAGCTGCCGCGCGAGCTGCAGGAACCGCTCGCCGCGCGGGGTCAGGGTGACGTGGCGGCTGTCGCGCACGAACAGCGGCGCGCCGACCTCGGCTTCGAGCCGGCGGATCTGCTTGGACAGCGCCGGCTGGCTGATGTACAGCCGGGCGGCGGCGCGCCCGAAGTGCAGCTCGTCGGCGACCGTGACGAAGTAGCGCACCAGCCTGAGGTCGAGGTCCATCCGGGCCTTCCGTGCGGGAGCGTGGAGCGCCAACGATGCCATCCCGGCTATCGATGCGCACGCGGCAGGTCTTGGACGGCCCGGCCCGGGTCGTGTTGGCTTCTCGGCAGACGCCGTCCCCGAACTGGAGGATCCGATGGCACCCGCGGGTACCCCTGTCGTGTTCATCCACGGTCTGTGGCTCCACGCCACGTCGTGGACCCCCTGGATCGAGCACTTCCGGGCCGCCGGGTACGCACCCGTCGCGCCCGGCTGGCCGAACGAGCCCGAAACCGTCGAAGCGGCCAGAGAACACCCGGAAGCGGTCGCGGACATCGGCATCGACGACGCCACGAACCACTTCGCGTCGATCATCGAAGGCCTCGACCGGCCGCCGGTGATCGTCGGCCACTCGTTCGGCGGCCTGATCACCGAGAAGCTACTCGGCCGGGGCATCGGCGCGGCCGGGGTCGCCATCGACCCGGCGCAGATCAAGGGCGTGCTGCCGCTGCCGCTGGCGCAGCTGCGCGCGGGCCTGCCCGCGCTGGGCAACCCGGCCAACCTGCACCGGTCGGTGTCGCTGACCGAAAAGGAGTTCCGCTTCGGCTTCGGCAACGCGCTGACCGACGAGGAGTCGGCCGAGCTGTATCGGCGCTGGACGATCCCGTCGCCGGCCCGGCCGCTGTTCCAGGCCGCGGCCGCGAACTTCGTCCTGCACTCCGAGGCGAAGGTCGACACCGGCCGAGCGGACCGCGGCCCGCTCCTGCTGGTCTCCGGCACCGCGGACCACACCGTCCCGGACGTCGTCACCCGCTCGACGCTCAAGCAGTACCGCGACTCCACCGCCGTCACCGAGCTGAAGCAGTTCGAAGGGCGGGGCCACTCGCTCACGATCGACAGCGGCTGGCGCGATGTCGCCGACGCCGTGCTCGCCTGGCTGCGCGAGCACGGGGTCTGAGCCCGTGGAACTGGATCTGGGCGGCCGCGTCGCCGTCGTCACCGGGGCCAGCCGGGGCATCGGCCTGGCCGTCACCCGGACCCTGGTCGCCGAGGGCGTCCACGTCGTCGCCGGCGCCCGCGCGCCCGGGGCCGAGCTGGAGGAGCTCGCGCGGGCCGGGAAGGCGCACACGCTGGCCGTGGACCTCGGCACCGCCGACGGCCCCGGCAAGCTGGTGGAGCTGGCGCTGACCGAGCTCGGGCGCGTCGACATCCTGGTCAACAACGTCGGCGCCGTCAGCCCGCGGCCGAACGGCTTCCTGCTCGTCACCGACGAGGAGTGGACCCGGTCGATCACCCTCAACCTGCTGAGCGCGGTCCGCGCGACGCGCGCGGTGCTGCCGACGATGGTGACCGCGGGCCGGGGCAGCATCGTCACGATCGCCTCGATCAACGCGACCCTGCCCGACCCCGGCGTCATCGACTACAGCGCGGCGAAGGCGGCGCTGGTCAACTTCACGAAGTCGGTGTCGAAGGAGTTCGGCCCCCGCGGGGTCCGCGCCAACGCGATCAACCCGGGCCCGGTCGCGACGGACCTCTGGCTCGGCTCGGGCGGCGTGGCCGAAACCGTCGCGGCGGGCTCCGGCGCGACCCCCGGCGCGGTGGCCGGCGAAGCGGCCTCCCACGCCGTGACCGGCCGCTTCACCCAGCCGGCGGAAGTCGCCAACCTGGCGGCGTTCCTGGCCGCCGACCGGGTCGCGGGCAACATCACCGGCGCGACCTTCACCCTCGACGGCGGGTACACCACCGAAACGCACTAAAATTCGTCCGGACCATCGGCGACGGGGGAGCGGTGACGGACGAATCCGACGAATGGTTCGCGGTGCGCTGCCTCTTCCGGTGGACGCACGCGGGCGAAGAACCGTACGAAGAGCGCATAACGCTGTGGCGCGCGGCCGACCTCGGCGAGGCGCTGGCGCTCGCCGAGGCGGAAGCACGCGAGTACGCGGAGCGGGCCGAGGTGAGCTACCTCGGGCTCGCGCAGGGATATGCGACGGGCGAGAAGGAGCTGTCGCCGGGCAGCGAGGTGTTTTCGCTGCTGCGCGACAGCTCCTTGCCGCCGGCGGAGTACCTGGAGCGCCACTTCGACACCGGTGGCGAGCACCAGGACCGCGGCTGAGGCGTCACCGCCGCTTGCCGAGCGCCTCCCGCTTGACGAAGCCGATCACCCCGGTGGCGACGAAGAGCACAGCGCCGACGATGATCAGCCAGAACAGGCTCTTGACGGCGATCCCAAGCACGACGAGGGCCGCCCAGATCACGAGCAGCCCGACGAGAATTCCCATGGTGGTTTCCCTCCTGGCGGTGCCCGGGGTGATACCCGGTCCCCCGGGCGGCTACACGTGGGTGGGCGGTGCCCGGTCAGGAGCCCGGCTCGCGACAATCCGGCCTGCCGGGTGGCCAGGGCAGTCGTCGCCAGGATGGAAACGATCAAGGCGGCGGCCTGCATGCCACTCTGCTGGCTGCCGCACGACGGGTGTTGACGCTCGTCCGGTCGCAGGATACTTCGCAGGGGAAGTACTCCGGGAATGTGTTCGGCTCAGAGGTCCAGCACCACGTCCTCGCGCGGCCGCGCGCAGCAGATCAGGGCCTCACCCTCCGCCGCCGGCTCGAGGGGGTCCGGGTCGTACGACACGCTCCCCGAAAGGACCGGCGTCACGCACGTGTGGCACACCCCCGTCCGGCACGACCACCGCGTCGGCACGTCGCACGCCTCGGCGAACTCCAGGAGGCTCGGATACCCCTCGGACCACGGCACGGTCAGCCCGCTGCGTGCGAACGTCACCGCCGGTCCGTTCCCCGGCGCTCCCGGTGGAGCGTGCGGGGGAGTCCGCGTGACGCCCACGAGGCCCGGGTTGATCGCCGGCACCCCGCCGAACAGTTCACTGTGGACACGCGAAGCGTCGAAGCCCAGCGATACGAACGCGGTGCGCATGGCCGTCATGAACGCGTCCGGGCCGCACAAGTAGACGTCCGCATCCACCGGCAAGTCCAAAGTAGACAAGGAGGAGAGGCTGAGTCGCCCGGTGTCAGCCGTCAAGAACACGTGCTCACGGCCGTGGCGAAGGCCGGCCAGAAGCGCATGAGCCTCCGCGGCGAATGCCTGCTCGGCAGCGGTCCTGGCCGTGTGTACCCACCGGACTTCCCGTGGCGAACCACTGGCCGCCAAGGCGTGCAGCATCGCCAGCACCGGCGTGACACCGATCCCCGCCGAGACCAGCACCACGGGACGCTCGTCGTCGGTCAGGACGAAGTCGCCGCGAGGGCCGGCCACGTCGAGCACCGCGCCGGGAGCCAACTGCGTCTGCAGGTAGCTGCTCACGACGCCGTCGCGCTTGACGCTGATGCGGTATTCACGCTCCGACGGCGCCGCCGACAGCGAATAGCTCCGCACCGGAGCCGGATCGCCGGCGCCCGGGACGCGCAACGTCACGTACTGGCCCGGCTCGGCGCGGGGCAGCGGGGAGTCGGCCGCCAAGTGGATCGACGTCACCGTCGAGCTCTCCGGCACCACGCGGGTCACCCGAAGCGGCCGGAAGCCACGCTGAACCCGGGGCGCCGGGGCCGCCAGCAGGTCGCGGAACGAGCCCTGCCAGCCGGGGCTGAGCGCCGGGATGTCGAGCGCCTTGCGCAACACCTCGGGGTCACGGTCCGGCAGGTAGAGCAGCGCGTCGATGGCCGCGACGCTCAGTTCGTGGCGGCCGGCCCGGGTGCGGACGATCTCGTCGCCGGCCTCGACGTGGCCCTCGGTGATGACGCGCAGGTAGAACCCCGGCCGGTGGTGCGCCACCAGCAGGGACGGCATCCGCGGCTCGCCCAGGCGCATGCCGACGCGGAAGCACGTCACCCGCGGCTGCGTGACCTCGAACTCCGCTTCGCCGATCCGGTACCGGTCGCCGATGTGCACCTCGTCGTCCGGGAGGCCGTCGACGGTGAAGTTCTCGCCGAACTGGCCGTCTTCGAGGTCGTCGCGCCCGAGGAACCGCCGCCAGTGCTCGTACGACTCGCGCTGGTAGACCAGCACCGCGCGGTTCTCGCCGCCGTGGCCACCCAGGTCGCCCTGGCCGTCGCCGTCGACGTTGAGGCGGCGGACCAGCCGCGGTCCCTCGACCGGGTACTTGAAGATTCCCGTGTGGACGGTCCGGTCCTGCCAGGCCACGTCCTTCGGCAGCCCGACGTTGAGCGACACCAAGCGCGCCATGGTCGTCTCCTTCATTCCGCCGTGCGCGAGCGCTGGTAGTGCCGCCGGGCCTTCATGCGGTTGCCGCAGACGGCCATCGAACACCAGCGGGCGCTGTTGGGCTTGCTGTGGTCGATCAGGAACAGCCGGCACTCCGGGTTGGCGCACGGGCGCAGCCGGCCGGGGCTCGACTTCGCCAGCGCGTCCCAGGCGAGCACGGCCCGCGCCGCCGCGGACCGGCCCGGTGGCACGTCGAGGACCCACTCGACGCCGTCGCCGAAGGCGGCCCGGTAGGCGACGCCGTCGACGAACCGCGCGGCCGTCGCGGGGGAGGCGTCGCCGCGCACGATGTCCTGCAGGGCGGACCGCGCCTCGACCAGCGTCCGGTGCTCGTCGTCGGTCGCCGGCTGCCCGTGGGCGGCGAGCCACTCCCGGCCGGCAGTGACGTCCGCGAGGTCGTCCTCGGCCCGGCCGTCACGCACCGGGGTGGTGTTCAGCAGGTCGAGCAGCAGGGTCTCGTCCGTCGTGGCCAACCTAACCTCCAAACTCATGGTTGACAGGTTACACCACGGGTGCTTGCATGGCTAACCATCAAACAATCTCAGAAAGGTTAGGCATCATGGGACTGGCCTGGCAGCAAGGACCACTGGCCACCCGGGCGGTGGGGCACTTCCTGGTCGAGCAGCCGCTGCCCGAACGGCTGCTGTTCGCCGAGCCGCTGCGGCGGCGGATGCGCGTGCGGTTCGGCGGCGAGTGGATCGCCGACAGCGAGGACGTCGTCCTCCTGCACGAACCCGGCCGCTACCCGGTGGCGTACTTCCCGCTCGCCGACGTCCGCGGAGACGTCCTGGCCGCCGAAGACCGGACGACGACGCACCGCGACCTCGGCCCCACCGGCTGGTACACGGTCCGGGCGGCGGGCGAGGAGACACCGCGCGCGGCGTGGCGCCACACCGGGCTGCCCGGCCACGCCGACGTCCTGCGTGACCGCGTCGCGTTCGCGTGGCGGGCGATGGACGCCTTCTTCGAGGAGGACGAGCGGATCGTCGGGCACGCGGCCGACCCCTACCACCGCGTCGACATCCGCCAGACCTCCCGGCACCTGGTCGTGCGCGAGGGCGACCGCGTCGTCGCCGAGACCCGCCGCCCGGTCGTGCTCTACGAGTCGGGCTTCGCGCCGCGCTGGTACGTGCCGCGGGAGGACATCGACCTCACGGCACTGACGCCGGTCGACGGCGAGACGTTCTGCCCGTACAAGGGCCTGGCCGGCTACTTCGACATCGGCGCGGGCAAGCGTGCGGCCTGGTCGTACCCGGAGGCGTGGCCCGAGGTCGCACGCGTGTCCGGGTTCGTGTCGTTCGAGCCGGACGTCGTCGACGTGACCCTCGACGGCCGGAAGCTGGTGCTCGAACCGGGCCAGACCGTCACCCCGCACGGCGTCGACCGGGGCCTGGACCCCGAAGAGCTGCGCGCGTTCGCCGAGAAGGGGATCTGAAATGAGCGATCGACGGGTGCTCGTCATCGGCCGCGGCAGTGGCATCGCCCGCGCGGTGACCTCGGCGCTGCGGGCGGCCGGAGCCCGGGTCGTGGTGGCCGGGCGCGACCGGGAGGCATTGGCGAAGGCGTACGACGACCCGGGCGTCGAGGCCGAGTTCGTCGACCTGACCGACGAGTCGTCCATCGCCGCGCTGGCCGGCCGGCTCGGCCAGGTCGACCACGTCGTCTCGACGGCGTCGGCCCGGGCCCGCGGCGCTGTCGGCGACCTGGCGCACGACGTCGTGCTGAAGTCGTTCGACGTCAAGGTGCTCGGCCCGCTGCTGCTGGCGAAACACTTCGCCCCGCGCCTGCCCGAAGACGGCTCGTTCGTGTTCTTCTCGGGGTCGTCGGCGCGGAAACCGGCGGCCGGGATGCTCGCCGTCGGCGCGACGAACGCCGCGGTGGACGCGCTGGTCCGGGGACTGGCGGTGGAACTGGCACCGCTGCGGGTGAACGCGATCTCGCCGGGCACGGTCGACACCGGTGCCTACGACGGGCTGGGGGAGCGGAAGAAGGCCGAACTGTTCGCCACGCGCGAAGCGACGAGCCCGGTGCGGCGGGTCGGGCGTCCGGAGGAGATCGCCGAGGCCGTGGTGTTCGCGCTGAACAGCACGTTCCTGACCGGGGTCTCACTGGCCGTCGACGGGGGTGAGCCCCTTGTCTGAGTTCCGCATCGAAGTCCTCACCCTGCCGGTCGCGGACGTCGACCGCGCGGTCGAGTTCTACACGGCGAAGGTGGGCTTCGCCCTGGACGTCGACTACCGGCCGCACGCCGGTTTCCGCGTGGTCCAGGTGACCCCGCCCGGTTCGGCGGCCGCCATCCAGTTCGGCGTCGGACTGACCGGCGCGGCCCCGGGCACGGCGCGGGACCACTACCTGGTGGTGCCCGACATCGAGGTGGCGCGCGAAGAACTCGCCGCCCGCGGGGTGCCGGCCGGGCCGCTGCGGCACAAGAAGTCCGCGGACTGGCAGGGCGATTTCGCGCCGGGCCCCGACCCGGAACGACGTGCCTACGCGAGCTTCTTCGACTTCGCCGACCCGGACGGCAACACGTGGATCGTCCAGGAGCGCGCCGGAGGGTGACCCGTCGTATGCTCGGCGCGTGCCGCCGCTGGTCGTGACCCTCGCCGTCGACGAAACCGCCCGAGCGGCGTGGAACGCGCTGCGGCGCCGGTGGTTCCCGCCGGAGCGGCTGGTCGTCGACGCCCACCTCACCCTGTTCCACGCGCTCCCGGGCGAGCACCTGGCGGCGGTGCTCGCCGACGGCGCCGAGGTCGCCGGCGACGTCGAGCCCTTCGAGCTGACGGTCACCGGCGCGCGGTCGCTCGGGCGAGGGGTCGCGCTCGACGTCACCGCCGAGCCCTTGCTGCGCCTGCACGCCGGACTGCGGGCGCGGTGGAAGGACTGGCTCACCCGGCAGGACGCGCAGCGGTTCGCCCCGCACGTCACCGTGCAGAACAAGGTGCGCCCGGACGTCGCCGCCGCGACGCTCGAAGCGGTGCGCCGCGACCCCGGTCCCCGCACCGCGACCGCGACCGGGCTCGACGTCTGGCGCTACCTCGGCGGCCCCTGGGAGCACGTCGCCAGTGTGCCGCTCGCCGGGCGCCGCTGACCATCCACTCCGGACTATGGGACGGCCCGGTCCCAGCGCGCGGACTCCCGTTGACACCCCCGCGGCTCGCCGGTGTACTCGGGATCATGACCGCGCACCGAAGGGAAAGCCGTTGACGACCAAGGAAAAGACCGGCTGGATCGCGATCGCGAAGGACGTCGCCGCGAAGCTCGCCGTCGACGCCGTCGAGCGCGACCGCCGCAACGCCACCCCGTTCGAAGAGGTCCGGCTGCTCAAGGAGGCCGGCCTGGTCACCCTGCTGGGCCCGCCCGAGCACGGCGGGGGCGGGCAGACCTGGGACACCGCCTACCGGGTGACCCGCGAGATCGCCCGCGCGGACGGCTCGATCGGCCAGCTGCTCGGCTACCACTACCTCTGGGCCTGGGCCGCGCGGCTGGTCGGCACCGACGACCAGATCGCGGCGGTCGAAGAGCTGTACACGAGCAACAACTTCTTCTTCGGCGGCGCCGTCAACCCCCGCGACTCCGACCTGACCATCACCGAGGACGGCGACGAACTCGTCTACAATGGACACAAGTCGTTCTCCACGGGCAGCCGGGTTTCCGACCTGACCGTGCTCGAAGGCGTCCTGGCCGGGACCGAGGAGCACGTCTTCGCCATCGTCCCGTCCGCCCAGGAGGGCATCGTCTTCCACGACGACTGGGACAACATCGGCCAGCGCCTCACCGAATCCGGCAGCGTGACGATCACCGGCGTCCGCGTCCCGTGGGCGAGCGCCGCCGGGTACGTCGACCGCGAGTTCCGGCCGCTCACCTACAACACGCTCAACGTGCCGGCGATCCAGCTGGTCTTCACCAACTTCTACCTCGGCATCGCCCAGGGCGCCCTCGACGCGGGCCTGGCGTACACCCGTGAGCGCACCCGCCCGTGGCCCTACGGCGGCGACGACAAGGACGCCGCCGCGGACGAGTGGTACATCCTCGACGGCTACGGCGACCTCCAGGCCAAGCTGTGGGCCGCGGAAGCGCTCACGGACAAGGCGGGCGCGGCGATCTCGGCGGTGCTGCACGCCCCGCGCGAGGACCTGACCCCCGAGGTCCGCGGCGAGCTGGCGGTCCTGATCGCGGCGGCCAAGCAGCGCGTGATCGAGACCGGGCTGGAGATCGGGACCAAGATCTTCGAGCTGACGGGCGCCCGGGCGAGCGCGTCGAAGCACGGGCTGGACCGGTTCTGGCGGAACCTGCGCACGCACTCGCTGCACGACCCGGTGGCGTACAAGCGGCGCGAGGTCGGCGTCTACGCGCTGCGCGGCGAGCTGCCGGAGCCCACCTGGTACACGTGAGCCGCCGAAAGCGACCACATCGTGACCGAAAACCGGGATGAACCGGACGGAAGGGTACGGGGGCGCGTTACTTGCCGTCCACCTGGTGAGACGGTTGAACGATCACCGGCACACCTCCTTAAAGTCCCCGATCGTCACCCGATCGGCTGAACTTTGAAGGTGTTGTGTCCGCCCCCTCCCTCCCGCCGCTCGCGGCGCGTTCCCTGCCCGCCGCGGTGTGGCGTGCCGTCCGGTCCGGGCGGTGGACGTCCGGCTGCGCGCTGCTCGTCGTCCTGATCGTGCTGCTCGCCGCCGGAGCCGACCTGTTCGCGCTGGCCGAGGGGCAGAGCCTCACCCCGGACATCGCCACGCTCGGCCCGACCGGGCTGCCGGCGGGCGCGCTCGGCGGGGTGAGCGGCGCGCACTGGTTCGGCGTCGAGCCCCTCACCGGCGTCGACCTCTTCGCGCTCGTCGCCCACGGCGCGCGGACGTCGCTGCTCGTCGGGCTCGGCGCCACCGCGCTGGGCACCGCGCTCGGCGTCCTCATCGGGGTCAGCGCCGGCTACCTCGGCGGCTGGTGGGACCGGCTGGTCACCTGGACCGCCGACGTCATCCTGGGCTTCCCGTACCTGATCTTCATGATCGCGCTCGGCGCCGTCCTGCCGGTCGACTTCCCGCGCCAGGTCACGCTGATCGTCGTGCTCGGGCTGTTCGGCTGGCCGCGGGTGGCCCGGATCGTCCGGGCGCAGACGCTGACGCTGGCCAAGCGCGACTTCGTCGCCGCGGCGCGGGTGATCGGCGGCGGTCCGTGGCACGTCTTCACCAAGGAGCTCCTGCCGAACTTGTGGGCACCGGTCATCGTCGTGGCGAGCCTCGCCATCCCGTCGATGATCGGGAGCGAGGCCGCGCTGTCGTTCCTCGGCGTCGGCGTGCTGCCGCCGACCCCGAGCTGGGGCCGCACCATCAGCACGGCGATCGACTTCTTCGAGACCGACCCGATGTACCTCGTCTTCCCCGGGCTCCTGCTGTTCCTCGTCACTCTCGCCTTCAACGTCGTCGGCGACGCGATCCGCGACACGCTCGACCCGCGGTCGGGCGGTGCGGCCTGATGCGCACCGCCCGCTTCGTGGCCACCCGGTTCGCCGGGATGCTGCTCGTGCTCCTGGTCGTCGCCTTCGTGACGTTCGTGGTGTTCTACGTCCTGCCCGCCGACCCCGCGCGGATGGCCTGCGGCCGCCCGTGCACGCCCGAAGGACTCCGGCTCGCGCGCGAGTTCATGGGCTACGACGTCCCCTGGTACCGCCAATTCTCCGACTTCCTCGGCGGGATCCTCGGCGGCCGGACGTTCGGCACCGGCGCCGCGGCGATCCACTGCACGGCGCCGTGCTTCGGCTGGGACTTCCAGAACAACGTCGACGTGCTCAGCGAGATCGGCGACCGGATCGAGGTCAGCTTCTCGGTCGCGCTGGGCGCGGCGGCGATCTGGATCGTCCTCGGGGTCGGCCTCGGCGTGCTTTCCGCGCTGCGCCGCGGGACCGCGGCCGACCGGATCACGATGGCCGCCGCGATGGCCGGCGTGTCCATGCCCGCCTACCTGGCCGGGATGATCGGCATCACGATCTTCGCCTTCGCGCTCGACGTCGTCCCGAAGAACGGGTACGTGCCGCTGACCGAAGACCCCGCGCAGTGGGCGTGGCACCTGGTGCTGCCGTGGTTCGTGCTGGCGTTCCTGCACGCGGCGATCTACGCGCGGCTCACCCGCGGCCAGATGCTGGAAACCCTCGGCGAGGACTACATCCGCACCGCGCGGGCGAAGGGCCTCACCGAGCGCAAGGTCGTCGGCCGGCACGCCCTGCGCAACGTCCTGCTGCCGGTGATCACCGTGTTCGGCGTCGACCTCGGCGGGCTGCTCGCCGGGACGGTGATCACCGAGCGGATCTTCGGCATGGCCGGCGTCGGGCGGCTGCTCGTCGACGCCATCGCTTCGCTCAACCTGCCGGTGCTGCTGGGCGTGACGCTGTTCTCGGCCCTGCTGGTCACGGTCCTGAACTTCCTGGTCGATCTCTGCTACGGCGCGCTCGATCCGCGGGCTCGCCTCGTCTGAAGGGGAAACGATGAAACGGGGACACTGGCTCTCGCTCGCCGCGGGGGTGACGGCGGCCGTCACGCTGCTGACGGCGTGCGGCGCCAACGACACACCGGCCGGGCCGGGCGGCACCGTCAAGCCGGGCGGGACGCTGGTGCTGCTCAACGACGCGCCGTCGATCACCTGGGACCCGGCGAAGAGCTCGAACCTCGTCGTCACCACGCTCGGCCTGATCCACCGGCGGCTGACGTCGTGGGACGTCGCGCCGGGCAAGGACACCACGATCGTGCCCGACCTGGCCACCGACACCGGGCGGCCGAGCGACGGCGGCAAGACGTGGACGTTCACGCTCAAGGACGGCCTGAAGTACGCCGACGGGACGCCGATCAAGAGCGAGGACGTCAAGTGGGGCCTCGAGCGTTCGTTCGCGGCCGCGTTCTCCGGCGGCCTGGCATACCACAAGGACCTGCTTTCGCCGGGCCTGGCGTACAAGGGCCCGTTCGACGGCGGCAAGGAACTCGACACCATCCAGACGCCGGACGCGAAGACGATCGTCTTCCACCTCGCCCGCGCGTACGGCGACTTCAACTGGGTCGCCAGCACGCCGGCGTTCTCGCCGGTGCCGAAGGGCAAGGGCGCCGAGGCCAACTACGGTGACCACCCGGTCGCGTCCGGCCCGTACCAGCTGCAGAGCTACGAGCGCGGCAAGTCGGCGAAGCTGACGCGCAACCCGAACTGGAGCCGGGACGAGGACAAGACGCGGCTGGCCAACCCGGACACCATCGACTTCGAGCTCGGCCAGGACACCGGCGTCATCTCCAAGCGCCTGGTCGACGACACGGGCAAGGACCGCGCCGCCTTCGGCATGTCGTTCGCCTCACCCGCGCAGCTGGCCCAGATCCAGGGCAACGCGTCGGCGAAGTCGCGGCTGGTGACGTCGGAATCCGGGGCGCTGGCCTACCTTTCGCTGAACACCCAGCGCGGCACCCTCACCAACCCGAAGGTGCGCCAGGCCTTCCAGTACGCCGTCGACAAGGCCGCGTACCAGGTCGCCAGCTCCGGCAGCGCGCAGCTGGCCGGCGACGTCGCGACCACGCTCATCACGCCGGGCCTGCAGGGCCGCGAGCAGTACGACCTGTACCCGGCGCCGCCCTCCGGTGACGTCGCGAAGGCCAAGCAGCTGCTCGCCGAAGCGGGCTTCCCGAACGGGCTCGACGGCCTGGTCCTGGCCACCCACAACGAGCGGGGCTTCCCGGAGAAGGCCGCGGCGATCCAGGCTTCGCTGGCGCGGGCGGGCATCAAGGTCTCCATCAAGCCGCTCGACGAGGACACCTACACGTCCGAAGTGGACACCAAGGGCTTGTCCGACTTCGACCTGACGCTCACCTCGTGGCAGCCGGACATCCCGTCGGCCAACGCGAACATCCAGCCGCTGTTCCAGTCCACCGAGATCGGCAACGGCGGGTACAACGAGTCGCGGTACAGCAACCCCGAGGTCGACAAGCTCATCGCCGAAGCACAGGCCACCGTGGACCCGGCGGAAGCGGGCAAGAAGTGGGCGGCGCTGGACAAGAAGATCCTCGCCGACTCGCCGGTCGTGCCGCTGATCTACACGCGGAACTCGTTCCTGCACGGCTCGCAGGTCGGTGGCGTCGAGATCGGGCGGTTCCCGGCCTACGTCGACTACCGCAAGTTCGGGATCGTCCAGTGACCGGAGCCGGGCTCCTGCGGCTGCACGACGTCGCGGTCTCGTTCGGGGACGTCGAAGCCGTCCGAGGGGTCGGCTACGAGGTCCGCGCGGGCGAAGTCGTCGCCGTGGTCGGGGAGTCCGGCTCCGGCAAGACGGTCACCGCGATGTCCCTGCTCGGCCTGCTCCCGCCCACGGCGAAAGTGTCCGGGCGCGCGGAGCTGGCCGGGCGGGACCTCTACGCGCTGACCCCGGCCGAGCTGCGGGAAGTTCGCGGCGGCGAAGTCGGCATGGTGTTCCAGGAGCCGATGAGCGCGCTGAACCCGGTGTTCACCCTCGGCGACCAGCTCGTCGAGGCGATCCGCGCGCACCAGCCGCTCACCGCGGCCGCCGCCCGGGACCGGGCGATCGAGCTGCTCGGCCTGGTCGGGCTGCCGGAGCCGCGCGAGCGGTTCCGGTCCTACCCGCACGAGCTGTCCGGCGGGCAGCTGCAGCGCGTCGTCATCGCCATGGCGGTGGCGAACGAGCCGAAGCTGCTGATCGCGGACGAGCCGACCACGGCGCTGGACGTCACGGTGCAGGCCGAGATCCTCGAACTGCTGCGCGACCTGCGGTCCCGGCTGGACACGGCGATCCTGCTGATCACCCACGACATGGGCGTGGTCGCCGACCTGGCCGACCGGGTGGTCGTAATGCAGGACGGCCTGGTCGTGGAACAGGGCGACGTCCGCACGATCTTCGCCACCCCGGCCGAGGCGTACACCCGGCAGCTGCTCGGCTCGGTCATCTCACTCGGCGGGGCCGCCACGGCCGGGCTCGAACGCGCACTGGCCGACGACGTCTCGGTCGGGCCGGCGCACGTCGCCGCGGCCGAGCACCCGGCGTCGGCGTCGGTCCCGGACGTACCCGCCGAGGCCCCGCTGCTGCGGGTGGAAGACCTCTCGGTGACCTACCGCGGCCGGTTCCGCGCGCTGGCGGTCCGGGCCGCCGAGGGCGTGAACCTGCACGTCGAGCCGGGGGAGGTGCTCGGCCTGGTCGGGGAGTCCGGCTCGGGCAAGAGCACGGTCGCGCGGGCCGTCACCGGCCTGCTCGCGCCGTCCGCCGGCACCGTCCGCATCGGCGACACCGACCTCACGCGGGTCCGCGGCCGGGCGGCGAAGGCGTTGCGGCGGCGGATCGGCATGGTGTTCCAGGACCCGCTGTCCTCGCTCAACCCGCGCACGACGGTGGGGGAGAGCGTCGCGACGCCGCTGCGGCTGCACCGCGCGGTCCGGCCGTCCGAAGTGGACGGACGGGTCGCGGAGCTGCTGTCGGCGGTCCAGCTGTCGCCGTCGCTGGCCGCCCGCTACCCGCACGAGCTTTCCGGCGGCCAGCGGCAGCGGGCCTGCATCGCGCGGGCCCTGGCCCTGCGCCCGGACCTGCTGGTCGCGGACGAGCCGACGAGCGCGCTCGACGTCACGATCCAGGCCCGGATCCTCGACCTCCTGCGCGACCTGCGGTCCGAGTTCGGCTTCGCCTGCCTGTTCATCAGCCACGACCTCGCGGTGATCGAACAGCTCGCCGACCGCGTCGCGGTGATGCACCGCGGCCACGTCGTCGAGCAGGGCCCGGCCAAGGAGGTCCTGACCGCCCCGGCGCACGCGTACACGCAACGCCTCCTGTCGGCGGCACCGGTCGCCGACCCGGACGCGCAACGCCGCCGCCGCGAGGCTTGGCGTCAGCTGCGCTGAGCAGCGGCCGCGGCGAGCCCGGCGAGGTGGCGCAGCGAGTTCTCGAGGTGCCCGGGACCGAACGGCGGGAACCGGATGCCCCGGTCGCGGATGTACTGGGGCACGGCGGACCAGTCGTAGGAGAGCGTGACCTCGGTGGCTTCCGCACCGAGCGGCGCCAGGTCGTACCGCCAGACCCACCCGCCGAACTCGAGCTCGCCGTCCCCCTTCCGGTGCCCGGTCACCCACCCGATGGCCCGCGGCGCCTCGAACACCTCGACGCGGTTGACCACCTGGTACTCCCCGACCGGCCGGCTGCCGTGGAACATGTCCATCCGGAACAGCTGCCCGACCGCGCTCAGCGGCGCAGGATCGACGGATTCCCGCACCCAGCCGGTCCCATCGATGGCGGCGTGCGCCGCCGGGTCCGCCAGCACGGCGAACACCCGCTCGGCGGGCACGGGGAAGGTCAGGGTCGCGTGCACGTTCTCGTGGTCCGGCATGTCGGGTCCTTTCTCGGGGGCTCTCACCCGGACCACGAACGGGTCGGCCGCCGTTCGACACCGGCGCGGCGAAAACCTGCCGGAAGTCGCGATACTGGATCGATGAGTGACCGTGCCGCCGGGCCGCCCGAGGGTGGGCCGGCCAACCACGTGGCCGGCGGCGTGTCCGGGAACCTGGTCCAAGTTCGCGACGTCCACGGTGACGTGCACGTTCACCCGCCGTCCCGCCCGGTGGCGTCGCTGCCGTACCGGGCGGGGGTGGCACCGCAGCAGGCGGCGGCCTTCCAGGATCGGGTGGGGACGACGCGCCGGCTGGTGGCGGCGTTGGACACCGCGGTGCCGACCGGTCAGCCGCGGGTGCACACCGGTGTGGTGTCCGGGCTGGGCGGTGTCGGCAAGACACAGGTCGCACTGGACTACGCCCAGCGGCTCTGGGACGACGGCGAGGTCGACGTGTGGGTGTGGGTGACGGCGGGGTCGCGGGAGGCGATCGTGTCCAGCTACGCCCGGGTGGCCGCCGAGCTGACCGGCCTCGAGGACACCGACCCCGAGCAGGGCGCGCGGCGCTTGCTGGAATGGCTGGCCGCCGGTTCGGCGCGGTGGTTGATCGTGCTCGACGACGTGCAGAACCCGGCCGACCTGCGGGGCCTGTGGCCCCCGGCCACCCCGGGCGGGCGTGCAGTGGTGACCACCCGCCGCCGGGACGCCGCGTTGCGCGGGCCCGGCCGACGGCTGGTCGAGGTCGACGTGTTCACCCCGGACGAGGCCGAGGCGTACCTGCGGGCCGCGCTGGCCGACCAGCCCCACCTGGCCGAGGGGACGGTCGAATTGGCGGCGCGGCTGGGGCACCTGCCGCTGGCGCTGGCGCAGGCCTCCGCGTACCTGCTGGACCGCGGCCTGACGTGCGGCGACTACCTCGCGCGGTGGACCAGCCGCCGGCGCACCCTCGCGTCACTGCTGCCCGAAGACGACGGGTTGCCGGACGAGCACCGCGCGACCGTGGCCACGACGTGGTCGTTGTCCGTGGAGCAAGCCGACCGGCTGGAACCGCCGGGAATCGCGGGCGCCCTGCTCGAGGTGGCCGGCGTGCTGGACCCCAACGGCATCCCGGCCGCGCTGTTCACCGCCCCCGCGATCACCGAACTGCTCACCGGCCGCACGGGACGGGACGTCGACGCCGAGCAGGCCCGCGACGGGCTGGGGTGCCTGCACCGGCTGAACCTGATCACCCTGGACCCGCGTTCGGACACCCGGACGGTGCGGGTCCACGCGTTGGTGCAGCGCGCCACCCGCGACGCCCTGACCGTCCCGCAGCGTGCGGCGGTGGCGAGGAGGGCAGCCGACGCGCTGCTCCACAGCTGGCCGGACCCCGAGCGCGACACCGCGCTGGGGCAGGTGCTGCGCGCCAACACCGAGGCGTTGACCGAGGCCGCGGGCGAGCACCTGTGGGAACCCGGCGCGCACGCCGTGCTGCTGCGGGCCGGGGCCAGCCTCGGCGGCCGGGGGCTGGTCACCGAGGCCAAGATCTACCACCTCCGGCTTCAGTTCACCGCTGAACGGCAGCTGGGTCCGGACCACCCCGATACCTTGACCGTCCGCGGCCACGTCGCCCGGTGGCGGGGCGAGGCGGGTGATCCCGCCGGTGCGGCGGCCGCGTCCGGGAAATTGCTCGCCGACATGACGCGGGTGCTGGACCCGGACCACCCCGACGTCTTGACCGCCCGCGGCAACCTCGCGTTCTGGCGGGGACACGCGGGTGATCCGGCCGGCGCGGTGGCCGCGTTCGAGGAGCTGCTCGCGGACCGGGTGCGGTTGCTGGGTCCGGACCACCCCCACACCTTGGCCGCTCGCGGCAACCTCGCCTACTGGCGGGGGCGAGCGGGTGATCCGGCCGGTGCGGCGGCCGCGTCCGAGGAGTTGCTCGCGGACATGGTGCGGCTCCTGGGCCCGGACCACGCCCACACCTTGATCACCCGCGGCAACCTCGCTCGCTGGCGGGGTGAGGCGGGCGATCCGGCCGGTGCCGCGGCCGCGTTCGAGGAGGTGCTCGCCGACGCGCTGCTGGTGTGGGGCCCGGACCACCCGCACACCTTCGCCACCCGCAACAACCTCGCCTGCTGGCGGGGGGAGGCCGGTGATCCGGCTGGTGCGGTGGCCGCGTTCGAGGAACTGCTCGCCGACAGCGTGCAGGTGCTGGGCCCGGACCACCCCGACACCTTGACCGCGCGCGGTCACCTCGCTCGCTGGCGGGGCGAGGCGGGTGATCCGGCCGGTGCGGCCGCCGCGTTCGAGGAGCTGCTCCCGGACCGCGTGCGGGTGCTGGGCCCGGACCACCCCGACACGGTGGCCGCCCGCGAGAACCTCGCCCAGTGGCGGACCCCACCCGCCTGAGCGAACTGCGGTTGCCCGGCGACCTGCTCGGCGTACACCTCATCCCGTTCGGCGCCGGCCAGCAGACGGCCGACCACCGGGAACCGCTCGTCGAGGTCGATCAGAGCTTTTGGCGATCGGCGGCGTCCGCGGCACCTGGGGGCAGTTCCGGAGTGCGGTGCGGCATCGTGAGCGAGAATGACGGGTATGGGGTACTTCCTGCAGGCTGTCGTTTCGACCGAGCCTGTGCTCCGGACGGTGGCGGGCTCGGTGGAGGGTGCGTGGGTCGTCCCGCTCGGCCAGCACTTGTCGTTGCTGCCGATGACCGACGAATTGTTCGACGCGGTGACGGCCGCCGGAGGGGGCGAACTCGCCGGGTTCTGGAAAGTACCCGCCGGGTTCGCAGACATAGTGGCCACTTGCTCGGCGGGCGGTCCCATCGCCTACGTCGAGGCTGACTACTTCGGCGGGAGCGGAACCCAGTCCGCACAGGTGTGGGCCGGCGGTGAAACGGTGCTCGGCCCCCTGCATTCGGCTTCGGAAGAGCCGGCACCGGCCGACGGCAGCCCCATCTCCCAGGCGCTCCGGCGACTCGGCGCGGTCAAGGGCGAGCACTTCGACGAGTTCGACGCCATCGGGCTCGGCCGCCACCGCGACACGGACGACTGGCTTCCGTCCCCGAGCTGATGACGGCTCCCGAATCACGGCGCTGCTTCGAGCCCGGCTGGGCTCGACGCTGGAGTCGGTGACCGAAGAGTGGCATTGGTACCAAGGCCGACGGAACGCGCTGGTGATGTTCTGGTTGCACTTCGACCGCTTCCCGGTTCTTGCGCTGCGCGGACGGGCGATCTGCTCCACCTCGAGGAATCGGCACCGCGTGGCTCGTACGACATGGGCGAGCACGGCGAAGGCAAGGTCGTCCCGCCGCGGCGTCAAGCCTTCTTCAGCGGTATGTCGGCTCTCGTCTTCGCGATGCCACCCTGATCTGGGGACTCTCCACGGAACCGGCACCGCACCACCGCATCGAGACAGTGACCATCACGGGCTCTTGATTACAGTCCCTGCGGCGCCTGGAATGCCTGGATCACGTGTGCCGCGAAGCGCTGGGCCGCCGCGGCCTGCGCCGCCGGGGGATCCGCCTCGATTCCGCTGCCGGCCATGATCATCAGGGTCAGGTCGGTCATCCCGACGTCGGGGCGCAGGTGGCCCGTGGCCTTGGCGCGGCGGATCAACTCGGCCGCCGCGGCCAGAGACGAACTGCGCATGGCCGCGAAGTCCAGCGCCTGCGGGTACGCGGTCTTGACCGCCGCGATGAACCCGTGGTCTCGCACCTGAAGCGAGCACAGCTTCTCGACCACGGAACAAAAGCCGCGCCAAGGATCAGGGTCAGCAAGGCCCTCGCCCAAGATGGAACGCCATGCGCGCGCCTGATCGGCGAACGCCTCGGTGACCAGTGCGGCCTTCGTCGGAAAGTGCCGGTACACCGTCGCCGGTCCGACCTCCGCGCGGCGGGCGATCTCGCGGACCGGGACGTCAAGACCGTCCGCACCGAACGCCGTCCGGGCCGCGGACAGGATGCGGGCGCGGTTGTCCCGGACGTCGGTGCGAGGCAAGCGGGCGGTCATCCCTCTCACTTTAGGTGAACCCACCCACCAACCCGTTAACGTCCGGCCGAAGCAAGGACCCCGGAAAGCTGGGCAGGACATGACATCCACCAGGCACGACGGCGACACCTGGGACCCCACCTCCAGCGTCGGCGCGACCGCCACCCTGGCCGCCGTCGCGAGGGCGATCGCGAGCCGTGAAGGGCCCGTCGACGACCCCTTCGCCGAGCCGCTCGTCAAGGCGGTCGGGGTCGATCTCCTGACCCGGCTGGCGACCGGCGAAAAGGCGCCCGGCGACCTCGTCGGCCGGAGCGCCATCGACGGAGCCAAGGTGCGGACCAAGTTCTACGACGACTTCTTCCGCAATGCCGCGAACGCCGGCATCAGGCAGATCGTGATCCTCGCTTCGGGACTGGATTCCCGCGCCTACCGGCTGCCCTGGCCGTCCGGGACCGTGGTGTACGAGGTCGACCAGCCGCAGGTCGCCGAGTTCAAAACGCGCACCTTGGCGGCGTATGTCCCCACAGCCGAGCGCCGGGTGGCCGCGGTGGATCTGCGGAACGACTGGGCCGCCGCGCTGCGGGAAACCGGGTTCGATCCGGGGCAACCGACGGCGTGGAGCGCCGAAGGACTCCTCGGCTACCTCCCGCCGCAAGCACAGGATCGCCTGCTCGACACCGTCACCGAACTCAGCGTGGACGGGAGCCGGGTCGCCACCGAGAGCAGGCCGAACCCGCGGCCGGGCGACGACGAAACCACCAAGAGGAGCCTCGACCGCATTTCCGAACGCTGGCGCGCGCACGGCTTCGACCTCGACCACGCGCGGCTGCGCTACTTCGGTGAGCGCAACGAAGCCGGCCCCTACCTGACCGGCCTCGGCTGGGAAATACACGGCACCAGCGTCCGGGAGCTGTTCGCCGCCTGCGGGCTGCCGCTCGCGGACGACGACCTGCGCATGGGCGGTGTCCACTACGTCAGCGGGACCCGGTAGCGGGCCGCGGGGCCAGGTGCAGGTGGACACTTCCCCTACCCGGAGATCAGCGTCGCGGGCTGACCCTCGCCTCCAGGTGCTCGGCGAGGGCGGCCACCGTCGGGTGGTCGAACAGCGCCGCCGCCGGGAGCTCGATGCCCGCGCGGGCCGTGACGCGGTTGCGGATCTCCAGCGTGGTCAGGGAATCGAAGCCCAGCTCGGTGAACGGCCGGTCGTCCGCGATCACGTGCGGGTCCGGGTGGCCGAGCACCGCGGCCACCTCCGTGCGCAGGAGGTCGCGGAGCTCGGCCCCGGCGGGCTGTCGCGGCCAGGGGCGGGAACCGGTGGCCGGGCGCGGGTTCACGGTCATCGGCGGCTGGGTGAAGCGCGCCGGGATCAGGACCGGCTCGGGCGAGGCGAGGGCCGCGTCGAACAGCGCCAATCCTTGCTCCGCGGTGATCGCCGTGACGCCGGACGCGGTGATCCGGCGGTGGGCGGTCGCGGAGATCCGGTCGCCGAGCCCGGTGCCGACCTCCCACAGGCCCCACGCCAGCGACACCGCCGGGCGGCCTGCCGCGCGCCGCCGGGACGCGAGCGCGTCCAGGAACCGGTTCGCGGCCGCGTAGTTGGCCTGGCCCGCCTTGCCGAAGGTCCCGGCGATCGAGGAAAACAGGACGAACGCCGTCAGCGGAAGGTCGCGCGTGACCTCGTCGAGGACCAGCGCCGCGTCCGCTTTCGGGCCCAGCACCGCGTCGAGCCGCTCCGGCGTCTGGGCGGACAGGACGCCGTCGTCGACCACCGCGGCGGAGTGCACGACGGCGGTCAGCGGCGGGTCGCACGCCTCGACCAGGCGCCGCATCTCGGCGGGGTCGGCGGCGTCGGCGGCGACGATCCGGACCCCGGAGCCCAGCTCGGCCAGCTCGGCCGCGCCGGGAGCCGCCGGGCCGCGACGGCTCACCAGCACGAGGTGCCGGACGCCGTGGGCGCGGACGAGGTGGCGGGCGACCAGCGCGCCGAGTGCCCCCGTGCCGCCGGTGATCAGCACCGTGCCCGCCGGGTCGAGCGGCCGCGCGGCCGACGGCGTGGCCCGCGCGACGCGGAACACGTGGGGCACCCCGCCGTGGACGGCGATCTGCGGTTCCGTGCCGTCGCCGGCCAGGCCTTGCACGTCGGCGGCCGCGCCGGGGTCGAGGTCGACCATCGTCAGCCGCCCCGGGTACTCCGCGGCCGCCGAGCAGCCGAGGCCCCAGACCGCCGCGGCGGCCAGGTCGGGTTCGGGCCCGGTCGCGTTGCGCGTCACGAGGGCCAGCCGGCCGGGCTCGGCCAGCCGCTGCTGCAGGAGCCGCAACGCGCCGGCGGTCGCCGGGCGGACGGCACCGGACGGCGCTTCGACGACGGTCACCGGCTCGCTCGCCGGAACGGGCGCCACCGGCACCCAGCGCGGGCGGTACAGCATCGTGTCGGCCGGGCTCGCCGGCTTGGTGACCATCGACTCCACGCGCGCGAGCGGGACGCCGTCCGTGCCGAACACCGTGACGCCGACCGTGCCGGGCCCCTCGGCGGTGACGTGCACCCGTGCCTGCCGGATCCGCGGCCCGTACAGCTCGACGCCGCTCCACAGGAACGGCATCCGCGGTTCGGTGCCCGGGGCCGCGAGCGCCGCCGCCTGCACCGCGGCGTCGAGCAGCACCGGGTGCACCTCGAAGGAGCCGCCCACGCCCGGCGGGAGCTCGATCTCGGCGCACACGTCGTCGCCGGCCCGCCACAACCGGTTCACCGCGCGGAAGGCGGGCCCGTAGGTGTGCCGCTCGTAGGCCGCGGCGACGTCGATCTCGGTCGCTTCCGCCGGTGGCCACTCGGTTTTCCACGGCTCGGGCCGCGGGCCGGGCGGCCGGAGCCGTCCGGTGGCGTGCCGTCGCCACGGCTGATCCGCGTGCGGGCGGGCGTAGGCGTCGAAGCGCGGCCCGTCGACGACCACCTGCAGGCCGTGGTCTTCCAGCGGCAGCGGCCTGGATCAGTCCTTTGTGGACTCACCGGTGGCCGCGGCGGCGATGTCGAGCGCGGCTTCCGCGGGCATGCGGTCGTCGGCGTCGTCGCCGCGTTCGGGGTGGGTGGCCACTGAGCCGGGATCGACCGCCTCGACGTGGATCCCGGCGCCGCGCAGCTCGGCGGCGAGGGCCGTGGTCAGGCCTTCTAGGGCGTACTTGGCCAGCGCGTACCCGGGCGCCCGGACGGTTTCGACGTCGGCCCCGATCTGGGCGGCGGCACCGCTGGAGACGTTGACGATCCGGGCGGCGGGTGCGGCCTCGAGCATCGGCAGGCAGGCCTGGACGAGCGCCAAGGGGCCGAGGACGACGACGTCGTAGGAGGCGCGGGCCGCGGCGATGTCCGCGTCGAGCAGGGACAGCACGGTGAAGTCGGGCATGTTCGCGGCGTTGTTGACCAGCGCGTCGAGGCGGCCGGCCGTGGCGCGCAGGTGCTCGGCGCACGCCGCGACGTCGGCCGGGTCGGTGATGTCGAGCCGCACGGCTTCGGCGGAGAGCCCTTCGGCGACGAGTTCGGCGGCCCGTTCGCGGGTCTGTTCGAGGTTCCGCCCGGCGAGGACGGCGTGGTAGCCGCGAGTGGCGAGCTCACGGGCGACGGCGAAGCCGAGGCCGTGCGCCCGGCTCGCGCCGGTGACGAGGGCGACCGGTGATTCGTTCATGGCACCTACTGTAGGGAAATCCTACAATTGTGCCAACCCGCTTTCTTGGCCTAGGATCGGCGCCATGTCCGATCGCCCTCGTGCCCTGCTGCGCTGGCCCACGTACCTGATGGGCCGCCTCCACCGCGGCGGCGTCGCGCGGATCGACGAGGAGCTGGCGGCGATCGGCACGTCGTTGCGCGACTTCTACGTCCTGGTCTGCGTCGGCGAGTACGGCCCGCTGTCCCAGCAGTCCGTCGCCGACCGCCTCGGCCTCGACCGCAGCGACCTGGTCAAGGTGCTCGACCGCCTGGAAGCGGCGGGCTGGGTGCTCCGCGAGCGCGACACCGAGGACCGCCGGCGGCACGTGCTGACGCTGACGGAGGACGGGCGCGTGATGGTGGCGAAGACGGAGGAGGTCTCGGCCGCGGTGACGGGCGAGCTGCTCGCGCGGCTGACCCCGCGCGAGCAGGACACCCTGCATCGGTTGCTGCTGAAGGCTTCCGGCGATCAGGCCGGCCGGTAGCGGGTGGCGAGTGCGGGGCTCTGCCCGCCGAACGCGGCCAGTTCCGCGCCGAAGACCGACTCCAGCAGCCCCGCGTCTTCCACGCCTGGCGCGCACACGACCTCGCCCAGTTCCAGCCCGCGCAGCGCAGCCGAAACGACGTCGGCCGCGCTCATCCGCGGGACCGCGCTGAGGTCCAGACCTTGCCGCGAGTGGAACTCGGTCGCGACCACCCCCGGGCACACGACCTGCACCCGGACGCCGGTCTCCGCCAGTTCGGCGCTGAGCGTCTGGGACATGGTGACCAGGTGGGCCAGCGTTCCCGCGTAGACGGTCCGCCGCGGCAGCTGCGCCTGCGGGGCGGGCCCGCTGAAGGCGATCATCCCGGCCACGTTGACGATCGCGCCGCGACCGCGTTCGACCATGCCGGCGACCGCCGCGCGGGCGAGCAGCGTCGGTGCGAGGACCTTGACCTTGACCAGTTCGCGGGCCTTCGCCGCGGGCAGGTCGGCCAGCGGCATGTAGTGCGCGACGCCGGCGTTGCTGACCAGCAGGTCGAGCGGCTCGACGGCGGCGATCTCCGCGACTTCGTCGATGCCGTCGTCGGTGGACAGGTCGGCCGCCACCGTGCGGATCCCGACCTCGGGGTGGGCGGCGGCGAACTCGTCGAGCCGTTCCTGGCGCCGCCCGACGAGCACCAGGTCGTGGCCGTCGGCGGCCAGGCGCTCGGCGAACGCCCGGCCGATGCCCGACGTCGCGCCGGTGACGAGGGCGAGCTTGCTCATGGTCGAACGTCCTTCCGGAGAGGTGGGGCCGGCGCGAGCGCGGCGGAACCGAGGAGGGCCAGCTTGTCCGCGGCGTCGGTGCCGGGATCGGGGTGGTAGACCGCGAGCACGAGCCCGGGTGCGTCGCTCAGCAGCAGCTTTTCCCGGTTCAGCACCAGTTCCCCGACCTGCGGGTGGGCGAAGCGCACGGTCGCGCCGCGCCGGTTCGCCACGTCGTGGCGGGCCCACAGCTCGCGGAACCGCTTGCTGGCCAGGGAAAGCTCGCCGACGAGCTCGATGAACCGCGGGTCGTCGGTCTCGGTCCCGACCGCCTGGCGGAACCCCGCCACGAGCCCTTGGGTGGCGAGGTGCCAGTCGGGGAAGAGGGCCTGCTCGGCCGGGTCGAGGAAGACGTCCCGCAGCCGGTTCGCGCCGGCGACGAGCCGCGGTGAGATCGCCTCGGCGAGCGGGTTGGCCGCCAGCACGTCGAGGTAGCGGCCCTCGACGAACGCGGGCAGCCCGACCGCCGCGAGGAACTTGAGCGTGCCGGGCGGGACCGTCTCCTTCCGGCGCCGCCGTTTCCGGGGCCGGTGCTCGGTGAGGCCGATCAGGTACGCCGTGGTGTCGTCGTCGAGCTGCAGCACGCGGGCGATCGCTTCGAGGACCTGCCGCGACGGGTTGCGGTCGCGGCCCTGCTCCAGGCGCAGGTAGTAGTCGGCGCTGATGCCGGCCAGCTGCGCGACCTCTTCCCGGCGCAGCCCCGGCACCCGCCGCACGCCGCCGGCCGGGACGCCGGCCTGCTCGGGTGTCAGCAGCTCCCGGCGGGCGCGGAGGTGATCGCCCAGCAGGTTCGGTTCGTCGGTCACCACTTCACGGTAAGCCGCGGGCGGCGCCGGTGCCTGGTCCTGTCACCCCCAGGGACGTCGGTCCGGTGTGGACGCCACGCCTCAGCCGACCGGGAACTTGACCCCGGTGAGCTCTTCCGACACCGTCCACAAGCGCCGCTGCACCGCGACGTCGTAGGACTGCGGGCTCGAAGCGACCACCTGCGGGCGCCCGCGGTAGCCGCCGAGGCCGTCGGGGCCGTAGTACTGGCCGCCGAGCGCGGCGGGGTCGGTCGCGGCGCGCAGGATCGGCAGCGCGCCCCGCTCCGAGCTCTGGGTGAACAGCGGCGCGACGGCCGGGAAGAGCGCGCGGGCGATGGCGGGGGAGTTGCGCATCAGCTCGGTGCGCGCGACCCCGGGGTGCGCGGCGACGGCGGCGGTGGTGCCCCGCGGCGCGAGGCGGCGCTGCAGTTCGTAGCTGAACATGAGGTTGGCGAGCTTGGCTTGGCCGTAGGCGGCGACGCGGTCGTAGGAGTTCTCCCACTGAAGGTCGTCGAAGTGGATCGAGGCGCGGATGCGGTGGGCGATGCTGGCGACGGTCACGACGCGGGAGCCTTCGACCGGCAGCAGCAAGTCCAGCAGCAGGCCGGTGAACGCGAAGTGCCCGAGGTGGTTGGTGCCGAACTGCAGCTCGAAACCCTCGCGGGTGGTCTGCCGCGGCGGGTACATGACGCCGGCGTTGTTGATCAGCAGGTCGATCTTCGGCAGCGTCCCGCGCAGTTCGGCCGCGGCGGCGCGGACGGAGTCGAGCGACGCGAGGTCCAGCTCCTGCACGGTGACGTCGGCGTCCGCCCCCAGCTTGGCGGCGGCTTTCTTGCCCTTCTCGACGTCGCGCACGGCCAGGACCAGCGTCGCTCCCCGCTCGGCCAGCACCTTGGCGGTGTCGAAGCCGAGCCCGGTGTTCGCGCCGGTGATCACGGCGACGCGGCCCTGCTGGCCGGGAACGTCGCGGTCGGTCCAGTTCTTGCTCATGGCTGGGGGTCCCTCCGGGTGGCGGCCCTTGCGGACCGGCGGTCTGTTACACCTCCGACGCTAAGGAACCATCGGTCTGATGTCAAGAGACAACCGGTCTGTAAATTTTCGCGGCGGGCGTTAGGCTGGTCGTATGACGTTCCAGCGGGCGCGCAGCGCGGAGCAGCGAGAGGAGCGGCGGCGCACGATCCTCGACACGGCGCTGGCCATGCTCGACGAGATGCCGGTGGCCGACGTGAGCCTCAACGAGCTCAGCCGCCGGGTCGGCCTGGCGAAGTCGAACGTGCTGCGATACTTCGAATCCCGCGAAGCGATCCTGCTCGAACTCCTCGACGGCGCCCTGCGGGACTGGCTGACGGAGGTGTCGGCGGAGCTGGCGGCGGGCGTGGACCGCGACCGCCCGGCGTCCGCGCGGGGCGACGCGTTCGCGGCGGTGGTCGCGCAGTCCCTGGCTCGCCGGACGGTCCTGTGTGACCTGATCGGCGCGCAGGCGGGGGTGCTGGAGCACAACGTGTCGGTCGATGTCGTGGTGCGCTTCAAGCAGTCGGCGCTGGCGGGGTTGGAGACGTTGGCCGAGCTGCTGCGGGGGTACGTCCCGGAGGTGGGCGCGGAGGCGTCTTCGGTGTGCCTGATGGCGATGATTCTGACTGGTGGGTTGTGGACGCACTGCCGGCCTTCGCCGAGCGCTTTGGCGGCGTACGAGGTGGACCCGGCGCTGGCGGGGTTGCACTTGGAGCTGGCACCGGCTTTGCAGCAGGGGCTGGCGATGCTGATCGCGGGAGCCATGTCCCGCAACGGCTGAGCCGGGTCGAGGCGGGATCAGGTCTTGATGGTTTGAACCGAGCCGTTGATCACGACGCTCGGATTGGATCTCCCGTCAGGAGCACGCGAGGTCAGGAAATTCTGGACAAGCCTGGCGGTCGGTGTGACGTGGGGCATCAGGAGCACGGCGATGAGGAACCAGGCGGCGGCCTGCATCAGGTCGCCGATGGGGCCGAACAGGGGAAGCCCGAAGATCGGGGGAACCGTGAAGAACAAGATCAGCAGCTTGGTGAATGGGGCCACGTGTTCGCGGTCGTCGCGCACCCGTGCGACCTCCCGTGAGTGGAAGCCGACGTCCCCTTCGTCGTTGTGCGCCACCACCGTCCAGTTGCGGGCTTCCTGCCCCGTGGCCAGCAGCCTGACGGTGATCGACGCCCCCTTCTCGATGTGGCCGATCCGGAACACGGCTTCCTGATCCGACTCTTCTTCGGCGGTGTCGCGGGACACCTTCATTTCACGTTGAGGCCGAGGTCGGCAGGCTGCTTCGACGATGACGGCGCCTTCCGGGACCGCGAACCTGATCAGCTCGTTCTTCACGACCCGGTTGCCGGTGTTCGAGATGGTGCAGTCGATCACGGCCAGGTCTTGCACCGGTCTGCCCTTGTAGGTGATACCGAGGTGCTGCGCGATTTCATCTTCTGCTCGCGCCAGGCCGATTTCAGTCCTCGCGTCCCAAGACAATTGCTTGTGCGGATCGTTGCGACGCTTGATGCGGTCGGTCACGAGGGTGACCACGCCGCCGACGACCACGCTGATCGCCGCAAGGGCGATCTTGAACGCGACGCCGTTCGTGTCGATGCCGGCCGAGTCCGCCGCGAGGGTCGTCAACATGATCGGGCAGGCTCCTGTTCGCACCGATGGTGAGCTTGTTCATCACTAGTCGGTGCCCGATCACGTTCTGTTACGGGGATCCGCGGTCATCGACTTTCAGGTCGTCGACCGCCGCAGTACCAGCCAAGCCGTGCCGCCCAAGGCCAACGCGAGCACCAACGGGTAAGCCGCGAACAGCGTCAGCGATGGCTGGTCGCCCAGGAAACTCCCGATCGGGCGCCACCAGTTCTGCGTGGTCGCCAGCGCACCCGCCGCCGCGAGGAGGGCCACGCTGGAGAACACCGCCAGGTAGATCCCCGACTGCCGCCAGCGCTGGAACACCACCCCCGCCAGTACGCAGACCGCCGACGTCGCCACGATCGGTCCGGTGAACGCCAGCCACTGCGTGAGCGGGCCGTCCTGGCGCAGCGCGCCGAGCCCGTAGATCCGGGCCTGTCGCCCCCAGCCGCCGGTCAGCCGCTCCACGGCGGCGAAGCCCACCAGCAGCAAGCCGAAGAACAGTGCCTGCCCCACGACCACGAGCGCCGTCGCCGCGGCGAAGCGGCGGCGGGTCGCGCCCAAACCCAGCGTGAACGGGAAGACCTGAGTCATCGTCTGCAGGTGCGCCGTCGCGGCCACGCCCAGCAGCATCGGCAGCAGGTACACCTCGTGGTCGCCGACGGCCGTCTGCCCGTTGGAGACGTCGATGCCCCAGCCCAGCAAGGGGAGCGCGGCCACCGCGGCCAGCGGGTACGCGAGCAGCGCCGGCCAGTTGACCAGCTGGATCCGGGCGACGTCGAGCACGCGGGTCATCGGGTTTCCTTCCCGGCCGCGACCAGCGCGCCGTGGTGCTGGGTGGTGCGGACGACCAGTTGCTGCAGCGAAACCGGCTCGAAGTCCAGTCCGGGGTGGGCCCGGTCCGGGGCGCCGGTGAGGGTGACGCGCAGCGCGCCGCCGATCCGTTCGCGGTGCAGTTCTTCGTACCCGGCCGCGAAACGCTCGACGGCGTCGGCCGGCCCGGTGACCGCGACGGCCTCGCCGCGCAACGACTCCGCGTCCGCGTCGATGAGCACCCGGCCCCCATCGAGGAGGACGACGTGCTCGATCAGGTCGCTGACCTCGTCGATCAGGTGCGTGGAGAGCACGATCGTGCGCGGGTGCGCGGCGTAGTCGGCGAGCAAGCGGTCGTAGAACAGCTGGCGCGCGACGGCGTCGAGGCCGAGGTAGGGCTCGTCGAACAGCGTCAGCGGCGCCCGCGACGCCAGCCCGATGATGACCCCGACCGCCGACAGCTGCCCGCGCGAGAGCTTGCCGAGCAGCTGCCCGGACGGGACGGCGAAGTCCGCCAGCAGCTCGGCGGCGAAGGCGGCGTCCCAGCTCGGGTAGAGCAGTTCGGCGGCCCGCAGGGCGTGGCGCACCCGGAACTTCTCCGGGTAGTGCTGGCTTTCCTTGATGAAGCATGTTCGCGCGAGCACGTCGGCGTTCTCGTACGGGTGCTGCCCGAAGACCTCGACCGTGCCGCCGGTTTCGAAGCTCTGCCCGGTGAGGATCCGCATCAGCGTGGTCTTGCCGGCGCCGTTGCGGCCGAGCAGGCCGTGGATCGTGTTCCCGGCGAGCGTCACGCTGACCCCGTCGAGCGCGGCGAGGGCGCCGTAGCGCTTGGTCACCCCGGTCGTGCGCACCACGTTCATCGCTCCGGCTCCCAGACGTCGATCAGCTTCTTGATCTCCTCGGCGTCCATGCCGAGCTTGCCCGCCTCCGCCATCAGCGGGGTGACGAACTGCCGCGTGAAGTCCCGGCGCCGCCGTTCGAGCAGCTGCGCGCGGGCATCGGTGGCGACGAACATGCCGATGCCTCGTCTCTTGTAGAGGATCCCGTCGGCGACGAGCTGGTTGATGCCCTTCGCCGCGGTCGCCGGGTTGATCCGGTGGAAGGCCGCGAGCTCGTTGGTGGACGGCACCTGCGCGTCCGCGGCCAGGCTCCCGTCGACGACCGAGTTCTCGATCTGCTCGGCGACCTGCAGGAACAGCGGCCGCCCGTCGTCCTTCACGCCGACCACCGCGCACGGCGGTTCGTCGGTTCATTACTCATGTAACTAACCATGGAGGCTCGGCTGCCGCCCTGTCAAGCCCGGCCGTGTCAGCGCGGTGTCCGGGTGGTGTCAGGCGGGCCGCCGAAAGTAGCCGTCATGACGCGGAACACGATCTCCTCGCACTGGACCGGCCTGGTGGCGGTCGAAGACACGGCCCTCGCGGTCACCGACACCGGCGGCCCCGGCGTCCCGGTGGTCTACCTCAACGGCCAGTTCGCCACCCAGGGCTACTGGAAGCGGGTCCTCGCCGAACTCGGCGACGGCTTCCGCCACATCACCTACGACGAGCGCGCCCGCGGCAAGTCGAAGCGCTCGGCCGACTACTCCTTCGAAGCCGCGATCCGCGACGTCGACGCCGTGCTCGCCGCCCGCGGGGTGGAGCGCGCGGTGCTGGTCGGCTGGTCCTACGGCGCGGTGGTTGCGGCGCACTGGGCCCACCGCAACCCCGAGCGCACCCTCGGCGCGGTCCTGGTCGACGGCGCGTACCCGCACGACTGGCTCGACGACGCCATGGAACTGCGGATCCGCAAGCTGTTCAAGCGGATGAGCTGGTTCCTGCCGCTGCTGCGCCCGACCGGCTTGGCGCCGCGCATGACCGCCGCCCAGCAGGCGGAAAGCAACATCGAACTCGGGAAGCTGTCCCGCGAGCGCGAGCTGGGCCCGGTGCTCGACGGCATCACGGTCCCGGTCCGGTACGTCGTCGCGTCGGGAACTTCCTTCGGCAGCAAGGGCGACGAGCAGGAGCGCATCCGCGCCGGCCTCGACGCGGTGCTCGGCCGGAACCCGAACATCACCCGCGAGAAGGTCGCCGGCAACCACGGCGCGATCCTGCGCAAGGACTTCGGCGCGGTCGCCGACGCGGTCCGCGGGATCGCCGCCGGGTCCTGACGGCTACAGCAGGGTGTCGTCGAAGCCCAGCGGGTCCTTCCGGGAGCGGTCGATGGCGCGCCGGGCGCCGTCCTCGTCTCCCTGGCGGAGGCGGGCCAGCGCTTCGAGGTTGGCGGCCTGCCAGGCGGATGAGCGCGTCGGCGGGATCGCCCTTGTGTTTGAGCGCCGACGCGGCGTGACGAAGCTCGGTGAGCATTCCGTCCACTTCGGACGGTGCGGCGGCGACCGCGCGGCGGAAGGGCCGCCGGTGTCCAGCGGTGTCCCGGGGTCGACGGCCGCCACGACGGCGTCGATGAGCAAGGCCCCGAGCGAATCCGGGCCGCGGTCCGCGAAGTCGGCGTTCACCAGCGCCCGCGCGAGCGGCCACGCGCTCCTGGGGCCGGCAGTTGCAGGGGTGCACCCAGCACTTGAGCAGTCCGCTGACGGTGGCGTCCGGGGTCGCCGGTTCCGCCACGACCTGGTCGGTGCTCCGGACCTTGGCCCCGGACGAAACGACGGCGAGCTTCGCCGAAAGGGTGAGTGCCCGGCGAACGGCCGCCTTGACACGCTCGCCCGTCATTCATACATTCGTCGTCACTTTGTATGAATGACGGGAGTTGATCCGCATGCGGCTCGGCCGGACCGCCGTCGTCCTGGGTGGCAGTGCCGCCGGTCTCTGCGCCGCCGGTGCCCTCGCGCCCTTCTTCGAGCGCGTGCTCGTGCTGGAGCGCGACCGGCTGCCGGCCGGGGCCGAGCACCGGCGCGGGGTGCCGCAGAGCAAGCACCCGCACTTCCTGCTGAACTCGGGGCGGCGGGCGATCGGCGCGCTCTTCCCCGGCTTCGAAGCCGACCTGATCGCGGCGGGCGGGCTGCACCTGATGCCGTCCATGGACGCCGCCTACCTCGACGGCGAGGGCTGGTCGGCGCGCAAGCGCAGCTCGATGACCATGATCTACGGCTCGCGGATCCTCATCGAACGCGTGCTGCGCGACAAGGTGCGGGAACTGCCCAACGTCGTCATCCGCGAAGGGACCACGGCCGGTGGACTGACCTTCGAAAACGGGGCGGTGACCGGGGTCGACGCCGGCGGCGAGCACCTCGACGCCGATTTCGTCGTCGACGCGGCGGGCCGCGGCTCCCCGGTGGCCGGCTGGCTGACCGCGGCCGGGTGGCCCGCGCCCGCGACGCGGACCCTCGACGCCAAGGTCACCTACACCTCACGCTGGTACGACCTGCCCGCCGAGCGCCCGACGTCCTGGTGGTGGCGGCACCTGGTGATCATGCCGACGCCGGACAAGGGCGACCACCCGGCCGAGCACGACTTCCTGGTCAACTTCTTCCCCGTCGAGGGCAACCGGGTCATCGCCTGCATGGGTTCGTGGGGCCTGGAAATGCCCCGCACCACCGACGCGTTCGCCGAGGTGGCCCGCCGGGTGCGGACGCCCTTGTTCGCCGCCGCGATGGACCGGTGCGAGCCGGCGTCCGAAGTGCACCTCACCCGCTCGACCGGCAACAAGTGGCGCCGCTACGACCGCCTGCGCACGCTCCCGAGCGGCCTGGCGTTCGTCGGCGACGCCATCTGCGCGTTCAACCCCTTCTACGCGCAGGGCATCAGCTCCGCGGCCGGCTCGGCGCTGCTCCTGCGTGAACACCTTTCCCGCGCCGACCGGCTCGACGTGGGCTTCGGCAAGCGCTTCCTCGCCGCGCAGCGCAAAGCGCTCCAGGTGCCGTGGCGGCTCGCGATGGCCCGGGACCAGGGCTACGCGTGCGCCGAGGGCACCGAGCGGCCGCCCGAGTGGAAGCGCCGGATCCTCGCGGCCGTGTCGGCGCCGGCGTTCAGCCTGATCGTCGGCGCGGCCCGGGAGGACGACGTCGTCGACGAGCACTTCGCCAAGGTGTTCAACCTCGACGAGTCGCTGGGGGACATGCTGCGCAACCCGCGCGTGCTGGCGGGGCTCGTGCGCTACCGCGTCCGCGCGGCGCTCGGGAGGCACCGGGTGCCGTTCGGGTTCGACCCGTGCGCCGAGCCGCCGGCCACGGACTATTCGACGGCGACCGCGCGATGAGCCCGGCGTGCGGGCCGGACGCCGAGGCCGTCACCCGCGGGCTCGGCTTCGACTGCCACGACGTCTCGCCGGTGGTGTCGGTCCGCTCCCCGTGGGACCTCGCGAACTGGACGCTGCCGGTGCTCGAACTGCTGATCGTCGCCGGTGCCGTCTTCGCGCTGGTGCACGCCGTGCGCCGGTACCGCGCGGGTGACCCGGTCAACCTGGCGCTGTGGTGCGCTTCGCTGGTCTACCTGTTCGTCACCGAACCGCCGCTGTACTTCCCGGAGTGGTTCGGGCTCGACGAGCTGTACGGCTTCATCTTCGCCCACAACCGGTTCACCGTGCAGTTCATGGGGGACCGGCTGCCGTTCTACATCGTGGCGTTCTACCCGGCGTTCAGCCAGCTCGCCTACGAGGTCGTGCGGTCGCTCGGGATCTTCCGGCGCGGCGCGCTGCGCGGAGCGGTGGCCGTCGCCTTCGTGTGCCAGGTGTTCTACGAGGTCTTCGACCAGATCGGGCCGCCGCTGAAGTGGTGGGCCTGGAACCCCGGCAACGCCATCGTGAACCACCCGGCGCTGGCGACCGTGCCGATGACCAGCATGCTGCTGTTCGCTTCGGTGTCGATGGCCGCGATGACGTACCTGGTCGTGCGGCTGAAGGGCCGCGCCGCGTTCCTGCTGGCCGGCGTGCTCACCCCGTTCGCCATGGTGATCGCGGGCCTTCCGGCGAGCGTTTTCCCGGGGAACTCCCCGGCGCAGGCCTGGATCCTCGGCGTCGAGCTGGCCGCGGTCTGGCTGGCCGGCGGCTGGATCGTCGCCACCTGCCGGCCGGCCGGGCCGGTGTCCGCCTTCGCGCGGATCTACCCGGCCGCCTACCTGGGCGTCCTGGCGGTCATCTGGCTCTCCGCGCTCCGCGACGTCCCGCTCGAAAGCGGGCTCTACGCGCTCGCCTGCTTCGTCGCGGCCGGGTTGGTGCTGGCCGCGCTGCACCGGGCCCGCCGCCCTGCCCCGGTGTGACCGGGTGCGGTCGGGGAAGATGACGGGCATGGGGCACCACGGATGGCGGGGCAACCCGCCCGGCACGGAGGACGAGGCCCGCCGCCGGATCGTCGAAGCGGCGACGGCGTGCCTCGACCGCGTGGGACTGGCCAAGACGAGCCTGTCCGACGTCGCCGCCGAAGCGGGCGTGACCCGGCAGACCGTCTACCGCTACTTCCCGGGCCTGAAGGACATCCTGCGCGCGGTCGGGCTGGCCGGGGTCGAGGAGTTCGCCGGGCGGATGGAACGCCACCTGGCCTCGTTCGGCACCGCCACCGAAGCAGCGGTGGAATCGGTGGTGTGGGCGGTCCGGACGGTCCCCGCCGAGCCCCACCTCGGCCTCCTCCTGCAGGCGGGCGAAGCCGACTTCTTCACCGACGGCGTCATCTCGCCGCTCGCCTTCTCGTTCGGCACGCGCATCCTGCGCAACCTCCCGGTCGACTGGGCGGCGGCGGGCGTCACGACCGAGGAAGACCTCCGCGGCCTCGCCGAGATCCTGATGCGGCTCTTCATGTCGTTCCTGCAGCACCCGACGACCCCACCCCCGGCGGACGACGAGCTGCGGGCCCTCGTCCGCCGCTGGCTCGGCCCCGCCCTCGGCGGCTAGCGTCAGGGCTTCTTCGGCGGCTTCTGGTACGGCTTCGTCGCGCCGGTCTCCGCGTTGTGCTCGGTGACCTGGATGCCCTGCTCCTCGAGCTTCTTGTACTCGATCGCGTCGAAGATGTTGTCCGGGCGCCGGTACGGGTAGATGTCGCCGTCCGGGTTGGGGATGCCCGTGCTCGTCTGGGCGCCCGGCTTGTCGGGGAAGACGACGTGGGTGTCGGCGTTCGAGTTCTTCGCGAACGTCTCCGACGCTTGGTCCCACTTCTCCTTGACGAAGGTCTTCTGGTCCAGGTTGGACGTTCCGTGGTCGCCGTGCGACCAGTAGCCCTGGCCCGGGTCCTTCATCATCTTGTCGTCGACCCAGCCGGGCATCTTCAGGTGGTTGTCGGCGACCAGGCCTTCGAGGGTGTTGCCGCCGTGCTGCTTGGCGACCGAGTTGGCCTTGAACTCGATCGAGCCCAGGTACGGGTCGTCCGGGGCGCCGTGGCCCTTCTTGTAGCCGCCGGACCAGAAGAAGTGCTTGTCCGCCTTCATCATGTCGTCCAGCTTCGGCTTGAACGCCTCCCACTCCTCGCGCGTCATGCGGTTGACGTCGACGCCGAGGTCGGGCCGCTTCGCCGGCGGGGGCTTCAGGTCCGGGTGCTCGTCGAAGTCGTCCGGGCGGGGCCGCTTCTTCGTCGGCGGCCCGGTCTTGCCGCAGGTGCCGACGAGGCCGAGCGGGTCGCCGGTGAGCAGCGGCTCGGCGACGTAGCCCGCCGGGTCGGGGGCGGCCGCGAGGCCGAGCGGGTCCTGGCTGAGGTAGCGCGCGGTTCCGGGGTCGTAGTAGCGGAACACGTTGTAGTGCAGGCCGGTTTCCTCGTCGCGGTGCTGACCGGGGAACGCCAGCGGCACGGCCCCGGTGTCGGCGCCCGGCAGCGGCGCGCCCCAGAACGCGCTGCGGTCGCGCCAGGTCACCGCACCCCGCTCGTCCAGCAGCTCGGTCGGCGTGCCGGCCGGGGTCGTGATCACGCAGCGGAACCGCTCGCCGGCCGCGGTCCGCTCGACCTGCACGACCGGGTGACCGTCGCCGGGGTGGCGCTCCCACGTCAGGGTCCGGCGCGAGCCGTCCGCGCCGAGCTCGACGCGCTCCACGAGGTCGAAGCCGCTCCAGAGGAAGCGCGTGTCGCCGGCGAGCTCGGGTTCGCCGCCGTCGCCGGTGACCCAGCGGCGCTTGGCGAACCGGCGGCCCAGCGGGTCGTAGTGGTACGTCCAGCGCGCGCCGTCCGGGGTGCGCACGCCGCGCAGCCGGTCCAGCCCGTCCCACGAGTACGTCCACGACCGCTCGCCGCGCGAGCGCACGGTGACGCGGCCCTGCGCGTCGCCGGTGTAGCGGATTTCGCCGGTGGTGAGCCGGCCCGCGGCGTCGCGGGGGAACCGCTCGGTGCCGCCGGGTCCGTGCGCCTCGCTGACGCGGCCCGCGGCGTCGAAGCCGAGCCGCCACGGCCGGGTGGCGTCCCCGACCGCGGCGAGCCTGCCGTCGGGCCGGTAGCCGTACGTGCGCTGCCCGACGCCCGCGATCTCTTCCGCGGCGACGCGGTCCTCGACGCAGAACCGCCGTCGCAGCACCACTTCGCCGTCGACGCTGCGGGTGACCTCGCGCCCGGCTGCGTCGTGTTCGAACCCGACGTCGTGCCCGGCGATCCGCAGCGACCGCGGCAGTCCATCGCCGTCGAAGCGCCACTCACTGTCCACACCGGACGAAGTGCGGCGGCGGAGGACGGTCTCGTCGTGGTCCCAGGCGACGCCGAGCCCGTTGACCGTCTCGGCGATCAGCCGGCCCCGCCGGTCGCGGACGAACTCCACGCGCGCTTCGGCGTTCTCGGCCAGCGCGAGCCGCCCGAGCGCGTCGTAGGCGTAGCGGGTGATGTCCTCGGCCGTGCGCCGTTCGACGACGTTGCCGAGCAGGTCGTAGGTGAACTCGGTGACCTCGCCGAGGCCGTTGGTCAGCCGCCGCAGCTGCCCGGCCTCGTCGTAGCCGAAGGTCAGGCGGCGGCCGTCGTAGTCGGTCTCGGCGACCAGGCGCCCGGCGGGGTCGTAGACGTAGCGCCAGGTCCGGCCGGCCGGATTCGTCACCGACGTGAGCCGCAGTTCGCCGTCGTAGGTGTACGTCGTGCGCGCGCCGGTCGCGTCGATGTCCGCCACCGGCAGCCCGAACGCGCCGTAGCGGCGGCGCCACACGCCTCCGGCCGCGTCGCGGTGCTCGACGACCTGCCCTTCGGCGTCGTGCAGCCAGGTTTCCCGGTCGCCGTGCGGGCCGATCCGCCAGGCGCGGCGGCCCTCGGCCGTCCAGCCCAGCCGGGCGGCGCCGCCGGACGCGGTGTGCACGAGCTGGGGCCGGCCGAACAGGTCGCGGTCGCCGGGGCGCACCGACGCGTCGGTCACCGGCGCGTCGCCGAGCGGGTCGGGCGCCGCACCCGGCCCGGCCGAGACCGCCGCGCCCGGCAGCGCGGTGAACGGGTCGGCCGCGGGCACCACCCGCTGCACGGCGGCGTCCCCCTCGCCGACCCGCAGGCGCACCTCGCCCTCGGCGGCGGGCGCCGTGCGGACGACGGAGCCGTCGGGCCGGATGACCGTCGCCAGTTCGCCGTCCCGGTAGTCGTACCGGGTTTCGCGGCCCAGTTCGTCCACTTGGGACAGCAGCTGGTCGTAGCGGCTCCACGTGTACCGGCGGGAGTTCCCGAGCGGGTCGGTCCGGCCGATGAGCTGTCCGGCGTCGTTGAGCCGGTAGGTCCAGGTGTGGCCGAGCGCGTCGGTGTGCCGGGTGGTGCCGGGCGAGTAGGCGAACGCCGCGTTGTAGAAGCCGTTCGCCCCGACGGCGCGGACGCAGCGGCCCTCGGCGTCGTAGACGTAGCGGTACCAGGTGCCGGTGCGGTCCCGCCAGCCGACGAGCCGGTGCTCGTAGTCGTAGTCCAGCGTCATCGGGCGGCCCGCGAAGTCCGCGACCGTGGTCAGCTGCCCGAGCCGGTTGTAGCCGAACCGGACCAGCGGCGCGGCCTCGGGCGCGCCGAGCGTGACCACGCGGCCGCCGTCCGTCCCGATCCGGAGCTCGACGCCGTCGTCGCGGCGCAGCGCGGCGGGCGTTCCGTCGGCGGCGTAGGCGATCTCGGTGCGGCTGCCGTTCCGCTCGATCGCCGCGAGCCGCCCGTCGTCGCCGAAGTGCAGGTCGCGGTCGCCGGCGGACAGCCGGTAACCGCCGGGGGAGCGGTGCAGCGGCAGGCGCGGGCCTTCCAGCGGCAGCACGGGATCGCCGGCGGGCACCGGGTAGACGAGGACCATGCCGTCCTCGGCGTAGAACCGGACCGCCGCGGGGCCGAACGCCAGCCGCTGGTCCAAAGTGGACGCCCACGACCGGCCGAACCACCGGCCCGCCCGGTAGGCCGAGAGGTGTGTGCGCGACAGTTCCAGCTCGCCCGCGTCGCCCGGCAGGACGAGGTCGACCTGGGTCATCACGACCTCGCCGGTCGCGATGTCCACGGGGTCACCGCAGTAGGTCTTGCTGTCCGACGGCTGGGCCCGGTCGCGCGGCCCGTCCCCCTTCGGCTCGGCCTTGGGGTCGCCCTTCGGCTTGCCGCCGGGCGGCGGCGTCTCGACCTTCGGCGGGGGCGGGCTGACCGGCGGATCGTTCTTGGGCGGTGCGTCCGGCTTGGGCGGCGGGTCGGTCTTCGGCGGGGTGTCGGGCCCGTCCTTGGCACCCGAGGTGTGGGTCCCGTCGCCGTCGCCTTTGCCGTGGGGTCCGTCGATGCCCTTCGGGTTGCCGTTGATGTCCGCGTGCTTCGGCGGCGGCCCCGCCTTACCCGGCTTGATGTTCTTCAACGCCTTCGCCGCATCCGCGAACAAATCCCCCGCCCGCTTCAACAACGGCACCAACGCCTTCAACGCCGTGACCAGCCGCTTCACCAGATCCGCGATCTTCGACGCCGTCTTCGCCACCGCACCGACCACCTGCGGCACCACCCACGTCAGACCGATACCCAAGGTGAACACCACCTGCAACGCCCAGCTGATCAAATGCCCGATCAGCTCCGCGATGATGTCCCGCACCAGCGCCCGCACCGCCGCCACCACCTCACCGGCGGTCTTCACCCCACTGGAAGCGCCTTCGCAGCCCTTCTGCGCAGTCTCCAGCAAAGTGACGGTGTCCTGCGCGCGCTGACGGTAAGTATCAGCGGCGTTACCGGTCCAGGACGCGGTGTCGGCCTTCACCATCCCGGTCAGGTCCTCACCGATGCTGCCCAGCTCGGTGGCGACGTTCTTCCACGTCTCCGACTGCGCCGCGATCTCGTCGGCGTTGCCGGTCAGCCCGTTGAGCGCCTCCTTCAGCGGCCCGACGTGCTCCATCAGCCACCCGACCCCCGCGGCGAGGACGGCACCGAAGGGGTCCATCGCCATCGACAACGCGTCCAGAGCGGTGCCCACGGCACCCATCGCGACCGACGCCCAGTCGCCTGATTCGATCGCGGATTTCAGGTCGTTCGCCGACTCCAGCAGCGAGATGCCCGAGTACGCCTTGGTCGAGTCCTTGGTCTCCGCGACCAACGGGTTCCCCATGGACGACCTCCGATGACCAGGCCGGACGTTTCGTCAAACTTTCAAGCAAGGTAACAGGAGCTGAACAGTCCGTGTCCGCTCCGCTACCCGAATGCCCGAAAATCCGCGAACGTCGGCCCGGCCGGGCAAGGCCGTGTGCTCACACCTCCGTGATGCGCGGCGACTCGAGGTACTTCACGAGGTTCGGGGGCGCGTAGGGCGGCGTCATGGTCTCGTGGCGGTAGCGCGCGCACGACGAGAGCGACTCCGACGGCGGGTCCACCACGCCGATTTCGCGGTGGACCGAGCCGAACCACTTGTAGAGCAGGGTCAGCGAGTCGTGCAGCACGCCGAGGTCGTCGGCGGGCGCCAGGCCGTCGAAGCCGTCCGGGGCGAAGACCAGCCCGCACTTCTCGGCCCTGCTCACCAGCCACTGCCGGGCGAGCGCCGACAGGCCCTGCTCGGGGTAGCCGCCGCCGACGTCGGAGTGCGCCCCGGCGAACCAGACCTGCTCGCGTTCCTGGCCGTTCGCGTCGGGCGAGGGCTGCCAGACCGCCGGGCGGAACGCCTTCCGGTGCTCGTCCACGGCCAGTGCCTGGAAGGCCGACTGCACGATCGACGTCAGCTGCGTGTCGTGGAACTGCCAGCGCCGGTTCAACAGGTTGAGCAGGCGGCCGCCGCTGAGCGGGATGCCCAGCGCGCCCACGGTGTCCCAGACGCCGATGAACCGGATCGGCGTCACGTCCTCGTGCGAGAAGCTGTCGCGGAACTCCCGGGCCGCGGGGCTCGCCGGGCCGGTCGCCGGATCCCGGTCCCGGTAGAGCCGGTAGGCCTCGTCGACCCGGCTCGCGTGCCGGGGGAGGAGCACCCCGCAGTTGCGGATCATGCCCACGGCGCTGCGGGCGGTGTAGGCGCCGCGGCTGAAACCGAAGAAGAACAGTTCGTCGCCCGGCTCGTAGTGCTCGACGACGAACCGGTAGGCGTCCCGGACGTTCGCGGACAGGCCCCAGCCGAACGCGCCACCGGCCAGCCGGTCCCACAGCCGCTTCCCGGTCCCGACGCCCTCGTGGTAGTGCACGAGCTGCCTCGTCCCGGCCGGGTCCACCGCGGCGACGGCGTCCTTGACCTTGACGACGTTCGTCGGTGCCTTCTGGGTGAGTGAGTTCCAGGTGCCGTCACAGCAGACGACCAGTCGTTTCGCCATCGTTGCCTCCCCGGCGCCGGACATGCGTGAGTCGCCGCCGGGTGGGAGCGCGTTACTCGATTGCGTATGGGTAACTCATTCCTTGCGATACTTGCACTTGATGTCAATCGCCCACGTCCCTAGCGTCAGGGGCATGAACCTCACCGTCCTCGCGGCGTCCGGCCGGACCGGCCTCGAGCTCACCCGCGAAGCCCTCCGGCGCGGCCACACCGTCACCGCCGTCGCCCGCGACCCCGCGCGCATCGCCCTCCCCGACGGCCCCGGGCTGCGCAAAGCCGCGGCCGACGTGGCCGACCCGGCGAGCGTCGCCGCGGTCCTCGACGCGGACTCGGTCGTGCTGTCCGGACTCGGCACGGACCGCGCCGGGACGCTGCTGGCCGGAGCCGAGGCCGTGATCGCCGCCGGGCCGAAGCGGATCATCTGGCTGGGCGCGTACGGCACCGGCCCGTCCGCCGAGGTGGCGGGGGAAGCCGCCGGCGTGCTCGGGCAGCTCCTGGGCGACCGGCTCGGCGACAAGGTCGCGGCCGACACCGCCGTGCTCGCCGCCGGCGGCACGGTCTTCCACGCCGGAATGCTCGCCGACGGCCCGGAAGACCCCGAGCGGCGCACGGCGGGACTGGCCGAGGCGCCGCCGTTCGACCTCGGGGCGAAGGTCACCCGGGCGACCGTCGCCGCGGCCATGCTCGACGAGGCGGAAGAACCGCGGTTCGCCGGTGCGGTCGCGTTGCCGCTGGCCGGTTAGCCCGCGACGACCTCTTCGAGCGCCGCCGCCACCTGTTCGCGCAGCCAGGCGTGCGCCGGGTCGGAGTCGTAGCGCTGGTGCCAGGTGCAGCTGATCGGCGCCGCGGGGGCCTCCGCCGGCAGCGGGCGGGTGATCAGCCCGAACGCGTCGATCAGCGGGCGGCCGAGGAGCGCGGTGCAGGTGACCAGCACGTCGCCGCGCGCCGCGGTCTGCAGGGCCGTCGACACGGTGGCCACGGCCGCGACCACCCGGCGCTGCAGGCCTTCCGCGGCCAGCACGTCGTCGATCGGCGCGGTGAGCCGGCCGCGCCGGGAGACCAGGACGTGCGGGAACGCCGCGTACGCGCGCAGGTCGAGGCCTTCGGCGCACGGGTGCCCGGCCCGCATCGCGACGACGAGCGTGTCGTGGCCGAGCACCTCGGACCGGAACTCGGGCAGCTCCGGGCGGCCACCGCCGAGTTCGAGGTCGACGCGGCCGTGGCGCAGGTCGTCGGTGTCGGCGGAGTTCTCGGCCAGCACCCGCAGCCGGACCCCGGGCGCCCGCTCCTGGAACCGGCCGGTGAGCACCGGGACCACGGACGCCGCCAGCGCGTCGTGGCACTGGATCGTGAAGGTGCGGTCCAGCTCCGCCAGGTCCAGCTCGCGGGACGGCGTCAGGACGTCGCGGGCCTGCCGGACCAGCCGGTGCACGTCCTCCCGGACCGCCAGCGCGTACGGCGTCGGCGCCATCGTGTGGCCGGTGCGCACGAGGATGTCGTCGCCGGTCACCTTGCGCAGCCGCCCGAGCGTGCGGCTCACCGCCGGGGACGACAGGTGCAGCCGCTCGGCGGCGCCCATCACGCTGCCCTCCTCGAGCAGCGCGTCGAAGACCGTGAGCAGGTTCAAGTCGAGGTGCACGACCGCAAGACAACCACAGGAGGAACCATGGCCCACGAACTGCTCGCCGCCGCCGTCCGCGAAGCGGGTGCCCGGATCCTGGCGCGCTACGCCGGTGACCCGCGGCCGCCCGGCCTGCCGGAGCTGCTGGCGAATCTGCACGACAACGACGCCGCCGTCGTCGACGTGCTGCGCCCGGCGCTGGCCGGCATCCGGCCGGACGCGCGCTGGCTCGACGACGAACACGGCGCCGGGCCGCTCGAACCGGGCGAGTGGTGGCTCGTCGACCCGGTCGGCGGCAACGTCAACGCGGTGCACGGGATGCCCGACTGGAACATCGGGGTCAGCCTCGTCCGCGACGGGCGCCCGGTGCTGTCGGCGGTGTACGCCCCGGTGCTCGACGAGCTGTTCACCGCGGAAGCCGGCGGCGGCGCGTTCCTGAACGGGGTGCCGCTGCGCGTCTCCGCCAAGACGTCGCTCGACGGCGCGCTGGCCGGCACCGGGCAGGCGAAACCCGGGCACGACGCCGAGTTCTTCGAGCGCATGGGCCGGTCGTTCACCGCGATGTCCGCCGCCGCGCTGTACGTGCGGATCTCGGTGCCGGTCAGCCACCAGCTCGCCCAGCTCGCGGCGGGCCGGATGGACGTGCACTGGCAGCTCGACAACGTCCGCTCGCACGCGGCCGGGGTACTGCTGGTCCAGGAAGCCGGCGGCGTGGTGACCGACCTGGACGGCAAGCCGTGGGACCTCACGAGCGAGAGCTACCTCGCCGCCGCGCCCGGCGTGCACGCGGCGGCGCTGGCGGTCCTCACGGCGTGACGGGGCCCCTGCTCGGAAGTCGTCCGGCCGCCGGTGGACCTTGGTGCGCACGTGCAGGACAGGCCTCAGGCCAGGCTGACCACGACCCCGGTCTGTCCCGACGGGACCTCGCCGTGCTGGGGGATCACCTTCCCCGCCGCGTAGGTGCTGATGGTCAGCATCGGCAACCCGGGGTTGTCGACGAAAGCGCACTCGTCGGCGCGGAGGTGTCCCGGCGGGGCGTACCCCGCGGCGACCACGGCATCGATCTGCGCGCGAAGGACTTCTCCGGAATCGCCGGTCCGCAGGGTGATGACCCCCAGGCAGAGGGGTCCGTTGGCGCCGCCGCCGGAAAACGCGTCCAGCAAAACGGTGCCGGTGCGGGCCCCGACGCGATCCGCGACCGCGGAGAGGTGCGCGCGGCGTTCCCGTGACTTGCGCCAGAAGACCATGACGCACGTTATCCCGTCCGCGGGAGGCTCACGGGGTCCGGAACGCCCGCCGGTACGCCCCCGGCGTAGTCCCCACCTGGTCACGGAACCGCCGGCGCAAGTTCACCGCCGACGTCAACCCGACCCGGGTCGCGATCGACTCCACCGGCAGGTCCGTGTCCTCCAGCAACGCACGGGCCTCCGTCACCCGGCGCGCCAGCAGCCACGCACCCGGGCTCGTGCCCAGCTGGTCGGTGAACCGGCGCGCCAGCGTGCGCGGGGAAACACCCGCCCGCGCGGCGAGATCACCGACCGACAACGCCGTTCCCAGGCGGTCGGCCGCCCAGTCCAAGAGGCCGTCCAACGCATCCGGGGACGCGGCCGGCGGGGCGAACTGCACCTGCCCGCCTTCGCGGTGCGGCGGCATCACCATGTGGCGCGCGACGAGAGCGGCGTGCGCCGCGCCGTGGTCCTTCCGGACCAGGTGCAGGCACAGGTCGATCCCCGCGCCCGCGCCGGCGCTCGTGGCCACGTCGCCGTGGTCCACGTACAGCACGTCCGGCTCGACGTGCACCCGCGGGAACTCGCGCCGCAGCTGGTCGGCGCGGGCCCAGTGGGTCGTCGCCGACCGGCCGTCCAGCAGACCCGTGCGGGCCAGGGCGAACACGCCCGAACAGATCGTCACCAGGCGGGCGCCGCGGGCGTGGGCGCGCAGCAGCGCACGGCGGACGCGCGCCGGCAACGGGGCTTCGAGCGGCGCCCAGCCCGGGATCAGCACGGTGTCGGCGGTGGCGAGCGCCGACAGTCCACTGGGGACGGACATCGCGTAGCCTGCCGTCGTCGGGACCGGGCCGGGGGTCTCCGCGCAGACGTCGAACTCGTAGTGCCGCGGGACACCCGCCCGCGGCGTGCCGAAGACCTCGGCGGCGATGCCGAGCTCGAACGTCGACTGCACCGGCCGCACCAGTGCCACCACGCGATGCATGGCACGAAAGTACCCCAAGGTGTCTTCCCGGACACTGTCCACGGCCCGCCGCGGCCGGGCAGGGTGGCGGGCATGCACCCCGAGATCCTCGAGCAGGACGGCTACACCTCCGCCGCCGTCACGGAAGCCCCCGTCCGCGAACTGTTCCCCGGTATCCGCTTCCGTCCACTGTGGACCGGGAAGAACGGGGCGCACGCCGGGGTCCTGGAGATGGACGCCGGCACGGCGTGGCCGCGCCGGGACGTCCACGAACCCGGGCCCGAGGAGGTCTACGTCGTCGCGGGCACGTTCCACGACGGCGCCCGCGACCACCCCGCGGGCACCTTCCTGCACGCGCCGGCCGGGTCCTGGCACGTGCCCGCGAGCGCCACCGGCTGCACCCTGTTCCTCTTCTACCCGGAGGGCTAGAACGGGAAGTGGTTGTGCTGCCCGGCCACCGTGATCCACCGCGTGTCGGTGAAGGCTTCGACGCCCCACCGGCCGCCGAAGCGCCCGTAGCCGGTGGACTTCACGCCGCCGAACGGGGCCTGCGCTTCGTCGTCGATCGTCTGGTTGCCGACGTGGGCGATCCCGGTGCGCAGCCGCCGCGCCAGCGCCAGCCCGCGGCCCGCGTTCTCCGTGATGACGCCGGTCGTGAGCCCGTATTCGGTGTCGTTGGCGATCTCGACCGCCTCGTCGTCGCTGTCGACCGCGAGCACCGTGACGGCCGGGCCGAAGATCTCCTCGCGGAAGATCCGCATGTCCGCGGTGACGTGGTCCAGCACCGTCGGGGCGTACAGCGCGCCGGTCGCCGGACGGCCGCCGGTGCGGACGCGGGCGCCCTGGGAAACCGCTTCCGCCACCAGTTCTTCGACGTGCCGGGCGCCGCGGGCGTCGATCGCAGGGCCGACGACCGTCGCCGGGTCCGCGGGATCGCCGTGCGGGAGCGCGCCGACCTTCGCGGCCAGCTTCGCCGTGAACTCTTCGGCGATCGAGCGGTGCACCAGGATCCGGTCGGTGGACATGCAGATCTGGCCGGCGTTGTGGAAAGCGCCGAATGCGGCCGCGTCCACGGCGTAGCCCAGGTCGGCGTCGTCGAGCACCAGCAGCGCGTTCTTGCCGCCCAGTTCCAGCACGGCCGGCTTGAGGTGCTGCGCCGCGGTCGTGCCGATGATCCGGCCGACGCTCGTCGAGCCGGTGAAGTTGACGATCCGGACGCGGCCGTCGGCGATCAGCGCCTGCGCGACTTCGGCGGCGTCCTCGCGGGCGTTGGTGACGACGTTGAGCACGCCCGGCGGCAGCCCGGCGTCGCGCAGGAGGTCGGCGAGGAACAGCCCGCTCGCGATCGGCGCGTCCTCACTCGGCTTCAGCACGACGGTGTTGCCCACCGCCAGCGGCACCGCGATCGACCGCACACCCAGGATCAGCGGCGCGTTCCACGGCGAGAACGCCGCGACCACCCCGGCGGGCTCTCGCACGGCCAGGGACAGCTGTCCGGGCGTGTCGGTGGTCAGCACTTCGCCCAGCGGCTGGGTGATCGCGGCCGCGGCCTCGCGCAGGATGTTCGCGGCCAGCCCGGCGTTGAACCGCGCCCAGGGAGCGGCGCCGCCGACTTCGCCGGCCATCAGGGTGACGGCGTCGGCGGCGCGCGCGTCGAGGAGTTCGGCCGCCTTCAAGAAGATCGTGCGCCTTGCCGACGGTGCGGTGGCCGCCCAGCCGGGGAACGCGCGGTGCGCGGCCTCGACGGCACGGGCGACGTCGGCGGGCCGCCCGGCGGCCACGGTCGCGTACACCTCGCCGGTGTAGGGGCTGGTGTCCTCGGTGGTGCGCCCGCCTTCGGCGGGCACCTCCTTGCCGTCGATGAACAGTTCGCGGTGCAGGGTCATGCCCCGAGTCTGGTGCGCGCGCGGCCGGGGCCGGACGGGCGATTCCACTGGGCGGAAGAGTAGTTCAAGGCTCAATCAATGGCGGATCTGGCAGAGTGGCCGCATGGGGGAGAACTTCGCGGCCGCCGTGGCCGCTGCCGTGCCCGTCGTCCGAGCCGTCCTCCCGCCCGCCCCGGCCGCGGCGCTGGGCCGGCTGGCGCTCGAACCGCCACCGCGGTTCCCGGACTGGCCCGAAGCCGAGGTCGTGCGCTCGCTGCGGTCCGTGCCGTCGTGGGTCATCGAGCGCGTGCACGGGGCGGTCGAACTGACGCTGGCGTCGCTGACGATCCCGGCGCCCGCGGTCACCGGGGAACTCACCCCGCCGCAGTCCGGCTCGTTCGGCTTCCTCTCAAGCGACAGCGAAGCGGAAGCGGTGCGGGAAGCGCGGCTGCTGATCCAGTTCCGGCCCGACCTGATCGACCTCATAGCGGACCTGACCGCGGCCGTCACGGCCGACGAAGCCCTCGCGCCGTTCCTGACCGCCGAAGGCGACGAAGCGGCGATCGCGGCCGCACACGGCGCTGCCCACCTTTCGATCGCGCTGGTGACGACGGCGATCGCGGCGCGCGAGGCCGGGCAGCCCGGGATCGCGGCCATCGTGGGGATCGCGCTCGGCGTGGCGGCCGGGCGGCTCCGCGCGACGCCGATGCCCGCCGGGTACGCCGAAGCCGTCCGCGAGAAGGAACGCGCCGAGTACCGGCTGCCCCGGTCCGGGACCACGTTCGTGGACGTCCGCGACCACGTGTTCGCCTTGACCGAAGGCGCTTTCCCGGCGTTCGGCGACTTCGCCGAGAACGGCCTGGCGGAAGCCGCCGCCGGAGGCGTGGTGATCCGCGCCGGCACGGAGGCGGGCTCGGTGCGCGTCGGCGTCCGCGTGCTCGCCGAGCCGCCCGCCGAAGCGGAGACGCACGGCTGGGAAGAGGTCGTGGACCTGTCCTGGCGCGCGGAGCACGGCGGGGCGGCGCTGGCGCCGTCGGCGGGGGTGGGCGTGACGACGCCGCCGTGGCCCGGCGAGTACCGCGTCCGCGTGCACGCCTACGGCCGCGACGACCCGGAGGAGGAGAGCTACGACGTCTGGGTCTGGGCGGCGCCCGCGGAACCGCCCCGGGTGCACGCCCGCGCGGACCGCCTCGGCCACCGCCTGCGCGGCGAGCCCGAACCGGCGCTCGTGGACCGGCCGGAGGTGCGCTACCGCTGGATCCGGCGCTCCAACCTGGCGGTGGCGGCGACGGTCACGGTGGTCACCGGCCTGCCCGCCGCCGAGGTGGTGCGCGGCTTCGGCGCGGACCCGGACCGACCGGAGGCCTTGGCCGAGCTGAGGCCGGCGTACGCCGACCCGTGGCTGACGGCGCTGGACCTCGGCGGCGTCGTGCTGGTGATCGAGGAGAACGGCTACCTCGGTTCGCACGAAGAGGTCCTGACGGCGGTGTCGAGGACGGGCCGGGCGGCGAGCATGTTCTGGAACGTCAACGCGGTGACGAGACTGTCCTTCGCCCGCGGCGGCGAGGTGCTGGCGTCGTTCGAGCCGGGACTGGGGGAGCCGGCCGCCGACCCGGAGGTGACGGCGGCGCTCGCGGGCCTCGACCTGGCGGACTACCGCGACCTCGACGAGAAGGGCCTCGTGGCGGTGGAGCGGTTCACCGGCCGCGGACTCCACGCCGAAGACCTGGAGGACATCGAGCGGGCCGGGGTGGCGTACCGGATCCCGGGATAGGCGCGCGGAAATCGGTTCGCGCAGCGGCCGGGAGTGCGATCGGGTGTTCCTCGGGCCGGTCGCGGTGATCAGCGGCACGGAAACCGCAGATCGCCGCCGCGCTCGAGCGCGCGCTCGGCCGACCGCTCCGTTGTGAACCGGTCCACATCCCGGCGGTGGCCGCAGCCGGGCCGACGACGGCAATGGAGCCCAGCGGCTTCGAACGCTTCGTCGGCCGAGCGCCGCGGTCCCTCGCGGGTTACCTGCGCGACCTCGGCCGCTCGGCTCACCCGCACGGGCAGCCCTCAGCGCGCGATCTCGTCGACGACCGCTGCGAGCTCGGCCGGCCGGGCCAGGATCGGGGAATGCCCGCCGGGCAGGTGCCGGACCACCCTCACCCGGCCGCCCTCGATGATCACCCCGGGCAGGCTCCGGTGGTCGTCGCAGACGATCGAAGCCGACGGGATGTCGCGCCAGCCCGCCCGGTGCGAAGTCCGCGTCCAGTGGTAGCCGAGCTGCCGGACGTTCGGGCCCGCGGCCTCGGTGGCCGGGACGCCGCCGTAGGAGTGCGCGAGCAGCGTCACCGGGCCGTCGAGCTCCGCCAGGTGCGCCCGCACGGCGTCGGCGTCGGCGTGCGTCCCGGCCGCCGGGTCGCCGGACGTGCCCGGGAGGTCCACTGTGGACACCGTCCGGCCGCGGTTTCCTCTTTCATGCGGTGAACAACGACCAGTTCTCGGCGTGGGCGAAGCCCATGTCCGCGTAGAGGGGCACGCCCAGCGGGCTGGCGTGCAGGAACGCCGTCCGCGCGCCGACGGTGTGCGCCTCGCGCAGCACGGCGGCGGTCGCGGCCCGGCCGTAGCCGCGGCGGCGGTAGCGGGGCGGGACGCCGATGTTGAACACGCCCACCATGTCACCCACCAGCACGCCGAACGACGTCGCCACCGGGGTGCCGTCGAGCTCGGCGACGTAGCCGCGCATGGTCGGGTGGTCGAGCACCGACGGCCGGGCGAAGACGGCGAACAGCGCGTCCGGGCCTTCGTACCCGGCGGCCATCGTGGTCCGGTAGCTGTCACTGTCCACACCGGACACGGGCCGGACCTCGAGGCCGTCGGGATCGGTGCCGTGGCCGGCGTCGATGTCCTTCACCATGAAGGGCAGCAGCGACCGCTGGTTCAGGCCGTGGGCGGCCGCGGTGGCGACGATCCGGTCGTCGACCCGCTCGCCGCGCACCTGGACGCTCCACGCCGCGCCCGCCAGCCGCGGTGATTCCGCGAATTCGGCGATTTCGGCCGGGTCCGGTTCGGCGGCGACGCTGATGACGCCGTTGAGCAGGGGCATCGGCGCCCCCGAAACCAGCTCGGCGGTCCCTGCCGCGCCCTCGCGGAAGGAGCCGCCCGGCTGGGTCCCGGCGAACAGCGCCATGGCGCCGATCCAGGCCCGTGCGGCCCGGTCGGTCGTGCCGTTTTCCATCGCTTTCCTTTTCTCTCGCGGTGACGCCTGATGCGTAACCTGCCAAACTGGTCACATGGAGCACACGTTCCCCTGCGGCCACCTCGCGCTCGACTTCGCGGGCACGCTGAAAGCGCGGCGCACCGCCGTGCCGCGGGAAGCGCTGCGCACGCCCCGCGACCTGGACGCCTGGTTCACCGGGTCCGGCGTCGCCGATCGCGCCCCGGGCTGCGGTCCCGCCGACCTCGCCGCCGCGGTCGCCCTGCGCGAGGCCGGCTACGCCCTGGTCCGCGCCCGTCTCCTCGGCGAACCCGGCCCCACCGCCGCGATCGGGGTGCTCAACGCGGCGGCGGCGCGGCCACCCGCCGTCCCGCGGCTGGGCCGGCGCGGACGGACGGTGTCGGCGACGCCGGAGCAGGCGCTGTCCACCGTGGCCCGCGCCGCCGTCGACCTCCTCGGCGGCCCGGAAGCCGAGCTGCTGCGGGAGTGCGGCCGTCCCGAGTGCACCCAGGTCTACCTGGACACTTCGCGCGGCGCGCGCCGCGAGTGGTGCGCGATGGCCACCTGCGGCAACAAGATGAAGGCGCTGGCCCACCGCGCCCGGCAGCGCGGCAACCCGCCGTTGAGCCCGGCGCGCCTGGGTGCGTAGGTCATGCCTTCACGCTAGGGCGGCGGTGTGGACGTTCGATCTACGCCGCGGCGGCGGCGTAAACCGCACGTACACACCGCGGGCTGTCACACGGCGCGCCTCACCGGTGTCTTGAGGGCGTCCACCCCACGACACCAGTGAGGACCAAGCCATGGAAACCCGCCTCGACCTGTTCACCACCGAAACCGGCGCCCGGCTCGGCAAGCGGTTCGCCGCGCTCGGCCAGGTGATCGAGCGGTCGCCGCTGCCGGCGGCCACCCGGGAGCTGGTCAGCCTCCGGGCCAGCCAGATCAACGGGTGCGGCTGGTGCATCGACATGCACACCAAGGAAGCGGCCGCCGCGGGGGAGACGGCCGTCCGGCTCAACCTGGTCGCCGCGTGGCGGGAGTCGACCGTGTTCACCGAAGCCGAGCGGGTCGCGCTCGCCGTGGCCGAGGAGGGCACCCGCCTCGCGGACGCCTGCGAAGGCGTGTCCGACGAAACCTGGGCGCGGATGCGCGAGCACTACGACGACGAGCAGGCCGCCGCGCTGGTCGCGTTGGTCGCCCTGATCAACGCGGCCAACCGGCTGGCCGTGCTCGTGCACCAGAAGGGCGGGTCCTACGAACCGGGGATGTTCGCCGCGTTCGGTGAGTGACGCTTCAGCAGCGTGGCGAGGACGGTGCCGACCACGACCACGGGGACGATCGCGAGGAACGCCCCGCCGATGTGGCCGGCCACGTCGTCGCCCAGCAGGGTGCCGAAGACGGCCACCCCGAAGGCCGCACCGATCGAGCGGGCGAACGTGACCACCGCGCTGGCGGCCCCGATGTCCGCTGACGGCACCGCGTTCTGCGCCGCCGTCAGCGCGACCATCGGGACCATGCCGATGCCGATCCCGGTGACGAGGAAGTAGCCGAGCACGGCGAGCGGCGCGGTGCCGGGCGCCAGCGTGCTCAGCAGCAGGAGCCCGGCGACGTTCAGCGCGAGCCCGGTCACCAGGACCGGCCGCACCCGCGCCGGGTCCGCCACCCATCGCCCGGCGAAGGACTGGCTGACGACCAGCCCGAGCACCAGCGGCAGCAGGTGCACGCCGGACAGGGTCGCCGACACGCCGTCGACGACCTGCAGGTACGTCGGCAGGTACACCAGGACGCTGAACATCGCGACGTTGGCGATGAACCCGACGAGTGCGGCGACGACGACCGTCCGCGAGGCGAACATCGCCGGCGGCAGCACCGGGGCCGCGGCCCGGCGTTCGACCGGGATCACCAGGGCCACCAAGGCGATCGCCGCGACGACGAGCACCAGGGTGCCCGGCGCGGTCCAGCCCCACCGGGGCCCGAAGGAGGTGATGAGGACCAGCGCGGTGGCCGCGCCGGCCAGCAGCAGCGCGCCGGGGTAGTCGATGCGGGCCGTGGACTTCTTCCGCGCGGGGTCGGGCAGGGCGCGCGCGGCGAGGACCACGGCCACCAGCCCGACCGGCACGTTGACCAGGAACGCCCACCGCCACGAGAGGTGGTCGGTGAACAGGCCGCCCAGCAGCGGGCCGGCGATGCTGGCGACGCCGTAGACCGAGCCGAACCGGCCCTGGTACCGGCCGCGTTCGGCGGGCTCGACGATGTCGCCGACGAGCGCGAAGGTCAAGACGATCATCCCGCCGCCCGCGAGGCCCTGCAGGGCGCGGGCGGCGACGAGCTGCGGCAGGTCCTGGGCGAGGCCGCAGAGCGCAGAGGCGAGCAGGAACGCCGCCGTGGCGACGAGGTACAGGCGCTTGCGCCCGAGCATGTCGCCGAGCTTGCCCCACAGCGGCGTGGCGGCGGTCGAGGCGAGCAGGTAGGACGCGGTGATCCAGGCGATGTCGCGGAACCCGCCGAGATCGGCGGCGATCTTGGGCAGGGCGGTGGCCACGATGGTCTGGTCCAGCGCGGCCAGCAGGACGGCGAGGAAGAGGGCCGCCATGGCCGGGCGCACCGCGGGTCTGGCGGGGATGTCGACGCTCATCGGTCTTTCTTTCCCGGAACGGTGATGGTCTTGTATTCGGTGTAGGTGCCGAGCCCGACAGCGCCGTATTCGCGGCCGAGGCCACTGGCCTTGAAGCCGCCGAACGGGCCGTCGAAGCCGATCGGCGCGCCGTTGACGGTGACGGTGCCGGTCCGGATGCGGCGCGCGAAGGCCAGCGCGTGCGCCGGGTCGGCCGACCACACCCCGCCGGAGAGGCCGTATTCGGAGTCGTTCGCGATGCGGACCGCGTCGTCCTCGTCGTCGTAGGGGAGGACGACCAGGACCGGGCCGAAGATCTCCTCCTGCGCGATGCGCATCGACGGGTCGACGTCGGCGAACAGCGTGGGCGTCACGTAGTTGCCCGCTTCCAGCCCGGCCGGGACCTCGGCGCCGCCGGTGACGAGCCGGGCGCCCTCCTCGACGCCGGTGCGGACGTAGTCGAGCACGCGCTGCTGCTGGTCCCGGCGGATCATCGGCCCGATGAACGTCTTTTCGTCGGCGGGGTCGCCGACCGGCAGCGATTCGATCAGGTCCTTCAGCCCGGCGACCACCTCTTCGTAGCGGCTGCGCGGCGCGAGGACGCGCGTCTGCGCGATGCACGATTCGCCGTTGTTGAGCAGGGAACCGAACTTGACGCCCTGGATCGCCGCGCCGAGGTCGGCGTCGGGCAGGAACGCGACGGCGGACTTGCCGCCGAGTTCGAGGCTGACCCGCTTGAGCTGCTCGCCGGCCAGCGACGCGATGCGGCGGCCGGCGCGGGTCGATCCGGTGAACGCGATCTTGTCGATGTCCGGGTGCTTCACCAGGTGCTCGCTGGTTTCGCGGTCCGCGGGCAGCACGCTGACGACGCCCTCGGGCAGCCCGGCTTCCGCCAGCAGGTCCGCGAGCAGGCTCATGCTGAGCGTGTTCTCGGGCGAAACCTTGAGGACGACGGTGTTCCCGGCGAGCAGCGCGGGGATGATCTTGGCCAGGGCCGAGGAGAACGGCGAGTTCCACGGGATGACCGCGGCCACCACGCCGACCGCCTCCCGTCGCACGACCGACCGGAACGGCGCGGCGGGGTCCGACGGCTCGAGCGTCTCCTCCCAGCCGAACTCCTCGGCCGCCTTGAGGTAGGCGTTGGCCTGCCGGGTCAGCCCGGGCTGACCGGCCTGGGTGAACCACAGCGCCGAGCCGTTCTCCGCGGAGATGAGCGCCGCGATTTCGCCGGCGCGCTGCTCGCGCAGGGCGGTCAGCCGCCGGATCACGGCGATCCGTTCCGCGGGCGCGGTCCGCGGCCACGGGCCCTCGTCGAAGGCCAGCCGGGCGGCCGCGACGGCCCGGTCGACGTCGGCGGGCAGCGCCTGCACCGCGCGGCCGAGCACCGAGTTGTCGTGCGGCGAAACGATGTCGAGCGGCTCCGTGCTGCTCGGGGTGGTCCACGCGCCGCCGACGAAGAGCTGGTTCCGGGTGATCACTGGCTGCCTCCTGTGCTGTCTTCTGTCTCATCAATGTAGCACTTAGATCGATGAAGCAGCGCACGTGTGAGACGGTGCACAGACGTGCCAGGGTGACGTACACGCACGGCGTCACCCGACGCTCGCGAGCGCGCGCGGCACCGGCTTAACCTCCCGCCCATGCACCGCCGGGCACCCGTGGCCGAACCGAAAGCGCGGCTCACCGTCCTCGGCCCGCCCGGCGCCGTCGACGGGGACGGCACCGGGCTGGACCTCGGTTCCCCGCAACAGCAAGCCGTGCTGCTGGCGCTGCTCGCCGGCGGCGGCCGGTTCGTGCCGACCGGCGAGCTGATCGACGGCCTCTGGGGCGAGCGCGCGCCGGCCACCGGGGAGGCGGTCGTCCGCACGTACATCTCACGGCTCCGGCGCGTGCTCGCCGGGCACGGCCTCGGTGCGGCGATCCACTCCCGGGCCGGCGGCTACCTGCTCGACCCGGCGGCGTTCGCGGTCGACGCCACCGAGTTCACGCGGCTGGCCGAGACGGCCCGCGTGGACCGCGCGGCCGGGAACGCGGCCGCGGCGGCGGAGCACCTGGAGGAGGCGCTCGCGCTCTGGACCGGCACCGCGCTGGCCGGGGTCCCCGGCGAGGCCGCCGAACGGGAGCGGGCACGCCTGGAACGGCTCAAGCTGCTCGCCACCCAGGACCTGCTCCGGCTGCGCCTCGAGCTGGGCCGGCACGCCGAAGTGGTGGCCGAGGTGCCCGCGCTCATCGAGCTCAACCGGCTCGAAGAACCGCTGTACGAAATCCACCTGCTCGCCCTCGACCGCGGCGGCAGGCGGGCCGAGGCGCTGGCCGTCTACCGCGCGGTCCACGACCTGTTCGGCCGGGAGCTGGGCATCGCGCCCGGACCCCGGCTGCGCGAGATCCACGAAGGGATCCTGCGGGCCGGGGAACCGCGGCGGGCCCCGGCCGGGCGGGCGCGGTGGTTCGTCGGCCGGGACGCCGAACGCGCCGCCTTCGCCGCCGTGCTGAACCGCGGCGGGACGCTCTTCCTCCGCGGTCCCGCGGGGATCGGCAAGTCGACACTGCTGCGCCGGTTCGCCGACGACGCCGCGGCCGCCGGGCGCCCGGCGTGGCTGCTCCACGGCCTGACGACCGCCGAACTGCGGAGCCGGCTCGAGCAGGTCTCCCTGGACGCGCCGAGCCCGGTCCTGCTCGTCGACTCGTTCGAGCGGCACCGCGAACTCGAACCCTGGCTGCGCGAGGACTACCTCCCCGGGCTGCCGGGCGACGCCGTCGTCGTCGTGGCCGGGCGGCACGGACCCGGTGTCGCCTGGCGGACGGACCCGGCGTTCGCCGGCACGCTGACCGTCCGCCACCTGGGAACCCTCGGCCCGGCGGAATCGGCGGCACTGCTGGACGCCCGGGGGATCGCGCCCGGGCTCGGTGCGTCCATTGTGGACTTCGCCGCGGGGCACCCGCTCGTGCTCGCGCTGGCCGCCGAGGTCGGCCGGGACCTGACGGGCGCCGGGCAGCCGGCCCGGCGTGAGGCCGTGCGGTACGTCGTCGACACCGTGCTGGAGGTCCTGCTCGACGACGTGCCCACCGGCCGCCACTGGCAGGCCCTGTACGTGTGCGCGCACGCCCGCTACACGACCGAAGACCTGCTGCGCGTGGCGATCCCGGACGGCGACGCCGCCGAGCTGTTCGACTGGCTGCGGGCACAGCCCTGCGCCGGGACGCCGGGCCACGGCCTGGACGTCGACGGGGTGCTGCGGGCCGCCTTGGACGCGCACCTGCGCTGGCGCGACCCGGCCGGCTACGCGCGGATGCACCGGCGGATCCGCGACCACGCCTTCACGACGCTCCTGCGTGAGGCCACCGAACCGGAGGCGGCCGTGGCCGTCGTGCGGACCCTCGGCCACCTGTGCGGCGGCGTCCTGCGCCGGTCGGTCTCGGTGGCCGGGGAAGCGGGCGTGCGGGCCTCCGTCGTGACGCCGGCCGAGCACGACGAGCTCGTCGCGCTGGCCCGCCACACCCACGGCGAGGCCACCGCCGCGTCCGTCCGGAGCTGGCTCGACCGGCGTCCCGAGGCGTTCACGGTCCTGCGCGGGGACGGCCGCGTGCGGGCGTTCCTGAGCCGGTTGACGTTCGGCGATCTCGACGAACTGGCCGGCGACCCGGCGCTCGCGGCGATCCGGCGGGACGCGGACTTGCCGGCGGGCAAGCACCTCGCCGTCACGCGGCACCTGGTCGGCCCGGCCGGCCCCGGCCCGGTCACCGACGTCCTGCTGGCGCGGTTGCTGCGCGACTGGCTCCACGACCCCGGGCTGGCGGCCTCGTACGTCGTCGTGCGACGGGAGTGGTGGGAACCGCTGCTGGACCACCTGGGCCATGGCGAGATCGGCGCGCCGCACGCGGAGTCCGCCGTCTTCGGCCACGACTGGCTCGCCGACCCGCCCGCTCGCTGGCGGGAGCGCCACGTCGAGGACGAGCTGCGGGACCGCGTGAACCTCTTTCAGCCGAACGTGAAGGAGTAGGCCTGCGTGCCGGGACTGAGCGACAACGTCAGCTCGCCGGGCCCGGACTGCTTGTCCAGCACGGTGTACAGCGTCGGCGGGCCGCCGACCGCGATGGTGTGCGTGCCGTCCACGGTCACCGTTCCCATGCCGCCGAGGACCAGGTGGACGGACGTCGCGCGGAAGGACAGCCGCAGCCGGGCGCCGGGACCGGCGGTCAGGTGCTCGGGATCCGCCGTCCACGTGCCGTCGAGCGCGAAGGTGTCGCGGTCGACGGCCGCGGGGAAGGTGTAGCCGCGGGTCTGCCCGGGCGCGACGCGGCTGCCGCTGGTCGCGAGGGGAGCGTGCTCGGCACCGAGGTACGTCTCGGGGGTCAGCGCACCGGCCGGGGTCGTGTCGGGGACGTCGGTGGGCCGGGGGAGCGAGGGCGCTCCGGCGTCGGTGAGCGCGGCGCGGATCTGCTCTTCGAAACCGGCGTACCCGCCTTCGCCGAAGCTGGTGCGCCGGACCTGCCCGGTCGCGTCGACGAGGTAGGCGGCGGGCCAGTACTGGTTGCCGTAGGCGGTCCAGGTGGCGTAGTCGTCGTCGATCGCGACCGGGTAGGTGACGCCGAGGGCTTTCGCCTGGTCGGCGACGTTGGCGGGGTCGTGCTCGAAGGCGAACTCCGGGGTGTGCACGCCGACGACCGTCAGCCCGGCGTCGCGGTAGGTGTCGGACCACCGTTCGAGGTGCGGGAGGGCGCGCTGGCAGTTGATGCAGCTGTAGGTCCAGAAGCTGACCACCACGACCTTCCCGCGCAGCGCCCGCAGTGACACGGGCCGGCCGCCGGGGGTGTTGAGCCAGGCGGTGATGCCGGTGAACTCCGGGGCGTGGGTCAGCCGGTCGAGCTGCTCGGCGCCGACGGCCCGCTGCGCGGCGGCCGTGTAGTCGGGCACGGCGCGCTGCAGCGGCGCGGCGAGGTCGAACGCGGTGACGGCGGCGACCAGCAGCAGAGCGGCCCCGGTGGCGGCGCGCAGCCCGCGCGCGTGCGCCCGCAGGAACCGCGCGCGGCGGGCGAGCGCACCACCGGAGGCGGCGAGCACGAGCAGCGGAATCCCCGTGCCCACACCGAAGGCGGCGGTCAGCAGCAGGCTGTCGAACCCGATCCGGTGCGTCGCCCCGACGACGGCGATGGTGGCCAGCACCGGGCCCGCGCACGGCACGTACACGAGACCCAGCGCGAGACCGGTGGCGAACCCGCCCCGGCCGGGCGCGGCGGCCCGCCCGCGCAGCCGCGCGAACGGCCGTTCGAGCAGCTCGCCGGCGCGCGGGACGAGCAGCCCGATCCCCAGCAGCACCAGCGCCGCGATCCCGGCGTCCCGCACCAGCCCGGCGGGCAACCCGAGCGCGGCGAGCACGAGTGAACCGAAGAGCGTCGTGAGGCTGAAGCTGGTCACCAGCCCGCCGACGACACCCCAGGGCCGGCGCGCGCCGGCGGTCAGCACGACGGGCAGGACGGGCAGCACGCACGGCGAGACGCTGGTGACGATCCCGGCGAGCAGGCCGGCGAGTACGAGGGTGGGCACGAGCCGAACTTAGCCGTGTTCGTAACCGGTCTGGCTGGTTACGAATCGACGGTAAGGCTTTCGTCATGGTCTCAGCGGTGTGACGGTTGTCAGTTGGAAGGCGACAGCGGAGAGTATGTTGAGGGGGTGAGAGCCGACGCCGCGCGCAACCTCGAACTCCTCCTGACCACGGGCGCCCGCATGCTCGCCGACGACCCGGCCACGAGCATCGCGGCCATCGCCACGGCGGCGGGCGTGGACCGCCGCACGGTGTACCGCCGTTTCACCGGCCGCGAAGAACTCCTGGCGGCGGTGTACGAGGCCCGGTTGGACGCGATCGAGACGGCCATCGAGGCGGCCAGGCTCGGGGAGGCCCCGGTGGCGGTTGCCCTGCACCGGTACGTCGAGGAGATCGTGGGCGTCAACCGCAAGTGGCCGGCGGAGCTGGCGACGATGCGCACGGACCCGGCGATCTGGAAGCGCCGGCTTCGGTCGGTCGAGGCAGTGGACCGGTTCCTGCAGCGGGCGACCGAAGAGGGGTTGATCCGGGGTGGGGTGCCGGAGCGGTGGCCGGGGAACGTGCTCGGCCAGCTGGTGCATTTGGCGACGCGGGAGATGCCGGGGTTGAGCGACGCCCAGGCGGCGGACGTCATCGTGGACACGTTCCTGCGGGCATTCGGGACGGAGAGGTAGTCGGCCGCGGCCGAACGCTCGCCGGCTCGGTGCTTTGGCGGCCGTACTCGGCCAACTCATGTGCTTGGCCGACCCTGCCCACTGCCCGCTTCGCCAGCCTGGCCGGCCCCCTTGGCTCACTTCCCCGCCCGCCGTCTCGCCGCTCCGGCTCACCTGGTCGCCCCGCCGCCCCGCCGCCCCGCCCGGTCGGCTCCCGCGACCCCCAAAAAACCCCACCCCCAGCGCGTATACCAACTATCGGCACCCCCTCCCTAAACTCCACCGGATGCCCGACCCCACCTACGACCCCGAACTCGCCGCCCTCCTCCCCGCCCTGACCGGCCAAGTCCCGGTAGGCATGACCGCCGACCAGCTCGCCCTCTACCGCGCACTCCCGTTCCCCACCATCGACGAGCAGATCGGCGACCGCCCCGTCACCTGGGCCGACCACACCATCCCCGGGTACGGCGGCGCCGGCATCACCGTCTCCGTCATCGAACGTGCGGACGGCCGCCGCAGTGGGCTCGGGATCTACCACGCCCACGGTGGGGGAATGGTGATGGCCGATCGGTTCGCCTCCGTCCACCCGCTGATCGACTGGGTTCTGGAGCACGACGCCGTCGCCGTCACCGTCGAGTACAGGCGGGCGCCCGAACACCCCGATCCCGTGCCCGTCGAGGACTGCTACGCCGGTCTGAAGTGGACGGCCGCGCTCGGGTTCGGACGGCTTGTCGTCTTCGGTGGCAGCGGGGGAGCCGGGCTCGCCGCCGGCACGGCCCTGCTCGCGCGGGATCGCGGAGGCCCCGCGATCGCCGGCCTGCTGCTCCAGTGCCCGATGCTCGACGACCGGAACGAGACCGTCTCCGCGCGCGAGTACGACGGCGTCGGTGTCTGGGACCGGACCAGCAACCTGACCGCCTGGACGATGGTCCTCGGCGACCGCCGCGGGACCGGCGACGTCTCGCCGTACGCGGCTCCGGCCCGGGCGACCGACCTCGGTGGACTGCCGCCGGTGTTCGTCGACGCCGGGGCCGTCGAGGTGTTCCGGGACGAGGCCGTCGCCTTCGCGAGCGCGGTCTGGGCCGCCGGGGGCGAGGCCGAACTGCACGTCTGGGGCGGTGCGTTCCACGGCTTCCACGACATCGCCCCGGAATCGGCCGTCGCCAAAGCCTGCGTGGCCGCGCGGGAGTCGTGGCTGCGGCGGCTGCTCGCGCGGCCCGCCTGAGCGCCGGGGCCGCCGGTCGGTCACCATGGTGCGGTGTCCGAAACCCCCGCGGGCCGGCCCGGGCCCGGCCTGCTGTACCTGGTGAAACAGCTCGAGCTCGTCGTCCGGGCCCGGCTGGACGAGGTGCTGCGCCCGGTCGCGCTCACGCCGTTGCAGTACACCGCGCTCACCGTGCTGGAGCGGCGCTCGGGCCTCACGACGGCGGAGCTGGCGCGCAACTCGTTCGTCACCGACCAGGCGATGGCCGACATGGTGGTCGCGCTCGAACGGCAGGGCTTCCTCGCGCGGGACGGCGACCCGCGCGACCGGCGCCGCCGCGTGCTCCGGCTGACCGGCCCCGGTGCCGACGTCCTCGACCGCGTCCGCGACGACGTGGCCGCGGTCGAAGAACGGATGCTTTCCAAGCTGGACGCCGGTGACGCCGCCCGGTTCCGGGACTACGTCGTCGCCTGCCATTCGGCGCTGTCGGACCGGCCGTCCCACTGAATAAGTACAGGAAACCTGTACTTCCCCCCGTCGTCGTGGCACCCTGCCCGCATGAGCATGCGCAGGTGGTACGGCCGCGTGATCGCACTGGCCGCTTCGATCGTGACGGCGCTCGGCCTGACCGCGGGAGCCGCCGCCGCGGCCGGGCACCACACCGGACAGCTGCCGGACGGCGCCACTTGGGTGGCCGACGTCCCGGCCGCCTGGAACGGCACGACCATCCTGTACAGCCACGGGTTCGGCCCGCTCAGCGCGCAGGACGCACCCGACGACGCCACCCGTGACGCGCTCCTCGCCCGCGGGTACGCCCTGGTCGGGTCGTCCTACAGCGGCGCGTCGTGGTGGGCGCTCGCCTCCGCCGTCGACGACCAGTTCGGCGCGCTGGCGGCGCTCGAGCGGGTGACCGGCCACCCCCGGCGCACGCTCGGGTGGGGCACGTCCATGGGCGGGCTCGTCAGCGCGCTCGAAGCCGAAACCCCGCGCCTCGACGGCGTGCTGAGCACGTGCGGTCTCGTCGCCGGTGCGCTCAACCTGAACGCCTACCAGCTGCACGGCGAATACGCGCTCGCCCGGCTGCTCGCGCCGGAGCAGGACGTCAAGCTGGTCCGGTTCGCCGACGCGGCCGAAGCGAGCGCGTCGGCCGCCGCCCTGACCAAGCTGGCGGCCGACGGCCAGGCCACCCCGACGGGCCGCGCGCGGATCGCGCTGGCCGCCGCGTTCCTCAACGAGGCGGGCTGGCTCACCGGCCCGACCCCGCCGGCGCCGACCGACTACGCGGGCCAGGAAGTCCAGCAGCAGCAGGAACTCGCGCAGTTCGTGCTCGGCTTCGTGGTGAGCGGCCGCTACCAGGTCGAGCTGGCCGCGGGCGGCAACAGCGCGGACACCGCGGGCGTCGACTACCGGGCCCTGCTGGCCGGCAGCAGCCACGCCCGCCAGGTCCGTGCCCTGTACCGGACGGCCGGTCTCGACCTCGACGCCGACCTGGCGGCGCTCACCCGCGACGCGGACATCCGCCCGGACCCGCAGGCGGTCCGCACCCTCGCGCGCACGTCGATGGCGACCGGCCGGCTGCGCGTCCCGACGCTGGACATCCACACCACGGCCGACCAGCTGGTGCCGGTCGAGCAGGAGGACTGGTACGCCGGTCAGGTCCACCGGGCCGGGCGCGGGGCGTTGCTGCGCCAGGCGTACGTCGGGGCGACCGGGCACTGCGCGTTCCGGCCGGCCGAGAGCGTCGCGGCCTTGCAGGCGCTCGAATCCCGCGTCGAGTCCGGGCGCTGGGGCGACGTCGCGGAACCGGGTCGCCTGAACACGGCCGCCGCCGCGCTGGGGGAGGACGGGCGGTACGTCCGGTTCGACCCGCCGCGGCTGACCGGCGGGCTCAGCGCCCGCGGTTGACCGCGCTGATCGCGTCCTGGAGTCGTTGCCGCGCGGTCGAAAGGCCGTCACGCGGGGCCGCCGCCGGTGCGGCTTCCGGCTCACCCGCCGGGCCCGGGACGGGGAAGACCGCCTTCTCCCCGGGCAGCGGGACACCCGGGCAGATGGTCGCCGCCGGGCGGGCGGCGCCGAGGTAGAACCCGTTCACCAGATCGTCCACACAGGAATTGCCGCTCACCGCGTACTGGCCGTGGAACGGCGAATCGGCCACCGAGACCATCGGGACGCCGGCCGCCCGCGCCGCCGACTCGGCCTGTTCGTAGCCCGTCTGCGGGTCGAACTCGCCCTGGACGACCAGGACGTTCTTCGCCGCGCTCGGCGGCAGTTTCGGCAGCTCGTGGCGGGGGAGCTCGGACCAGTACCCGCACGGCTCGCTGAGGCCGTACGCCCAGCCGAACAGCGGGTACGTCGGCCCCTGCAGGTCGCTGAGCAGCTTGTACCAGCCGGACGTGCGCGACGGCTGGTCCGCGCACGCCACCGCCAGCCGGGTGCCGGGCACGTCGGCGTAGTCCGGTTCGGGCTCCGCCAGCGTCCGCACCACGCCCGCGGGGGTCAACGACGCGGCCGGCACCCCGAACACCGCGCGCGAGACGTCGTCGAGGTCCTCCTCCAGCGCCGCGGGCGGCGGGGCGGCCGGGGTGCCGTCGAGCGCGGCCGCGCCCTTGGTGAGGATCAGCGCGCCGGTCAGCCACTGGCGGGTGCTGCCGTTGCCGACGAAGACGTGGTCGAAGATGTCCGGCGAAAGGCCCTCGCGCTTGAAGAACGCGCGCAGCCGTTCCCACTTCGCCCGGACCTGGCCGGCGGTCTTGCCGAGCTGCTCGGGGTAGCGGCGGGCCAGCCAGGGCGCGTAGACGTCGTCGAACTGGCGCTGGTCGATCTTCGGGAACGCCTCGAACGCGGCCTGGAGGCGGCCTTCGAAGTTCACGCTGGAGTCGAGCACGAACTTGCCGGTGCGGTCCGGGAACAGCGACGCGTACTTCGCGCCCAGCCAGGTGCCGTAGGAGAAGCCGAGGTAGTTGAGCCGGTCGTCCTTCAGCAGCGCGCGGATCAGGTCCATGTCGTGCGCGGTCTGCCAGGTGGTGACGTAGGGCGCGACCGCGTCGCTCTGGCACGCCTCGGCCACCGCCCGCGGCGCGCGCTGGTGCTGCGCGATGCTGGCGGCCGAGCGGTCGCGGGCGTCGAGGTCGTCCTCCTCCGGCAGCCGCCCGGTCGGCACGCGGCAGACGAACCCGGCGTCGTCGCCGCCTTCCTGGCCGGTGCCGCGGGGGTCCATGCCGACGACGTCGAAGTGCTCGTTCAACGCCGGTTCCAGCCCGGCCAGCGCGCCGGCGAGCGAGGTGCCCCGGCCACCGGGCCCGCCGGGGTTGACCAGGATCGCCCCGCGCCGGCTCCCGGTGGCCGCGGCCCGGCTGATCGCCACCTCGAGGTCGGTGCCGGCGCCGGGCGCCGCCCAGTCCCGCGGGACGGTGATCCGCGCGCACTGCGCGGGCTGCGCTTCGATCCGCTTGGCGAACGGGCAGCTGCCCCACGCCACCTGCTGCGTCAGGTACGGCGCGAGCGGATCGGGCGTGGTCGCCGCCGCGGGCGCGGTCGTCACCACCAGCACCGAGACGGCCACCGCCAACCCTGCTCGGGACGTTCGCACCGCAGTTCCCTTCATCGCGCTCCGGCCGGGGAATCCAAGCACGGCGGACGGGGGCCGAGCAGCGCGAAGACCGCGGTTCACCGGGCCGGGGTTCCCCGATCCGGTGAACCGCTCAGGTGCGGTACGGCCCGTGGTGCCCGAGGTCGGGGCTGACCTCCGGGTGCGGGCCGTCCTGGCCGGGCACCGGGGTGACCGTGGTCCGCCCCGGTTGCTCGACGACCACCTCGGGGGCATCGCGGTCCTGGAAGCGGGTCTCGACGATCCGGTCCTGGCGGCGGCGGGCCAGCACGGTGAGCGTGAGCACGTGGACGACGGCGAGCAGCAGCAGGAAGACGCCGAGCCTGCCGACCAGCGCGGCCGTCGAGCCCGACCACTGCGGGCCGACCACCGAGAGCAGGGCCAGGACGCCGAACGCGACCAGGTGGAAGACGGTCACCACCAGCCACGCCATCGACCCGGTGCCGTCGCCGTCGTCCGGCCCGCTCAGGTAGCGGCGGCCGCCCCGGTAGAGCACCTGGCCGTCGGCCACCACGATGACCAGTCCGATGATCAGGAAGCCGGTGAGGTCGTTGTCGGGCATGCGCTCCTCCTCGTTTCCGCCTCGGGTACCCGCGCCGGACGGCCACCGGCGGCGGTTCACCGGAACGAGCGACCCCGGTCGGCCTGCTCACACCCGGGAATCAATCCCGGCCGCCGGACGCTGGGAAGGGCGTGAAGAACATCGGTTTCCTGTCGTTCGGCCACTGGTCGCCGGGGGCGCACTCCGAGACCCGGTCGGCCGCGGACTTCCTGCACCAGTCGATCGACCTCGCGGTCGCCGCCGAGGAGCTCGGCGTGGACGGCGCCTACTTCCGCGTGCACCACTTCGCGCGGCAGGCCGGCAGCCCGTTCCCGCTGCTGTCCGCGATCGGCGCGCGTACCTCGAAGATCGAGATCGGCACCGGCGTGATCGACATGCGCTACGAGAACCCCCTGTACATGGCCGAGGAGGCCGGCGCCGCCGACCTCATCTCCGCCGGCCGGCTCCAGCTCGGCATCAGCCGGGGATCCCCCGAGCAGGTCATCGACGGCTGGCGCTACTTCGGCTACGCCCCGGCCGAGGGCGAGACCGACGCCGACATGGCCCGCCGCCGCACCGAGCTGTTCCTCGAGGTGCTCGGCGGCGAGGGCTTCGCGGAGCCGAACCCGCGCCCGATGTTCGCCAACCCGCCCGGCCTGCTGCGCGTCGAGCCGCACTCGGAGGGGCTGCGCGAGCGCATCTGGTGGGGGTCGGGCTCGAACGCGACCGGCGTCTGGGCCGCGAAGCTGGGCATGAACCTGCAGAGCTCCACGCTCAAGGACGACGAGACGGGCGAGCCGCTGCACGTCCAGCAGCGCAAGCAGATCGAGGCCTACCGCGAGGCGTGGAAGGAAGCAGGCCACACCCGCGAGCCGCGCGTGTCGGTGAGTCGCAGCATCTTCGCGCTGACCACCGACCTCGACCGCGCGTACTTCGGCCGCGACCGCCAGTCGCGCGACCAGGTCGGCATGATCGACGAGAACACCCGAGCGATCTTCGGCCGCTCGTACGCGGCGGAGCCGGACGAACTGGTGCGGCTGCTCAAGGAGGACGAGGCCGTCGAGGCCGCGGACACCCTGCTGCTGACGGTCCCGAACCAGCTCGGCGTCGACTACAACGCCCACGTGCTGGAGGACATCCTCACCCACGTGGCGCCGGAGCTGGGCTGGCGCTGACGCCCGCGAGCGGCCCGGTGGCGGCCGGGCCGTTCGTCGCCGTTGGGCCGCGTCTTCGGTCGCGCTGCTGGATCCCGGGAACTCGTTGCTTCGCCCGTTCCTCATCTGCGAGACTGCCGCCAGGTTTCTGACCCGGCCGGCTGCTGGTCGCTCTGAAGAAGAGGTTGAATGCACACCCTCACAAGCAAGCGCGTAGCGAAGTTCTCGCGCGACTTCGGTTTCGGTGGAAGCGAGTCCGAGCAGTTCGAACGGTACGTGGCGGCGAACTACCTTTTCCAGTACGTAGGGGACAGCGTAGAGCTGATCGAAAACTCGGTCCTGGGCGGCGGCTCCGACGAGGGCATCGACATCGCCGCGGTGGTCGTCAACGGCGGTATCGTGTCCGAACCCGCGGAGATCGACGAACTGATCGCGGATCAGGGCGCGAACTCCGCGAAGGTGATCTTCATCCAGGCGAAGACGAGCGAATCGTACGACTCGAAGCTCGTCGCGAAGTTCCTCCACGGAGTGGAGGCTGTGACGAAGTACGCGATGAAGCCGCGGAGCCTGGCACTGCCCCCGCGCTTGGTAGACCTGGCGAACCTGATCGACCGGATCGCGGAGAACGGCGACAAGTTCCAAGACAGCAGGATCCCGTGCGAGCTCTACTACGTGACGACGAGTTCGAACGACGGGGCTGGGGTGCAAGCCGAACTCCAGGTCACGGAGGCGATCTCCCGCATCCGCGAAATCGGTGTGTACTCCGAAGGGGTGAAGCTCCGCACTCATGGGCACGAGGAGCTCTCCGCCAAGCAGAAAGAGCGGCACGGACCGCAGAAGGTGCAGTTCAACTTCGAGAAGCGCCAGACGATTCCGGCCACTGACAGGGTGAGTGAAGCCTACATCGGGCTCGTCTCCGCGAGCGAACTCCTGAAACTCCTCAAGGACGATTCCGGCGAAGTGCGCGCCGGGATCTTCGACGACAACGTCCGTCTCGACCTGGGTTCCCACAACCCGGTGAACAGCCGGATCATGGCGACGCTTCAGTCGGCGGAGCGTGAGCACTTCCCCTTCTTGAACAACGGTTTGACGATCATCGCCACGGAGCTGCGCGGGGCTGGGGACAGGTTCTTCATCTCCGGCTATCAGATCGTGAACGGCGGGCAGACGAGTCACCAGCTCATGCGATGGGCTGAGACGGACGAGGTCAAAAATTCTCGTGAGCTGCTCGCCGACCTCTGGATCCCGGTCAAGATCGTGAGTTCGAACGACGCGACCGTTCGCACGAGTGTGTCGATCGCGACCAACCTGCAGACCGCTATCGGGTCTTCGGACATCCAAGCCAGTTCCCAGATGGCGAAGAACGTCGAAGAGTACTTCGCCCAGTCGGGGCCGGACGGGCTGCGCTACGAGCGCCAGAACCGCGGCACGATACTCGAGTTCGCCCGGACACGTGTGGTGACGACGCCCGAGCTGAACCGCGCTGTCGCCGCCACCCTGTTCGGGGAGTCCTCCCAAGCGATCGGGTCTCCGAAAGACCTCGAGGTGGAAGACGCGTTCGTGTGGGGTGACTACCCCGAGGACACCTACTACTACGCCGCGTGGATCTTGTACCGCATCGACCGGTACTTCGCGCGCACGCCGGAATCGACGACCTTGAAGGCTGCCAAGTACCACATCGCGATGATGGTTTCGGCGATCATCAACCCGGAACTCATCCCGGTCTTCGAGGCACGGGATGTCGATGTCGTGGCTCAGAGGCTGAAGCGGCCGAAGAGGCTGAGGTTCGGGGTCGCCGAGAGGAAGCTGTCCGAAGAGGTTGAGGGCGCGATCGTGAACGCGGTGGACCTGACCGCCGATCTGTTCCGGGACGTGCTGGATTCGGGCCGGAGCTTGCGTAAGGACGACGTGCGGAGCAGAAAGAGCCAAGAAGCTCTGCTGCAGGAGGTGAAAGCGCTCCAGGGCCGCTGACGCCCGCGAGCGGCCCGGTGGCGGCCGGGCCGTTCGTCGTCAGCCGTGGGTGACCTTCAAGCCGTAGAACGCGACGCGTGCGCCCTTCGTCGTGCTGTCCGAAGAGGACTGGTTGTACGAGCCCGCCTTGAAGTACTGCTTGTACGCCTTGAACGACGACGGGATGCTGTAGTGCGTGGTGGTGCCGTTGACCGTCAGGTCGATCGTGTTGCCGCCGGAAATGCCGATCGTGTAGGTCCACGTCTTGCCGAGCGAGACGTGGCCGACGGTGTGCGGCGTCTGCCCGCCGTCGGGTGAGTTCTCCGTGCCCAGCACGATGTCGCCGCTGGCGCGGTAGTACAGCTCCAGCAGCGGTTTCGTGGACGACCCGCCGGTGCCGAGGTGCACCTGGCCGACGCACACGTTCGACGTCACCGACACCACCCGCAGGGTCGCGTTGAGCTTGTGCGACCCGCTCAGGGACCAGTTCGCCGCGGAGCCGTCACGGTTCATCTCGCGCAGCTCCGAGCGCGCGTAGTTCGAATTCGGCGTGGTGACGCCCTTTTCCGGCGCCCAGAAGGTCATCGCACCGTCACGGGTGTCGGTGTAGAAGTAGCTGTCCTGGAAGCCGTTCGCCCCCTGCAGCCGGGACGAGGAGATCGTGGTCGGGCTCCCGGGGGAGCCGACCGGCTCCTGCAGCTGCCAGACCGACAGGTCGAAGTTGCCGCCCGGGGCCACGGAGGGATCCGCCGCCACGGCAGGCAACGCGGTGGCCGCGGCGAGGACCGGAACCGCCAGCAGGACGAACAAGGCACGCACGCGCATCGTGGTGTCCTTTCACGATGAAAACGCTTAACCAGTCGTTCACGGACGTGAATGAATGGTCTGGACAACCCGGCGGCGTGGACCCACGGTAGGTCCGCCCTCACCGGTTGTCAAGATCCGCTGCCCGTTTTCGAAGGGATCAGGCAGACCCGGCGGTGCCGCCGGGCAACGCGACGGCGAGCGCGTCAGCCTGGAGTTACGTTCGACTCGTCGGACCGGAGCTCACCGGAAGGAGCAAGGAAAATGGGGAACTGGACCAGAAAAGCCGCGGCGACGGTGTCCGCGGCGGCCGCGCTGACTTCGCTCGGGGTGGCACCGGCGAACGCGGCGGCAGTGCCGAAACACTGCGTGCTGAACGTCGGAACCGGTGTGCAGCACTGCTCTTCGAGCCGCACGGCGCTGACCGCGCGGGCCGACGGCGACGTCGTGCAGGGCACTTTCTTCGACGGCCCCGACTACACGGGGAACTCGCTCACGATCACCGGGCCGGAACTGTGCAAGAAGGACGGCTGGGTGAACTGGCAGTTCGACCTCGGCGACGACTGGAAGAACAAGATCTCCTCGGTGCAGCCGTGGGGGAACTGCTGGATCTGGCTCTACCCGGAGCCGAACCTCAGCGGCGACCGCGACGGCCCGTTCAAGGAGAACACCGGCAACGTCGGGTCCTTCATGGACGACCGGACCCAGTCCATCGGCTTCAGCTGAGCCACCCGCGAAAGGGAGTGACCGCATGACCAGCAAGCGCACCACCTGGGTGGCGACGGGCGTCGGCCTGCTGACCGCCGCCGGCCTCGTGCTCACCGCACCGGCCGCGTCCGCCGAGGACCAGCCCACCGCCCGGGAACTGCTCGACAAGTGCGACAACGGCACGGACTCGTGCGTGTTCCACCCGGCGGGCCCGCCGGAGGAGCACACCGGCGCCGGCCACCAGGTCGGCGAGGCGGCCTACAATTGCACGCCGGACCTGCAGCGCAGCACGGTGAACTGGTCCGACACGACGGGCGAGTCGAACAGCTTCGGCGTGTCCCTGTCGGCCGAATACGGCTTCTCGGAAGTGTTCAAGGTGTCCATCGAGACGTCGTACCAGCACACCTGGGAGTCGTCGCACACCGAAGGGCAGGCGACCAACGTCGACGTCCGCCCGGGGGAGAAGGGCTGGGTGGAGCGGGCGCCGAAGATGCAGAAGGTGCACGGCACGTACGAGATGCACTTCGGCGACCGCTACTACGGCCACTACATCTGGTACCAGGACTTCGACGCGGACGGCCCGGTCCCCGGCGCGACCGGCGACATCACGCAGCACACCGCGCCGATGACCGACCAGGAACGCACCGAACACTGCGGCTGACGAAGGCGTGAAGGCCACATCCACGGACCGAGTGTCCGTGGATGTGGCCTTCACGGCCCCGAGCCGGGACCGAGACGGCCGATTCCCGCCAGCGGTGCGTCCCCCGTGGACGGCAGGATCGAACCCGTGAAGACGGAAACCCTTGCACACACGGCCATCGAGCCCGGCATCCTCTACTTCGGTACCCCGGTCGTCCTCATTTCCAGCACCAACGAAGACGGCTCCGCCAACCTCGCCCCGATGTCGTCGGCCTTCTGGCTCGGCTGGCGGGCGATGCTCGGGCTCGGTGCTCGCTCGAAGACCACCCAGAACGTCCTGCGCACCGGCGAATGCGTGCTCAACCTGCCCTCCGACGCGCTCGCCGCGGCCGTCGACCGGCTCGCGCTGACCACCGGGTCCGACCCCGTTCCGGACGGCAAGCGCAAGCGCGGGTACTTCCACGTGGCGGAAAAGTTCGCCCGCGCCGGGCTCACCCCGGTGGACTCCGAAACCGTCGCGCCGCCCCGGGTCGCCGAGTGCCCGGTCGCCATGGAGGCCGTCGTCGAGGCCGTGCACCCGCTGGCCGAGGACGACGAGCGGCAGCGCGGCGGGATCGTCGCGATCGAGGTGCGCGTGCAGCGCGTGTTCGTGCACGACGACATCCGCGCGGCCGGCAGCGACGACCACGTCGACCCGGACCGCTGGCGGCCGCTCATCATGAGCTTCCAGAAGCTCTACGGCCTCGGCCCGCAGGTCCACCCCTCGACGCTCGCCCGCATCCCCGAGCGGCTCTACCGCGGCCCGGACATCGACCGCGCCCGCAGGGTCGCGTCGCGTTGAGTTGTGTGAGCGGGGGAGCGAGCGTCTTCACGGCCACTCGTCCCCTTGGCCGAGGCGATCGACGGCTGCTGAGTCAGCAGCACCACCGCCATGACATCCCGCTCAGGCCGCCGGGGATGCCGAAGTACTGGTCCCAGCCGTCGCCGGCCGGGTTCCGCGCGTTGCCCAGCGCCGCGAGGATCGGCCGCGCGACCTCGTCGGGCACGGTGTCTTCCAGGGGGTCGTGCGCGTCTGGCCGATCAGTGCGGCCGTGCGGGTGCCGACGGCGTCGGCGTCCGGGAGCGCCCACGTGCCCGTCTCGTCGATGGCGATGAGGAGCTTGACCACCGACGCCGTGTAGTACGCCCGGTCGGCGTCGAGGGCCGCCTCCTCCTCCTCGTCGGACTCGCGGTCGTACAGCATGAATCCCACGTCGCGGTGCGGCCGCCCGTCGCGACCAGCACCCCGGCCGTCAGCACCCCGGCCGTGAGCCCGCGCTCGCGAGCGTTCCACCGCATCCGTGCTCCCATGCCCGTCCCACGGGCCCCGGCCCGGATCGACCTCTCCGCGGGGGAATACCGTGGCCGCTGCCCGGCGTACGTCATGGGGTGAGCGACTTGCGGATTCTGGTGGTGGGCGCCGGTGCGACCGGCGGGTACTTCGGCGGGCGGCTGCTGCAGGCGGGCCGGGACGTCACGTTCCTCGTCCGGCCCGGCCGGGCGAAGGTGCTGAGGGACACCGGCTTGCGGATCGTCGGGCTCGGCGAGGAGACGGTCCTGGAGCCTCCCCTGGTCGAGACCGGAACGCTCCGGGAGACCTACGACCTCGTGCTGCTGGCGGTCAAGGCCACCGGCCTGGCCCCGGCCATCGACGATTTCGCCCCCGCCGTCGGCCCGGGCACGCTGGTCCTGCCGTTCCTCAACGGACTCGCCCACATCGACGCCCTCGACGCGCGGTTCGGCGCGGACGCCGTGCTCGGCGGCGTCGCGAAAGTGCTGACCACCCTCGACGAAGACGGCGCGATCCGGCGGCTCGGACCGCTGCAGCAGCTGACCTACGGCGCCCGCACCGAGCCCGTCCCGCCCCGGCTGGCCGACGTCGACGCGGCGCTGAGCGGCGCCGGGTTCCCGGCCGCCCTCAGCGGGCGGATCACCGAGGCGATGTGGGCGAAATGGGTGTTCATCGCCGCGATCGGCGCGGTCAACAGCCTGCTGCGCGGCACGATCGGCGAGGTCGTCGCGGTGCCGGGCGGCGCGGAGTTCGCCGAAGCCGTCGTGGCCGAAGCCGCGTCGGTCGCCGAAGCGGCCGGGTTCCCGGTGCCGCCGGCGGACCTCGAAGCGACGCGGAAGACCGTGACGGACCCCGCGATGGGGGGATCTTCGCTGTACCGCGACCTGCTCGGCGGTCACCCGGTCGAGGGGGAGCAGATCTTCGGCGATCTCACCGCGCGTGCCCGGCGGCTGGGCGTCGCCACGCCGCTGCTCGACCTCGTCAGCCTGCAGTTGCGCGTCCACCAGCACCGCATCGGGTGAACCGGTCACCGAGGGCGCTTTGCCCGCGCAGTCCAGGGGATCGTGGTCTTTCGGGCATCGGCGTGGCGGTGCCGTCACGGCCTCTTCCGGCACTGCTACTGTTCGTAAGGGAACTTGCTTGAAGGTTTGACGACGGAGAATCGGCGAGGGGAAATGGCGGAGCGGTTCGAGTTCGTCCTCGAGGTCGTCGAAGCTCTCATAGTGGGCCAAGCGACCGGTGGTGACGTCCGGCGGTACCCGCTGCGAGCGGGCAACCTCCCGGCCGACCCGGTGCGGTTCGTGCGGGTCGCGCGCCAGGTCTACGACGCGCTCGAGGAGCGGCGGCTGTCGGTCTCCGGTGAGCTGCACCCCGGTGTGCGCACGGCGTTCGAGCTGCTCGCCGACCCCCGGGTTTCGGTTGCGGTGAGCGGGATCGACGGCCTCGGCGCCGACGTCGCCGTGCTCGTGGTCACCGACGGCGCCCAGGCGCTCGGGATCACGCAGGCGGCGGACAGCGACGATCTGCTGTTCTCGCTGTTCGCGGACGAGGACCTCGTCGAGGTCGTGACGGGCGTGCTGCCGCCCGCCCCGGCCGCGACCACGGGCAAGCACGTCGTGCACCGCGCCGCCGGGCGCGAAGTCTCGGCCATGGCGGCGAAGCGCATCGCCGACGCCGAGTTCGAGGAAGAGGAAACCGACGCCTTCGGCATGATCGAGGTCAAGGCCGTGGTGCGGCCCGGCCGCCGCCCGCCGGCGCGCAAGACCTCGGACGTCGCCGTCCTCGAGCGCGTGCTCGCCGAACCCCGGCTGGGCGGCGGCCACATCGCCGTCAGCGCGCAGGGGCGCCGCGGCGAGCGGGTCGCCGGTGAACCGCTGAGCTGGCTCGACACCGCCGACGGCCGCTACCTCGTGCACACGACGAGCGGCGAGGCCGGCGAGCTGACAGCGGAATACGTACCGGCCGGGCGGGCCGACCTCGCCCGCGCGATCCGCGACGCCATCGCCGCGGTGTACTGACCGGAAAGGGAACAGTCCTGATGACGGAAGAGACCCAGGCGGTTGCCCAGGCTCTCCAGGCGACGGCGCAGATGCAGACCGCGACCGAACCCGCGCAGAAGGCAATGGCCGCGGTGCGTGTCGGGCTCGCCGGCGCCCAGCTGAAGCGGCTCGCGCAGACCGGCGGCTTCGCCATCGACGACACCACGGGCAACCGGCTGATCGAGGCCCTGGAAGGCGTGCTCGAGTCGCTCGAGCAGCGCTGGGCGAACCTGCAGCGGCTGCACGACGCGCCGGCGATGAGCCGCACCGCGACCGGCCAGTGGGTTTCCGCGCACATGGTGAGCACCGCCGCCGACGAGCACGGCCTCGTCACGCAGCTGCAGGCCGCGCGGCAGGAGTTCCCGACCTACATCGAAGCCATCAAGCTGGCCAAGCAGAACTACAAGTCCCGGGAAGAGACCACGCGCGCGACGCTGACCTCCCTCCCGACCGCCGACCAGAGCTGAGGGAGACCGTGGCACCCACCGCCGAGTCCGTCTCGGACCCGTCGTCCCCGGACTACAACCCGCGCAGTCCCTTGTACGACGTGACGGCCGATTCGTCGTCGAAGTACTTCGTCGGGCCGCTGACCACGGACAAGTCGCCGTCGGGCGACGAAATCCGCGAGATGGCGACCAGGCAGGTCGACGACGAGATCCGGCGCGGCTGGCTCGGCCCGGTCGTCGACCCGGTCCTGCGCGACAAGAAGATCCAGGAGCTGTACCAGCAGCACCTCGACGACGCCAAGCACGGCCTCGACGAGGGCCTCACCATGCGGGAAAACGGTGGTGCCCCGAAGACGCTCTGGGCCAACGCGACCCACGAGCAGATGAACGAGGCCATCACGCAGGACGCCAACCCGGCGACCGTCGCGGAGACGTCGGAGGAGTGGGTGCGGGTCGGCAACGACCTGGGCACGCACCAGAAGACCCTGGCCGACGCGATCAACGCGAGCACCAGCAACTGGCAGGGCGGCGCGGGTGACGCGGTCCGCGAGCACCTCGCCGGCGTCGGCAAGTGGCTGGGCGCGACCGCGCAGGGCGCGACGCTCGCCGGCCGCCAGCAGGAGATCCACTCCCAGGCGCTCAACGAGACCCAGCGGCAGATGGTCGCGAACCCGCCGGTCCAGTTCGACCTGCAGAGCACCAACCAGAAGCTGATGTCGATGACGGACCCGGTGCAGTACGCCGCGGCCGCCGGCGAGGCGATGCAGACCTACCGGGCCCAGACGGCCGCGCGCGACCACGCCGCGCAGATCATGTCCCAGTACGACGAGACCATCGGCGCGGCGGTCGCCACGCCGCGGTTCCCGGCCCCGCCGAAGCTGCCGACCGCCACCGCGACGCGTCAGCTGGCCGGCACCCGGCCCGACGGCAGCGCCGGCGCGGGCGGTGCGCAGCCGCTCATGGCGCGCGACGCGATGGACCAGAACACCGCGGACTGGAAGCCGGCCTCCTTCGACGGCGCCGAGATCGACCCCGCGGGCGGCCCCGGCGGCAGCGGTGCGGGCGGCAGCGGTGCCGGTGGCAGCGGCTTCAGCGGCGCGGGCATCCCGGGCGGCGGCGCGGGCTCGGAAGGCTCCGGCTTCTCCGGCAGCGGTATCCCCGGCGGCGGCAGTGGCAGCGGTATCCCCGGCGGCGGGGCCGGCGGCTCCGGCTTCTCCGGCGCCGGCATCCCGGCGGCCAGTGGTGGCGGCGGCGCGGGCTTCAACCCGGGGTCGATCCCCGAGATCCCGGGCGGCAGCTTCTCCGGCTCCGGCATCCCCGGCTCGTCGGTCCCCGGTTTCGACGACTCGACGACGTCGTCGGGCTTCTCGCCCTCCGGGATCCCGTCGAGCGGCGGCCCGGGCGGGAGCGGCTTCACCCCGGGGTCGATCCCGAACATCCCGGACATCCCCGGCGGCGGCACCACCACCGGCCGCGGCGTCGGCCCGATCCCCGGATTCACCCCGCCCGGCATCGACCCGATCACCGGCCTGCCCACCGGCACCGGCCCGGGTGGCATCCCCGGCGGCGGTACCGGCAAGATGCCGACCATCGGCCGCGGCGGCGGCATCAACGGCGAGAGCATCGCCAGCCGCCTCGGCGGCATCGGCGGAATCGGTGGCAGCGGCGCCGGGGGCGGGTCCCTCGGCGGCATCGGCGGCGGCTCGGGTGCGGGCGGCGGTGGCGTCGGTGGTGGCGTGCGCGGCACGGGTGCGGGCCTGGGCGGCGGAGCCGCGTCCGGTGCGGCCGCGGAGGCCGAAGCCGCGGCGGCGCGCAACGCCGGCATGGCGGGCAAGGCCGGCGCGGCCGGTTCCCCCGGCATGGGCGGCATGGGCGCCGGAGCCAAGGGCGGCAAGGGCGACAACGACAAGGAACACAAGGCGGCCGACTACCTCGAGAGCGACGACCCGAACTTCTTCGCGGGTGAGCAGGTCGTCGCCCCGCCGGTGATCGGCGACTGGAAGAACCAGGATTGGAAGTGAACGCATGACGGCCGCCGGCTTCGAGGTCGAACCGGACGAACTGGTCGCGCACTCGAGTCACGTCGAGAGCCTGGTCGACCGGCTCAACACCGCGTCCGCGGCCGCCGACACGGCGATGTCGGACCACGCCTACGGACTGCTGTGCGCGTTCCTCCCGCCGATCATCCGGCCGACGGGGGAGAAGGCGAAGGAGGCGCTGACCGCGTCGATGGACGGCGTGCGCGGGCTCGCGGACAACGTCAAGACGGCCGCGCAGTCCTACCGCGACGGTGAAGAGGCCAACGCGCAGCCGTTCGAGAAGCAGCTCACGGCGTCGGCGCGCACAGCGGAAACGAGGACGAAGGCATGACCGGCCCGAACGGGCTCGGGGACCTGATGCGGGACCCCGACGAGGCGATCCGCCGCATGGACGACTGGGCGGCCGGCTTCGCGGCCAAGGCCGAGCGCTACCAGGCAGCCCAGGAGGAGACCGAGCGGCTCCGGCTGACGGCGACCAGCTCCGACGGCGCGGTCAGCGTGACCGTCGGCGCGGACGGCACGGTCACCGACCTGACGTTCTCCAACAAGGTCAAGTCGTTCCCGCTGGAGGAGCTGTCCCGGCAGATCCTGACGACGATGCGCCGCGCGCAGTCCGGCATCGCCGAGCGCGTCGCGGGCGTGATGTCGGAGCGTCTCGGCGACGAGGACCGCGAGACCCGCACGGCACTGCTCGACACGCTGCGCGGCCGGTTCCCCGACCCGGACGAACCGGACGAGCCGGCACCGCCGCCCGCGGAGCCGGGCCCGCTCCCGCCGTCCCCCTCGGGCGGCGCGGCGGTCCCACCGTCCCCGTCGGCCCCGCAGGCCTCACCGCCCCCACGGCGCCGGCCGGACCCGGTCGAGGACGACAACAACCCCTGGTGACGCGGGCCGGGTCAGCCGTCGCGTGGCGGCTGACCGGCCCCCGCGCCCGCGTGGCCCGGCTCGGCGTGCGCTGTGGCGGGCTGATCGCACGGCGGCCGGGTGGCGGTGTCCCGATCCGGCCGGGAACGGCGACATCCCCTGGTGACGCGGGCCGGCGAAACCGCCGAAAGTACTGCTGACCGGCCCCGTTCGGGGCTCGACACCGGACCGCCGGGCGGCGACACTGGGCCGATGACCGGCCTTATCACCGGTAGCCGTGTCCGGCTGCGGCCCGCCGCCGCCCCGGACGCCGCCCGGTTCGAGGAGATCCTGTCGCACCCCGAAGTCGCCCGCTGGTGGGCCGACGCCGAGGAGCCGGTGGCCGCCCAGGTGTCCTACCTGCTGGACCCCGATGAAGGCACCACGACCTACGCCATCGAACACGACGACGTCGTCGTGGGCATCGAGCTCGCGTTCGAGGAAGCGGATCCCCAGTACCGGCACGCCGGCATCGACATCGCCGTGCACCCGGACTGGCAGGGCCGCGGCCTCGGCTCGGCCGCCATCCGCGTGCTGGCCGAGCACCTGTTCACCGTGCGCGGGCACCACCGGGTGGTGATCGACCCCGCGGCGGACAACGAAGCGGCGATCAAGCTCTACCGCTCCCTCGGCTTCCGGCCGGTCGGCCGGATGCGCTCCTACGAACGCGGCCCGGACGGCAGCTGGCACGACGGGCTGCTGATGGATCTCCTGGCCGAAGACCTTGTCCCGACGGCCGCACTCGCCGGGTCGTGAGCACCCCGGCGGTCGCGGCCCGGCAGTTGCGCCGGGTCGCCGTGGCGAGCGCCGTGGGGACCACGATCGAGTGGTACGACTACTTCATCTACAGCACGGCGACGGCCCTCGTGTTCGGCAAGCTCTTCTTCACGACGCTGTCACCCGCTTCCGGCACCCTCGCCGCGTTCGCGACGCTCGGGGTCGGCTTCCTGGCCCGCCCGGTCGGCGGGATCCTCTGGGGCCACTTCGGCGACCGCGTCGGCCGCAAGGCGATGCTGGTGCTGTCGCTGCTCCTGATGGGCGTGGCGACGGTCGGCGTCGGGCTGCTGCCGACGTACTCCGCCATCGGGGTCTGGGCGCCGATCCTGCTGCTGGTCCTGCGGCTCCTGCAGGGCCTGAGCGCGGGCGGTGAGTGGGGCGGCGCCGCGCTGATGGCGGTCGAGCACGCCCCGGACGGACACCGCGGGCGCTACGGCGCCTTCTCGCAGATCGGCGTCCCGGCCGGGCTGATCCTGGCGCAGCTGATGTTCTTCGTCCTCGGCCGTTCGCTGACCGACGCGCAGTTCGCGGCGTGGGGCTGGCGGGTGCCGTTCCTGGCGAGCATCGTGCTGGTCGCCGTCGGGCTGGTGATCCGGCTGCGGATCGAGGAGAGCCCGGTGTTCGCGCGGCTGCGGGACGCGGAAGCGCGCAGCAGCCGTCCGATGGCCGACGTCCTGCGCGAGCGGCCGCGGGCGCTGCTCGTGGCGTCCGGCAGCTTCATCGCCAACACCGCGATCGGCTACATCTTCCTGGCGTACCTGCTGTCCTACGGCACTTCGGTGCTGAAGATCGACCGGACCACGCTGCTCGTCGTGGTGATCGTCGGCAGCGTGACGTGGCTGGTGAGCATCCTCGTCACGGCCGCGTGGTCGGACCGCGTGGGCCGCAAACCGGTGTACCTGGCCGGGTCGGTGCTGCTGGTGGTCTGGCCGATCCCGTTCTTCCTGCTGGTCGACACGCGCGCCACCGTGTGGCTGCTGGTGGCGGTGGTGGTGCTCAACGTCGGCCTCGGCGCGACGTACGGGCCGCAGTCGGCGTTGTTCGCGGAGCTGTTCGAGCCGCGCTACCGCTACAGCGGGGCGTCGTTCTCCTACGCGGTCGGCGCGGTGCTGGGCGGCGGCTTCGCGCCGCTGATCGCGACGGCGCTGCAGACGTCCACCGGAACTTCGCTTTCGGTGTCGCTCTACCTGGTGGGGGTGGCGGTGCTGAGCCTGGTCGCGGTGCTGTTCATCCCGCGCTCACAGCCGGTCTAGGCGGACGGCGGCGGCCATCCGCTCGTAGCCCGCGTCGCCGGGGTGCAGGTGGTCGCCGGAGTCGTAGGCCGGCAGCAGGGTGAGCGGGTCGGCCGGGTTGCGCACCGCCGCGTCGAAGTCGGCGACGGCGTCGAAGACCCCGCTGGTGCGGATGAACGCGTTCACCGCCTGGCGGGTCGCTTCGAGCGTGTCGTCGTAGACGCGCCAGCCCTTGAACGGCGTGAGCGTGGCGCCGACGACCCGGATGCCGCGCGCGTGCGCCTGCGCCACCAGCTGGCGGTACGCCGAGGTGATGGCGTCCGGGTCGGTCTGGTGCGGGTCCTGCTGGATGTCGTTGATGCCTTCCAGCATGATGAGCGTCCGCACGCCGCCGACGCCGAGGACGTCGCGGTCGAACCGGGAAAGCGCGTTCTGGCCCGCGCCGGAGCCGGGGACGTCGAGCAGCAGCCGGTTGGCGCTGATGCCCGCGTTCAGGACGCCGAACCGGCCGTGCAGCCGGTCGGCGAGGTAGTCCGGCCAGCGGTGGTTCGCGCCGGCCTGCGAGCCGACGCCGTCGGTGATCGAATCGCCGAGCGCGACGATCGAAGCCTCGGCGCCGCCCTGGACGTCGACGCCGGAAACGTAGTGCCACACGGAAGTCTGCTCGGTGTAGGGCGCGCCGGACTCGCTGCCGGCGAAGTCGCCGGCCCGGGTGAAGTACGACGTCTGCGCCGCGGCCGGGTGGTAGGTGACGGGCCCGGACTTCGTGGGCACGTAGGTCGTCACGAGCAGGTTGGCGTCGGCGGGCACCCGCAGTCCGGCCGGGTCGCTGAGCGCTTCGGCGCCCGCGGGCACGACCACGCTCGGCGCACCGCCGAACGTGAGGTTCCGCAGCGAGCCCGGCACCGCGTCCGGCCCGGTGCCCTGCACCGCGATGGTGACGTGCCCGAAGGTGAGGGGCGTGGCCCCGAAGGCGTTGGAGAGGTGGACGCGGGCCCGCCCGCCGCCGGCGCTGCTGTGCACGACGTTGCGAATCGAGAAGCCGGGGTAGCCGTCCGGCGTGTTCGCGACGGCGGACGCGGGCGCCGCGGCCCAGGTCCCGACCCAGCCGCCGACGGCGTGCTGCGCGAGGTTCGGGAGAGCGCTTTCCGGATTTGCGCTGCCCGCCGATGTGAGGAGTCCGAAACCCGCCAGGATCGCCGCGCTCACGGCCAGAAAGCGTCGCATGTACTCACGGTGTCGCCGCTGCGCCGAGCCAGGGACCGCTGATCAGGTGAGTGCACCGGACAAGATCCCGGACAGCGAGGGGCGGGCCCGTCCGGGATTCTGGGGATGCCGGACGGGCCCGCGCGAGGTGGCCGTTGCCGCGACGGCCGCTCGCCGGGGTGACCCGGTCCCGATCGGGCGGAGGCTGGCCCGGATCGTTGCATCGTGGCAACCCCGGAGGGCGGTGCGAGACGCCCTCACCCCAAGCACGGCCCCCGGCCCCGCGCGGTTCACCCCGCCCGCCGATTTCTCGCACCGCGCCGCCGGTCCCCGCCACCGCCCGCTGCCCGGAACGCCGTGAAGGCCACCTTCAGGAACTTTCACGTTCCTCAAGGTGGCCTTCACCAAGTACGCGCGGGAGCGGTCGAAGCTCAAGCGGCGGCGGGAAAGCCGCCGAGGGCGTGGTGACCGGCGTCGGTCAGTTCCGCCGGGGCCCACTGGCCGGGCGACGGCGTGCCGACCGCGCGGACCAGTCCGGCGTGGGACAGGTCGTGGGCGGTGTTCTGGTCGCAGCACGGCAAACCGTCCACGCGGAGGTCGGGTTCGCAGCTGCAGCGGAGCTCGGCGCGGCCCTGGGCGATCGCCTTGAGCATGGCGATCGCGCGGTGGCTCAGCGCGTTCGGGTAGGGGGACATCGGTCTGGCCTTTCGATGCGGCTGGGTCTCGGCGCGAGTGCTGCAGCTCGTCACTGAGGACTACGCGCCGGACGTGAGCCAGGTTCAGTTCGATCGCCTCTTGACACCGGGAGACCCAGCGAGCAGGGTCAGTCATCGGATGAATCAGCTTCGCCAACGACAGATCGGCCAACCAGGGGCGAACTCTGTCGCAATTCCGCCGTAGTCATCCGATCCCTGGAGGTTCAGTGACGACCTTCCCTCGCCGGCACGCCCTCGGCATCGCCCTGGGTGGTGCCGTGGCCCTGAGCGCCGCCGGCCTGACCCCGGCCGGTGCCGCGATCCCCGTGGACGCCGCACCCGACCGGCCGGACACCCCGATCGTCCCGCCGCCGCCCCCCGTTCCCGTCGCGCTCGACGCGTGGTTCACCAACGACGGCATCGACAGCGCGTCGGCCGCCGGTGGCGACTTCGACGGGTCCGGCTACACCTTCCCGGCCGAGCACGTGCCCGCCGGGCAGACCGCCACCGTCGGCGGGGTGCCGTTCAAGCTCGGCTCCGCAGCGGCCGGTGCGAAGAACAACATCGCCGCCACCGGCCAGCGGCTCGACCTGCCGAAGGGCCGCTACTTCGTCGCGTACTTCCTGGTCGCGGCCAGCTACGGCACCACCGGCGGCACGGCGACCGTGCACTACGCCGACGGCACCACGAGCACCGGCTCCCTCTCCGGCCCCGACTGGTACACCGGCAGCGGCGCGCTCGTCTCGCCGTTCCGCTACGCACCCGGCGGGGTCGTCGACGACAACCCCGTTTCGCTCGCCACCGGCCAGGTCTGGGTCGACCCGGCCCGCGAAGCCGTCGCGCTCACGCTGCCCACGACCGCCGACCCCGCCCCGAACGTCGCCAGCCTCCACGTCTTCGCGCTCACCCTGCAGCCGGTCGCCGTGGGCCGCTCGGCCCTCGTCCTCGACGGCCGGTCGAGCGCGAACCTGCTCACCGACGGCGGCCCGCAAGCCGCCGAAGCGACCATCGTCAACGCCGGCACCGTGTGGCTCGGTGCGCGCGACGACGTCACCGTCACCGTCGACGTCCCCGGCGGCCGGACCACCGTGCCGGCGACCATCCGCGCGCTGGCGCCGGGCGAGCAGGCGACGGTCCGGCTCGGCCTCGCGCCGAACGCGTCCGTGCCACCCGGCACGACGACCCACGGCCAGATCCGCGTCACCGCCGGCCGCGGCACCCTCGCGACGCAGCAGGTCCCGATCACCCTCGGCGTCCCGGACTTCCGGCCGGCCGACGCCTCCCTCGCCACCCACCGGGCGCCGTACTGGTTCAACGACAGCAAGTTCGGCATCTTCATCCACTGGGGCGTCTACGCCGTGCCCGCGTGGGCGCCGGTCGGCCAGCAGTACGCCGAGTGGTACTGGCAGAACCAGCAGGACCCGAACGGCGCGACCTACGCCTACCACCGGGAGAAGTACGGCGAGGACTTCGCCTACGACGACTTCATCCCGATGTTCACCGCGGCGAAGTTCGACCCGCGCACGTGGCTGAACCTGATCGCCGACGCGGGCGCCGAGTACTACGTCCTGACGTCGAAGCACCACGACGGCTTCGCGTTGTGGGACACCAAGGTCAGCGACCGCAACTCCGTGAAGCTCGGCCCGAAGCGCAACATCATCGACGAGCTCTTCACCGCCTCTCGGAAGTACACCCCGCAGCTGCGCAACGGCCTGTACTTCTCGCTGCCCGAGTGGTTCAACCCGGACAACCCGTGGATGGGCCACGCACCGCGCAACCCGTACACCGGCGCGGCGCTGCCCTACACCGGGTACACGGCGGGCAAGGACTTCGTCCGCGACTACCAGGCGCCGCAGGTGCTCGAGCTGATCTCGGAGTTCGACCCGGACGTGCTTTGGTTCGACATCGGCGGCGTCAACGACAGCCGGGCCGTGCTCACCGAGTACTTCAACCGCGCGAAGAACCGCAAGCGCCCCAAGGACGTCACCTACAACGACCGCGGCGGCATCCCGGATCACGACTTCACGACGCCGGAGTACACGACGTACCCGAACACCGTGGTGGCGAAGTGGGAAGCCAGCCGCGGCCTCGACCCGTTCTCCTACGGCTACAACCGCGCGACGCCGGACGACCGGTACATGACGGCGGCGGAGGTCGTCCGCACGCTCGTCGACATCGTGTCGAAGAACGGCAACTTCCTGCTCGACATCGGTCCCGACTTCGATGGCACCATCCCGGCCGTGATGCAGAAGCACCTGCGTGACGCGGGCGCGTGGCTGAAGGTCAACGGCGAAGCCATCTACGGCACGACGTACTGGTCGCGGATGGCCCAGCTCGGCGACCTGCGGTTCACGGTCAAGCAGAACGAGGCCTTCTACGTCCATTCCCTCGCGGCGCCGGGCAGCAGGCTGGTGGTCGGCGCGCCGGTCCCGATCCGCACCGGCGACCGGGTGACGCTGCTCGGCTACCGCGGGAACCTGCACTGGACGGTGGAAAACGGCTCGCTGGTGATCGACGTCCCGGCCGCGGCGCGGCAAGCCGGCCGCTACGCCTGGGTGTTCAAGATCGCCTGGAGCTAGAGGCCGGCGTTCTTGCCGATGTACAGCTCCGCGAACACCGCGGCCGCGGCCGGGGAACCCAGCAGGCGGCGCATCCGGGCTTCCGCGATGCGCGCCGGGAACGGGTTCTCCGCCGCGGCCGCGGTGTGGTGGAAGATGTCCGACAGCCACAGCGAGAACTCCTGGTGCTGCCACACCAGCGGCAGGCACGCGGCGGAGTAACCGGCCAGCGGCGCGGAATCGCCCGCGTAGTGCGCCTGGAAGGCCTCCGCGAGCAGGAAAGCGTCGTACAGGGCCAGGTTCATGCCCTTGGCCGCGATCGGCGCGACCAGGTGCGCCTGCAGCTCTCGCCGGACGCGTTCGTCGGGCCAGTCCGCTTCCGGCTCGCCCGCGGCCGTCCGGAGGGAGAACCGGGTGACGCCGGGCGTGCGGGCCATGTGCGCGCCGAAGCCGCGCGGGTGGATGCCGGACAGCACGCCGTCGGCGGACGGCGGCGCCTCGGCGAGCAGCGCCGGCCAGCCGATTCCGTAGTCGTGGTGGGCTTTCACCGTCGATTCCGCCGGCAGGTACCCCTGGGTGAAGCCGCGGGCGCCGTCGCAGCCGGCGACGAAGTCGCACTCGATCCGGTGCTCACCGCCCGCGCCGGTGTACTGGGCGAGCAGATCGGTCACCAGGAGCTGGTGCGGGTAAACGAAGTGCCGCTGCCCGGTGACGTCGCCGTAGCGGAATTCGAACTCCGCGTGCCGCGGCGCTTTCGCGACGAGCCGTTCACCCAGGCCGCGCCGCTCGAGCCCGCGGACCGCCCACTCCTCGATGAACCCGCCCCGCGGCCGCTGTTCGACGAACGCCCGGCTTTCCCGCTCCAGCAGCACACCGGCGATCCCCGCGCGCCGCAGCAGGTTCGCCACCGCGAGTCCGGCCGGGCCCGCCCCCACCACGGCCACCGCCGTGCGCCTCGCCGCCATGCGCCCGAGGGACGCGCGAACCGGACGAACCGTTCAGTAGAACCGGCGCAGGGCCGGCCACGCCGTCGACCACGGCTCGGTCAGGGTGCTGCACAGCGAGAGCACGACGCCGTTCTCGTCGTTGTCCACCCCGTCGTCGGTGAAGTGCTTGGCCACCGGGCGGCAGCCGGTGATCAGCCGTGACGCGGGCGAACCGCGTTCGAAGCCGCCGACGAGCAGCACCGGCCCGACCAGCCGGTCCGGCGGCGGCCCCCAGTCCGCGTAGGACATGTGCGGGGAGTACGGCTGCGGCAGCCCCAGTCCGGGACCGTAGTGTTCGAGGGCCCCGGCTTCCCCGTAGTTCCCGGTGACGATCACCGCCGTGTCCCGCTCGGCGGCCGGGATCCGCTGCCACGCGACCGCCACGCTGTTCGCGAAACCCGGCCAGCCGACCTGCTCGCCGGGTTCCTTGTTCAGCGCCAGCAGGACGCCGTTCAACGCCGGCGGCGGCACCACCGGGAGTCCGATGAGGACGGACACCACCACGCACACCGCGGCGGCCGCGCCGGTGAGCACGCGCCGGGTCACCCGGCCTTGCCCCAGCCACCGCAGCACCGGCTCCGCGCCGAGCGCGACCAGCGGCAGCAGCAACGGAATGGAGTAGTACGGCTTCCCGCCCGCCGCCAGCAGTTCGAGGCAGACCACGGGGTAGGCGATCGTGAGGGCGCGGGCCCAGCGCAGCGCGGGGTCGCGCCACGGCCGGAGGAGGCCGGCGACCCAGACCGGCACCAGCACCGGCGACAGCAGGACCAGCTGCATCGGCACGAACAGCACGCGGTTCTCGGCGCCTCCGTCCGCGCTGATCCCGCCGGCGACGGTCAGCATCGGCCAGCCGTGCGCGGCCTGCCAGGCGACGACGGGCGCGGCGAGCACGACGGCGATCCCGATCCCGGCCGCGAGCCACCGGGTCCGGAACACCCGGCGCGGCCCGGCGACGGCCGCGCCGGCACCGAGCCCGGAGAGCAGGAGCAGCACCAGCCACTTGTTCGCCAGACCGAGCCCGGCGGCGGTGCCGACCGCGAGCCACCACCGGCCGTCGCCGGTGCGCAGCAGCTTCACGCCGGACAGCGCGATCAGCGACCACAGCAGCAGGTCCGCGGAGTTGGTGGCCAGCATGTGCGACACGACCAGGACGTACGACGACAACGCCGTGGCGAGCGCGGTGAACAGCTGGACCCCGCGGCCGCCGCCGAACTCGCGGGCGAGGAGCGCGGCCACGACGACGGTCGCCACGCCCAGCAGGGTCGCGACCACCCGGAGACCGGTGGGCGTCTCGCCGAACAACGCGGTCGACGCGCGGGCGAGCCACGGCGTGATCGGCGGGTTGTCGACGTACCCCCAGTCCGGGCGGCGGCCCGCCGCGACGAAGTACAGCTCGTCGCGGTGGAAGCCGTACCGGCCGGACAGCACGGTCAAGACGACCGCCTGGACGGCGACGACGATCCCACCGGCAGCGCGGCGAACCGCGGCAGCTCCCGACCGGCCCCCATGGCAGCCTCCCCTCGGCGTGCCGGGATCGTACGCCGGAGATCACGCGGCCGGGAGCGCTCCGACGTACTCGGCTCCGGCGTCCGCGACCAGCTCGGTCAGGGTCTGCGCGCGGCGGATCGGCGTGAAGCGGACCCCGCCGTGCTCGGACACCGTGAAGCCGTGCACGGCCGGGCGGGGGAGCGTGTTGTAGGCGTAGTGCGCGCCGAAGTAGTACGCGCCGGTGTCGTGGGCGACGACCAGGTCGCCGGGTTCGAGCAGCGGCAGCGGCCGTTCGCGCGCCAGGAGGTCGCCCGCGAAGCACAACGGCCCGGCGACGTCCTGCGGCACCCCGGGGCCGGTCTTGGGCGTGCCGTCGGGGTGGTGCGCGGTCAGCCGCAGCGGCCAGTGCTCCGGCTGGAGCACCGTGCGCGCCGCCACCTGCGCGCCGGCGTGCGTCACGGCGATGGGCCGCCCGCTCGCGACCTTCGTGTACTCGACGGCGCTGACCAGGAACCCGCTCTTCGCCAGCAGGGACCGGCCGAACTCGGTGACGAAGCCGTAGCGCCCGTCGGCGAGGGCCGGGACCCGCGCCAGCAGCGTCGAGACGTAATCGGCGTAGGTCGGCCCCGGTTCGTCGGAGGTGAAGTTCACCGGCAGCCCGCCGCCGAGGTCGAGGCTGGTGACCTGCCGGAACCCGGCCCGGTCGTTGATCTCTTCGGCCAGCGCGTGCACGGCGGCCACGCCCTCGGCCATCAGCTCGGGCGGGCAGCCCTGCGAGCCGACGTGGACGTGCAGCCGCGTCAGCCACGGGCGCGCGGCGAACGCCTCTTCGATGCGGGCCCGGTTCTCCCGCAGGGGGATGCCGAACTTCGACGTCGAGGTCGCGGTGCTGGTGTCGCCGATCCGGCCCGCGCCGACCTGCGGGTTGATCCGCAGGCCGAGGACAGAGCGCGGCCCGGTGCCGACCAGGGTGTCGAGCCGGGCCAGCTCCTGGAAGTTGTCCGCGTTGACCGCGGTGCCTTCGGCGAGGGCGTGCGCGAGCTCGGCGGTGGTCTTGGCGGGGGAGTCGAGGACCAGCCGGCGGCCGCGGATCCCGGCGGCTTCGGCGACCGCCGTCTCGCCGGGGCTCGCGACCTCGGCGTCGACCCCGAGGTCACCGAGGTAGCGCAGCAGTGGCGCGAGGCCGCACGCCTTGGCGGCGACCGTGTGCTGGACGCGGCCGAGGGGCGCGAAGGCCTTCGTCAGGTCTTCGACGGCTTCGCGGATCCCGGCGAGGTCGACGAACCCGGCCATCGGGTCGACGAGGCGGTGGCCGGCGGCGAGGGCGCGGAGCTTGCGTTCGGTGCGGTTCACGTTCCCAGGACAGCGCGACCGGGTGGTGCCGGTCCAAGACTTCGTCCGACTGGAGTCATAGGCCCGTCCTATAGTGGCTGGATGGACCTGCGCCGATGGCACTACTTCGCCGTGCTCGCCGAGGAGATGCACTTCACGCGGGCGGCGGCTCGGCTGTTCGTGTCGCAGCCGTCGCTGAGCCAGCAGATCCGCGCGTTCGAAGCGGAGCTGGGGGTGGCGCTGCTCGACCGGTCGGGCCCCCGCTTCGCGCTGACGGAGGCGGGCCGCGTCGCGGCGGCGGAGGCCCGCGACCTGCTCGACCGCCTGGACCGCGCCCGCGGCGTGATCACGGCGACCGGCCGCGGCGACACGGGCCGGCTGCGGATCGCCTACACGCGCTCGGCTCCGGGCCCCTTGGCGGGCGACCTGGTGGCGGCGTACCGCGCGCGGTACCCGGACGTCTCCCTGGCCCTGGAGACGGGCTGGACGAGCCTGAACCTGGCCCGGCTGCTCGCGGGCGAGATCGACCTGGGGTTCGTGCGGCCCCCGGTGGACGCGCCGGGCATCGAGGTCACGGTGGTCGGCTCGGAGGAGGTGCTGATCGCCCTGCCGTCGGAGCACGCGCTGACCCGCCGCCGCGGCCGCCTGCGGCGGGAGTGGATCGCGGCGGAGCCGGTGGTGTTCTGGCCGCGCGGCAACGGCCCCGGCCAGTACGACGCGATCAGCGGCCAGGTCTGGCCGGGCGGCCTACCGCCGATCGTGCGCGAAGAACCGGAGGACGAGCAGCTGATCCGCGCGGTCGCGGAGGGCGCGGGCATCGCGGCGGTCCCGGAACACCGGGCACGCGCGCTGAGGCGGCGAGGGGTGGTCCTGCGTCGGCTGACGGACCCGGCCCCCCGGATCGACCTGGGGCTCGCCCGGCGGGCGGGCGCGGTCCCGGCGGTGGTGCGGGAGTTCGTGGCGCTGGCCGGCGAGCCCGTCGCGGAAAGCCGTGGACGCCGTGGTTAGGGTGAGTCGCATGGGGACGATCAGGCAGGTGCAGATCACTTTCGATTGCGCGGAACCCGAGCGCGTCGCGCGGTTCTGGTGCGAGGTGCTGGGCTACGTCGTCCCGCCGCCCCCGCCGGGCTTCGACAGCTGGGCCGACTTCGACCGCTCGCTCCCACCGGAGCGCCAGGGCGCGGCGTTCGCCTGCGCCGACCCGACCGGCGCGGGCCCGCGGCTGTTCTTCCAGCGCGTCCCGGAAGGCAAGGTCGTCAAGAACCGCGTCCACGTCGACGTCCGAGCGGGCACGGGGCTGAAGGGCGCGGAGCGGCTGGCCGCCCTGGAGGCCGAGCGCGACCGGCTGATCGCGCTCGGCGCATCGCACTTCCAGACGCTGTACGCCGACGAGTACAACGAGTCGTGCATCGTGATGCAGGACGTCGAGGGCAACGAGTTCTGCCTGGACTGAGCGGCCGTCGACGACATCGGGACGGACGCCATCCACCGGATCCGGCTCTCGTTGATCACGATTTTGTCGAACTCGACCTCCGTGGGGGAACCGTCCCCCTCGGCCGGCCGGCTGACCACGGGGTAGTCGAGTACCACGCCCCGGCGTCCCTCTCTGCCGGGCTCGTCGGTGAACGAGCCGAGCAGATCTCCCACCACCGACTCGTCCTCGAGTACGGCTTCGATGAAGATCGCCGGCCTGCCGTCATCCCCCGTCGGACCACCGGCCGGGGTGACCGGCAGGTCCACGTCGTAGTCGACGAGGGTGAACCAGTCGGAGCGGTGACGATGCTCCCCCTGGCCTTCCGGCGATGGGAACCACCGCAACGCCACGCCCCAGGCGGCGGCGATCGCGACGATCATCGCCACACCCACGGTCACCAGCACCTGAACGGGCTGCGCACGCAAGGCGACCGCTTGGTCGGCGATCAACCCAGGCTAGGGCCGATGACGAGCAGGAACAGCACGAACGGCAGTGGTGACGTCGGCACGGTCAGCGGTCCTGCCGAACCTGTGATTCGTCGCCGGGCTCATCCGAGGGCACCGGATCGGCTCCCCACCCCAGCCCGCGAAGTCCGGCTGCGCCAGGTCGGTCTGATCGCTCTCGTGCTCGGCCATCCGTCAATGGTGCCTCAAGGGCCGTACCGGCCCGGCGGTCATCGACGTCGATCAGCGCGCGGATATCCGCGGACGCACTCGGCAGCAACGCGCTTGGATCGATCATGCCTTCGGAGGAGATAGCGGTCTTGCCGAACCGGTTGAACAACTTTCGACGATGGTGCGGCGTCGGCCCTAGGCGTCGCCGAGGGCGTGGCGGACCGCCGTCACCACCTGCGGGTGGCCCAGCGGGAGCGGCGGCGGGATCCGGTCCTCCGCGGTATCGCTGCTCGACCCCACCACCCGCACGACCGTCCCGGCCTCCCGCAGCTTCGCGATGACGCCCTCGTGCTCGGACAGCCACGCTTCGTTCGCCGCCATCGCGTCGGCGGACGGGAGGAACGCGTCCGAGGCCGGGTCGACCAGGAGGAGCTGGGATGCCGCGCCCGGGTGGCGTTCCACCAGCTGGAGGGCCTCCGCCGCGAACGGGCCGCTCGCCACGACCGTGATGTCCGGGTCGGCCGGGCCCTGGTCGCCGAGGAGGTCGTCGGCTTCGGTGAGGGCGCCGCCGGCCGGGAGGCGGCACCAGAAGATCGCGCGCTGGTCCGACAGGGGCCGCCAGCTGCCCGGCAGCTCGTCGTGCCGCCCGGCACCCGCCGGGTCGAGGACGATCACCTTGGCGCCCGAAGGGTCGCCGGCGAGCACGACGGGCGGGCCTTCGGAACGCGAGAGTTCGGCGGGCATCAGGAATCCTTTCCACGACGGGGGAGTTCCGGCGAGTCGGTGTCGAGCGGCACGGACCCCGACCGGACGAGTCCCAATTGGACGGTCTGGCGGCCGGTCAGCCGCTCCAGGAGCCAGTCGGCGGCCGTGCGCACGCGGTTCCCCGGCATCGCCATCAGGTGGTACGCGCGCGTCACGGCCTTCGCCGGGAGACCGGACAGGGGAATGTGCAGCGGGTTCGCCGCGGCCGCGCCGGCGCCGAGGTCGACGACGAAGCCGAGGTCGTGGTGCCGGTAGGTGCCGGCGCGGCCGTAGCCGAGCGACGCCGCCACGTTGCGCCCGGCCAGCTTGCCCTGCCGTTCGGCGTGCTGCGCGGTCATCGCGGTGTACTCGCCGGGGCGGGTGAGGTCGGGGACGGCGGCCGCGTCGCCGCAGGCGAACACGTCGTCGCGGCCCGGGACGTTCAGCCGCTCGGTGACGACCAGCCTGCCCTTCGCCGTCTCGAGGCCGATTCCGGCCACCAGCGGGTCGGGCCGCACGCCGACGCACCACACGAGCGTTCGGGTGGGCACCGACTCCCCGTTCGTCAGCGTCACGCCCTTGGCGTCGGCGTTGTCCACCGACGTCTTCATCAGCACTTCGACGTCGCGGGCGCGCAGCACCTGGTCGGCGGTCCGCCCGAGCCGCCGGTCCAGCTCGGGCAGCACCCGCTCGGCGACGTCCAGCAGCAGCCAGCGGATCCGCTGCCCGGCGAGCTCGGGGTGGCGCGCGGCGAGCGCGGCGGTGAACGCGGGGCCCTGCGCGGCCACCTCGGTGCCGGTGTAGCCCGCGCCCACCACCACGAACGTGCAGCGCGCGTCGCGCTCGGCCGGGTCTTCCGCGGCCGCGGCGAGCTCGATCTGCCGCGTGATGTGGTCACGCAGGTACAGCGCTTCGGGCACCCCGCGGAAGCCGTGCGCGTATTCGGGGACGCCGGGGATCGGCAGGAGCTTGTTCACGCTGCCCGCGGCCAGCACCAGCCGGTCGTAGCGGATCCGGTGCTCGCCGTCCTCCGGGTCGGTGTAGGCGACCGTGCGGTCGTCGAAGTCGACGCCGGTCGCGGTCCCCAGCACCAGGCGCACCCCGGCCAGGGTCTCGGGGATCGACACCGCGACCCGCCGCGGGTCGAGGATCCCGGCGGCCACCTCGGGCAGCAGCGGCAGGTAGAGGAAGTAGTCCGTCGGGTTGAGCAAGACGACTTCGACGTCTTCGCCGGCTTCCTTCCGGAGGCTCTTCGCCGCGTTGTACCCGGCGAAACCGCCGCCGACGATCACGACACGCATGGATCCCCTTTCTTCGCCCGGATTTCGTCCTTCGTCGATTACCCGAGGCCGGAGCGGGGAAACCCGCGGGGTTGACCTCCCGGCCCAGGGGCGTACGGTCAGGGTGTTGGCTGTTGTTCAGACACGTGCTCCGGTCAGCGCCCCAAGCTGCGAAAGGGAGCGCCATGCACGACATCTTCCGAACCGTTCACGAACCCGGCGGCTTGACCGCCACCATGACCGAGCGCCCGGGCGGGGTCCGCGTCGTCACCCTGGTGGGCGACATCGACGCCGCCACGGTGCACACCCTCGACGAAGCACTGGCCACCGGCGAGCGGGTCGTCGTCGACCTGACCCGCGTGGCGTTCCTCAGCTGCGCCGGCGTCCGTTCGCTGCTGCAGGCGAACGACCGCACCGACCTCGCCCTCGTCGTCGGCGGCCACGCCGTGACGCGTTCGCTGGAAGCGACCGGCGCCGACCTGGTGCTGAAGGTCCACCCCCGCGTGGGGGCCGCGCTCGTCGGCCTCACCCCCGAAGCCGGCCGGGAGGCGTGACCGCCGGGCGGCCACCCCTCCCGCCGTCCACTGTGGACTCGGCCGGGACGGGTCAGTCGTCCGGCCATTCGCCGGTCGCCTTGCGGTAGCCGACGGCACCCGCTCGTTCGGTGGCCGCCTTGACGGCGGCGAAGATCGCGCCCTGCACCGCCGCCGCGATGATCACCTGCTGCCAGGTGTAGTCGCGGTCGGTGGCGTCGGGCGCGTCTTCTTCGCCAGCCACGCGCTTCCAGACCTGCTTGAACGCCTGGCCGGCGAGAACGCCGCCGAGCGCGCCGACCATCCAGCTCAGCGGCTTGTACAGCACCTTGTTCACGAGTCGTTCCTCCGTCGCAGGATCAGGCGGATCACGATCACCAGGCCGAGCACGCCGGCGAACACCGGCACCGGGTTGGCGCGGACCGCGTCGGCGCCCCGGCGGAACTTGACGGCGGTCGGCGCGTTCGTCACGTCGGCGACCTTCGCGGTCGCCACGTCGAGCTTCTCGTCGACGTTTTCCTTGACCCGGCTCTTGACGTCGAGCTTGTGCCCGAGCGCTTCCAGCGTTTCGGTGAGCTCTTCCCGGGTGGTGTCCCGGTCGAGCCGCGCCTCTTCGGCGTTCTTCGGGAAGTCGCCGCTCATGCCCGCACCCCCTGCTTCACGGTGTCCACGTCTTCGCGGACGCCGGTGATCGCTTCTTCGGGCACCGGCGGCACCGCCTGCGTCACTTCCTTCTTGCCCACCAGCGCGGCGATCCCGGCGATCACGAACAGCGCGACCGCGACGATCACCGCCGCGAGCCAGCCGGGCACGACCAGCGCGAGCGCCAGCACCGCGGCCGCGACCAGCGTGCCGGCGCCGAACAACGCGAACAGGCCCGCCGCGCCGAACAACCCGGCGCCGACCCCCATTTTCTTGCCCTTGCGCTGCAGTTCGAAGACCGCGAGCCGCATTTCGTCCCGGACCAGCCGCTTGACCTCGTCGGTCAGGTCCGTCACCAGCTGACCGACGGAACGGTCGGCCGCCGGTTCCTTGTTCACTTCTTCGATCACGGAACACCTCCTTACCTGGCCGCCGTGTACCCGGCCCCGCGCCGGATCAACCACGCCGGGTTTGGCCGCGCGAGCGCCGGGTAGCCGATTCGTACCGGCCACCGACCAGGAGGAGTGCATGAGCACGATCACCGAAATCGTGGACGTGGAAGTCCCCGTTTCCACCGCCTACAACCAGTGGACGCAGTTCGAGGAATTCCCGCGGTTCATGGAAGGCGTCGAAGAGATCCGCCAGCTCGACGCCACGCACACCCACTGGGTGACGCGGTTCGGTGGTGTGACGCGCGAATTCGACGCGACGATCACCGAACAGCACCCCGACGAGCGGGTCGCGTGGACGTCGGACTCCGGTCCGGACCACGCGGGCGTCATCACGTTCCACCGCTTGGGAGACGCGCACACGCGGGTGACCGCGCAGATGGACATCGACCCGGAGGGCTTCGCCGAGAACGTCGCCGACAAGCTGGGCGTCCTCGACCGCCGGGTGAAGGGCGACCTCAAGCGGTTCAAGGAGTACGTCGAGCAGTACGGCCGGGAGACCGGCGGCTGGCGCGGTGACGTGGAGCGCCCGGGTACGTAACCCGATCGGGGCGAATCACCCGGCTGGGCGGTGCAGTACCGCCCCGCCGGGTTTCGTGTCCGGGAACGACGGGTAGGCCGCCCCCATGACGACCACCACCGCCGACGTTCCCACCGTCGAGCTGAACAACGGCGTGCGGATCCCGCAGTTCGGGTTCGGCGTCTTCCAGATCCCGCCGGAAGAAACCGCCCAGGCCGTGCGGACGGCCCTGGAGGCCGGCTACCGCCACATCGACACCGCGCAGATGTACCGGAACGAAGCGGGGGTCGGCGCCGGGATCGCGGACGCCGGCTTGAAACGCGAAGACGTGTTCGTCACCACGAAACTGGCGAACGACGCGCACGGCCACGACAACGCGATCACCGCGCTGGAAGGCAGCCTGCGGCGGCTCGGCTTCGACCACGTCGACCTGTACCTGATCCACTGGCCCTTGCCGCACAAGGAAAACTACGTCCGGACGTGGCAGGGCTTCGAGGACATCCTGCGCGCGGGCAAGGCGCGCGCGATCGGCGTGTCGAACTTCCAGCCGGCGCACCTCGACCGGCTGGCGGAGGAGACTCCGACCGTGCCCGCGGTCAACCAGATCGAGCTGCACCCCGCGCTGCAGCAACCGGAACTGCGCGCCTACCACCGGGAGCACGGCATCGCGACCGAGGCGTGGAGCCCGCTCGCCCAGGGCGAAGTGCTCGACGACCCGGTGCTCACCGAGCTGGCGGGCAAGCACGAGCGCACGGCCGCGCAGGTGGTGCTGCGCTGGCACCTGCAGCTCGGGAACATCGTGTTCCCCAAGTCCGCGTCACCCGAGCGGATCCGGCAGGACATCGACGTCTTCGGCTTCGAACTGGACGACGAAGACATGAAGGCGATCGGCGAGCTCGACGCCGGCCGCCGCACCGGGCCGGATCCGGACGCTTTCACGGGGTGACCGCGGCGTTTCCCTGAGCGACGCGGCGGGTATCCCTCCGGCAAGGTCCCCCTGGAAGGAGTGTCCGGCATGACCACGAACGCGTATCTGTCGTTCCTCGCGATCGGCGTCGCGCTGGTCCTGATCGACGGGCAGATCATCTACCGCAGCGGCCGCCGGTACCTGGAGAACTCCTACGGCGATCCGGCGGCGGGCGCTTCGATGACCCGCCTGGTCACGGTGCTGTTCCACCTGGCGACGCTGGGTGTGCTGGCCCTGATCTCGACCATCGACATGGGCGGAAGCGACTTGCCGGGCGTCGTCGGCCGGCTCGGCGTACTGCTGCTGATCCTGGCGATCGCGCACGCGATCACCCTCGGCGTGCTGGCCCGCATCCGCGGCGAGCAAGAGGTCGAGGCGGTCGTCCAGCGCGGCGGCCGGCAGCAGCGGGTGGAGCCGCAGACCCCGACGGTCACGCCGGTGCCGGGCCAGAACGGCCGGTACCCGGACGTCAGCCCGTCGCTGGAGAACCGGTCCCCGTACTCGGCCCAGTAACCGCCCTCAGCCCTCGCGCCCGGCCGCCGGGAGATCGACCTCGGTGTGCCGGGCCGCGAGCGTTCCGGCCAGGTCGGCGAGTTTGACGTTCAGGTCCTGGGACGCGCGCCGCAGCACGTCGAACGCTTCGTCGGCGTCTATGCCACGGCGCTGCATCAGGATCCCCTTCGCCTGACCGATGACGTCCCGGCTGTCGACCGCGCGGCGCAGGTGCTCGGCCTCCAGCTCGGCCGTGACGACGGCTTCGGTGTGAGCGAGCGCCAGCGAGGCGTGCGTGGCCAGCAGGAGCGCGGTGTCGATGGCCTCACGGTTGAACGCACCCGGCGTCCGCGAATAGATGTTGAGCGCCCCCGACAGGCGCGGCGGGCGGGCGTCCGGCACCAGCGCCGTCGCCAGCACCGAGTGGTAGCCGTGCCGGGCGGCCCCCGGGCCGAACGACGGCCACCGCGGGTCGCGCCCGACGTCCTGCGACCAGCAGAGGGCCGGGCCGTCCGGGCGCGCCGAATCCACGCAGGGACCTTCGCCGTGGTCGTACTGCAGCAGGTCGAGCTCCACGGCCACCGGGTCGGTCTCGATCGGCGTGTGGAACCGGCCGTCCGGGTCGCGCAGGGTGACGCTGACCAGGTCGGCGTCCGGGACGATGGCGACCGCGGCGCCGACGACGAGCCTGAGCACGCCGCCGACGGTGTGCGTCACGTCCAGCAAGGTCCGCGTGAGGTCGGCGAACTGGCTCGCCAAGGGGCCCGGCGCCGGTTCGCCGTCCTGCCCGAACCAGGTCCGGTCCCTGGCCCACTCCTCTTCGCTGACGCTCATCGGTCCTCACTGTGTCGGTGATCGGTGTGGGGCCCATTCAACCCGATGCCGGCGCGTTCTCGCTCGAGCCCGGCCCGCGCAGGGCGTTTCGGGCACGGTCGACGAACCCCGGGCCCGGCCACAGCTGCTCGGCGGCCGGCACCCGGTCGGCCAGGTCCGGGTGCGGCAGCGTCGCGGCGGCTTCCCGGGCTTCGAGGACCGCCCGGCCCAACGTGGTCCGCCGTTCGGGGGAACAGCGGCGCCGGACCTCGGTCACGGCGGCGGGCCCTTCCTCGCGGACGTGCCGCCGGACCGCGCGGATCAGCCCGCCCAGCAGCCGCTCGAACCGGACCTCCTGTGGCCCGGCGCCCTCCAGCTCCCGCATCAGCCGCTCCGCTTCGGCGAGGTCGCCTTCGCCGTCGAGGAAGGGCTCTTCGGCGACGGCGTGCCGGACGAGCTGCGCGGTCAGGTGATCCGCGAGGTCCTTGCGGTTCTCCGGGCTGCCCTGGCCGAGTTCGAGCTCGGTGCACAGCCGGTCGAGCTCCCGGTGGTCGCCGGCGAGGACGATCGTCAGGTCGGTTGCGGGGTGGCTGCCGTTCATGCACGCTCCTGGTCCGGCTGGGGATTTCCGAGACGGATACCCGCTGCTCGCGCGCCGAATCCCGTGTCGGCCGCCGGCGAGCCGGGTATGCCACCGGGAGAACCGGCTTCAGGGAGGACGACCATGGCACCGCCGTCGACGGTGATCGAGCGCGAACGCAAGTACGAGATCGCCGCGGGCAGCGGCGTGCCCCGGCTGATCGGCGTGGCCGGCGTCGCGGCGCAGGACGATCCGGTCGAGCAGATCCTCGACGCTTCCTACTACGACACGGAGACCTTCCGGCTGGCGGCCGCCGGCATCACGCTGCGGCGGCGCGTCGGCGGGCACGACGCCGGCTGGCACCTCAAGCTGCCGGTCTCGGCCGACGAACGGCAGGAGATCCAGCTGCCGCTGGGCGGCGACGCCCGGAAGGTGCCGGGCCGGCTCCGCCGCCTGGTGCGGGCGTACACGCTGGGGGAGAAGCTGGTGCCGATCGCGCACCTGCGCACCGACCGGTTCGCCCACCGGCTGGCCGCCGAAGACGGCCGCACGATCGCCACCCTCACCGACGACCACGTGACCGGCGAGGCGGGCGGGACGGCCGCGCACCTCGACGAGTGGCGCGAACTGGAACTGGAGCTCGACCCGGACACCGAACCGGGCCTGCTCGAGGAGTTCGACCACGCGCTGGCCGACGCCGGCGCCTCGGCCTCGCCGTGGCCCTCGAAGCTGCGCCGCCTGGTAGGCGACCGCGTCCCGGCGACGCCGTGCCCGGGCAAGAAGCCGTCGGCAGGTGACGTCGTGCTGGCCTCGCTGCGCGCGCACTCGGCCGCACTGCGCCGCGCGGACGTCGGGGTGCGCCTCGACGTCGACGATTCCGTGCACCAGATGCGCGTCGCGGCCAGGAAGCTGCGGAGCACGCTTCGCAGCTTCGGCTCGCTCCTCGACCAAAATAAGACCGCGGGCCTGGCGGCCGAGCTGCAGTGGCTCGGACGGCAGCTGGCCCCGGCCCGGGACACCGAGGTCACCGAGGAGCGGCTGCGTGAGCGGCTCGGCGACGTACCGCCGGAGCTGGTGCTCGGGCCGCTGCGCCAGTTCCTCACCCGCTACTTCGCCCGCGAGGCGGAGGAGGCGCGCACGCGGGCGGTGACGGCGCTGACCGGCAAGCGCTACCTCGCGCTCCTGCGGGAGCTGGACGCGGTGGTCACGGACCCGCCGTGGACCGCGAAGGCGCGCAAGCCCGCGAAGGCCGGACTGCGCAAGCCGCTGCGCAAGGCGGCCCGGAAGCTGACCCGCGCCGAGGCGGCCACCCACGGCCTGGCGGACGAGCACCTGGAGCACGCCCTGCACGACGTCCGGAAGAAGGCGAAGCGGGCCCGCTACGCCGCCGACACCGTGAAGCCGGTGTCGGGCAAGAAGGTGAAGAAGTGGCGCCGGAACGTCAAGGCGGTGCAGCAGACGCTCGGTGCGCACCAGGACACCGTGGTCGGCCGGGAGGTCCTGCGCCACCTCGCGATCGCCGGGCACGGCGAGGGCCAGAACACGTTCACCTTCGGGGTGCTGCACGCCCAGGACGCCGAGCGGGCGGAGAAGCTGCGCAAGCGGTTCGCGGCGGAGTGGCGGCGGCTCCGGAAGGGCTGACCGCGTCCCGTCCCGGCCGGCTCGGCCGGGACGGGCTCAGCCTTCGCCGGTCAGCTTGCCGCGCAGCTGCTCGAGGGTCTGCGACAGCAGGCGCGAGACGTGCATCTGCGAGATCCCGACGCGGTCGGCGATCTGGGTCTGGGTCAACCCGCCGAAGAACCGCATGACCAGGATCGCGCGCTCGCGCTTGGGCAGTTCCTGCAGGAGCGGCTGGAGGGCCTCGTGGTTCTCCACCATGGCCATCTCGTGGTCCGGTTCCCCCATCGTGTCCGCCAGCGACAGCGCCTCGGCGTCGTCGTGGACGGGCTTGTCGACCGAGAGCGCCTGGTACGCGTTGCCCGCCATCAGGCCCTCGCGGACTTCGTCGACGTCCAGGTTGAGGTGCTCGGCCAGCTCGGTCGGCGTCGGGGCGCGGCCCAGGCGCTGCGAGAGCGTCGCCGAGCCCTGGCTCAGCGACAGGTGCAGTTCCTTGAGCCGACGGGGGACGCGCACGGACCAGCCGGTGTCGCGGAAGTGCCGCCGCACCTCGCCCATGATCGTCGGCACCGCGAAGGACAGGAAGTCGTGCCCACGGGTGGGGTCGAACCGGTCGACGGCGTTGATCAGGCCGATCCGCGCCACCTGGACGAGGTCTTCCCGGGGCTCGCCGCGGCCGGAGAACCGCGTCGCGATGTGCTCGGCGAGCGGCAGCAGCTCGGTGACCAGTTTGCTTCGGACCACGTCCCGCCGCGGGTCGTCCGCCTCGAGGCGGCCCAGCTCGTCGAACAGCGGCTCGCAGTGGGCGTATTCATCCGGGCGGTGGAGCACGGTTTTGCGTTCGGCGCTCACGCGCTCGTTCCCGGGTTCAGCACCAGCTCGATCGTGACGATCCCCGCGCCTCCTCCGGGAAGGACGTCGCAGTGCGCGGTCACCGATCGGCTGAGGGTGGTCAGGACGTGCCAGCCGAACGTGCGGTCGCTCGGCGGGCGCGGGTCGCTCGACCGGGTCGAAACGACGACGTGCAGCCCGTCGATCGCGAGCCGGAAGCGGCAGTGCAGCTGCGAGCCGAGCTCGGCGAGCTGGACCAGCTGGGCGCACGCCTCGTCGACCGCCATCTTCGCGTCGGCGATCGCGTCCAAGCCGAAGTCCGCGCGCGAGACGACGCCGTGCGTGAGCATGCGTACCAGGGGGATCTGCTCCGCCATGGCGGGGAGCCGCAGCTCGACGAGCTCGTCGAGCATCTCGTCGACGGTGGGTTTACCGCCGAACGAGCCACTTCGTGTTTCTTCCATGCTGGAGGTACTACCCATCCGGGCGAATGCCGACACTTGCTGTTCAGGGGTTTCGGAGTTGTCCATCGGGCTCGACGTCACCGGCCGAGCGCCCGTTCGAGTTCCTTCTTGGTCATCTTCGAGCGGCCGTCGATGTTCTTCTTCTTGGCTTCGTTGTACAACTGGTCCTTCGTGGGGCCGCCGGGGCCCTTGCGGTTGCCGGAACGCTCGCCGCCGCGCTGCTGCGGGGACTTGTCCTCGATCGAGGTCCGGCTGGCTTCCCGGGACTCACCCGACTGCGCGCGGTTCTTGTTCACGGTGCGGGCCGCGATTTCCTTGGCCCGCCCGGTGCTCACGCCGCGGTCCTCGGCCGAGTCCTTGATGTGCTCGTACTGGCGTTCACGCTTGCCGCTCCACGACTGAGGCATGGCAGCTCCCTTCCTGGCGCGAGACGGGTACCCGGGTGATCACCGGGTAAACGTCGTCTTCGCGTGGTTACCCACCGCATCGGCCGGGTACGCGACGGGCTGACCGAGAGGAGGCGCCGATGCGGATCGGCTACACCCTGATGACCGAGCAGACCGGGCCGAACGAACTGGTCCGGTTCGCCGCCGGTGCGGAAGCGGCCGGCTTCGACTTCGAGGTGATGAGCGACCACTACTCGCCCTGGCTGGCCGAGCAGGGGCACGCGCCCTACGCGTGGAGCGTGCTGGGCGCGGTCACCCAGAGCACCGAGCGCGTCGAGCTGATGACCTACGTGACCTGCCCGATCATGCGGTACCACCCGGCCGTGGTGGCGCAGAAGGCGGCGACCGTGCAGGCGCTCTCGGCCGGCCGGTTCACCCTCGGGCTCGGCGCCGGCGAGAACCTCAACGAGCACGTCGTCGGCCGCGGCTGGCCGCCGGCCAACGTCCGGCACGACATGCTCGCCGAGGCCGTCCAGATCATCGGCGGCCTGTTCGACGGCGGCCACTTCGACTACGAGGGCAAGCACTTCCGCGTCGACTCCGCGAAACTGTGGGACCTGCCGGAGAAGCGGACGCCGGTCGCCATCGCCGTGTCCGGCTCGCAGTCGGTCCGCCGGTTCGCCCCGGTCGCCGACGCGATGATCGCCGTCGAGCCGAAGGTGGAGCTGTCGCGGGAGTGGGACGCGACCCGGCTCGGGCCGCCGACCCGCAAGATCGCGCAGCTGCCGATCTCGTGGGGTGCCGACCGCGAGGCCGCGGTGAAGCGCGCGCACGAGCAGTTCCGCTGGTTCGCCGGCGGCTGGAAGGTCAACGCCGAGCTGCCCGGGCCGGCCGGGTTCGCCGGGGCGACGCAGTTCATCCGCGAGGAGGACGTCGCCGGCTCGATCGCGTGCGGCCCGGACGTGGAACCGATCGTCGAAGGCGTCCGCGAGTTCGAGAAGGCGGGCTTCACCGACGTGGCGCTCGTCCAGATCGGCGGTGACCAGCAGGAGGGCTTCCTCGACTTCGCCGAGAAGGAGCTGCTGCCGGCGCTGCGCGGCTAGCGAGCGGGCTCGGGCGCGGGTCCGGCCTCGGTGAGCCGCCGGTCCGCGCCCGTCACCCGCAGGGCGCGGCGGACCGCCGGGCTGGTCCCGGTGACGACGAGCAGCTCGGCGCCGCGCTGCTCGGCCTCGAGCGCGGCGTGGAGCAGCACCCGCACACCCGCGACACCGAGGAAGTCCACTTCGGACAGGTCGACGGCGAGCTGCTCCGGCGCCGCCCACAGCCGGTCGGTGAGCAGGGCGCCCAAGTCGCCGGCGGTCGCGCTGTCGAGTTCGCCGCGCACGGTGACGCGGACGGTGTGCGGGGCGGGCCACGTGGTGCGCAGCCGCAGGGCGGGACATCGGGCTCGGGAAGCGTTCATCGCGGTTCGCCGCCGTCCTGGCGCGGCCGGGCGCCGCGCCCTCGAAGGGGTTCGGGGCCGGCTGCTGGTTGAACCGTCTCCCGAAGCCTTGACCAGGTGTGAGCGGCCCGCAACCGCCGTTGCTCCGAACGGGCGCGTGCCGCGCCGAGGCGGTGACCGCTCGTGCCCGCGCTGATCGTGATGCAGTAATCTCGCGCTGGACCCGTTAAAGCGCTAGCGGCCCACTAGTGGCGCGCGCCCGGGTCCTCCCTGGTCTTGAGCGCCCTGAACAAAGGATGAGGGGCGTCGACCAGATGACGGGCGGCCACGAGCAGCTCACCGCGCGGCTGGACGAAGTCACGGTCGCGATGGAATCGCTGACCGCGATGCTGGACACCGAGCTCGACCTCGGCCAGATGTTGCAGGCGGTGTGCGACAACGTGGTGCACGTGGTGCCGGGAGCCGACATGGCGAGCATCACCCTGGTGCGCGACGGCGTACCGGAAACGGTGGCCAGCACCGATCAGCGAGCGGTCAACTTCGACCGCGAGCAGTACCGCATCGGCGACGGCCCGTGCCTGCGCGCGGCGGAGACCGGCCAGCCGGTCCGGGTGGGTGTCGGCGCGGTGGGTGATCTGTGGCCCCAGTTCGTGACGTCGGCGGAGCAGCTGGGCGTGGCGAGTTTTCTGGCGGCCCCGCTGACGGTGGACGAGGACATGTCCGGCGCGGTCAACCTCTTCGGCTTCGGCGAGCACGGTTTCAGCGAGCTGGGCACGAAGATCCTGGAGCTGTACACGGCGACGGTGGTGTTCGGCTTGCGCAGCGCGCGCCGGTACTTCGCGGGCCGGGAGCTGGCGGACCAGCTCAACCGGGCACTCGAGACGCGAGCGGTGATCGACCAGGCGAAGGGGATCTTGATGGCGGCGCACCGGATCACCGCGGAGGAAGCGTTCCAGCGGCTGGTGAAAAGGTCGCAGGACGGGAACCGCAAGCTGCACGAGGTGGCGGCGGAGTTCGTGGCAGCGGTGGCAACGACGACGGCTTGAGTGCCGCGCGGCGGTCGTGGTTCGGTGGCGGCCGGTGTTCGGCGGGACGGAAGTTGCGGTCCGGCGGGCGGCGGCGGTCGTGTGTGGTGGCAACCGGTGGGTGGCGCTGCCTGGTTGGGTGGATGCCGAGTTTGCGGCGCCCCGGACGGGCGCAGAGTTGTTCCGGCGAGCGGCGATTCCGGCCGTGTGGGGCCGACCCGGCGGGCGGTGCTGCCTGAGTGAGGTGGATGGCGAGTAGCGGCGCTTCGGGCGGGCGCGGAGGCTGTGTCCGGCGGGCTGCGGCAATTCCGGCCGGGCGGGGCCGACGTTCCCCGGCGAGCCGGCGGGCGGTGCCGCCTGGGTGGGTGGATGACGAGGTTGCTGCGATTCAGGCGGGCACGGGGCTGTGTCCTGCGGGCTGCGGCGATTCCGGCCGGGTGGGGCGACCCGGCGGGCGGCGGCGATTCCGGCCGGGCGGGGCCGACGTTCCCGGCGAGCCAGCGGGTGGTGCTGCCTGGGTGGGGTTGATGCCGAGTTTGCGCGCTTCAGGCGGGCGCGGGGTTCCCGCGGGTTGCGGCGCTTCGGGCGGGCGCGGGGGCTGTAGCCGGCGGGCGGCGGCGGTCCCGGTCGCCTGGGGCCGACCCGGCGACCCGGCGGGCGGTGGTGCCCGGCTGAGGTGGATGCCCAGTCTGCCGCACCCCAGGCAGGCGCGGGTCTGTTCCCGCGGCCTCGCTGCGCCGTACGCCCGCGGTCCGCGGCAGCCAAGCGGTCACCGCCGGTAGCTGTTCGGCACCGAGTCGCCGGGGACCCTACGCCCGCCGACCGAGCCCACAGCGTGTAGTCCCCGCCGCGGCACACTCACCCCGCCGGTACCTCGTCCGGCGGCGCGTCCGGCTCCACCGCCTGCTCCTGCCGGCCCCGGCCCAGCTGGCACGTCGTGCACACCAGCGTCCGGCCGAGCACCGTGCCGTCGTCCGCGACCACCTGCGCCACGTGCATCGTCGGGAAGCCGCAGACCTCGCAGGGGAGTGAGCCGCCTTCGCGGCTGATGCGGATCTGGGTGCCCATCCGGCCTCCTGATGTGACGTGGGTCTCACCTACCTTGCCGTCTCCTGGGCCTGAGCCGGGCGATTTCACTCGTTCGGCGCAACGTTCGGTGTCTCCGGAGGGCGTGCCGGCGCCTCCTGTGTTTCAGGGAGTGATCCGGGGTAACCGGCCGGTGAAGACGCACCGGCGGATGCCCGGAGGGGAGCGGAGATGCGAGACAAGCGGAACGACCTGCGACCGGTGGCCGACCTCCTGCTGGAGGGCGGTGACTCCCCGCAGCAGGAGCGCACCCGGCACAAGGCGGCGCTGGCGGTGGCCGCGCAGGCCAAGGATCCGGAGGACTGCGCCCAGCTGCTGGAGATGCTCGGCCTGCACCGCGGTGGCGGGCGCGCCAGCGAAGTCGCCTGAGCGCCGTCACGCTGAGTTTCGGGCGGCCGCCGGACGGGTATCGCTGCCCGTGAGGAGGTCGACATGGCGAGACCGGTGTGGAGCGGCGCGCTGAGCCTGGGGCTGGTCACCGTCCCCGTCGAGCTGTACCCCGCGGTGGCGGACCACACGATCCACTTCCACCAGTTCGAACGCGGCACGTCGGACCGGATCCGCAACCGCCGCGTCAACGAGCGGACCGGCGACGAGGTCGACCGGGACGAGATCGTCAAGGGCTACGAGCTCGGCGGCGGCGACCACGTGCTCGTCGAGCCGGACGAGCTGGACGAAATCGCGCCCGAACGGTCCCGCCGGATCGACATCGAGCAGTTCGTCGAGCTCGACGACATCGACCCGTGGTTCTTCGACAAGACGTACTGGCTCAAGCCGGCGAAGGACGACTTCGCGAAGGCGTACGGCCTGCTGCTGCAAGCCATGGACCGCAGCGAGAAGGCCGGCGTCGCGAAGTTCGTGCTGCGCGGCAAGGAATACCTCGCGGCAGTCCGCGCCGGCGAGGGCGTCATGGTCCTCAACACCCTGCACTTCGTCGCGGACCTGCGGAAGCCGAAGGACGTCATGGGCGAGCTGCCCAAGCTCCCGAAGCCGCGGCCGAAGGAGCTCGACATGGCGCTCGCGCTGGTCGACGAGATGACCGCGCCCTGGAAGCCCGAGGACTTCCGCGACGAGTACTCCCAGCGCGTCGAAAAGCTGATCAAGGCCAAGAAAGCCGGCAAGGAGATCACGCACGAGGAAGAGCCGGAACCGTCGGCCGACGTCGTCGACCTGTTCGAGGCGCTCTCGCGCAGCGTGAAGAACCGCAAGAAGCCGGCCGAGGCGAAGAACCGCAAGAAGCCGACCCGGAAGGGCCTCGCCGAATTGTCCAAAGCGGACCTGGACAAGCTCGCCCGCGAGCAGGGCGTCAAGGGCCGGTCGAAGATGACGCGCGCCCAGCTGGAGAAGGCGCTGAAGGCCTCGTGACCGGACCCGGCTGGCGCGAGCCCACCCTGGCCACGCTCACCGGCCGCCGGTTCTCCGACGCGGACTGGATCTTCGAGCGCAAGCTGGACGGCGTCCGCGCGATCTGCGTCCGCGACGGTGGCCCGCCGACGCTGTACTCGCGCAACCACAAGGTGATGGACAACGCCTACCCCGAGATCGTCGAGGCGCTGGCGGCCCAGGGCGGCCCGCGGTTCGTCGCCGACGGCGAGATCGTGGCGTTCGACGGCGCGAACACGAGTTTCGCCGCGCTCCAGCCGCGGATCCACGTGAGCGACCCGGACCGTGCCCGCGCGACCGGCGTGCGCGTTTACTACTACCTCTTCGACCTGCTGTACTTCGACGACCAGGACACGACCGGCCTGCCACTGCGGCAGCGGAAGGCGCTGCTGCGGGACGCGTTCGGCTTCGAGGGCCCGCTGCGGCTGTCGTCGCACCGGAACACCGAGGGCGAGAAGTTCTTCGAAGAGGCTTGCCGACGCGGGTGGGAAGGCGTCGTCGCCAAGCGGGCCGACGCGCCCTACCACCACGGGCGGTCACCCGACTGGCTGAAGTTCAAGTGCGCGCAGGGCCAGGAGCTCGTCATCGGCGGCTTCACCGACCCGCAGGGCTCGCGGCACGGCTTCGGCGCGCTCCTGCTCGGCTACCACGAAGACGGCGGCCTGAAGTACGCCGGCAAGGTCGGCACCGGCTTCGACGACGAGCTGCTGACGTCGCTGCACGCGCGGTTGCGGAAGCGGGAGACGCCGGACTCGCCGTTCGCCGGCGCGGTGGGGGAGCGCGGCGCGCACTGGGTCCGGCCGGACCTGGTGGCGCAGATCGACTTCTCGGAATGGACGCGCGACGGGCGGCTGCGGCACCCGCGGTTCGCCGGGCTGCGCGAAGACAAGAAGGCCGGCGACGTCGTACGGGAGCGGGCATGAAGATTTCGCACGCGGACAAGGTGTTCTACCCGGCCGATGGCGTGACCAAGGGCGACGTCGCCGAGTACTACCGGACCGTCGCGGACGTCATGGTGCCGCACCTGCGCGGCCGCCCGCTGACCTTGCGGCGCTTCCCCGACGGCATCGCGAAGCAGGGCTGGTTCCAGAAGCACCCGGGCGAGCACTTCCCGGACTCGATCCGCGTCGAGAGCGTTCCCCGCAGCGGCGGCGGCACCGACGACTACGTGGTGTGCGACGACGCCGAAACGCTGGAGTACCTGGCGGACCAGGGAACGGTGGAGTTCCACGTCTGGCTGTCCACTGTGGACGCGCCCGGGCGGCCGGACCGCTTGGTGCTGGACCTCGACCCGCCGGACGGCACCCCCGTCGCCGAGCTGCGCGCGGTCGCCCGGCGCATCCGCGACCAGTACGAGCGCGTCGGGTTGACGGCGTTCGTCCAGGCCACCGGCGGCCGCGGCTTCCACGTGCTCGCACCGCTGGACGCGAAGACGGACACGGAGGTCGTGCTGGAGCTGTCCCGCGCGCTCGCCGACCGCGTGGCGGAGACCGATCCGGACCGGCTGACCACGGCCCAGCGCAAGGAAAAGCGCGGCGACCGGATCTTCCTGGACGCCAACCGCAACGGCTACGCGCAGACGTTCGTGGCGCCGTATTCGCTGCGGGCCCGCCCCGGTGCGGCGGCGGCGACACCGCTGGACTGGCGGGAACTCGGCAAGGCCGAACCGGCCGGCTGGAGCCTGGCGAAGGAGAAGCAGCGGCTGGCCCGCAAGGACGACCCGTGGCGCGACCTGGACCGGCACGCGGGGTCGGCCGAGGCGGCGCTGAAGCAGCTGGACTGAGGGCGCGCGGCTCAGCCGAGCAGCTTGCCCGCCGCCTTCAGGTCCGCCACGAAAGCCGCGTACGCTTCGTCCCGGTCCGGTGCCCGCAACACCGCCGACGGGTGCACCGTCGCCACCGCGGACGGCACCAGGTCGGCCAGGTCCTCCGGCGGCTCGACCGGCTCCCCGCGGTGCTGGGTGAGCCGGAACTCGGTGCCCAGCAACGACTGCGCGGCCGTCGCGCCCAGCAGCAGCACCAGGTCCGGGCGGACCGCTCGCAGTTCCGCCAGCAGCCACGGGCGGCAGGCGACGACCTCGGTGCGGCCCGGCTTCCGGTGGATCCGGCGCTTCCCCTCGCGCTTGAACTTGAAGTGCTTGACCGCGTTGGTCACGTACAGCGACCGCCGGTCGAAGCCCGCTTCCTCGAACGCGCGGTCCAGGAGCTTCCCGGCGGGGCCGACGAACGGCTCACCCGCCACGTCTTCCTTGTCACCGGGCTGTTCTCCGACGACGAGGACCTTCGCCCCGGCCGAGCCTGCACCGAAGACCGTCTGCGTGGCGTCCTGATACAGCGAGCACCCTTCGCAGCCGGACGCCGCCGACCTCAACCGGGCGAGATCGGTGGTGTCCGGCGGCTCGGCGCGGCGGTGATCCGGCATGGGGCGGGAGATTCCCGTTCGCCGCGCCGAGTAAACCCGGCGACCCCGGGTAGCCGCCGGCTAACCGGATGGAAGGAGTTCACGATGACCACCGCACGCGACATCATGACTCCGGACGCGACCTGCGCCCGCGAGTCGGACACCGTGCACGACGCCGCGGTCACCCCGGCCCGCAAGGGAGTCGGCGCGCTGCCGAGCTGCGGTGAGGACGACCGGCTGAAGGGCATGATCGCCGACCGTGACATCTTCGTGAAGGTGCTGGCCGAGGGCAAGGACCCGCGGGCGCTGCACGTCGGCGAGCTGGCGGGGGGCGGGGTCGTGACGATCGGTGCCGATGACGACGTGGCGGAGATCCTGCGCACGATGTCCGAGCACCGCGTCCGCCGGCTGCCGGTGATCGACGGGCACGAGCTGGTCGGGATCGTCGCGCAGGCCGACGTGGCCCGGGCGCTGCCGAACCCGAGCGCCGGCGAACTGGTCGAGGCGCTGTCCTACGACTGATCGCCACGCGGCGCGGGGACCCGAGGGGGTATGACGCGCAGCCGGGGAAAGTGGAAGTGGCGACCCGCGTCGCCCTGGACACGCCGGCGGACCTGGCCGAGCACTACCCGCCGGGCGTCGCGGACCAGGCGAAGCGGGTCGCCGACGACCCGGCGGTGCTCGGGCTCGGCGACGTCAACGCCTGGCCGATCTGCCCGATCAGCCGCTTACCCGACGATCTGGTCCGCACGGTGAAGGACCTCGCGACCTCGTTCGGTGCGATCAACCTCGAAGACATCGCCGCCCCGCGCTGCTTCACCGTCGAGCGGCGGCTGCACGATGAGCTCGACATCCCCGTCTTCCACGACGACCAGCACGGCACCGCGGTGGTCGTGCTCAGGGCGCTCCACAACGCGCTGAAGCTGACCGGCCGCGACCCGGCCGGGACGTCGGTTGCTGCTGCTCGCCGGCTACCCGGCCCACGGGATCGTCTGCGACCGCGAAGGCGTCCTGCACGAGGACCGCGACCTGATGGGCGAAAAGGGCTGGCCGGCGGCGAACACCAACGCCGGCGGCACCACCGGAACGCTTCAGGAGGCCTTGCGCGGCGCGGACGTCTTCCTCGGCGGGATCCTGGCGCCGGCGGATGTGGCGGCCATGGCCGGCCGCGCCATCGTGTTCGCGCTGGCCAACCCGGACCCGGCGGCGGCCGGGCGGCACGCGGGGATCGTCTCAACCGGCCGCAGCGACTTCCCCAACCAGATCACCAACGTACTGGCGTTCCCGGCGATGTTCCGCGGCCTGCTCGACTTGGGCGCGCCGCGGGTGACCGCGCACATGCTGCTCGCGGCGGCCCGCGCGCTGGCCGACGTCGTGGGGGAGGACCTGGCACCGGGGCGGATCGTGCCGAGCGTGTTCGACGAGGGATTGGTGCCCGCGATGGCCGAAGCGGTGGCGGGCGCGGCGAAGGCCGCCGACCAGTCCACTGTGGACTAGTGGGCGCCCGCGGTCGGGGAGGCGCCGTCTTCGGTGGGCTGGCGCTCCGTCTCGGCGCGGGCGATGTGCCACGCGACCAGCGCGCCGGCGCTCACCGTGCCCCAGAGCACGAGGGCGGCGTCCCTGGCGAACAACCCGACGAGCAGCATGACCACGGCCGTGACGTCGCAGAGGATCAGCAACAGGTTGAAGCGCCTGGACCCGCGCAGCTCGCGGCCGCTGAAGGCGGCGGCGAACGCCGGGTCGCTCGCCCGCAGCTCGGCTTCGATTTCGCGCAACGCGTGGTGGTCTCGCTCCGGAAGCATGGGTCCTCCTAGCCTCGGCTACCGGAGTGGTACCCGCTCGCGGCCCGTTCGAAGCGGTCCTTCACCGGAAAGTCAGTGGTTGTCGCGCGGAATGCCCTTCGTCTCGGCGATCCGCTGGTACGCCACGGCCGGGCGCAGCACCATGCCGTCGCAGAGCTGGTCGACCATCGACCGCTGGATCTCCTGCCACGGCGTCTGCGACTCCGGCACCGGGTAGCCGCCCGCTTCGGCGAGCTCCTGGTGGCGCGCCGCGAGTTCGTCGTCCGGGATGAGGACGTCGGCGGTGCCCGCGGCCAGGTCGATCCGCACCCGGTCGCCGGTCCGCAGGACGGCCAGCCCGCCACCCGCCGCGGCTTCGGGGGAGGCGTTGAGGATCGACGGCGAGCCGGAGGTGCCCGACTGGCGGCCGTCGCCGAGGCAGGGCAGCTCGTGCACGCCGCGTTTGATCAGCTCCGCCGGCGGCCGCATGTTCACGACCTCCGCGGAGCCCGGGTAGCCGAGCGGGCCCGTGCCGCGCATGACCAGCAGCGAGTGCTCGTCGACGCCGAGACCGGGTTCGTCGATGCGGGCGTGGTAGTCCTCCGGGCCGTCGAAGACGACCGCGGTGCCCTCGTAGACCCCGCCGGCCAGGTAGCGGCGCCGGAACTCGGGGGAGATGACGCTCGACTTCATGATGGCCGCGTCGAAGAGGTTGCCCTTGAGGACGAGGAACCCGGCGTCGGCGGTGAGGGCGGTGTCGAACGTCCGGATGACGTCCCGGTCGCCGGCCTCGGCGTCGCGGCAGTTGTCGCCGAGCGTGCGGCCGTTGACCGTGCGGGCGTCTTCGTGGATCAGGTGGTGCCGCATGAGCTCGTGCACGACGGCCGGGACACCGCCCGCGCGGTGGAACTCCTCGCCGAGGTACTTGCCCGCGGGCTGCAGGTCGACCAGCAGCGGGACGGCGTGGCCGAGCCGCTGCCAGTCGTCGAGGGGCAGGTCGACGCCGATGTGCCGGGCGATGGCCCCGATGTGGATGGGCGCGTTGGTCGAGCCGCCGATCGCCGAGCTCACCACGATGGCGTTTTCGAACGCTTCGCGCGTGAGGATGTCCGACGGCTTGATGTCCTGGTGCACCATCTCGACGATCCGGCGTCCGGTCAGGTAGGCGATCCGCGCGCGATCGCGGTGCGGCGCGGGGATGGCGGCGCAGCCGGGCAGGCTCATCCCGAGCGCCTCGGCGAGCGCGTTCATGGTGGAGGCGGTGCCCATGGTGTTGCAGTGCCCGGGCGACGGCGCGGACGACGCGACGAGCTCCATGAACCCGGCGTCGTCGATCTCCCCGGCGGCGAGCAGTTCGCGCGCCTTCCAGATGATGGTGCCGGAACCAGTGCGTTCGCCCTTGTACCAGCCGTTGAGCATCGGCCCGCCGGACAGCACGATGGCCGGGAGGTCCACGGTCGCGGCGGCCATCAGGCACGCGGGCGTGGTCTTGTCGCAGCCGGTGGTGAGGACGACGCCGTCGATGGGGTAGCCGTAGAGCGTCTCGACGAGCCCGAGGTAGGCGAGGTTCCGGTCCAGGGCGGCGGTCGGGCGCTTGCCGGTCTCCTGGATGGGGTGCACGGGGAACTCGATGGCGATCCCCCCGGCCTCGCGGATGCCTTCCCGGGTGCGGTCGGCGAGCTGGAGGTGGTGGCGGTTGCAGGGGGTGAGGTCGGAGCCGGTCTGCGCGATCCCGATGATCGGCTTGCCGGACTGCAGCTCCTCCCGGGTGAGACCCCAGTTCATGTACCGCTCGAGGTAGAGCGCGGTCATCCCGGGGTCGGCCGGGTTGTCGAACCAAGCTTCGCTGCGCAGTCCCATACCGTGCAGTCTGTCAACGGCGGCGCCGGAATGCACGCCCCTCACGCCCACCCCGGCTCCGGCACCAGGCGGCGCGGTGGTGCCGCGAATGACTCATTGGGGGACGTTGGTGGTCGCGAATGAGTCGTTCGCGACCTTCGGTGCGCCGCGGGCTGCCGGTGCGGGCGTCGGCCGGGCCGATCCCTCGGGTCGTGCTGCATCCCTCGCTGGGGGTCGTGGCGGCGATCCGCGGCGCCGGGCGGTGGTGCCGCGAATGACTCATTGGGGGCGTTGGCGGTCGCGAATGAGTCGTTCGCGACCCTCGGGCGAGCCGCGGACCGCCGGGTGCGGGCGTCCGCCTGGCCCGGATCCCTCGGCCAGGCGAACGCCCACGGCGCGGGATCGTGGCGGCCACCCGCGCCGGTGGCCGCCACGAACCTCCAGGGCTCAGCCCAGGCCGTTCATCCCGATCACCCGGGAGTACCACTGCGCGCTGCGCTTCAGCGTGCGCACCTGGGTCGCGTAGTCCACGTGCACCAGCCCGAACCGCTTCGCGTACCCCTCGGCCCACTCGAAGTTGTCGAGCAGCGACCAGTAGAAGTACCCGCGCAGGTCCACCCCCGCCGCCAGGGCGTCGTGCGCCGCTCGCAGGTGGGAGTCCAGGAACGTCACCCGGTCGGTGTCGACGATCTCGCCGCCGTCGGCGATGACGTCCGGGTAGGCCGCGCCGTTCTCCGTGATGTACAGCGGCACCCGCCGGTAGCCGCGGTGGACCTGGAGCAACGACTCCGTCAGTCCGGCCGGCTGGACCTCCCAGCCCGAATCCGTGCGCGGGGCCGCCGGGTCCGGGACGAAGTGGACGTCGCCCGCGCCGACCCACTCCGGGCCCGCCGGCTCGCTGCCCGGGACCGGGCGGCCCGCGACGCGGTAGTCGCGGTAGTAGTTCACGCCCAGCCAGTCGACGTGGGCCGCGATGACCGCCGCGTCCTCGTCGCGCACGACGTCGGCGAGCCCGAACGGCGTCAGGTCGGCGACCAGGTCGTCCGGGTAGCCGCCGCGCAGGACCGGGTCGAGGAACAGCCGGTTCTGCAGGCCGTCGATGCGCCGGGCCGCCGCGACGTCGGCGACGTTCGCCGGGTCGTGCGGGGCGACCGGGTACAGGTTCAGCGTGATCCCGGCCGGGACACCCGGCGCGTGGCGGCGGATGGCGTCCATCGCCAGCCCGTGGCCCAGCAGCAGGTGGTGCGTCGCGGCGACGGCGGCGGGGTGGTCCGTGCGGCCGGGCGCGTGGATGCCGCCCGCGTAGCCCAGCATCGCCGCGCACCACGGCTCGTTCAGCGTCGACCAGCTGGCGACGCGGTCGCCGAGGCGCTCCAGCACCGTCTCGGCGTACTCGGCGAACCGGTAGGCGGTGTCCCGCGAGGTCCAGCCGCCCTTCTCCTCCAGCGCCTGCGGCAGGTCCCAGTGGTAGAGCGTCGCCCACGGCTGGACGCCCGCCTCCAGCAGGCAGTCGACCAGCCGGTCGTAGAAGCCGAGCCCGGCGGCGTTCGGCTCGCCGCCGTCCGGCCGCACCCGCGGCCAGGCCAGCGAAAAGCGGTAGGCGCCGAGGCCGAGACGTCGCATCAGGGCGACGTCCTCGCTGTACCGGCGGTAGTGGTCGGCGGCCGGGTCGCCGGTGTCGCCGCCCACGACCGCACCCGGACGGCGCGCGAAGACGTCCCAGACCGAGTCGGTGCGACCGTCGGCCGAGGTGGCCCCTTCCACCTGGAACGCCGCGGTGGCAGCGCCCCAGACGAACCCGGTCGGGAACATCAGCGCTGTCTCCGCCCGAACGCTGTCGGGATGTACGGACATGTTCACCCTTTCACGGCACCTTGCATGATCCCGGCCACGATCTGGCGGCCGAGGAGGACGAAGACGATGAGGATCGGGATGGTGGCCAGGGTCGTGCCGGCCAGCACCAGCGAATAGTCGACGTAGTAACCGCTCTGGAGCTTCTCCAGCGCGACCTGGACGGTGGGGTTGCCCGCGTCCAGCACGACGAGCGGCCACAGGAAGTCGTTCCAGGACGTCATGAACGTGAACATCGCGAGGATCGCCGCGGCCGGGCGCACGGCGGGCAGGCAGACGTTCCAGAAGATCCGGATCATGCTGCACCCGTCGACGCGCGCGGCCTCGATGAGCTCGTACGGCAGGGCGTCCACTGTGTACTGACGCATCCAGAAGACGCCGAACGCGGTGACCAGGTTGGGCACGATCACCGACTGCAGGCCGCCCGCCCAGCCGAGCTCCGACATCGCGATGAACAGCGGGATGATGCCGAGCTGCGTCGGCACGGCCAGCGTGACGACGATGAACACGAACATCCCGTTGCGGCCCTTGAACCGCAGCTTGGCGAAGGCGAACCCGGCCAGCGACGAGAACAGCACCGTCGTGAGCGTCACCGTGCCGGACACGATGACGCTGTTGGCCAGCGCCTTCCAGAACGGGACGGTGTCGAACACCCGGGCGGCGTTGGCGAAGAAGTTGCCGCCGGGCACGAAGGGCGGGATGCGTTCGGTGAGCATCCCGTTGTCGCGGCTGGCCACCAGGAACGACCAGTAGAACGGGAACAGCGAGCCCAGCACGAAGATCGCGAGCACGATGTACGTCGCCTTGCGCGGTTTCCCGAGCGTGGCGACGGACTTCCGGATGTCCGCGTTGCGGATTCTGCTCTGCAGGGTCGTCATTTCTTCTTCACCGCCGGGGTGCGCGCCAGCCGGCCGGTGAGGAAGAAGTTCACCAGCGCGATGAGCACGATGATCACGAACAGCACCCAGGCGATCGCCGAGGCGTAGCCGAGGTTGTAGTTCTCGAACGCCGACTGGTAGAGGTACAGCGTCACGGTCTGGAACTGGTTGGTGGAGCCGCCGTTGTTCGACCCGGGCATGGCGTCGAACAGCTTGGGCTCGGTGAAGATCTGCAGGCCGCCGATCGTCGAGGTGATCGTGACGAAGATCAGCGTCGGCTTCAGCAGCGGCAGCGTGACGGCGGTGAACCGCCGCCACATGCCCGCGCCGTCGATCAGCGCGGCCTCGTGCAGCTCCTTCGGGATGGCCTGCATGGCGGCCAGCACGATCAGGGCGTTGTAGCCGGTCCAGCGCCAGTTCACCATGATCGCGATGGCGACGTGGCTGCCGAAGCGGCTGGCCTGCCAGTCGATCGGGTCCAGCCCGATGGTCTGCAGGACGCCGTTGATCAGGCCGTACTTGGGGCCGAACAGGTTCGCGAAGATGATGCCGATCGCGACGAGGCTGGCCGCGTACGGCAGCAGGATGCCGACGCGCCAGCCGGTCGCGCCGCGCAGCCGGGCCCCGAGCAGGGCCGCCAGCAGCACCGCGATGACGAGCTGCGGGATGCTGGAGAGCAGGAAGATGCTGACCGTGTTGGCCAGCGCGTTCCAGAACTGGCTGTCGGCGAACAATTCCTTGAAGTTGTCGAAGCCGATGAACTCCGGGTTGTCGTCCCCGGCCTTCCAGTCGAACATCGAGACGTACGCGGTGTAGAGCAGCGGGAACAGCCCGACGATCCCGAACACGATGAAGAACGGTGCGACGTAGAGGTACGGCGATACCTTGACGTCCCACCGGCTCAGCTTGTGCCGGAAGGTGGGCCGGGGAGACGTGCGCTCCCCGGCCTTGCTCCCTTCCGGCGCGACTTTGTCGATGACGGTCATGAGGTCAGCGGGTGATCTTCTTCGCCTGGTCGACCAGTTGCTGCCAGCCGTCCGCCGCCGACTTGCCCTGTTCGACCGCCTGCAGCGCCGGGCTGGAGGCGTTCTCCTGGATCTGGCCGTCGCCCGGGCCCTTGTACTGCGGCTTCTGGACCTTCTTGGCCTGCTCGGCGAACAGCTCGCCGACCTTCGCGCCGCCGAAGTAGGCGTCGGTCTGGCTCAGCAGCGTGGGGTCCGAGAGCGCCTTGACCTGGCTCGGGAAGGTGCCCTTGGCCTGGAACGCCTTGATCTGCTGCTCCGGCGCGGTCAGCCACGCGGCCAGCTCGGCGGCTTCCTTCGGGTGCTTGGACTGCGTCGGCACGGTCAGGTACGAGCCGCCCCAGTTGCCGCCGCCGCCGGGGAAGGCCGCGGTGACGGCCCACTTGTTCGCGTTCTCCGGGCCGGCCTGCTCCTTGATCACGCCGAGCATCCACGCCGGGCACACCTTCGTGGCGAAGGCGCCCTGCTTGAAGCCGGAGTTCCACTCGTTGCTGAACGCGGTCAGCTTGGCCGACTCGCCCTTCGCGACGGCGTCGGTGACCTTGGTCCAGGCGTCCTTGATGCCCTGGTTGCCCTCGACGGCGAGCTTGTCGTCGCTGCCGATGTAGCCCTGGGGGAGCTGGTTGACCATGGCGTTGAAGTTCTGCGCGGCCGAGTCGAACCAGGCCTTGCCCTTGGACTTGGCGACGTAGTCGGCGCCGGCGGCGAAGTAGCTGTCCCACGTGGCGAACAGCGGCTTGACGGCCTCGGGGTCGTCCGGCAGCCCGGCGGCCTTGAACATGTCCTTGCGGTAGCACATGGCGAGCGGGCCGATGTCGGTCCCGTAGCCGATGACCTTGCCGTCCTTGGTCTTGGCGGCGTCGTACTTCCAGCCGAGCCAGCGGTCGGGGGAGGCGTCGGCGGGGCCGATCTTGGTCAGGTCGTTGAACTTCGAGCCCTTGTCGAGCACGTCGGACAGGTGGCCCTCTTCCACCGCGGCGACGTCGGCGAGACCCGAGCCGGCGGCCAGCTTGGTGATGAGGTCCTGGTGGTACGGGCCGCCCTGGCCGGTCTTGCGGTGGGTGACCTTGATGTTGGGGTGCAGCCGCTCGTACTCCGGGATGAGTGCCTCGTAGCCGAACTCGGTGAACGTCGACAGCGTGAGCTCGACGTGCTCGTTCGGGTTCGCGGCGGCCGGCGTCTGGTCACCACCGCCACCGCAGGCCGTGGCGCCGAGCGCCGTCATCGTGATGCCCAGTGCGAGGACCAGGCCGTTCCGGATCGTTCTCACGTGTCCAACCACCTTGTTGACGGGAATGAGCGCTCTCACTGCTGGGAGCCGATCTGGGAGCGCTCCCAGGTGTCGCAGAGTCTGCTGGGGCCCTCCACCGGTGTCAAGGGGTCGTAACCGGAGTGTTTCCTGCGAGGAGCGCTCCCGGACTTCGTCCACGCTTGCCGGTTAAGCTGTCGACGTCCGGGTGGTTGAGGGAGCGAGGGCGGTAGGTGTGGGGCCTCGAGCAGGGGATGAAGAGCGGCCGACGCTGGAGGACGTCGCGGCGTTCGCCGGCGTCTCGCGGTCGACGGCGTCGCGCGCGCTGAACGACGACGCGTACGTCAGCGCGGCGGCGCGCGAGAAGGTCCAAGCCGCGGCCCGTGACCTGGGCTATTCCCCCAACCAGGCGGCCCGTTCGCTGGTCACCCGCCGCACCGGCGCGATCGCCGTGGTGCTCTCGGAGCCGGAAGCCCGGCTCCTCGACGACCCGTACCGGACGTCGGTCATGCGCGCCGGGTACCGCGAGCTCGCCGACATCGGCCGCCAGATGGTGCTGATCTTCAGCGACACGCGCGAAGACCTGAGCAAGACGGTCCGGTTCCTCGAGGGCGGGCACGTCGACGGCGCGCTGGTGTTCGCGCCGCACCGCGCCGACCCGCTCCCCAAGGCACTGCGCCTGCTGCGCATCCCGGTGGTGTTCGGCGGCCAGGCGGCCGGCATCCGCCGCGGCGTCCACGTGGTCGACTTCGACAACGAGGGCGGCGCCCGCCTGGCGGTGGAACACCTGGTCGCGGCCGGGCGGCGGCGCATCTGCACGATCGCCGGGCCCCAGGACCAGAGCGCCTCGATCGACCGCCTCGCCGGCTGGCGCAAGACCCTCCTCGACGCCGGCCTCGACCCCGCCGACCTGGTCGAAGAGGCCGACTTCACGCTGTCCGGCGGCGCGAACGCGATGTCCGCCCTGCTCGCCCGCCACCCGGACCTCGACGCGGTGTTCGTGGCGAGCGACATGATGGCGGTGGGCGCACTGCGCACCCTGGACGCGGCGGGCCGCCGCATCCCGGCCGACGTGGCGGTGGTCAGCTTCGACGACAACGCGACCCTCGCCCCGGCGATGGACCCGCCGCTGACGTCGGTGCACCAGGACCCGCGCGAGCAGGTCCACGCGATGGTGGAGACGCTGCTGCAGCTGCTCGACGACCAGAGCCTGAAACCGCGGCAGCAGGTCCTGCCGGTCTCGCTGGCGGTGCGCGCCTCGAGCTGAGGTTCGGTTGCGCGCGCCTCCAGCTGACGTTCGGGCCGCTCCCGCCGGGCGGCCCTCGGCGGTGCGCGCCTCGAGCTGAATTCCCGCACCGGCGGAGGCGAGGGTGTGCACGGCCGCAGCCGGCCCGCATCGACCCGCCCTTCGAGTCCGCCCGTTTCACGCGCTGCCGCCATTCGGGCGTGCGCCGATCTCTCGCGTGCTCAAACCGTGGGTCCGGTCGACGGCGTCGATAGGTGTCACCCTTCCGGCCGAGATGTACGCCTTCGGCGCTAAACGGCGTTTCCTCACCACTCCAAGTCACCACAAGACTGCGCCGAACGAGTGAGGCACCCACTATCGGGTGGAGCTGTTCAGGAGTGTTCAGCGGACCGTCGTTCGCCCCGTGCGCAGAAGTGACGTCGGCGGCCGGGGTGTCCTTCTGACTCGATTCTTTACATCCAGGTTTCCGGCTGGCTACCGTCTGCGCCTGGAAGCGCTCCCAGATCGCTGGCTCCCTACGGACAAAGGAGTTCCGCAGCCATGCGTTCCTCTCCCCGATGGCGCAGAACGCGCCGCTCGCGCGGCCTGGCCCTGGCCACCGCCGTGGTCGCGGCCGCCGCCGCGCTGATCGCCCCACCACCGGCGCTCGGCGCCGATGTCGCCTGTTCCGTCACCTACACCACCAACGACTGGGACTCCGGGTTCACCGCCAACGTCTCGCTGCGCAACGACGGCTCGCCGCTCGACAGCTGGAAGGTCGGCTGGACCTTCCTCGACGGCCAGAAGGTCCAGCAGGGCTGGAGCGCCACCTTCGCCCAGACCGGCGCCGCGGTCACCGCGTCGAACCTGTCCTACAACGGCCACCTCGGCACCGGGGCGAGCACCAGCTTCGGCTTCAACGGCTCGAAGGGCTCCGCCAACCGGCCGCCGGCCGACTTCTCCGTCAACGGCACCGCGTGCACCGGCGCCAACAAGGCCCCGACCGTCACCCTGACCGCGCCCACGTCCACCGGCACCTACTACGCCCCCGCGACGATCCCGCTCGCCGCGACCGCCGCGGACAGCGACGGCACCGTCAGCAAGGTCGAGTTCTACGCCGGCGACACGCTGCTGGCCACCGACACGGCCGCGCCGTTCGAGGGCAGCTGGGGCAACGTCCCGGCCGGGACGTACTCGGTCACCGCGAAGGCCTACGACAACAAGGGCGCGAGCACGTCGTCCAGCCCGGTCAGCGTCAAGGTGCTGTCCGGTCCCACGATCGTCGCCACCCCGGCGACCGCGCAGGTCAAGCAGGGCGGCACGGCGACGTTCGCCGTCAGCCTCGCCGGCGCGCCGACCGCCCCGGTGACCGTCGCCGTCGCGCGGACGGCGGGCAGCACCGACCTCACCGCGAGCCCCACGAGCGTCACCTTCTCGACGACGAACTGGAACACCCCCCAGAACGTCACCGTGACGAGCGCCGACAACGGGGGAGCGCTGGGCAGCGCCACCTTCACCGCGAGCAGCTCCGGCTACACCGCGGCCACGGTGACGGTGAACGAGATCTCGTCGTCCACTTCGGACTACCAGCTCGCGTTCCTCACGCAGTACAACAAGATCAAGGACCCGAACAACGGCTACTTCCGCAAGTTCGGGAACATCCTGGTGCCCTACCACTCGATCGAGACGCTCATCGTCGAGGCGCCGGACCAGGGGCACGAGACGACGTCGGAGGCGTTCAGCTACTACCTGTGGCTGGAGGCGTCCTACGGCCGGATCACCGGTGACTGGGCCCCGTTCAACCAGGCCTGGACGTCGATCGAGACCTACGCGATCCCGTCCGCGGCCGACCAGCCGGGCAACTCCGGCTACAACGCGAGCAAGCCGGCGACCTACGCGGCCGAGTACCCGAGCCCGAAGCAGTACCCGTCGCAGCTGCAGTCGAACGTCTCGGTCGGGGCCGACCCGATCGCGGCGGAGCTGAAGGCGGCCTACGGCTCGGCGGACGTCTACGGCATGCACTGGCTGCTCGACGTGGACAACATCTACAAGTTCGGCCACTGCGAAGACGGCACGAACACCGCGCCGGCGTTCATCAACACCTTCCAGCGCGGTTCGCAGGAATCGGTCTGGGAAACGGTCACGCAGCCCAGCTGCGACGTGCTGAAGTTCGGCGGCAAGAACGGCTACCTCGACCTGTTCACCGGCGACTCGTCGTACGCGAAGCAGTGGAAGTACACCAACGCGCCCGACGCGGACGCCCGCGCCGTGCAGGTGGCCTTCCAGGCCGAGAAGTGGGCGGCCGCGCAGGGCAAGAGCGCGGACGTTTCGGCGGTCGTCAAGAAGGCGTCGAAGATGGGCGACTACCTCCGGTACTCGCTGTTCGACAAGTACTTCAAGAAGATCGGCAACTGCGTCGGCGCGTCCAGCTGCGCCGCGGGCACCGGCAAGGACAGCGAGCACTACCTCGTCTCCTGGTACTACGCCTGGGGCGGCTCGATGGACTCGTCCAGCGCCTGGGCGTGGCGGATCGGTGACGGCGCGGCCCACCAGGGCTACCAGAACCCCTTGGCCGCGTACGCGCTTTCGGCGGACCCCGGCCTGAAGGTCACCTCGGCCACCGGCGCGAGCGACTGGGCGACCAGCCTCGGCCGGCAGCTGGAGTTCCTGCAGTGGCTGCAGTCGTCCGAAGGCGGGCTCGCCGGCGGCGCGACCAACAGCTGGGAAGGCCAGTACGGCACCCCGCCGTCCGGCACGCCGACGTTCTACGGGATGTTCTACGACCAGCAGCCGGTCTGGCACGACCCGCCGAGCAACCAGTGGTTCGGCTTCCAGACGTGGGGCATGGAGCGGATCGCCGAGTACTACCAGGCGACGAACGACGCCCGCGCCAAGAAGATCCTCGACAAGTGGGTGCCCTGGGCGATCGCGAACACCACGGTCGGGGCCGGCGGGAGCTTCCAGATCCCGGCGGACCTGGGCTGGAGCGGCGCGCCGGACACCTGGAACGCGACCAGCCCGGGCTCGAACACGAGCCTGCACGTCACGGTGAAGAACTACAGCAACGACGTCGGGGTCGCGGCCTCGCTCGCCAAGACGCTGCTCTACTACGCGTCCGGGTCGAGCAACGCCCAGGCGAAGACGGTCGGCGAGCAGCTGCTGACCGCGCTGTCGGCGAACACCGACACCCAGGGCATCGCGGTGCCGGAGACCCGGACGGACTACAACCGGTTCGACGACGCCTACAACGCCACCACGGACCAGGGGCTGTACGTCCCCACCGGCTGGACGGGCACGATGCCGAACGGCGACCCGATCAACTCCAGCTCGACGTTCGGATCCATCCGCTCCTTCTACAAGAGCGACCCGCAGTGGCCGAAGGTCCAGGCCTACCTGGACGGCGGCGCCGCGCCGACGTTCACCTACCACCGGTTCTGGGCGCAGTCGGAGATCGCCACGGCGTTCGCCGCGCACGTCGCCCTGTTCGGCTGAAAGGCACTCGATGAAGCGACTGCTCTCGTTGGTGGTCGCCGCACTGGTCGGGGGCGCCGTTCTCACGGCGTCCCCGGCCGCCGCGGCCCCCGCCCCCGCACTTTCACGTGAAAGTGCCCACCTGGGGTCCGCACTTTCACGTGAAAGTGCGGCCTCGGGAACCGGGACGGGCTACTGGCACGCCAGCGGTTCCCAGCTCGTGGACGCGACCGGTGCGCCGGTGCGGATGACCGGCGTCAACTGGTTCGGCGCCGAAACCGGCAACTACTCGCCGCACGGCCTGTGGAGCCGCAACTACAAGGACATGCTCGACCAGATGGCGAGCCTCGGCTACAACACGCTGCGGCTCCCGTACTCCAACCAGCTCTTCGACAGCGGTGTCAAGCCGACCAGCATCGACGCCGTCCAGAACCCGGACCTGCAAGGGCTTTCCGGCCTGCAGGTGCTCGACAAGATCATCGCCTACGCCGGCACCAAGGGCATGCGCGTCATCCTCGACCAGCACCGGCCGGACTCCGGCGCGCAGTCCCCGCTCTGGTACACCAGCGCCTACCCCGAGAGCCGGTGGCTGTCGGACTGGACCATGCTGGCCCAGCACTACAAGGGCAACACCACGGTGATCGGCGCCGACCTGCACAACGAGCCCCACGCCATCCAGGGCGGCGGGGGAGCGTGCTGGGGCTGCGGCGACACCGCGACCGACTGGCGCCTGGCCGCCGAACGCGGCGGCAACGCCGTCCTCTCGGCCAACCCCGACTGGCTCGTCATCGTCGAAGGCGTCGACTGCGTGAGCGGCACCGGCGACCCGCAGTGCGGCTGGTGGGGCGGGAACCTGTCCGGGGCCAAGCAGTTCCCGGTGCGGCTGTCCAAGCCGGACAAGCTCGTCTACTCGGCGCACGAGTACGCGACTTCCGTGTTCGCGCAGCCGTGGTTCTCCGACCCGTCGTTCCCGGCTAACCTGCCCGCACTGTGGGACCACTTCTTCGGCTACCTGCAGAAGCAGAACATCGCGCCGGTGCTGCTCGGCGAGTTCGGCAGCACGCTGGCCGACCCGCGCGACAAGACCTGGCTGCAGGAGCTGATGAAGTACGCCGGCACCGGGCCCACCGGGATGAGCTTCACGTACTGGTCGTGGAACCCGAACTCGGGCGACACCGGCGGCATCCTCAACGACGACTGGACCACGGTCAACCAGGTCAAGCAGGGGATCCTGCAGCCCTACCTGATCCCGCCGGTGGGTTCCGGCGGCGGGACGACCGATCCGCCGCCCGCGGTGAGCTGCTCGGTCACCTACCACGTCGACAACACGTGGCAAGGCGGGTTCGTCGCCTCCGTGACCCTCAAGAACACCGGGACCGCGCCGCTGAAGACCTGGGCGCTCGGCTGGACCGAGCCTTCGGGGGTGCAGATCACCGGGGGCTGGGGCGCCACCGTCACCCAGTCCGGGCAGCAGGCGACCGCCAAGGCGCCGACCTGGGCACCCGACCTCGCCGGCGGCGCTTCGACGTCGATCGGCTTCCAGGCGACCGGCGCCTCGACCGGCTCGCCCGGCGGCTTCGCCGTCGGCGCGACCGCGTGCACCACCTGACCCCGTCCACCGAACACGAAGGAGCACACTCGATGAGGAGTGAATTCTGGTCCCCGAAGAGGAAAGTGCGGCTCGCCGCGGCTTCCTCGGTGACGGCCGCCGCGGTCGTCGCGGGGCTGCTGGTGGCCGGCGGCAGCCCGGCGACCGCCGCCACCGGGTGCAAGGTCACCTACACCACCAACCAGTGGGACACCGGCTTCACCGCGAACCTCGCGGTGACCAACCTCGGCGACGCCCTCACGAGCTGGGACGTCCAGTGGGACTTCGCCGGCAACCAGCAGGTGCAGCAGGGCTGGAGCGCCACGTTCAGCCAGAGCGGCAAGCACGTGAGCGCGAAGAACCCGTCGTGGGGCGGCGCGCTCGGCTCGAACGCGACGGCGAGCTTCGGCTTCAACGGCTCGTACTCCGGCACGAACGCCGTCCCCGGCACGTTCACGCTCAACGGCGTCGTCTGCGACGGCAGCACGGGCGGCTCGACGACGACCCCGACGACGCCGACGACCCCCACCACGCCGACCACCCCGACCACGCCCACCGGGCCGACGACCACGCCGCAGCCGGGCACCCACGTGGACAACCCGTACGCCGGTTCGAAGGGGTACGTGAACCCGGACTGGTCGGCCGAGGTGAGCGCGGCGGCCGCGGCCAAGGGCGGCACGCTCGGCGCCCAGATGGCCAAGGTGGCCAACACCTCGACCGCGGTGTGGCTGGACCGGATCGCGGCCATCGAAGGCACGTCGAGCGCGCGCGGCCTGCGCGGGCACCTCGACGCGGCGCTGGCCCAGCAGAGCGGCGGCACGCCGGTGACGATCCAGATCGTCGTCTACGACCTGCCGAACCGCGACTGCGCGGCACTGGCGTCCAACGGTGAGCTGCAGGCGGGCTCGGGCGGCCTGGCCCGGTACAAGAGCGAGTACATCGACCCGATCGCGTCGATCCTCTCGGACGCGAAGTACGCGCCGCTGCGGGTCGTGGCGGTCGTCGAGCCGGACTCGCTGCCCAACCTGATCACCAACACCGCGACGGCCAAGTGCGCCGAAGCACAGTCGACCGGGGCGTACACCCAGGGCATCCAGTACGCGCTGAACAAGCTGCACGCGATCTCGAACGTCTACAACTACCTGGACATCGCGCACTCGGCGTGGCTGGGCTGGGACAGCAACTTCCAGCCGTTCGTCAACCTGGTCAAGCAGGTGCTGCAGGGCACCACGGCCGGGGTGAGCAGCATCGACGGCTTCATCAGCGACACGGCGAACTACACCCCGCTGACCGAGCCGAACCTGCCCGACTCGAGCCTCAACGTCGGCGGCCAGCCGCTGCGGTCGGCGACGTTCTACCAGTGGAACCCGTACTTCGCCGAGGTGCCGTTCGCCACGGCGATGTACAACGCATTCGTGTCGGCGGGCCTGCCGAGCGGCATCGGCATGCTGATCGACACCTCCCGCAACGGCTGGGGCGGCGCGGCCCGGCCCAGCGGCGCGTCCGGGTCCACTGTGGACAGCTACGTCAACTCCGGCCGGGTCGACCGGCGGCTGCACCGCGGCAACTGGTGCAACCAGAGCGGAGCCGGGCTGGGGACGCGGCCGACGGCCTCGCCCGCGGCGCACTTCGACGCCTACGTCTGGATCAAGCCGCCGGGTGAGTCCGACGGCGCGAGCTCGCAGATCCCGAACGACGAAGGCAAGGGCTTCGACCGGATGTGCGACCCGACCTTCCACGGCAGCGACCAGGCGAACGGCGGCAACCTGACCGGCGCCCTGCCGAACTCGCCGCTGTCGGGCAAGTGGTTCCAGGCCCAGTTCGAGGAACTGGTCCAGAACGCCTACCCGGCGGTGCAGTAACGGTTTCCGGGCCGGGCGGTGCCGCGCAGCCGCCGCCCGGCCCGGGCTCCACTCACAGGTCTTTGCGGAAACTCAGCCGGTCCAGGCCCGGCCCGTCGTAGTCGGGCTGGACCGGCAACCCCTCGAACTCCTTCGGCCCTGGTTCGGTGACGAACCCCATCCGGGTGTGGAACGCGTGCGAACCCTTGTTCACCGGCGACGTGATCGCCCGGACGACCGACCGCCCGTTTTCGCGGCTGTGGGCGAAGAAGCGCTCGTACAGCGCCGCGCCCAGGCCGCGCCCGCGTTCGGCGGGATCGACCCCGACGAAGTGGATGTAGCTCTCGGCCGGCCGCGACGGCGAGAGGAACCCGATCAGGAACGCGACGATCCGGTCGTCGCCGGTCACGAGGAAGCTGCTGCCGGTGAAGTGCTGGAACATGAGCTTCGGCAGGAGCAGCGCCCGTTGACGGGACCCTTCCGCACCGCCGAGCCCGCCCCACCAGGTGTCGAGGACGGCGAGCACGGGCAGGTGGTCGTCCGGCCCGGGGCGGCGGACGGCGTGGCCGAGGAGCGGCGCGAGATCGGTCATGGCTTCCACCCTGCCAACCGGCCCGGGCCGAAGCGAGCGGGTTTCGCCTCACGGCACCAGGCGGTGCACCCCCACCAGCACCTGCTGCCAGACCGCGGCCGGGTCGGCGCCCTGCTCGACGGCCTTGAGCCCGGGCGCGATCACCGTCTCCTGGATCTTGCCGTCACCGGGACCCTTGTACTGCGGCTTCCCGACCTTCTGCGCCTGCGCGACGAAGACCTGCCCGCTCAGCGCGCCGCCGAAGTAGCCGTTCATCTCGCTCAGCAGGTCGGGGGAGGTGAAGGCCTCGACCTGGCTGGGGAAGTTGCCGCTGACCCGGAACGCGTGCAGCTGCTGCTCCGGCGCGGTCAGCCAGGCGGCGAGGGCGGCGGCTTCCTTCGGGTGCGCGCTCGCGGCCGGGACGGTCAGGTAGGACCCGCCCCAGTTGCCACCGCCGTCGGGGAAGGTGTCGGTGATCGCCCACTTGCCCGCGTTGCCCACGCCGGCCTGCTGCTCGATGACGCCGAGCATCCACGAAGGACAGACCTTCGTCGCGAACGCGCCCAGGCGCAGGCCGTTGTTGCCGTCGTCGGCGAACGCGGTGAGCCCCGCGGACTGGCCCTGCTTCACGGCGGTGGTGACCTGGTTCCAGGCGTCCCGCAGCGCGGTGTTCGTCTCCAGCGTCGAGTGGTCTTCACGGTCGAGGTAGCCGACGGGGAGCTGGTTGACCATGGCGTTGAAGTTCTGCGCCGCGGAGTCGAACCACGCCTTGCCCTTGGAGCGCTTGACGTACCGCTCGCCCGCCTGGAAGTAGCTGTCCCAGGACTCGAACATCGTCTTCACCGAGCCGGGGTCGGTGGGCAGGCCGGCGGCTCCGAGCAGGTCCTTGCGGTAGCACATGGCGAGCGGGCCGATGTCGGTGCCGTAGCCGACGAGCTTGCCGTCCTTGCTGCGACCGGCTTCGTACTTCCACTCGAGCCAGCGGCCGGGCCGGACGTCGGCGGGCCCGGCCTTCGCCAGGTCGGTGAACTTCCCCGACTGCGCGAGGACGTCGGCGAGGTGGCCTTCCTCGACCGCCTGGATGTCGGCGAGCTCCTGGCCGTTCTGCAGCTTGGCCAGCAGGTCCTGGTGGTACGGTCCGCCCTGCTCGGTGCGGACCTGCCGCACCGTGATCCCGGGGTGGGTGAACTCGTAGCCGGGGATCAGGTCGTCGTAGCCGAACTGCCCGAACGTCGCCAGCGTCAGCGTGATCTTCTCGGGCGTGGCCGGCCCGCAGCCACCGGTCAGGACCAGCAGGACCACCGCGGCGGCGCAGGCCAGCCGTCTTCGGATTTGCTTCATGTGCGCGCACTCCCCGTCCACGATTCACTCCCTCGTGATTGGGAGCGCTCCCGGAGGGGAGTCTCGTTCCGGGTGCGGCGGGTGTCAAGGTGCGCGACGGCGGGTGTCCGGACGGACACCGGGCGAACGGAGGAGCGCGGTGAAGCGGCCGACGATCACTGACATCGCGCGGGAGGCGGGGGTGTCGAAGGGCGCGGTGTCGTACGCGCTCAACGGGCGCCCGGGCGTCTCCGAGGCGACGCGGGCGCGGATCACGGAGATCGCCCGCCGGCTCGGCTGGACCCCGAGCAGCGCGGCGCGGGCACTGGCCGGCGGCCGGACCGGGGCGATCGGCCTGGTCCTGGACCGCGCCCCGGACGTCCTCGGCGTCGAGCCGTTCCTGGTGGCGCTGCTGGAGGGGGTCGAGCGCGAACTCGGGCCGGTGTCGTTGCTGCTGCCGGTGCGCGGGGCGGGGCACCGCAAGGTGGACGGCCTGCTGCTCGCGGGCCCGTCGTGCGCGGTGGCCGCCCCGGGCGTACCCGCGGTGCTGCTGGGCGGCCCGCGGCCCGGGCCACCGGGCGTCCCGTCGGTGTGGGTGGACGACACCGCGGCCGCGGGCGAGGTGCTGGGCTACCTGGCGGCGCTCGGCCACCGCCGGGTGGTCCGGATCGCGGGCCGGGCGGTGTTCGCCGACCCCCGGGCGCGCGCGGAGGCGTTCACTTCGGCGGCGGCCCGCCTGGGTTTCGTGGAGACGGCGACGGCCGACGCGGGCACGGCGGAAGCGGGCGCGGGGGTGGCCCACCGCGTGCTGGCGGTCCCGAATCCCCCGACGGCTTTGGTGTGCGACACGGACGTACTGGCGGTCGCGGCCCTGGCCGCGGCGCGCGAGCTGGGGCTGGCGGTACCGGGCGACGTTTCGGTGGTGTCGTGGGATGACTCGCCGTTGTGCCGTCTGGTCCGTCCGGCTTTGTCGGCGGTGCGGCGGCCGTTGGCGGAGTTGGGTGCGTTGGCGGCGGTGGTGTTGCGGGATTTGCTGGTGGGGGAGGCGGCGGGGGATGTGTGTGCTCCGCGGCCGTTGTTGGTCACTCGGGGGAGTACCGGGCCCGCTCGGCCGTGAAGGCCGCGCCGGTGGACCGGCGCGGCCTTCGTGGACCGTCCACTGCGGATGGTCAGCTGCCCTGGCAGGACAGCGAAGGTTGCGGCGGGTTGGTGCCCGTCGCGTTGACCACCAAGCCGAACGTCGTTTGCCCGTCCGGGGCGATGCGGCCGTTCCAATCGGCGTTGCGGACTGTCACCACCGAACCGGACTGGCTCAGGGTGCCGTTCCAGACGCTGCCGACCGTCTGGCCGGCGGGCAGCGTCCAGCCCGCCTGCCAGCCGTTGTACGCGGACGTGCCGTGGTTCATCACCGTCACCGTGGCCTGGTAGCCGCCGCTCCACGCGTTGGTGATCTCGTACATCGCCATGCACGAGCCGACCGGCGTGGTCGGGGTGGTCGGCGTCGTCGGGGTGGTCGGCGTCGTCGTCGGCGTACCCGGGTTCTTCACGCCGGTGACCTCGCCGTGCCCGCCGTCGAACGTCACGTCCGAGCAGCCGTAGAACGTCTCCGCGCTGTCGGAGCGCTTCCACACCGAATAGATGATGTGCCTGCCGGTCTTGTTCGACGGCAGCGCGCCGCTCCACTTGTACTGGCCCTCGACCGTGCCGACCTGGCCGGTGACCGGCGGGTGGTCGATCGTCAGGAACGGCTGGTCCTCCAGCGAGTCCCAGGTCAGCGGCTGGTTCGGGTTCCAGCCGTCCTTCGTGACGTAGGTGTAGAACCAGCCGGGGTGCGCCGCCCACGCGTTGTAGGAGAAGTCGAACGTCGCCCCGGACGTCAGGTGGGTCAGTGGCCAGTCGCCGACCTGGTCGAAGCCGGCGTAACCCGGGTTGCCGCCGGAGCAGAGCTTCCCGTCCGGGATGAAGCCGCGTGTGCGCCCGGCGCCGTCGGAGCGCAGCACCGCGAACCAGTTGTACAGCGAGTTGGCGCCGCTGGTGTTCACCGCGGCCGAGCAGGCCGGGTTCTGCGGGATGATCTGGCCGGTCGAACTGAGCCCGTCCTGCCAGCACAGGAACGTCCGGCTGCCCGGTTTCATCATCGCGCCGTGCGCCTCGGCCGTGCCGGTGTTCAGCAGGATGGCGGTCAGGCTCGCCAGCAACACGGTGACGGCGGCGAGGATCGTACTTCGTCTCCTGGTCACGTCTGTCCCTTCGTCGGGTAGCGTGCGTCGAAGACTGGGAGCGCTCTCAAGGTCAGGATACGCGGTGGCGGTCACTTCCGGAACAGCCCGCGGTGACCGGGGCGGCCCCCTTGGCCTACGTTGACGGAGGTCGTCGATCACCGAGAAAGGCACAGCGTGGAAAGTCCGTCTCCGGTCCCCGCCTGGGTGCGGGCCGAACCCCTCCGGCTGCTCGGGTTCGCCGCGCGCGCGGCCCACCCCGATGGCGGGTTCGCCTGGCTCGACGACACCGGGCGGCCGGTGCTCGACCGGCCCGTCGAAACCTGGATCACCTGCCGGATGACGCACGTCTTCGCGCTGGCGCAGCTGCAGGGCGCCGCGACCGAGGCCCAGGTCGCCCACGGCGTCGAGGCGCTGACCGGCCTCCTGCACGATCCGGACCACGGTGGCTGGTACGCGACGACAACGTTGTCAGAGAAGCGCGCCTACGAGCACGCCTTCGTCGTCCTGGCCGCGTCGAGCGCGACGGCCGCCGGGGCGGCGGGCGCGGAAGAACTGCTGGCCGAGGCGCTGGACGTCGTCGAACGCCGGTTCTGGGAACCCGGGCCGGGGCTCGTCGCCGACGTCTGGGACCGCGGCTGGACGCGCCTGGAGGACTACCGTGGCGCCAACGCGAACATGCACACCGTCGAGGCGTTCCTGGCCGCCGCCGACGTCACCGGCGACCGGGTCTGGGCCACCCGCGCGCTGTCCATTGTGGACCACCTGGTGCACGGCGAAGCCCGCGCGCACGGCTGGCTGCTGCCGGAGCACTACGACCCGGCCTGGCGGGTGCGCCTCGAGTTCAACCGGGACGAGCCCGCGCACCCGTTCCGCCCGTTCGGCGCGACGATCGGGCACCTCTTCGAGTGGGCGCGCCTGGCCGTGCACCTCAAGCGCGCGCTCGGCGGCGACGCCCCGGACCGGCTGGTCCCGGACGCGGCGGCGCTGTTCGAGACGGCGACCCGGACCGGCTGGGCCGTCGACGGGCACCCCGGCTTCGTCTACACCACGGACTTCGACGGCACGCCGGTCGTGCGCACCCGGCTGCACTGGGTCGTGGCGGAGGCGATCGCCGCCGCGTGGACGCTGCACCAGGAAACCGGCGAGCCGGTCTACCTCCAGCGGTTCGAGGAGTGGTGCGCGCACGCCGAGGCCTGCTTCGCCGACCGGGAACGCGGGTCGTGGCACCACGAACTCGACCCGGAGAACCGCCCGGCCGCGACGGTCTGGGCGGGCAAGCCGGACGTCTACCACGCCTATCAGGCGACGCTGCTGCCCACGCTCCCGCCCGCCGGGTCGTTCGCCGGCGCGCTCACCGCGCGTCGCTAGACTCCCCACGACCCGCCGACCGAGGAGAACCATGTCGCCTTTCGCCGCCGCCGGGAACCGGTACGCGGACATGCCGTACCGGCGGGCCGGACGCAGCGGGCTGAAGCTGCCCGCCGTGTCGCTCGGCCTCTGGCACAACTTCGGGGACGACAAGCCCCTCGACGTCCAGCGCGCGGTGCTGCGCCGGGCGTTCGACCTCGGCGTGACGCACTTCGACCTGGCCAACAACTACGGGCCGCCGCCCGGCGCGGCCGAGGCGAACTTCGGGCGGCACTACGCGGCCGACTTTCGCCCGTACCGCGACGAGATCCTGGTGTCGTCCAAGGCGGGCTACCTGATGTGGGACGGCCCGTACGGCGAATGGGGCTCGCGCAAGAACCTCCTCGCGAGCCTGGACCAGAGCCTCGCCCGCACCGGACTGGACCACTTCGACGTCTTCTACTCCCACCGCCCGGACCCGGAGACGCCGATCGAGGAGACCATGGGTGCCCTCGACACCGCCGTCCGGTCGGGCAAGGCGCTGTACGCGGGCATCTCGAACTACTCGCCCGAGCAGACCGAGGCCGCGCTCGCCGCGCTTCGCGACCTCGGCACGCCGCTGCTCATCCACCAGCCGTCGTACTCGATCCTCAACCGGTGGGTCGAGGACGGTCTCCTCGACACCCTCGACGAGCACGGCACCGGCTCGATCGCGTACTCGCCGCTGAGCCAGGGCCTGCTGACCGACCGCTACCTCGACGGCGTCCCGGCCGACTCGCGGGCGGCCGGCGCGAGCCCGTTCCTCACCCGCGACCGCCTCACCGAGGAGACGCTGGACAAGATCCGCGCGCTGAACGACGTCGCGAAGCGGCGCGGGCAGACGCTGGCCCAGCTCGCCATCGCCTGGGTGCTGCGCCGCGGGCGCGTGACGTCGGCGCTGATCGGCGCCAGCAGCGTCGCGCAGCTGGAGAACACCGTCGCGGCCACCGCGAACCTCGAGTTCACCGACGACGAGCTGGCCGAGATCGACCGGATCGCCGCCCGGTAGCTCAGCAGCCGATCCGCGAGGCGCCCACGGCGACGTCGTCGAACCACAGCGTGTCGGCGTCGCCGGCGTAGCTCTCCCAGCCGAGCCGCAGGTCGGTCACGGCCGGGTGCCAGGACCGCGCGAGCCACTGCTGGTCGACGTCGGCGGTCGGGACGCCGTCGACGACGAGCCCGGGCACTTCGGCCGAACCCAGCCACGTCCGCAGCTGCCCGCCCGCGCCGTCGAGCCGGAACTCGAAGCAGGACCAGGCGCCGGTGGGCAGCGGGACGCTCTGGGCGACCCCGGCCGGGCTCTGCGCGGGCAGGGTGGCGTCGTCGGACTCGCGGTTCCACTGCAGCGCGCGGTTCTGCCCGCCCGCTCGCAGGTCCTTGCCGTCGGTGCTGTCGCGCATCGCGAGGAAGGTGACGTGCCCGGCGGGCAGCGCCGTCGTGTGCCGGACCCAGAACCGCCCGTAGAGCACGCCGGTGCCGCTCACACTGGTGCCGAGGAACGCGTGGTTGCAGTAGCCGCCCTGGCCGGTGACCTTCACCGAGCGGCTGCCCGAGTGCGCCACCGAGGCGTCGACGGTCACCGTGCCGGTGCCCTGGCAGTTCGCCGCGCCGACGGTCCAGCGGCCGCCCGGGGTGCCGCCGGTCTGCTGCTCGAAGTCGTCGCAGAGCGCGGCGTCCGCGCAGCCCGCGGGCGGGGGCGCCGACGTCGTCGTCGTGGGCAAGGTGATGGGCGTCGTGGCGGTCGTCGTGATCGGGGGAGCGGGGTCGCCGCACGCGACGCCGTTGAGCGCGAAGTCCGTGGGATCCGCGCCGCTCCCGGTGCCCTGCAGGCCGAACGACACCGCACCGCCGGCGGGCAGGGCGGCGTTGTAGGGCATGCTTTCCGCGGTGACGGCGGTCCCGGACTGGCGGACGGTCGCGTTCCACGCCGAGGTGACGGTCTGGCCACCGGGGTAGTGCCATGTGAGGGCCCACGAGGAGAGCGCGGTCGCGCCGTTGGTCACGGTGAGGTCGGCGGTGTAGCCGGTCTGCCACTGGTTCACCCGGTACGCGACCGAGCAGGCGGGCGCGGCGGCGGCCGGGCCGGCGGCGAGGACCGCGGTGGTGCCCGCCGCGGCGAGGCAGAGGGCGGCGAGGGCACCGGCGAACCTGCTGGGCATCGGGATCCTCCCGGGACGCGGACAGGGGCGCCGTGGCCTGCACCACGACGCCCCTGGGTGGTGGCCGCGTTCTGGCGAGGCGACCTGGCATGGGAGCGCTTCCAGCCGCCGAAAAAGTAACCCCCGGATGTCGCTCTTGTAAAGCGGGACCCGGACGCGCCGCGATCCGGTGGTCGGTTTTCCGGCGCCGCCGGGCCCGTGCTCGGCCACTGAACGGTACTGAACGGCCGAACCCGTTGTCGGGCAACGGGTGTGCTGATCGCGCTGCGCTACCGCCCCGCGCTCCGCGATGCCGCCGTTGGGGTGGAATCCGGCAATCCGGTTCAAGATCACGACGGGTCCTCGCCGGAGCCGGAACGGACTCGGTGTCCCGCTTGGGTGGGAGCGCTCTCATTTTCTCCGGGTGGACGGTCGAGTCCTCTGTGGAACGGATCGGCCCGCGCGGGCGTCGAAGCGCCGTGCCCGAAACCGCAGACCGACGTCCGGCCGCACCTCCTCCCCGCCGGGCCCGCCCGGTCCGCCCGGTGCGGAAACCCTTGTTGCGGGCTCAACATCTCGAAAATCACACGGTCCCGGCAGCGGTGACGCCCTGGGCCCCCGCTGTCACGCTGGGGTACTGTCATCCGTGTGCACCAGTACTCCGAACCGCACTGGGTGAACGATGAGCCGACAGGTCAAGCCAGGGAGTAAGCCGTACCGTGCACAACTGCGCGACCGGCTGGCCGCTCTGGGCTTCCCCGAAACGGCGATCCCGGCCCGGGTGGCGGAGAACCTGGTGGTGGAATGCGGGATCCCGCCGCGCACCGCGTGGCGGCTGGCGTCCGAGCTTTCGCTCGACGTGGCGGCGCACCGCTACAACGCCGCGACCGGCGATCCCCGCGCGGGCATGCGCGGGACGCGGATCTGGGAGTACGAGCAGTGGCCCGAACGCGGTGTCCGGCCGACGATCGCGGCACTGCGGGTGCTGGCCGGCGTCTACGGCACCAGCTGGAAATCCCTGCTGGGCCTGCGTGATCTCGAGCAGCTGCCGGCCAAGGACCTCGCCGAGTACCACGCGGAAGAAGAACCGGTGGCGGTCGTGCCCGTCTCCGCGCCGCCCGCTCGCGCGGAGGTGCGCGGCGAAGCCCGGCCGGACGAGGAAATCGGGGCAAGCGCACTTGATGACGCGATTCTGCTGACCCAGACCAACGTCGACGACGTCCAGCTCGACGACCTGTGGTCCGACCTGGACTTCCTGGGCGGCGCCTACACCCGCACCGCGCCCGACGCGGTCCTCGGCCAGCTCGCCGTCATCGACGAACGGACGTCGGCGCTGCTGAAGGGCAGGCAGCGGCCGAAGCAGACGCAGGACCTGTTGCTCGTCGGGGCGAAGTGCTCGGCGATGATGGCGTGGATCGCGGGCGACCTCGGCCGGTACCGGCTTTCGCGCCAGCTGAACTCCGCCGCTTGGCTCTACACGCAGTACGCCGACGACTTCCTGGCCCGCCGCTGGGTGCGCACTTCGCAGGCGCGGGTGGCGTTCTGGTCCGGCAACGGCATCGAGTCCGCGCGGCTGGCCGCCGACGGGCTCAGCTACCACGTCGGCCCGCGTCTCACGGACGCGCCGCTGATCCTCGCCGAGGCGCGCGGCTGGTCGTCGGTGCAGGCCGAGCCGCAGGTGCTGGACGCGATCGCGCGCTGGACCAGCATCGAAGACCCGGACCTCGGCGCCGGTGGCGAAGACCGGTTCTTCAACATCACCAAGGACCGGCGCCACTACATGGCCGGGACCTCGCTGCTTTCGGTCGGCCAGGCGTCGGCCGCGCTGCGCGAGTTCACGACCGCCCGCGAGGCCTACGAGAAACTGTCCTTGGAACACCGCTGGGAGGCCATGGACCCGATGATCCGGATCGACACGGGCCGCGCGCACCTGAGGCTCGGCGACCTCGACGGCGCCGCCGCGCAGGTGGAGCAGGTGCTGGCCGCGGACGTCGGCAGCCAGCCGGACATGGTGCACTCGATGCTGAAGGTGCTCGCCACCGAGCTGACCGAGCCGCGCTGGCGCGCGGCGGTGACGGCGCGGAACCTGGCCGAGGCGGTCCTGGACGCCCACGCTTCGGCGCGGCCGTGACCGGCGACCCCACCCGGGCGGAGGTGGCGCCGGACGCTCCCGCGCGCCCTGGGACCGGGCACGAGGACGACTGGGCGCTCGAAGGCCACACCCGCCGGGACGTGGTCGTCGTCGCCGATCGCTTCGCGCGGTTCGCCCGCGGGGAGCGGGTCCTCACCGTGTCCGGCCTGCTGGCCCTGCTCGCCGCCGACGACACCGACCCCGAACCCGCCTCCTGCCACTGGGTCGTCCACCTCGGCCAGGGCATCGACGCCACCGACCACGACCTGCTCGAAGCGGCCCGCGAGAAGAGCGGGGTCACCGTGACCTTCGCGGACCCGCGGGCCTTCCGGCGCGTCCCCGAACGCTCGGTCCTCGTGCACAAGGACCGCTCGGAGAACGTCCTGCTGGCGGGCGTGCACAGCCCGTCGGCCGGGCACTGCCAGGCCGAGCTGCGGATCCACCGGGACAACGAGCTGATCCTCGACCACCACACCGGCGAGCACGTGCAGGGCATCGTGATCGTCGAGGCGATGCGGCAGATCTGCATCGCCCAGTTCGAGACCGCGATCCGGCCAGGCCTGGCCACGCCCGCGTACGCGGGGGTCTGGAAGCGGATCGACCTGTCGTTCCAGGACTTCCTGTTCCCGCTGCCGGCCACGGTCGAGTCGCTCATCGAGGAGTCCGACCTCGGCCGGGAGAGCAACCTGAAGTTCCGCGCCACCACGGCGGTGCGCCAGCAGGGGCGCACGGTGGCCACCGCGAACATCGAGTACTCGATGATCGCGCAGGGGCGCATCGACGCACTGGAACGCCGCAAGGCCGACCAGGCGACCCGCGCCTACCTCGGCTGAGCCGAAACCCACTCCGGAAGGGAAACCACACCACGATGTCCGAAGAGCCGGACCGTTCGGCGTCCTTCGCGCAGGGACTCAAACTCATCCAGCAGCTCGGCGGGGCCGACCGCCCGGCCGTGCTGGACCTGTTCGAGAGCATCGGCGAGGCCGAGTTCGGCGAGCAGTGCGTCGGGTTCATCTACGGCGACGTCTACCACCGGCCCGGGCTCGAGCTCCCGGAGCGGCAGCTGACGACCGTCGCCGCGCTCACCGCGCTCGGCTACGCGGGCTCGCAGCTGCAGTTCCACGCCAAGGCCGCGCTCAACGTCGGCTGCACCCGCCGCCAGCTGGTGGAGGCGGTCATCCACGTCAGCTCGTTCGCCGGGTTCCCCGCCACGCTCAACGCGCTCACGGCGCTCAAGGCGGCGTTCGAGGGCCTGCCCGAGGACGAGCCGGCGGCCGAGCCCGCCGAAGTGCCGTGGGCGGGCATCGAAGACCGCTACGAGCGCGGGCTGGCCGCGATGAAGGCGGTCGACGGCGAGGCGGGGGAGAAGGTCGCCGTCGCACTGGCCGACATCGCGCCCGACCTGGCCGGCTACATCATCGAGTTCACCTTCGGCGAGCTCTACACCCGGCCGGGGCTGAGCCTGCGCCACCGCGAGATCGTCACGATCGCCGCGTGCGTCGCGCTCGGCACGGCGCTGCCGCAGCTGAAGGTGCACATCCACGGGCTGCTCAACGTCGGCGGCACCGAGAAGGAGGTCGTCGAGACCGTCCTGCACCTGGCGTTCTACTGCGGGTTCCCGGCCGCGCTCAACGCGATCGGAGCGGTGCGGGAAGTGTTCGCGCAGCGATGAGCGGGTTCGGGAAGCTGCGCGCCGTCGCGCTCGACTGCGACGGCGTGCTCATCGACGACACCTACCTGGCCATGATCGCCCGGTTCGTCACCGCGCACGGCGGGGTCTACGACGCCGCGGCCGAGCGGGACGTGATCGGGCTGCGCGACATCGTCGTCGCCGAGAAGATCACCGCGCTCTGCGGCCTCGACCAGCCGCCCGAAGAGACGCTCAAGCAGCTGTGGGCCGCGCGGCAGGAGTACCTCGCCGAGCACCCGATCCGCGTCGCCGAAGGGGCGCGGGACTGCCTGGAAGCGCTCTCGAAACTGCCCGTGCGGCTGGTCTGCTACGGCGGCCGGACCCGCGAGCACACCTTCGACCGGTACCTCGGCGAGTTCGTGGACCTGCTCGACCCGGCGGTGCCGTACGTGAGCATCAACGAGCACCGCCCCGGCGTCGAGCACATCACCCGGACCGTGCTCGGCGCCGGCTTCGACGAGATCGTGTTCGTCGACGACGTCAGCCGGGTGGCCGAGGACGCCCGCGCGCACGGCGCCGGGTTCGTCGGGTTCCCGTCGAGCCCCGCCCACGCGCGCCAGCGGGACTTCATGGCCGGCCACGGCGTCCGCCACTTCGCGGCGTCGCTCGCCGAATTGACCCCGGAACTCCTGGAGATCGTCGACGCGGAGCTCGCGACTTCGACACACTGGCTTCGTTGAGGATTCCCCGCACCCTTGGAGCCGCCGTGAAGTACTTTTCGCTGCCCCGTCCCGGCGCCGGGCTCGTCTCGGGCGAGCGCGACGTTCCCGAACCCGGTCCCGGGCAGGTCCTGGTCCGGCTGCGCGGGTGGGCGGTCAACGCCCGCGACCTGATGATCGTCAAGGGTTTCTACCCGAAGCCGGTGAAACCGGACGTCGTGCCGCTGTCCGACGGCGCGGGTGAAGTCGTCGCGGTCGGCGAGGGCGTGCGTGCCTGGGCCACCGGCGACCGGGTGGCCGCGACCTACTTCCCGGACTGGCTGTCCGGGCCCGGCACGCCGGAGAAGACCGCCGACGACCTGGCGGGCACCCTCGACGGCGTCCTCGCCGAGTACGCCGTCTTCGCCGAGGACGCGCTCGTCGGCGTCCCGGCGCACCTCGACTACGCCGAAGCCGCGACACTGCCCAGCGCGGGCGTCACGGCGTGGCGCGCGGTCGTCGAGGAAGGCGGGCTCGTGCCGGGCCAGACCGTGCTCACCCTGGGCAGCGGCGGCCTGTCCACCTTCGCGCTCCAGTTCGCCGCGCTCGGGGGCGCGCACGTCGTGTCGACGTCCGGCTCGGACGAGAAGCTCGAGCGGCTCCGCGAGCTGGGCGCCGCCGAGACGCTCAACCACGCGACGACGCCGGAGTGGGGTGCCGCGGTGGCCCAGCTGACCGGCGGCGGCGTCGACCACGTCGTCGACGTGGGCGGCGGCGGCACGATCGGGCAGTCGATGCTCGCCGCGCGCTACGGCGGGCACGTCAGCGTCGCCGGCGTGCTGACCCACGAAGGCGGCGCCGACCCGATCCTCGTGCTGGTCAAGCAGCTGACCCTGCGCGGTCTGACCAACGCCTCCCGTGAGACGTTCCAGGCGATGAACCGGGCGATCGAGCACACCGGGCTCCGGCCGGTGATCGACCGCCGGTTCGCCTTCGACGAGGTCGAAGAAGCCCTCAAGCACCTCGAGTCCGGTAGCCACGTCGGGAAGGTCGTGCTCGAAAGCGCCTGAGCGGCCCCGGGCCCCGGGTAACTTTTGCCGTCCCGGCTGGGTATTTGTGTACCCCGGATCGTTCTTTTCGCAGGTCAGCGGGGGTGTGCCCGGGCAAAAAAGTCGGGTTTCGGCAGGAATGGCGGCTGTCGGCGGCACCGGGGAGAGTGGTGTTCACCAGGACATCGCCCGAGCAGGCTGCGGCTGCTCAGGCGGAACGTCCGGGACTGGGGGCGCGGGGAGGGGGTTTCAACCGCCTGGGGGTGGGTTGAAACCCCCTTCCCGCCCGCGCCCCCCCCGGCGGGCTCAGGAAGTGGTGCAGGCCCGGCCGTTGAGCGAGATCGCCGTGGGCCTGGTGTTCGCCGTGCCGGACGTGCCGGTGAACCCGAACTCCGCGCTGCCGCCCGGCGGGATCGTCTTGTTCCAGCCCGCGTCCACCGCCGACACCGCCGTGCCGGTCTGGGTGACCTGCGCGTTCCACGCCTGCGTCACGCGCTGGCCGTCCGCGAACGTCCACGCCACCGTCCAGCCGGCCACCGCGGCCGTGCCGGTGTTGCCCACCTTGACCGAGGCCTGGAACCCGCCCTGCCACTGGTTCGTGACCGTGTAGGCCGCCGTGCACGAACCCGACGGCACCGGGGTGGTCGTCGTCGTGGGCGGTGTGGTCGGCGTCGTAGTGGTGGACGTGGTGGTGGTCGTCGGCGGTGGCTCGGTGCCCCCGGAGTCGCCCACGATCACGCCGCGCCCGTTCGTGCCGACGTAGACCCGGCCGTACACCCGCGGGTCGCCGCTCAGCGCCGCGCCGATGTTGCCGTACTGGTGCCGGTCGTCGTTGATCCGCGTCCACGATCCGCCCGCGTCGTCCGACCGGAAGATCCCGCGCACGCCCCCGATCTTCGCGATCGTGTATAACGTCGCATACGTCCGGCCGGTGGCGGCCTTGCCGAACCCGATGTTGTCGGCCTCGGTGACCCCGCTCAGCTTCGTGAAGGACGCTCCGGAGTCGGTCGAGTGCCAGAGGCCGTACGCCGTGCCGGAGCCGCCGGCGAGCCAGACGTCGCCGGTCACCCCGGGCATCGCCTTGAAGTGCGCGGAGCCGGTGGGCAGGCCGGTGGCCGCGGTCGCGGTGAAGGTCGCGCCGCCGTCGGTGCTGACGTAGAACTTCCCGGCGGCGAACCCGTAGAACCGCTTCGGGTCGACGCGGTCGGCCTCGACGACCGCGCCGGCCGGGATGCCCGCGGACGCCGTCCACGACGAACCGAAGCCGACCGAGTAGTTCACCGGGGTGCCGTCCGGGCTCCACACGAACCGGCTGCCGTCGGCGGCCGCGGCGACCGTGCCGCCGCTCGCGCCACCGGACGGCTCCGCGCCCTGGAACCAGTTCTTGCCGCCGTCGGTGGAGAAGGCGATCCGGTTGTCGTTCGGCCGCGCGCCGCGGTCGAGCGTGCCGGCGCGGACGATCGTCGCCGGGGTCAGCTCCGCGTAGTCGAGGCTCGCGGTCGTGGTGAAGACCGGCTGGGTGTACATGGTGGCCGGGACGGCGTCGAGGCTGTCGTGCCGGAACCCGCCGATGTCGCCGAGCCCGGAGAGCAGGGCAGCGCCCGACGGTGGGCTGATCAGGTCGAGCACCGCGGTCTCCTCGAGGCCGCCGACGACCGGTTTGAGCGTGAACTTCCCGCCGCTGTCCCACTTCGTGAGGTCGGTCGTCCCGTAGATCGTCGCGCCGGTGCCGTAGAGGAAGTGGTTCGAGTCGAAGGGGTCGATCTCCGCGGACTCGGTCATCCAGCCCAGCTTCGGCGACGGCACCGGGGGAGCGGCCGGGACGCCGAAGGTCAGCCACGGCACCGAAGAGATGTCCTGGGTGAACCGCTGCGATCGGTCGGGGTAGCTCGTGAAGTCCCAGATCCGCGTCCAGGTGGCGCCGCCGTCGGTGCTGCGGAAGAAGATCACGTCCGGCCACCACGACACCTGCGTGGCGACCATGAGCGTGTTCGGGTGCTGGCGGTCGATCGTCAGCCCGCTGTAGCCGAAGTAGTCGTCGGTGCTGTCGGACGGGATCGGGCTGATCCGCGTCCAGGTACCGGTCTTCGTGGCGTACTTCCAGACGTCGCCCTTCGCGCCGTCGTAGGGGCCGCCGGTGTCGCTGGTCGCGAGGTAGAGGTAGCCGCCGACCGGGTCGAGGACGCCCTTGTGCGCCAGGTACCCGGTGGGCTGGCCGGCCAGGCGCGCCCAGGTCGTGCCGCCGTCGGTGCTGCGGTAGACGGTGTTCTGCTTGTCCGCGACGCCGACGTAGATCGTCTGCGTGGTGCTGCCGCGGGTGCCGGTCGACGGGTCGAACGTCACCCAGGTGACGCCTTCGTTGTCGCTGGAGTAGCCCGACGGGTCGCTCGGGTCGGGCGCGTAGGTGCCGGGGTTCGGGAAGGCGGTCACCTTCGCCCAGGTGACGCCGGAGTCGGTGCTGCGCCAGAGCCCGTTGCCGCTCGGGGCGCCGAGGTAGAGAACGCTGTCGCGGTTCGGGTCGATCGCGAGGCGCTCGCCCATGCCGCGGCCGGGCATGTTGCCGCCGAGCTTGAAGGGCAGCGCCGCGGCCTGCCAGGTGGCGCCGCGGTCGGCCGACCGGAGGATCGCGCCGGTGTTCGGGTCCCAGCTGTTGGTGTACATCCCGGCCGCGACGTAGACCCGGTCCGGGTCGACGGGGTCGGTGGCGAGGCTGACGACGCCGTTGTGGCCCCAGTCGGTCCAGCCGACGGAGTCCAGCAGCGGGAGCCAGCGCCCGGTCGAGGGGTTCCAGCGGTAGGCGCCGCCGATGTCGGTGCGCGCGTAGACCAGTCCGGGTTCGGTCTGGTTGAAGACGATGCCGGGGACGAACCCGCCGCCGCCGATCTCGGCGTTGCGCCACGTGTAGGCCGCCGCGGCGGCGGGGGCTTCCGGCGCGCCGGCGGTGATCGCGACGGCGGCCGGCAGGAGGAGGGCGAGCGCGGCCGCGAGGAGCCGGCGAGCCCTGGGTGCGCTGGGGGAAAGCAGTCGTCTCACGTCGGCCTCCACGGCTCTGGGAGCGCTTCCAGAGGGACGGTAAACCAGCGTTCGGAACGTTGTAAAGCGTTCGACGATTTCGTCGTCCGACACTGTCCACAGTGGATTCGAAGGCGCTTGAGAGCGTGTCACGTATGTGAACGACGATCAGGTGACTGAATTGTTATCGCGCACGGCCTTGTCGGGCTTTTTCCGGCGTGTGAGTGTGGTGCCCGCTGGCTGGACTGGACCTACGAAAGAGGCGACCCGGCAATGACGCAGACAGCCCCGGCGCGGCACATCAGCCGGACCACTTTGTACTTCTTCGGCGCGCTCGGCGGCATCCTCTTCGGTTACGACCTCGGCGTCATCTCCGGGGTGCTCCCGTTCATCGGGAAACTGTGGGCGCTGACCAGCTGGGACAAGGGCGTGATCACCGCCAGCCTGTCGGTCGGTGCCATCGTCGGTGCGCTGTTCTCCAGCCGCACCAACGAAGCGCTCGGCCGCCGCCGCACGATCATGGTCGCCGCGGCGATCGTCATCGCGGGCACGCTGGCGGCGACGTTCTCGCCCACGTTCACGCTGCTGGTGCTGTCCCGCTTGATCATCGGCCTCGGCATCGGGCTTTCGTCTTCGACGGTCCCGACGTACTTGTCCGAACTGGCGCCGGCGCGGCTGCGCGGCGCGATGGGCGCGCTGAACCAGATCTTCATCGTCACCGGCATCCTGATCGCGTTCCTGGTCAGCTACTGGCTCGGGCCGATTTCGGCGTGGCGCTGGATGTTCGCCGGCGCGATCGTCCCCGCGGCGATCCTGCTCGTCGGGCTGGCGTTCCTGCCCGAGACACCGCGCTGGCTGGTCAAGAACGGCCGCGAGGAGGAGGCCCGGCGCGTGCTGGCCAGCGCCCACGGCAACTCCGTGAACCTCGACGAGGAGATCACGACCATCCGCGACGTCATCCGGATGGACACCGAGGAGAAGCCGCGCTTCCGCGACCTGTTCGCCGGCTGGGTGCGCCCGATGCTGTTCGTCGCGGTGCTGCTCGCGGTCGGCCAGCAGTTCAGCGGCGTCAACGCGATCAACGCCTACTTCCCGACGATGCTCATCGGCCTCGGCTTCGCCACGCAGGCGGCGCTGCTGTCCGGTGTGCTGCTGGGCGTGACGAAGTTCCTGTTCACCGCGTGGGTCGTGTTCGTGGTCGACCGCTGGGGCCGCAAACCGCTGCTGCTCATCGGCAACGTGATCATGGTGCTGACCCTCACCGCGGCGGGCCTGGTCGTGCTCAACGTCCACGACACGTCTCTGCGCGGCATCCTGATGCTGGTGATGATGGTGCTCTACCTGGTCGGCTACGAACTCGGCTGGGGCGCGGTCGTCTGGGTGATGATGTCCGAGGTCTTCCCGCTCAAGGTCCGCGCGGCGGGCATGGGCGTGAGCAGCGTGGTCCTCTGGGCCGCGACGGGCATCGTGAGCGCGGTGTTCCCGATCATCTCCGACCCGAAGTCCCTCGGCATCGGCGGCTCGATGTTCCTGTTCGCGGGCATCAACGTGGTGCTGTTCGGGCTCACGAAGTGGCTGGTCCCGGAGACGAAGGGCCGCTCGCTGGAGCAGATCGAGCTGGACCTGCGGGCGCGGCAAGGGGTGGCGGCCGAGAGCTGACCCGCCCGGCGGTGCCGCGAATGACTCATCCGGGACCTCGGACGTCCCGGATGAGTCATTCGCGACCTCCGCGAACCGGCTTCAGCCCACGGGTGCGGCCAAGCCCAGCTTGCCGGCGAGGCGGCCGACCCACGCTTCCACTTCCTCCGGCGCCCGGTCCGGCAGCCCGAAGATCGTCTCCGTCACCCCGAGCGCGTCCAGGTGCGCCAGCCGCGAAGGGTCCGGGCGCTCGCCCAGCGCGCAGATCCGCGGCGCTCCCGTGCGTCCCTCCGCGGCCCAGATCTCGTTCAGCAGCGCCACGTGCCCGTCCAGGTCGGTGTCCGCCGGGGTCGTGATCCAGCCGTCCGCGTGGCGGGCGATCCAGCGGAACGTCTTCTCCGTCGGGCCCGCCCCGAGCAGCACCGGGACGTGCGCCTGGACCGGCTTGGGCCACGCCCAGCTCGGGCCGAACGACACGAACTCCCCGGCGTAGGCGGCTTCCTCCTCCGTCCACAGTGCACGCATCGCCTCGAGGTACTCGCGCAACGCCGTGCGGCGGCGGTTGCCCGGGACGCCGTGGTCGTTCAGCTCGTCGACGTTCCAGCCGAAGCCCGTGCCGAGCGTGACGCGGCCGCCGGAGAGGTGGTCGAGGCTGGCGATCGTCTTGGCCAGGGTGATCGGGTCGCTCTCCACCGGCAGGGCGACCGCCGTGGACAGCCTGATCCGCGATGTCACCGCCGCGGCCGTCGCCAGTGCGACCCACGGGTCGAGGGTGCGGCTGTAGCGGTCGTCGGGCAGGGACGCGTCGCCGGTGCGGGGGTGCGGTGACTCCCGCTTGACCGGGATGTGCGTGTGCTCGGGTACGTAGAAGGTGGCGAATCCGGCGGCCTCCGCGACACGCGCGGCGGCCGCCGGGGTGATGCCCCGGTCGCTGGTGAACAGCACGATTCCGTAGTCCACGGAGCGAGCGTATTAGAACGTGTTTCAGTTTTCAAGGTTGCCGCTCGCTCGCGGGGGGTCGCCGGTCGAGTACGGTTGGTGACCGGGTCCACGACCGGTCGAGCGGCTCTGGACGCGCGGCGGGTGCGCAGGCGGGGAGCAGTGCGGCGGAGGGCGTCACGGGCACGGTGGGTGGGTCCGCGACCGAACGGGGAGGCGACGTGTCAATCCTTTGTGGACGGAGAGTGTCCCAGCCAGTGGACGCCCGGGCGGGGCGGGATGGCGTGCGCGGCCCGGGATCCGATACCGTGGACCACAGGCCGAGAGGCGCTGCAACGGACCACCGGGTCCGCCACGCTCGGCCGGGATTGACCAACCAAGGGCGCCTCCCGACAAAGGGAGGCTGCCGGTGAGTACCCCGCGAGAGTCCGAGGCGCGCCTGCGCGAGCTGTTCGACCAGCGGGTGGCGGTGCTGGACGGCGCCTGGGGCACCATGTTGCAAGGTGCCGGGCTGACCCCCGCCGACTACCGCGGCGACCGCTTCGGCGAGCACACCCACGACGTCACCGGCGACCCCGACCTCCTCAATCTCACCCGCCCGGACGTCATCCTCGACGTCCACCGCCAGTACCTGGCCGCGGGCGCGGACATCACCACGACGAACACCTTCACCGCCACCAGCATCGGCCAGGCCGACTACGGGCTGCAGGACCACGTCCACGAGATGAACGTCCGCGGCGCGCAGCTCGCCCGCCAGGCCGCCGACGAAGCGGGCGGCAAGTTCGTCGCCGGCTCGATCGGCCCGCTCAACGTCACGCTCAGCCTGTCGCCGAAGGTCGACGACCCGGCGTACCGCGCGGTCACGTTCGAGCAGGTCAAGGCCGCATACGCGGAGCAGATCGCCGGCCTCGCCGAGGGCGGCGTCGACCTGCTGCTCGTCGAGACGATCTTCGACACCCTGAACTGCAAGGCCGCGATCGCCGCCGCCCGGGAGGTGGCGCCGGACCTGCCGCTGTGGATCTCGGTGACCATCGTCGACCTGAGCGGCCGGACGCTCTCGGGCCAGACCGTCGAGGCGTTCTGGAGCTCGATCGAGCACGCGAAACCGCTGGTCGTGGGCGTGAACTGCTCGCTGGGTGCCGAGGAGATGCGCCCGCACGTCGAGGAGCTCGCCCGGATCGCCGACGCCTACGTCGCCTGCCACCCCAACGCCGGGCTGCCCAACGCCTTCGGCGGGTACGACCAGACGCCCGAGGAGACCGCCGGGCTGATCGGCGGGTTCGCCCGCGACGGCCTGGTCAACCTGGTCGGCGGCTGTTGCGGCACGACGCCCGCGCACATCGAGAAGATCGCGGCGGCCGCGAAGGGGATCGGCCCGCGCGAGGTCCCCGCGCCGCGCACGCACACCCGGTTCAGCGGGCTCGAGCCGTTCGGGATCGGCCCCGACACCGGGTTCGTGATGATCGGCGAGCGCACCAACGTCACCGGCTCCAAGCGGTTCCGCCGGCTCATCGAGTCCGACGACCACCAGGCCGCCGTGGACGTCGCGCTGGAGCAGGTCCGCGGCGGGGCGAACCTGCTCGACGTCAACATGGACGCCGACCTGCTCGACTCCGAGCAGGCGATGACGACGTTCCTCAACCTCATCGCCACCGAGCCCGAGGTCGCCCGCATCCCGGTGATGGTCGACAGCTCCAAGTGGACCGTCCTGGAAGCCGGCCTGCGCTGCCTGCAGGGCAAGGGCGTGGTCAACTCGATCAGCCTCAAGGAGGGCGAAGAGCCCTTCCTGGCCCAGGCCCGCACCATCCGCAACTACGGCGCCGGCGTCGTCGTGATGGCCTTCGACGAGCAGGGCCAGGCCGACACCGCCGACCGCAAGGTCGAGATCTGCGGCCGCGCGTACGACATCCTCACGCAGAAGGCCGGCTTCGCGGGCGAGGACATCATCTTCGACCCGAACGTCCTGGCCGTCGCGACCGGCATCGCCGAGCACAACGGCTACGCGAAGGCGTTCATCGACGCCCTGCCCCGGATCAAGGAGCGCTGCCCGGGCGTCCACATCTCCGGCGGCATCTCGAACCTGTCCTTCTCCTTCCGCGGCAACGACGTCGTCCGCGAGGCGATGCACTCGGCGTTCCTGTTCCACGCCGTGCAGGTCGGCCTGGACATGGGCATCGTCAACGCCGGCCAGCTCGCGGTCTACCAGGACATCCCGAAGGACCTCCTCGAACTGGTCGAGGACGTGCTCTTCGACCGCCGCGAGGACGCGACCGACCGGCTGGTGGCCTTCGCCGAGAACGTCAAGGGCAGCGGCACCAAGCGCGTCGTCGACCTCACCTGGCGCGAAGGCACGGTCGGGGAGCGGCTGTCCCACGCGCTGGTCCACGGCATCGTCGACTTCATCGAGGACGACACCGAAGAGGCGCGGCAGCAGATGGCCCGCCCCCTCGACGTCATCGAGGGCCCGCTGATGGACGGCATGAAGATCGTCGGCGACCTGTTCGGCTCCGGGAAGATGTTCCTGCCGCAGGTGGTCAAGAGCGCGCGCGTGATGAAGCGGTCCGTCGCCTACCTCGAGCCGTTCATGGAGGCGGAGAAGGAGAAGGCGCGCCAGGAGGGCCGGCTCGCCTCGACCGGCGGCCAGGGCAAGATCGTGCTCGCCACGGTGAAGGGCGACGTCCACGACATCGGCAAGAACATCGTCGGGGTCGTGCTGGGCTGCAACAACTACGAGGTGATCGACCTCGGCGTGATGGTGCCCGCCGGCAAGATCCTCGACACCGCGGTCACCGAAGGCGCGGACGCCGTCGGGCTGTCCGGGCTGATCACGCCGTCGCTGGACGAGATGGTCGCCGTCGCCACCGAGATGCAGCGGCGCGGGCTGAAGCTGCCGCTGCTGATCGGCGGCGCCACGACGTCGCGCCAGCACACCGCGGTCAAGATCGCCCCGGTCTACGACAACGTGACCGTGCACGTGCTGGACGCCTCCCGCGTGGTCGGCGTGGTGTCGGACCTGCTCGACGCGGACCGGTCCATCGTGCTGGCCGAGAAGAACCGGGCCGACCAGGAGGTGCTGCGCGAGCAGCACGCGAACAAGCAACGCCGCCCGATGCTCACGCTGGAGCAGGCCCGCGCGAACCCGGAGAAGGTGTCGTTCGACGGCCTGCCGACCCCGGCGTTCACCGGGCGCCGCGTCGTCGAGCCGAGCATCGCCGAGCTGCGCGAGATGGTCGACTGGCAGTTCCTGTTCCTCGCCTGGGAGCTCAAGGGCAAGTACCCGGCCATCCTGGAGCAGCTGGTCGCCCGTGAGCTGTTCGACGACGCGAACACGCTGCTCGACGAGATCATCGCGAACGGCAGCTTCCGCGCGAAGGGCGCGTACGCGTTCTGGCCGGCGCACCGCGAAGGCGACGACATCCGGCTCGACGGCGACTACGCGCACGTCGGCTTCCCGATGCTGCGGCAGCAGACGTCGAAGCCGCTGGACCGCGCGAACCGCTGCCTCGCCGACTACATCGCCCCGGCGGGCGACCACCTCGGCGGCTTCTCGGTCACCATCCACGGCGCCGACGAGCTCGCCGCGAAGTACGAAGCCGAGCAGGACGACTACAAGGCGATCATGGTCAAGGCGCTGGCGGACCGGCTCGCCGAGGCCTTCGCCGAGCACATCCACCTGCGGGCACGCCGCGACTGGTTCGAGCCGGACGCCGAGCCGTTGCTGGCGGACCTGCACGCGGAGCGGTTCCGCGGCATCCGCCCGGCGCTCGGCTACCCGGCCAGCCCCGACCACAGCCAGAAGCGGGAGCTGTTCGAGCTGCTGGAGTCGGACGAGCTGGGCATGGCGCTGACGGAGTCGTTCGCGATGACGCCGGCGGCCAGCGTGTCCGGGCTGATCTTCGCGCACCCGGAATCGAAGTACTTCACCGTCGGGCGGCTCGGCCGCGACCAGATCGAGGACTACGCGCGCCGCAAGGGCGTCGAGGTCGCCGAGGTCGAGCAATGGCTGCGCCCCAACCTGGCCTACGAGCCCGGGGCGTAGTCCTTCAGCTCGATGTCGGTGGCGAACCTGTCGGTCGCCTTGAGCATCAGGCCGAGCAGGAAGCGGGACTTGAACGTCCAGTCCCGCAGCTTGATCCGCAGCGGTGACGGCGGCGCGAGGAACGGGCCCGCGCTGCCGCGTTGCGAGATCTTGGCGTAGCCGCGGAACTGTTCTTCGTAGCGCGCGAAGGCCACGCGGTGGTCGCCGCCGGCGGCGAGGAGCTCCCCGGCGAGGACGTACGCGCCGACCAGCGCCAGCCCGGTCCCGAACCCGCCGAGGGTGTTGCCGTAGGCCGCGTCGCCCAGCAGCACGACGCGGCCGCGGGAGTAGCGGTCGATCGTGACGCGGCTGAGCGAATCCAGGTAGAACTCGCGGGCTTCGGGGACCTTGGCGATCAGTTCGGGCACCCGCCAGCCGGCTCCCCGGTAGGCGTCGGCCAGCAGTTTCCGCTGCCGCGCGGTGTCCGTGCGGTCGTAGGCCGGCTCCGGCGAGGCGAAGACGAAGAACGCCGACGCCTTCGGGCCGCCGACGGCGGTCATCCGGCCCGGCTCGTTGTACATCACCGCGTCGCCGTCGGCGACGTCCTCGCCCAGCTCGGCCAGCGCGTAGTGGTACCCGAGGTACTCGACGTAGTCGCGTTCCGGGCCGAACGCCAGCCGCCGGACGTTCGAGTGGATGCCGTCGGCGCCGACGACCAGGTCGAACCGGCGCGGCTCGGCGGTGGCGAAGGTGACGTCGACGCCGTCCGCGGTCTCGGTCAGCGCCGTGATGGTGTCCCCGAAGAGGTATTCGCAGTCGCTGTGCGCGTAGAGGATTTCGGCCAGGTCGCCGCGGCGGATCTCGATGTCTCCGCCGGTGAACTCGCCGGGGATGACCGCCTGCGGCTTGCCGGCGGCGTCGATGATCGTCTGGTCCTGCCCGCCGGTCTGGCGCGCGAGGACGTCGTCGAGGATGCCCATCCGGTCGAGCACGCTCCGGTGGGTGGCGCCCTTGAAGTCGACCGCCTGCCCGCCGGGCCGCACCGCCGGAGCGCGTTCGTCGACGGTGACGGTGCAGCCGTAGCGGGTCAGCCAGTGGGCGAGCGCGGGACCGGCGATGCCGGCGCCGGAGATCAGGACGGTGAGGTTCTTCATGCCGCCGAGCTTCGCCAGGGACGCTTACCGGTCCCTGACGAAGCGCTGACGGCTATTCGGCGGCGCCGGTCAGCAGCGACTGGTACCAGGCGTCGTACGGGTGGTTCGTCGCCGGGTAGTTCGCCAGCGGCGTCGTCGCCTGGCTCGCCGAGTCGAAGTCCCAGCCGCGGACGAGCTTGCCCGACTGGCGGGCCGAGGTGATGAACGCCGACTCCGTCGCGGGCGCGCCGTAGAACAGCGCGCCCTGCTGCAGCTCCGCGCTGTCGCCCTGCTGGAACTCGTCGAACGCGACCTGCCGGTAGCGGATCCGGTCGCCGGTGACGCCCGCGGTGTCCGCGCGCAGGGTGTTCGACGGCGTCGGCCCGTCGGCGCCGGTCCACACCCGCACGCGCCGGGAGCCGCTGGTGGCGGTGTCCTTGGCGAAGCGGGCGTCGGACGTCTTGGCGTTGCCGGTCCAGGCGACCGTCGTGGCCGACAGGGTGCCGGTCCAGTTCCAGTTCTGGCTGCCGCTCTGGCTCTGGTGGATCTCCCGCAGGTGCGTCGCGTCGGTGAACGCGACGGTCGGCTGCACGCCGTTGTCGTACTGGTGGGAGGCCTGCCAGGTGAGCTCGCCGTCCGCACCGAGCTTGCCGACGTGGTACCAGAGCGTGGTCGCGGTCTGCGACTGGTGGACCTCGACGAGGTCACCGTTGTCGTTCAGCGCGACGGCCGGGGTCTGCCCGCTGTCGTACTTCCCGTGCCGCAGCCAGGTGACCCGCCCGTCGGCGCCGTAGGTGCCCGTCCAGTACCAGAGCGCGCCGCCGCCGGAGTCGTGCACCTCGACGAGCTGGCCACGCCCGTTGAGCGCGACCGCGGGGTGGTAGCCGACGTCCCTCTTGTACTCGGCGCGGCTGGTGCCGTCGCCGGACAGCAGCGGCAGCACACGCCCGCGCAGCGCGTCCACGGTCGGCTGCCCGGCGGGGTAGTCCTGCGCCCGCAGCAGCCGGCTGCCGAAGACGGACTCCAGCTCCTGGTTGACGGCGGTGAGGTTGCCCGCCGCGAACGAGGGGTTGTCGGTCAGGTTGTCCTTGAGGTCGAGCATGACGACGATCGGCGCGGCGGCCGGGTGCTGTGCCGACCAGGTGTTCACCGCGGTCAGCCAGTCGCGCAGGTCGTTCGACGCCGGGTTGCCGCCGCTGTGGTCGACGAGGTTGCCGGGGGAGTCGTGGCCGACCCCGTAGTCGTGGGTGCTCGCGTAGCCGTTGTCGTGGACGTCGAGCTCGATGAACCGGACGCCGTGGTCGAGCTGGTAGGCGATCGAGTTCTTGGCGCCGTCGACGTTGCCCGAATAGCTGTTGTGCGTCGCCCGGAACACCGAAGCGGTGAACGGCGGGCTCGCGGCGTGGGCCGTGCCGGTCAGCAGCGCGGTGGTGGTGAGCGCGGCGACGGCCAGTGCGGGCAGGCGGATCATCCTCGGGTCCTCACGTCGGGGAACGGGGTGTGTCCATCCTGGCCGTTGTGCGAGTGGTTGTCTTGAATTCCGTGAAAACGGTTGATCACGGTGTCGGGAGAATACCCGGAAAATGCTCACGGAATAGCAGATCAAGTGTCCGATCTGTCGGGTTTGTCGAGCCGCTTGGCGAATTATGCCAAATCGCTTCGCGCATTCGGGTACTTGGCGGGCCCCTTCGTTGTCATTATCCGGAGAACAGCTGTGCGCGGGTGGGGAGGCAGTGGGTGTGGCGAACGACTGGCCGCTGGTCGGCCGCGAACAGGAGCTGGCGTTCGCGCGCCGGGCGCTGGCCGACGCCGAGGTGTGCGGCCTGCTGCTGACCGGGCGCGCCGGTGCCGGCAAGACCCGCTTGGCCAAGGTGCTGCTGGCCGAACTGGCCGCCGGCGGGGCGCGCACGCACTGGGTGCGCGCGATGTCGTCGGCGTCGACGATCCCGTTCGGCGCCTTCGCCCACCTCCTGCCGGGCAGCGCCGACGGCACGGCGGACCGCGCGCACCGGCTGAACCAGGTCGCGGGTCACCTCACCCGCGGCGCGGAAGGGCGGCGGCTGGTGCTCTGCGTCGACGACGCGCACCTGCTCGACGACCTGTCCGCGACCCTGGTGCACCAGCTGGCCGCGACGGCGTCGGCGTTCGTCATCGTGATCGCGCCGCACGGCGTGAGCGTGCCCGACCCGGTGTTCGCGATGTGGAAGGACCGCGTCGCCGAGCGCCTCGACGTCGGCGAGCTGAGCCGGTCGCAGACCATCGAGCTGATCACCGCGGCGCTGGGCGGGCGGCTGGAGGACGGCGCGGAGCACCGGCTGTGGCACCTGAGCCTCGGGAACCCGCTGTTCCTGCGCGAACTCGTCCAAGGCGGGCTCGACAGCGGTTCGCTGGCGGCCACGGACGGGCTGTGGCGGTGGAGCGGCGCGCTCACCGCGACCCCGCGGCTGGTCGAGCTGATCGAAACCCGCACCGACCGCGTCGACGCCGACGAACGGCGGCTGCTGGAACTGCTGGCGTTCGGGGGGCCGCTGGGCTGCGAACCGCTGGTCCGGCTGGGCGCCGCGAACGTCCTCGCCGCGGCCGAGCGGGCCGGGCTCGTCGTTTCGGAACGCACCGGGCGGCGGCTGAACGTCCGCCTGGCGCACCCGCTCTACGCCGAGGTGATCCGGCGCCGGACGTCACCGCTGCGGCAGCGCGACACCTACCGCATCCTGGCGAGGACGCTCGACCTGACCGGCGCCCGGCGCGCCGAGGACAAGCCGCGGCTGGTCCGCTGGCGGCTGGCCGCCGGGCTGCCGACCGACCCCCAGCTCGTCCGCGCCGTGGCGGAGACGTTGCTGCGCAAGGACTTTCCGCAGGCCGAGCAGCTGGCCGCGGAAGCCGTCCGGCTCGGCGGCGGGTTCGCCGGGAAGTACCTGCTGGCCCAGGTCCGGATCGCGGGCGGGCGGCACGCGGACGCCGACGCGCTGCTGGCGGAGCTCGCCGGCGAGACGGTGTCGGACGCCCAGCACGCGCGGGTCGCCGGGACGCGGGCGCGGAACCTGGCGTTCGGCCTGAACCGCTTCGCCGAGGCGGAAGCCGTCCTGGACACGGCGGAGACGGCGGTGTCCGGCCCGGCCGACGAACTGGTGGTCGCCCGTGCGGCCCTGCGCGCGGCGGAAGGTGCGTGCCGCGCGGCGCTGGACCTGCTCGGCCCGGTGCTGGACCGCAACCCCCGCGGCGACGCACTGCGCCTCGGCGCGTTGGTCGTGGCGGCCGGTGCGCTGGCCGAGTCCGGCCGCACGGAGGCGTGCCTCGGCGTCGTCGAGGAGGGACTGGCGATCGCGGTCGCCGACGCGTCCGCGCCGGGCGCCCGCGTCCGGCTGGAGCACGCGCGGGTGGTGGCGCTGTGCCGCGCGGGCCGGCTGGAGGAGGCCGAGGACCTGGCGGGCGAGGACTACCGGGACGCGGTCGGCGACCGCTGGGGCCCGGCACTGGCGGCCGCGGCGGCGTCCCTCGGCACGGTCGCGCTGGCGTACGGGAACGTGCGCGGGGCGATCCGGCGGCTGCGCGAAGCCTTGGCGGTGGAGGGACACGACCAGCCGCACGAGTTCCGTCCCGCGGTCCTGGGCGCGCTGGCCCGGGCGTCGGCGATGGCCGGGCAGGTGGTGGAGGCGGACCTGCCGGGCCCGCTCGGCCGCTGGGCGGCGGCCTGGACAGCGGCGTCCCGCGGCGAGCTGACCCGCGCGGCGGCACTGGCTTCGGAGGCGGCGGCCGAGGCGGAGTCGACGGGCCGGTCGGCGATCGCGGCCGAGATCCGGCACGACGTGGTCCGCTTCGGCGTCCCTTCGTTCGGTTCGGACCTGGACGGTCCGCTGGTGGCGTGCTACTCGGCGCACGCACGGGCGCTGTCCTCAGGGGACGCGGTCGCGCTGGACGCGGTGGCGACGGCGTTCGCCGACATCGGGGCGCGCCTGCTCGCGGCGGAGGCAGCGGCGGAGGCGGCCCGGGCCCACCGGGCGGCGGGCAAACTGGGGAGCGCGGTCGGTGCGGCCCAGCGGGCGCAGTCGTGGCTGGTGTCCTGTGAGGACGCCGCGACGCCGGCGCTGGCGTCGCTGGACACCCCGCTCGACCTGACGGTCCGGGAGCTGGAGATCGCCCGCCTGGTGGCGACGGGCTTGACGAGCCGCGCGGTGGCGGACCGCCTGGTGGTGTCGGTGCGGACGGTGGACAACGTGCTGCACGGTGTTTACGCGAAGCTGGGTATTTCGGGACGGCGCGAGCTGGCTTCGGTGGTGGGGCAACCGGAGCCGGGGAGTAGCGCTTCGGCCGGCCCGTAGGTAGCCGGCGGCGCGGGGGCCGGTGAAGCCGAGTAGGCCGCTACTCATGACCGGAGCGGTTCCGGGCCCAAGACTGGATGACAACGGAGGGGCACGGGCTTCACCGATCCGAATGTCAGGAGTGCACACGATGACGACTTCATCGGGCGACGTTTTCCAGAACGAGCAGGGCACCGGGGGCGGCGGTCAGTTCAACGAGCAGGCGTCCACGGGCGGTTCGGGGAACATCTTCCAGAACGAGCAGGGTTCCGGGGGTTCCGGGGGCGACCAGTTCAACGAGCAGGCCTCGACGGGCGGTCGTGGGGACATCTTCCAGAACGAGCAGGGCTCGGGTGGGCACGGTGGGAACCAGTTCAACGAGCAGGCCTCGACGGGTGGTCGTGGGGACATCTTCCAGAACGAGCAGGGCTCCGGCCGCGGCGGCAACCAGTTCAACGAACAGGCCTCAGCCGGCCACCACGGCGATGTGTTCCAGAACGAGCAGGGCTCGGGCGGTCACGGCGGCGGCCAGTTCAACGAGCAGGCCTCCACCGGCGGCGTAGGCGACATCTTCCAGAACGAGCAGGGCTCGGGTGGGCACGGTGGGAACCAGTTCAACGAGCAGGCCTCGACGGGTGGTCGTGGGGACATCTTCCAGAACGAGCAGGGCTCGGGTGGGCACGGTGGGAACCAGTTCAACGAGCAGGCCTCCACGGGCGGCCACGGGAGCATCTTCCAGAACGAGCAGGGCTCGGGCGGTCACGGCGGGAACCAGTTCAACGAGCAGGCCTCGACCGGCGGCCACGGCAACATCTTCCAGAACCAGCAAGGCGCGGGCCACGGCGGCAACCAGTTCAACGAGCAGGCCTCCACGGGCGGTCACGGGAGCATCTTCCAGAACGAGCAGGGTTCCGGCGGTCACGGCGGGAACCAGTTCAACGAGCAGGCCTCGACCGGCGGCCACGGCAACATCTTCCAGAACCAGCAAGGCGCGGGCCACGGCGGCAACCAGTTCAACGAGCAGGCCTCCACCGGCGGACACGGCAACATCTTCCAGAACGAGCAGGCCCAGGGCCACCACGGCGGCAACCAGTTCAACGAACAGGCCGCCACCGAGCACCACGACCGCGGCCACGAAGAGCACCACCACGGTGGCCACGACCACCACGCCGACCACCACGCCGACCACCACCACGACGTCGAGCACTACTGAGCCGGCGCGGTAAGCACGAGGAGCGGTCATGCAGGAGCCGAGTGGCGGGGGGCGCATCGCTCTCGACACCCTCGACCTCGCGGTCAAGGGCGCGACGGCCTACGGGCGGGACGACCTCGTCCGGCGCCTCACCGACGCCCGGCGCCTGCTGTCCGAACCGGACGTCACCGTCTACGTCGTCGGGGAATTCAAGCAGGGCAAGAGTTCGCTCATCAACGCGCTGCTGACCGCCAAGATCTGCCCGGTCGACGACGACATCGCGACCGCGGTGCCGACGGTCGTCCGGTTCGCGCCGGAGTCCGGGGCTCTGGCGACCTACGAGCCGGCCGATCCGTCGTCGCCGCCGTGGACCGAGCGGATCTCCCTCGAAGACCTTCCGTCCCACGTCAGTGAAGCCGGGAATCCCGGCAACCTGCGGAAACTCAAGTCCGTCACCGCGTCGATCAGCCGCCAGCTGCTGTCCGGCGGGCTGGTGCTGGTCGACACCCCCGGCGTCGGCGGGCTCGGCTCGCTGCACAATGCCGTCACCGTCAGCTCGCTCCCGCGGGCGCACGCCGTCCTGTTCCTCTCGGACGCCTCCCAGGAACTCACCGCCGCCGAGCTGCGGTTCCTCCGGACGGTGAAAGAACTCTGCCCGAGTGTCTTCTTCGTCCTCACCAAGATCGACCTCTACCCGCAGTGGCGCCGCATCCTCGACCTCAACGCCGGCCACCTCGCGGCGTGCGGCATCAGCATCGACACCGTCGCCGTCTCCTCGGAGCTGCGCACCGTCGCCGCCCGCTCGGCCGATCAGGAGCTGAACGTCGAGTCCGGCTTCCCGCAGCTGGTCAAGTGCCTGCAGGGCGTGGTCGGGGACGCCGAGCGGTCGGCGCTCAACGCCGTCGGCCTGCACGTCGGGTCCGCGGTCGGGCAGCTGCACGCCACCCTGCGCGCCCGCCGCACCGCGCTCGCGCACCCCGAGCAGTCCGCCGCGCTCGTCGCGGAGCTCGGGCGCGTCAACGAGCGCGTCGACGCGCTGCGCAGCCAGTCCGCCAAGTGGCAGCAGCTCCTCTTCGACGGTTTCGCCGACATTTCGTCCGATGTGGACTACGACCTGCGCGCCCGTTCCCGAGGGGTGTTGCACGAAGCCGAAGAGGCCATCGAGGACGGTGACCCGGCCAAGAACTGGGCCGAGTTCGAGAAGTGGCTCCGGCAGCGCCTGGCGAACGAGACGCTCGAGAACTACGCGACCTTCGTCAAGCAGGCCAGGGTGCTGGCCGGCCGCGTCGCCGACCACTTCGAGCTCGCCGAGTCCCAAGCCGTGCTGCCGCGCGAGATCCAGGCGCCGGTCCGGGTGGTGGAGGAGATCGACATCGACGCGTCCTTCACCGGCGTCAAGACCCGCGGTACCACCGGGATGGCCGCGTTCCAGAAGGCCTACAGCGGCTTCCTGATGTTCTCCATGCTCACGAAGATGGCCGCATTGGCCATCCCGACGCCGTTCGGGGTGGCGGCCGGCCTGCTCATGGGCCGCTCCGGCTTCCTCGACGAACGCAAGCGGCAGCTGGAAAAACGCCGCGGCCTGGCCAAGACGGCGGTGCGCCGGTTCGTCGACGAGTTCAACCTCCAGGTCGGCAAGGACTCCCGCGACGCGATGCGAACCGTCCAAAGAGAACTCCGCGACGCCTACAGCGCGCGCGTCGAAGAACTCCAGCGGTCCCTCACCGAAGCGCTGGCGAACGCGAAGAAGGCCGTCGTCGACGTCGACACCGAAGCGGCCGAGCTCAAGCGGCTCGAAGCCGACATCGAAGCCCTCGAGGTGCTCGGCCGGCGCGCCGAGGAGCTCACCGTCCGCAGCGCGCCCAAGCCCAAGGCGGTGGCCAGATGACCCCCCTCTACCTCCAGGTCCGCGGGTTCGTCGCCCGCGCGTGCGCCGGTTACGCGGGTACGCCCGCCGAACCGCAGCTGCGGCAGATCGCCGGCCGGCTCGCCGAGCCGCTGCGGGTCGCGATCGCCGGGCGCGTCAAGGCCGGCAAGTCCACCCTGCTCAACGCGCTCGTCGGGCAGGAGCTCGCGGCGACCGACGCGGGGGAGTGCACCCGGGTCGTCACCTGGTACCGCAACGGCCCGACCTACCGGATCGTGCTGCACCCCGTCCGCGGGATGCCGCGCCAGCTGCCCTTCGGCCGGCTGTCCGGCACCCTCGGCCTCGAGCTCGGCATGGCGCCCGACGACGTGGACCGGCTCGTCGTCGACTGGCCGTCGCCCGCCCTGCGCGCGATGACGCTGATCGACACGCCCGGCCTGGGATCGGCCCGCGCGGAGGTCTCCGGGCGCACCGAAGCGGCGCTCGTCCCCGAGGGCGACGGCGTGGGCACCGCGGACGCCGTGGTGTACCTGATGCGCCACGTGCACGGCGACGACGTCCGCTTCCTCGACGCCTTCCACGACGACCCCGCCCAGCGGCGCCCGGTGAACACCATCGGCGTCCTGGCGCGGGCCGACGAGGTCGGGCACGCCCGGCCCGACGCACTCGATTCGGCGGCGAAGATCGCCGCCCGCTACGCCCGCGACTCGCGCGTGCGCGGGCTCTGCCAGACGGTGGTCCCGATGGCCGGCCTGCTGGCCAGCTCCGCCGCGACGCTCAAGGAGTCCGAGTTCCGCGCGTTCCGGCGGCTCGCGGCCGCGCCGGAGGCCGAAGTGGCGCGGCTGCTGACCTCGGCCGACCGGTTCGCCGCGGGTGAGTCCGATGTGGACGTCCCGCCGGCCGAACGCGCCGAGCTCCTCGCCCGCTACGGCCTGTTCGGCGTGCGGCTGGCGGTCGAGCTGGTCCGCGACGAGCTGGTGACGGGCGCGCGGGCGTTGTCGGGCGAGCTGCTGGCCCGCAGCGGTCTCCACCGCCTCCGATCGCTGCTGACGACGCAGTTCGCCGCGCGGGCCGACGTGCTCAAGGCGCGGTCGGCGCTGCAGGCGGCGGAACACGTGCTGCGCGCCTACCCGGACCGCACCGGCGGCCTGCTGCACGAATGGGAGCGGATCGTCGCCGGAGCGCACGAGTTCGCCGAGATCCAGCTGATCGACTCGATCCGGCTCGGCGTCGTGCTGTTCACCACCGACGAGGCCCGCGACGCGGAACGCCTGCTCGGTGCGACCGGGGTGGACGTGCCGAGCCGGCTGGGGCTACCGGGGGACGCGGGCCGCACCGCGATCCGGCAGGTGCTCGGCGCGCAGCTGCTGAGGTGGCAGCGGCGCGCCGAGCACCCCGCCTCCCCGCGCGACGTCCGCGACGCGGCACGCGTCCTCGTCCGCACGTGCGAAGGAATCCTGCTCAGCGAAGCCAGGGCGGAGGTCTTGTCGTGACCGACCAGCCGAAGGGCAAGATCAGGAAAGCCGTCACGGCCGCCGCCGGCGCTGTCGCGTCGGAAGTGGTCGGGAATGCGTTCACTTCCGGTGCTCCGCAGCCGCCGCCACCCGCGTCGCAGCCCGTCGCCGCGGAGACCGCGCACGACGTCCCCGCCCACGAGTACGTCCCCGAGGTGGGGACCAGCACGGTCACCCGCGGCGAGGACGGCCACGTAGAGGCGCGGACCGGCACCGTCTGGCACCCGGAAACCGCCGACGGCGTGCCGCTGGCGGACCTGCCCACCGTCGAGGAGTTCGAGCAGATCGAGGTCCGCGAGGACGAGTTCGGCAACTTCGTCATCGACGCGACCGAGCGGTTCGTGGTGCACAACCACGGCCGCGACGAGGTCTACACCGACCACCAGCACCTCGTCGTGCCCGGCGACGGGACTCCCGGGGACACGGACATCGACGTCGTCCAGGACGCCGGCATCGTGATCCACGAGAACCCGGACGGCTCGATCACCGTCGAGCACGAGGGTTCGCTGAGCTACGAGCTCACCCCCGACGCGCCGGGGCACGGCGACATCGAGGTGTTCCAGGAGGAGACCGTCGTCCTCGACGAAGCCGGGACCGGGCCGCCCGGGATCGAGGTCGGGATCACCGTGGAGGAGCAGGCGAAAGCCGACGACCCGTTCGGCGAGCCGGCCGGACCGGCCATCCACCAGACCGAGGTGGTCACGGACAAGGGACGCGGGGTCACGGTGACCGCGCAGGTCACCGCACCGGCGCCCACGCTGCCCGGGACACCGCCCCCGCCGGTCGTGACGTTCGCCAGGACGCCGTCCACAGTGGACGCCGCGCCGGCGGCCGCCGAGACCACGCTGGCGGCCTCGGTCTCCCTTGCGGAGCACCCGGTCCCGCGGCACAGCTTCGCCGCCGAACGCGAACCGGCGCACCACGACGCCGGCGAAGTCACGGGCGGCCACGCGCACCCCGCGGCGGCGGAGCACCCGTTCGAGCCGCCGCGGCACCCCGACCCGGATCCCGTGCCGGTGGCGGACGAGCCGCCCGGCCCGCCGCCGGTGGAGCCGCCCGTGCGGCACGAGGACCAGGCACACGAAGACCACTTGCACGAAGACCACCCGGGTGAACCGGTTCCTGACGAACACGTGGTCCTCGACCACGCGCACGCTGACGGCGGAGGCTGAAATGGGCTACGGACTGGGCATCGACCTCGGCACGACCTTCACGGCCGCCGCCGTCGACCGGGCCGGCCACGTCGAAATGGTGTCACTCGGCGACCGCACGGCGGCCATCCCGTCGGTGGTGCTGCTGCGGCCCGACGGCAGCGTGCTGGTCGGCGACGCGGCGAGCCGGCGCGCGGCCGTCGAACCCGACCGCGTGACGCGGGAGTTCAAGCGGCGCCTGGGCGATCCGACACCGGTGCTGCTCGGCGGCGCGCCGCACTCGGTGGCGTCGCTGATGGCGCACCTGCTCGGCTACGTGGTCCGGACGGTCGCCGGCCAGCAGGGCGGTCGTCCGGACCGGATCACGCTGACGCACCCGGCGAACTGGGGACCGTACAAGCGGGAATTGTTCGCGCAGGTCCCGAAGCTGACCGGGATCGACCACGTCGGCCTGATCACCGAGCCCGAAGCCGCGGCGGCGCACTACGCCGCCCAGGAGCGGCTCGAGGAGGGTGCCGTCGTCGCGGTGTACGACCTCGGCGGCGGCACGTTCGACGCCACGGTGCTGCGGAAGCGCAACGGCGGCTTCGAAATCCTCGGCACGCCCGAAGGCATCGAGGGCCTGGGCGGGGTCGACTTCGACGAAGCGGTGTTCGGCCACGTCGACCGGGCGCTGGAGGGCCGGCTGTCGCAGATCGACCCGGACGCCCCGGGCGCGGTGGCGGCGGTCGTGCGGCTGCGGCAGGAATGCGTACTGGCGAAGGAAGCCCTGTCGGCGGACACGGAAGTGGCTGTTCCGGTGCTGCTGCCGTCGGTGCAGACGGAGGTCCGCCTGACCCGCGGCGAGTTCGAGGAGATGATCCGCCCGTCCATCACGGCGACGCTGGGTTCGCTGCACCGCGCACTGCGTTCGGCGAACCTGCGCCCGGCCGACCTCGGCACGGTCCTGCTGGTCGGCGGCTCGTCCCGGATCCCGTTGGTGTCCCAGCTGGTTTCGGCGGAACTGGGCCGCCCGACGGCGGTGGACATCCACCCGAAGTACGGCGTCGCCCTGGGCGCGGCGGCCCTGGCTTCGGGCCGCTCGGCCGTGGTCCAGCCCCCGGCCCCGGCGCCCGTAGTCCCTTCGCCCCGCGAGGAAACTCGTGCGATGGCCATGCCGGAGTTCGGCGCGGGCGCACCGCCGCCGGCGCTGGGACGCGGGAAGCCCGCCGGCCCCGGCCGCCGAGCCTCCCGCCGCGGCGTGGTGGTGGGCCTGTGCGCGATAGCGGTGGTGGCGATCGGCGGGGTGGCGGTGGCGGTCAGCAGTTCGGGCGGCGGCCCGTCGGGAAGCACCCCGCCACCGTCGACCAGCCCGGCGAGCGACACGGCGTCGCTGGTGACGCTGCCACCCGCGGAGACCCCGCAGACGACGCACGCGACGGCAGCGCCGCCACACACGAACCCGGCGGCCACGACGCGCCGGAAGACCCCGCCGAGGACGACCACGCCGACCAAGACGACGACGCCGACGACAACCACGACCCCGACAACGACGGCGACCCCGACAACCTGAGCCTGCCACCGCCTCGCGGCTTGGCTGCGGCGCCCCAGCAGGTGGGCAGGCGGGCAGGCGGGCAGGGCGATCCGCAGCCAACGCCGGGCCTGGCCGGGTGCCAGACTCGGCGCCGGGCCTTGCGATTCGCTGCGTGCGACCGGCACCCGGTGTCTTGGTTGTGGCGATCGGAGCGCGGCGGTCCGGCTGGGCGATTCGCCGCCGGGGGTCGGCGCTGGGCCTGGCGATTTGCTGCGTGCGATCCGCACCGGTGCCTTGTGGCGATCGGAGCGCGGCGGCTCGGCCGCACAACCCGCCGCCTCCGGTCGAGGCTTCACGACCCTGTCCAGCCTTCCCCCGCCCAGGATGTGAGAGATTTTCCAGCCCATGGAGTGAAGTCCCGCATCCCGCCGTTGACCAGCACCTCTTGCCACCCGCAACTGGACCGGGTGATCTTCCTCCGGTCCGCACCGCCGCGACCCTCCACCGCGGCCTGGCAGCTCGCGCTCCTCGCCGCCGTGCAGGTCTGCGCCATGAGCGTCTGGTTCTCCGCCTCCGCCGTCGTCCCCGCGCTGCGTGCCGAATGGGGGCTCTCGCGCGAGCACACCATCCTGCTGACCGCCGCCGTCCAAGTCGGGTTCGCCGGTGGCGCCGTAGTCTCCGCCGCACTGAACCTCGCCGACCGGATCCCTCCTCACACGCTCATCGCGGCCGGCGCGATGCTTGCCGCGCTCACCACCGCCGTCCTGCCGTGGAGTGCGCACGGGCTCGTCGTCCCCCTCCGGTTCGCCACCGGCTTCGCGCTGGCCGGGGTCTATCCGGTCGGCATGAAGGTCGTCGTGTCGTGGTTCCCCCGGAAGCGTGGGCTCGCGTTGGGCGCACTCCTCGCCGCCCTGACCGTCGGCTCGGCGCTGCCGAACCTCCTCGCACCGCTCGACTGGCGGGCCGTCCTCCTCTGCGCCGCCGCGCTGGCGACGATCGGCGCTGCCGTGTCGGCCCTCTTCGTCCGCGAGGGCCCGGAACGCGCGCCGTCACCGCCGTGGCGCCCGCGGTACCTGCTGCGGATGGTGGCCGACCGGCGGCAACGGCTGGTGTGCCTCGGCTACTTCGGGCACATGTGGGAGCTCTACGCGCTGTGGGCGTGGCTGCCCGCCTACCTCGCCGCGACCGGGAGGCCCAGCGGGGTGACCGCCTTCGTCGTCATCGGCGTCTGCGGAGCGGCCGGGTGCCTGCTCGGCGGCGCGCTCTCGGACCGGTGCGGCCGGGCGGTCGTCGCGATGGGGGCCATGGTCGTCAGCGCCGGCTGCGCCGTGCTCTCCGCCGCCGTCGCCGGGACCGTCCTCCTGCTGGTCTGGGGCGTCGCCGTGATCGCCGACTCCGGGCAGTTCTCCGCCGCGCTCGCCGAGACCGCCGATCCGCGGTACGTCGGGACCGCGCTCACCGCCATGACGGCGTTCGGGTTCCTGCTCAGCGCCGGCACGATCCAGCTGCTGCCGCTCCTGGCCGACGCCGTCGGGTGGCGGGCCGCCGTGCCCGTGCTCGCGGTCGGGCCCGCGCTCGGTGCCGCCGCGATGCAGCGCCTGCGCCGGTAACCTCGCGGCATGGCGGCGGAGCACGTGATCGTGACGTCCACGACGGACTCGGAAGCGGTGGCGCGGGAACTCGCCACCCAGGCGGTGGCGGGACGGCTGGGGGCGTGCGCCCAGGTCGTCGGCCCGATCACCAGCGTCTACCGCTGGGAAGGCGCCGTGCAAACGGATCAGGAATGGCGCGTCGAGATCAAGACGACCGCCGCCCTCGTCCCCGCGCTGACCGAACGCCTGCGCCAACTGCACGGCTACGACCTGCCGGAGGTAGTCGCCACGCCGATCGTCGGCGGCAGCGCCGAATACCTCGCCTGGCTGACCGCCGAAACCCGTGGCCAGGACCCGGGTTCCTGACTAAAGTCAGGGAATGGAACTGAGCCGGCGCTTCGCGACGCTGACCACCGCCCACCTCGCCGACGCCTGCATCCGCGCCGGGCTGCCGGTGCGCTGCGCCCCGGCAGCGACGCGCGCGGTGGTGCCCGGCGGCCGCCTGTTCGGGCCGGCCGTCCCGGCGCGGCACGTCGGCAGCGTCGACGTCTTCCTGGAAGCCTTCGAGACCGCTGCGGACGGCGGTGTGCTGATCGTCGACAACGGCGGCCGCCTCGACGAGGCCTGCGTCGGTGACCTCGTGGTGCTCGAGGCTCGTGCCGCCGGGTTGTCCGGGGTGCTGATCTGGGGCCTGCACCGCGACACCGCGGACATCCGGGCCATCGGGCTCCCGGTGTTCAGCCTCGGGTCCCTCCCGACCGGCCCGCTCAACCTCGGCCCGCGCGTCGACGGCGGGCTGGCCGAAGCGATCGTCGGGACCTGGCGGATCGGGCCGTCGGACCTCGTGCTGGGTGACGACGACGGCGTCCTGTTCGTCCCGCTCGACCGCGCCGAGGAGCTGTTCGCGCTCGCCGAGGCGATCCGCGACACCGAACGCCGCCAGGCCGACCGGATCCGGGGTGGCGAGCCGCTGCGGGAGCAGGTGCGCTTCGCCGAATTCCTCGCCGCGCGGGAAGCGGATCCGGGCCTGACGTTCCGCGCGCACCTGCGGGCCGTCGGCGGTGCGATCGAAGAGTGACCACGAAAGTGTGATCGTTCACCCGACGGGGTAACCCGGGCCGGGAGGCGGGACCATGAACGCGCTCATCGGCTTCGGCAAGGACATCGAATACCACTTCGCGCGCGGGTTGCGGACCTACCTGGCCCGGGTCGCCCGCGCCGTCGGCGTCGGGTTCGAGTCGTGTTCGCTCGACCTCGACGTGCCCAGCTCCGGGTACGTCGCCCTCGACCGCACGCTCCCGGACCTCCCAGCGCACGACCTGGCTCTGATCTGGGACGAGGTGCACGGCTGGGCGGCGGAGATCGAACCCGCGAGCGGTGGCACCGGGAAGGTGCTCGGCTACCTCGGCGGCGCCGACGTCGTGCCGCCGCCGCGTGCGGTCGCCGGGTTCCTCGAAGCGCTGCGGGTCGCCGGGCCGCCCGCAGCCGCGTTCCCGCCGCCGGTGTTCCGGCGGGCCGGGCACCACGAGGACCTCGTCGACCGGCTGCCGGTCACCGGCCCGGAAGGACTGCTGCGGCCGAGCTCCGCTACTTGGTGAGCACAGGACGGGAGCGCCCCGGGCACCTAGGATGAGGCGGCCGAACCCCGTCCCACCGAAGGAAGCCCGTGACCGCCGATGCGCCCCACCCCGTCCGCGTCCTCCTCGTGGAGGACCACGACATGGTGGCGGAGGCGTTGCAGCAGGCCCTCGACCGCGCCGACGGGATCACCGTCGTCGGCCGCGCCCGCTCTCGGACGGAGGCACTGGCGGACGCCCGCGAGCACCACCCGGACGTTGTGCTGCTGGACCGGCGCCTGTCCGACGGCGACGCGCTCGGCGTCATCACCGACCTCGCGGCCGGCGGTGCCCGCGTCCTGGTGCTGACCGGCGACGCGACGCCGGCGATCGCCGCTCAGGTGGCGAAGGCGGGCGGTGCCGGGCTGCTGTTCAAGTCGTCGCAGCTGGGCGTGCTGGAGTCCGCCGTCCGGGACGTGGCCGCCGGCGCCGTGGTCTTCGAGCCGGACCTGCTGCCCGGTGTCTTCGACCGGCTCACCGGCCGCGTCCCCGCGGTCGGCACGGCCCTGACCGCGCGTGAGCGCGAAACCCTCGACCTGCTCGCCGAAGGCGCGACCACCGACGAGATCGCCCTGCGGCTCGGCGTGTCCCGCAACACCACCCGCAACCACGTCCAGCGCGTGCTGGAAAAGCTCGGGGCGCGCTCGAAGCTCGAAGCCGTCGCCGTGGCCCGCCGGGAAGGGCTCATCGGCTGATGCAGCTGCACTAACCGCGGAGGACGGGTTTGCATCTCGTGCGGGCCCGCGCGGTCGACGAGGCTGGAGGGTGTGGACGTCCATGCCCCCCTCACCGCGGAGTGCGCCGTGACCGGCTCGGCGGGCGGACTGGCCCTCGTGCGCCGGTTCACCCGGCTGACGCTGCGCGGGTGGGCGAGCGGCACCGCCGTCGACGACGCGCAGCTGGTCGTCACCGAGCTCGTGACCAACGCGCTGTGCCACGGCGTCGGCCGCCCGCTCCTGAGGCTGGCGCCGGCCGGCGGGCAGCTCCGCATCGAGGTCTTCGACGACGATCCGGCGCCACCCGTGCGCCGGCCCCCGGGTGCGGACGGCGGCTGGGGCCTCACCCTCGTCGAGCGGCTCTCCTCCGCGTGGGGGACCGCGCGCCACGGCCGCGGGAAGGTCGTCTGGTGCGCGCTGCCAGCGGCTTCGGCCGAACTCGCCGGGTGAGCGCCGCGGACCGCGCCGTGCCGGGCGGGTGGCGATCCGGCAGAGTTGCGGCATGGACGACGACCGGTTCCGCTTGCTGGTGCAGGGGGTGCTCGACTACGCGATCTTCATGCTGGACCCGCAGGGGCGGATTTCGAGCTGGAACGTGGGGGCGGAGCGGATCAAGGGCTACCGGGCGGAAGAGATCATCGGACAGCACTTTTCGGTGTTCTACCCGCCGGAGGACGTCGCGGCCGGAAAACCGGCCAGGGAGCTGGAGGTCGCGGCCGCGGAGGGGCGGCTGGAGGACGAGGGGTGGCGGATCCGCGAGGACGGCACCCGGTTCTGGGCGAACGTGGTGATCACGGCGCTGTACGACGATCGGGGTGAATTGAAGGGTTTCGGGAAGGTCACCCGCGACGTGTCGGACCGCCGGGCGGCCGAAGTCGCCCTGCGGGAAAGCGAAGAACGGTTCCGCCTGCTCGTGCAGAGCGTGGTCGACTACGCCATCTTCGTGCTGGACCCGCAGGGCCGGATTTCGAGCTGGAACGCCGGCGCCGAGCGGATCAAGGGCTACCGGGCGGAGGAGATCATCGGGCAGCACTTTTCGGTGTTCTACCCCGCCGAAGACGTGGCCGCCGGAAAACCGGCCCGGGAACTGGAACTGGCGGCCGCGGAAGGGCGGCTCGAAGACGAGGGGTGGCGGGTCCGCAAGGACGGCACCCGGTTCTGGGCCAACGTGGTGATCACCGCGCTGCTGGACGACCGGGGCCGGCTGCAGGGCTTCGGCAAGGTCACCCGCGACATGACCGAGCGCCGCAACGCCGAGCAGGCCCTGCGGGACCGCGGCCGACTGGTCGGGCACCTCGTGGAGGCCCAGGAGGTGGAGCGGCGCCGGATCGCCTGGGACGTCCACGACGAGTCGATCCAGTCCATGGTCGCCGTCGGCATGCGCCTGCAGCTGCTCGCTTCCCGGCTGCCGGAACCGGCCGCGGCCGCCGTCGGCGGGCTCGACGAGTCCGTGCAGGCCGCCATCGCCAGGCTGCGCGGCCTGGTGTCCCGGCTGCGGCCACCCGAGCTCGACCACCACGGGCTCGTCGAAGCGATCTCGGCCTACGTCGAGGAGGTCACGGGCCGGTGGGGACTGGCGCACTCGGTGCGCGACGAGCTCACCGACGAGCCGTCCCCGGAAGCGGCGACCACCGCCTACCGGATCTGCCAGGAAGCGCTATGCAACGTCCACAAACACGCCCGGGCCACCCGGATCGACGTCACGCTGTCCACAGTGGACACCGGAACCCGGTTGCGGATCACCGACGACGGGATCGGCGCGGCCGCGGGCGAGGCGGGGGCGGGTCACTTCGGGCTGGTCGAGATGTACGAACGGGCCGAGGCGGCGCACGGCTGGCTTTCGGTGACGAGCACGCCCGGACAGGGCACGACCGTGGAGTGCTGGTTGCCGAAGCTGCCCGACGTGACGGGACTCGAACCATGACCGAGCTGCGGGTGCTGATCTCCGACGACGACGTGATGATCCGCGACGTCCTGAGGGAGGTCCTCGAGGAGGAGCCCGACATCGCCGTGGTGGCGGTGGCGGCCGACGCCGACGAGGCGATCCGGCTCGCCGAGCGGCACCGGCCCGCGGTCGCCGTCCTCGACGTCCGGATGCCCGGCGGGGGCGGCGCGCGGGCGGCGCGGGAGATCGCCCGGTGCAGCCCGGGCACGGCGATCCTGGCGTTCTCCGCCTACGCCGACCGGGCTTCGATCGCGGGACTCGCGGCGGCCGGCGTCACGGAGTACCTGGTGAAGGGGGCGCCCAACACGGCGATCGTCGAAGCCGTCCGGCGGCTGGGCCGTCCGCCGTCGGCTTGAGCGGTCACGGCCGGACGTTCGCCGCGACGCTGTCGAAGTCCGTCGGGAGCAGCGTGAACAACCGCCGCACGGCGCGCGACGGCCCCGCTTCGACGCTGAGGCGCGCGCCGGTCGCGTCGGCGAGCAGCTGAGCCCGCAGCAGGGAGTTCAGGCCGGCGACGGAGAAGAACGTGACCCTGGAGAGGTCGATGACGACCTCTTCGATCGGCACGTGGACGCGGGACTGGAGGACTTCGTCCAATTTCCGCGCGGTGCCGAGGTCGACTTCGCCGGACACCTCGACGAAGACGGTGCGCGCGGCGGGGTGGCGCACGCGCACGGACATGTGGCCGCCGACCGTCAACCGGCCGGCGAGCTCGTGGTCGGCCGAGCGTGGTTCGGGAACCATCACGGCACACCCTTTCCTCGGGCAGCGGGGGCGAACCGGACGTTCGGGACGGGATGCCAAAGGCAGCCTGCCGGCCCGGAGCGCGGGAACGTCCGGCAGCGGCTGACGGCTCAACCGTGAACCCCCAGCATAGTGCATCTGCACTAGACGGGCCACCAGGCATAAACCGGTGGACAGCGTGGTCGTCACGCGGTGTGATGGGCCGCGACCGACCGCCGACGTGGGGGAGTGCCTTGGTCACGGGTGACCTGTCTTCCGGGGAAGCCACCATCACGCTGCCGGTCGTCCGGCAGCTGATCGACACGCAGTTCCCGCGGTGGGCGCACCTCCCGCTCGAGCCGGCGCCGTCGCAGGGCGTGGACAACGCGACCTACCGGCTCGGCCCGGAGCTGTCCGTGCGGCTGCCGCGGTACGCGCGCTGGACCGGGCAGGTGGCGCGGGAACAGGAGTGGCTGCCGAAGCTGGCGCCGCACCTGCCGCTGCCGGTCCCGGTTCCGCTCGCCGAAGGAAAACCGGGAGCGGGCTACCCGTTCCCGTGGTCGGTCCTGCGCTGGCTGCCCGGCGACGCGGTCGACCCGGACACCGGCACGGCGGGTGAGCTGGCGGGGTTCTTCGCCGTGCTGCAGCGGATCGACGCCACCGGCGGCCCGCAACCCCAGTGGAGCAACGGTTTCCGCGGGGTGGCCATGACCGACGAGCGCGACTCGGCGATCGCCCCCGCCCGCCTCGCCCCGCGGATCGAGGCCCTGGCGGGACTGATCGACCTCGACGCGGTGGCGGCGGTCTGGGAAGCGGCCCGTGCGGCACCGCCGTGGGCCGGCCCGCCGGTGTGGATCCACGGCGACCCGGCCCCGGGCAACCTGCTGGCCCGCGAAGGCCGGGTGAGCGCGGTGATCGACTTCGGCACGCTCGCGGTCGGCGACCCGGCGTGCGACCTGATCGTCGCGTGGTCGGTGCTGTCCGCGGCGGAACGACGGGAGTTCCGCGCGGAGCTGGACATCGACGACGCCACGTGGGCCCGCGGCCGCGGCTGGGGGCTGACCGCGGTGCTGCCCACCCGCGCGGAGCTGACCGGCCCCACCGCGGCCCGGGCCCGGCGCCGGCTGGACGAGCTGGTGGCGGATCATCGGATGCCGGCGGTCCGGCATCGCGCGTCCGAGGTCCGGTGACCACGGCCCGGCTGCCGAACCACCGGCGACGTGCGAGACCAGCCGCGAAGCCACCCAGGGAGGTCGCATGCCCACCACGGTCGTCAACCTGAAGGGGCACCGGGACGACCCGGAGTACGCCGACGTCGTCTACGTCGGGCGGGCCATGCACCGCGGCGGCTGGCACCTCGAAGGCTCGAAGCTCGCCAGTCCCTTCCGGCCCGGTCCGGACGGCTCGCGCGAAGACGTCGTCGCCCAGTACCGCGAGCACCTGCTGTCGCGGCCGGATCTGCTCGCCCTGCTGCCCGGGCTCCGCGGCCGCCGCCTCGGGTGCTGGTGCGTCCCCGAACCGTGTCACGCCCAGGTCATCGCCGAACTCGCGGATCACGGGGGGTAACGAAACGCACCCCCTCCGCGAGTAACCTGACACGAGGGGGTGATCGATGGTGTCCGCGCGGCGGCACGGGGGCTTCGACGAGGCCGAACTGCCCGAGACCCACCGGATCAGGTGGTGGCTGGCGGCCGGGGTGGCGGGGCTCGTCGCCGCCGGGTTCGCCGTCGTGCCGTACCTGCCGTTCTTCCAGACCTGGACCTTCGTCCGCGACCCGAAGGTCGCGAGCGTCATCACCTGGACCGTCCTGCAAACCTCCGTCGTGCTCGTCTCCGTCGTGCTGACGCTGTACTTCGTCGGCAAAGCGCGGCTCGAAGCCGCCGCCTACCGGGCCAACCAGATCGACATCCGGCTCTTCGCCGACGAACGGCCCGAAGGCAGCCACGACCGCGAGATCGACTCCGCCGTCGAACTGACCGCCACCTTCAAGCGGTTCCTCAACGATTCGCGCCTCTACACGCCGACCCCGGTGCCGGGCGTCGGCAGTTCGTACGACTTCATCCAGATCGTCGAGCACGCCGGCGACTCCGCCGACGGCTGGTGGAAGGCCGCGACGAAGCTGATCCGGCTCGCGCAGCCACCCGCCGCGTTCACCGTCAGCGGCACCATCCGGCCGGGCAACACGAGCGGCCGCTACCAGCTCATCCTCGAGCTCGTCCGCGTCCCGCGCTTCGCCGCGAGCCCGCTCGTCATCGAGGACGAGAACTGGGCGCGCGTGCTGCACCGCGCGGCGAACGCCGTGGCCGCGCTGGTCATCCCGCGCAGCGCGTACGTCCGCACGAACATCCACTGGGTCGCCTGGCGGGACGCGAAGATCCCCTACGAACTCTTCGACGCCTACCAGCGCGCCAACCACTTCATCACCTACCGCCGCTACGACGAAGCCCTCGCCGAGTACTACCGCGCGGTCAGCCTCGATCCGGCGAACGTCTACATCAGACTCGAGATCGCCGCGCTCCAGGAGCAGCTCGACCTCCACCTCGACGCGCTCGCCACGTACGACGACGTGATCACCGTCTGCAGCCGGGGTCACCCTACGCTGGCCCGCTGGTGGATCGGCCCCGACTTCGCGCGCCAGCCCCGGCACGACACGCGCGGCCGCGAAGTCGCCCTGCTGATCGCCCGCTACCGGCACGCGCTCGTGCTCGGGCACGGCGATTCCGTGGCCGGCTCCTGGTGGGTGCGGCGCACCACCGCGGGCGTCCCGGGTGACGCGCGGGCGCAGCGCCGCACCGAACTGCGGGCCGCGATCGAGCTGCGCTTCCGCCGCTACGTCGACCTCGACGTCCGGACGCAGCGGTACGCGATCCCGCGCGAGAAGCGGCTGGCGCTGCACCGGCGCGTGCTGCGCGTGCCGGTCGAGGAACTCGTCGTCCAGGAGGCGACCCCGGCGCAGCTGGCCGAGTACAACCAGCGCGCCGCGGAAATGCGGTCCTACCTGGGCGCGCTCTCGCAGTACGAAATCGAACGGCTCATCGAGGACTACCGCCGGTTCGGCAGGCGCTGGCGCCGCAGCTGGCAGCAGCTGACCAACCGCGCGCTCGACCTGTCCCTGGTGTGGGCGGTGCTGCGCCGGGCGATGGCGGACATCGAGCCGGTCACCGGCGCCGTCCCCGAACCGCAGCCCGCCTACCCCGGCAGCCGCGTCCGGCTGGCCGACGTCTGCCCGGACCGGCGCTGGCCGCCGGACCCGCGGGCGCTCGACGCCACCGTCGAGGCCGCCGGGCCGCGCAGTTCGTGGGAGGAGTGCTACAACGCGGCGAGCGTGTACGCGGTCGCGATGCTCGAAGTCGGCCCCCGCGGCGAACGCGACCTGCGCGACCGCGCCCGGAATCCCCGCCTGGAAGGCGAAGCGCGCGACGAAGTGGCCCGGCGCGCGGTGCGCGAGCTCTACCAGGCGGCGACGATCAGCCACAGCGGGCGGCTCCCGGAGCGCCGTTCGTGGGTGATGGGGGAGGACCCCGACCTCGCGGCGTTGCGCGGGCACGAACTGTTCCGCGTCTTCGAGATGGTCACCTTCTCCCCGGACCGCGCGGCGCCGCTGCGCCCGCAGCGCGCCCACGTGTGGGAGCAGGTCAGCTACGTCCGGCAGCTGGTCGCCGAGATCGCGGGCTGCCGCGCGCACTTCTGGCGGACGCGGCCCGAGGAGCCGGCACCGGACAGCCGGACCGTCGACCGCCGGCGCGCCGCGGACCGCGACGCCTGGCGGAAGCTGACCGCGCTGGCCACCGGGAAGCAGGACTGGTACACGCGCTACCAGGCGATCTGCGCGTTCCGCGAGTGGTCGGCCGAGTCCGGCTACCCCGGGTCGATCTCGGGTTTCCCGCTCTACAGCGAGGAACGCCTGCACGCCCAGCTGCGCGGCGCGGCGGGCCGGCGCGGGAAGACCGGGCTGGACGCGAACGTCGTCGTCCGCGAATACGTGCGCCTGTGCGACCAGCGCCTCGACCAGCTGGTCGCCGACATCGCCGAACTCGAGCACACTTTGGTCGCGGAGGACGACTACGCCGCGCGCGCCCAGCTGTGGGCGGCGCTGTGCTCGTGGTTCGACGACGACATCGCCGACGGTTCGTCCGCCGGCGAGCGGCGTGAGCGGTTCCGCAAGCTCGCGCGGCCCTAGGACGGCCGCGTGTAGCGGTGCTTCACCCCGACCGGGAAGTACTCGGGATCCCCGGCCGGGCGCAGCACGACGTCGGGCAGCTGCCGCTCCGCCGGGACGTAGTGCGCGAACTCGCTGTTGAGCCGGACCAGTTGCGCGCGCACGGATTCCGCGATCCGGCCCGCGTCGGCACTCGCGCCCGGCGCCGTCTCGACGGTGATCCGCAACCGCCGGTCGCGGTCGGCGTCCTCGACCGACTCGATGACGAACTTGCCGGTGACGGTGTCGCTGATGCCCGGCTGCTCCAGGCCGACCGTGACGTTCTCCGGGTAGACGTTCGCGCCGAAGAACGACACCGTGAACAGCGAGCGGCCGAACACGTAGACGAACGGCAGCTCCGGTCCGGGTGGCGGCGTGAAGCCGTGGCGGGCGCAGTAGGCGAGCAGCTCGGCGTGCGGCAGGACCCCGCCGTCGTCGGCGATGTGGTAGCGGATCAGCGGGATCCCGCCGTCCGCGCTGAACACGAGCGTGCCGTCGTGCACCTCGAAGAACCGGCTCGCCGGGTCGTACTGCACGAGGGTGGGGAGCCGGGCGTCGCCGAAGACGTCGCGGGCGAGGTCCGGGTGGCCGGCGAAGAACCGGCGGATGGCCACGGACACCGGCGTTTCGGTGCCGAGCACGCCCGCGTCCGCCGTGCCGTAGAGCGAGGCGATGTCGGTGACGGGGTCGGCGACGCCGGCGCGCCGGGCGACGAGGTCGCGCCACTGTTCGCTGAACACCTCGCCGGCGAGGACGAGCTTGATCGCGTAGGCGGGCCAGTCGACGCCTCCGGCCAGGCCGGTGTCGACGACGTCCTTGACGAACGGCGGGTAGCCGAGGAGAACGACCTGCTCGAAGTGCGGCGCGAGCTCGGGGAGCACGCGCAGGATTTCGGCCTTGTTGTTGCCGGGCGCGACGACGGTGACCGGACAGCCCTTGGCGGCGAGGTGCCGCACGCACGCGGTGGTGAAGAGGCCGCCGACCCAGGTCCCGAGCGGGAAGCAGACGACGGCGAGGGTCCTTTTGCGGTCGGCGTGGAAGCCGTCGACGAGCACCTGTTCGAAGCGGCGGGCGACGTGCAGTTCGTCTTCGAGCGCGCGTGGCCAGATGGTGGGGTGGCCGCTGGAACCGGAGGAGACGGCGATCATGTCGTTGCCGTCGAAGGTCCCGCCGCGGCACAGCTCGGGCAGCGGGTACTTCCGGTGGTAGCCGGCCTTGTCGACGAGCGGGAGTGTCTTGAAGGCGGCCATCGTCGTGACGGCTTCGGGTGCGATGCCGTGTTCTTCCAGGAACTTCCGGTACGCGGGCACGGTTTCGGCGGTGCGGCGGAAGAGCTCGAGGACGTGCGGCCCGGCGGCCGGTTGCGGGGGCGCGAAGAAGGTGTCGAACGCCTGCCGCACGCGGGTCTGCCGACCGAGGTCCATGATCGGAGCATAGCGGCCGGTGCGTGTCATGATGAGCGCGTGAGCACCTCCGCGGAGCAGCACCCCGCCGGCGCGCCGTTGACCCTCTACCTGGTCAAACGGCTCGAATTGGTGATCAGGGCACTGCTCGACGACGCGCTGCGCCCGCTGGGGCTTACGACGCTGCAGTACACGGCGCTGACGGTGCTGCAGGCGAGCGGCCCGCTGTCGTCGGCGCAGCTGGCCCGCCGCTCGTTCTTGCGGCCGCAGACGATGCACGAGATGGTGCTGGCGCTGGAGAAGCGCGGGCTGATCGCGCGGACCCCGAAGGCGGGCAACAAGCGCGTCCTGCTGGCCGGCCTGACGGACGCGGGCCAGTCCCTGCTGGCCGGCTGCGCCCCCGCGGTCGGCGAGGTGGAGCACGCGCTGCTGGCCGACCTCAGCCCCGGGCAGCGTGCGACGTTCCGCGAGGGGCTGCAGCACGGGGTGACGGCGCTGGGAGCGCTGTCGGACGTCCGTCGCTCTCAGGAAAACTGATTCGGTTCCGGACGCACCTTTTTGTGGCGACCGGACGATCGGTGAGGACCGAGTGGAGTCTTCACTCAGGCTTGCTGACACTTCCGGATTAGTCCGGACGAGTGGAAGCCATAAGCGGCGCGTAGCACGGGTGTGATGCGGAACGTTGAAGGGTACGTCCCATGCCAGCGCATTCGCATCTGGAGGTTCGCCGACGTGACCCGGGCTCACGACGTGGCCGGCGCCGCCTCGGTAGCCACGCGCCGGCTACTGCTGGTGGCCGGCACGGCTGTGGGCTTGTGGCTGATCCTGTGGCTGACCTCGGGCGACGCTTCAGCGGCGACGCCGGGTGCTTCGGCGGGGGGTGGCCCGGGTGGGCTCGGGGCGGTCACGCAGGTGGTGCGTTCCGCGGCGCAGGATGCGCATTTGCCCGCTCCACTTCCGGCGGCGAAGGTTGTGCCCGACTCGGTGGCGCGGATTGCGCGCCCAGCCGCTCCGGCGGCGCACCTCTCGAGCTCGGCGGGACCGGCCTCACAGGCCGCGCCCCTGGCGGGCCCGCCGGTTCCGCCGGTGGTCGAGGCGGCGGCGAAGGTTGTGCGCGCGCCCGAGGCCGGCGCACAGGTCACCCGCTCGGCAGGGTCGGTGACTGGTGGCGTGGTTTCGGTGGTGGTCGAGCGCGCAGGGCAGCCCGCTCGCTTGGCGGGGTCCGTGGCTGCCTCGGTGGTTGAGCCGGGGCCGCGGGGTGCCCGGTCGGCGGGGTCTGTGGCTTCCTCATTGGTTGAGCTGGGGGCGCAGGCTGCCGGCTCGGCTGGTTCGGTGGCTGCCGGTGTGGTTTTGCCAGCGGCGCACGTTGCCCGCTCGGCTGGTTCGGTGGCTGCCGGTGTGGTTTTGCCAGCGGCGCACGTTGCCCGCTCGGCTGGGTCGGTGGCCGCCGGTATGGTTTCGCCGGGGGCGCACGTTGCCCGCTCGGCTGGGTCGGTGGCCGCCGGTATGGTTTCGCCGGGGGCGCACGTTGCCCGCTCGGCCGGTTCGGTGGCTGCTGTTGTGGTTGTGCCGGTGGCTGCGCAGGGAGCGCGGGCTGTCCGCTCGGCTGGGTCGGTGTCTGCTGGTGCGGTTTCGCCAGTGGTTGAGCCGGGGGCGCAAGCTGCCCGCTCAGCCGGCCCGGTGGCCGCTGGTGTTGTTTCGCCAGTGGTTTCCCAGGCTGTGCGCTCGGCCGAGCCGCTGGTCGAGCTCACTGGGCAGGCCGCTCGCGCGGCGGAGCCGGTGGCCGCCGCGGTGGTTTCGGTGGTCGGGCCCGTATCCCAGGCCGCCCGCGCTGCCGAGCCGGTGGCCGCTCTGGGGACTGCGCCGGTGGTGCGGTCCGTTGAGGCTGTCACCAAGCCCGTCACACCCGTGCTCGAGCCGATAGCGCGGGTCGTGCGCTCCGCCGAGCCGATTACCAATGCGGCTGCTGCTGTGGTCGGACCCGTTGCCTCGATCGCCGGGCCGGTCAGTGAGACCGCAGGTGTCGTCGCGGGGACCGTGCTCGACCCGGTGACCGCTGTCGTGCAAGTCGTGGCGAGGCCGTTGACCTCCACCGTCGGCGCCGTGGTGAAGCCCGTCGTGCGCGTGGTCGGGCCGGTGCTGTCGCCCGTGACCCGGACCGTCACCAAAGTTCTCGCGCCGGTGACCGATGTCGTGCAGCCCGTGGTGAACACCGTCGAGCCGATTGTCGCTCCCGTGACCGGCACCGCCGGGAACGGCGGTGAATCCCATCCCAGGCCCGTGCCCGACGTCGTCGAGCCCCCCTTGTTGCAGGGGAAGTTCGTGCCGCCGTCGCGGAAAGCTGTTCTCCCGGCGCCCGTGAACGTGACCACGCCCGGGCACAGCCGGCTGTACGACGCGGAAATCCAGCGGCCGGGGCAAAAGGCGCACCGGGCACGTCCGGCGCACCAGCCGGACCGGACGTCCCAAGCCGGCCGGGGACCCGCGAAGAACCCGCCCGCGCCGATGGCTCCCGGGGCGCCGGCGCCGTCCGATCTCGCCGGTAGTGGCGGCAGCTCCATTCCGCCCGCGTTCCTGACCTCCGACCACGGGACCCGCGACCTGCGGCCCGACGCGCGGGTGTCCGAGGACTTCGTGCCGCTCTTCCGGCCCTGCGAACCGGGCACCGGTCCCGGCTAGGCCCGTCTCGATCTTCCGCTCCGTCGCGATTCGCGGCGCGATCCGCGCTGCCCGCGACCAGAACTCGAACCGACCAACCACGCGTGGAAGAGAGACGTAATGGAAGCGAACGTGTTCGACCTCGGGAAAGTGCGAAGAGACGCGGTGGTCACCGTCCGCCTGGACGCGATGGCCAACGTCAGGCTCCTGACGGAGGTCAACTTCCAGGCATACCGGCGCCGGCAGTACTACCGGATGCACGGCGGGGTGGCCACCGCACCGATGTTCAAGATCCACATCCCCGCCAACGCCCACTGGTTCCTGGTGCTCGACGTAGAGGGGCTGGAAAACCTGCCCTTGCGCCCGCGGGTGAGCGTCGAGCCGGAACCGGCCGCCGCGGCCAAGGGACGCACGGACCGCCGGTGATCCGGTCCCTCCGCGGCCCCCGGACCCCGGGTCGCGGAGGGATCCACGTGTGGGCGCCCGGCGGCGGGGTAACCCGCGTCCGATGCAGACGTTCCTGCCTTGCGCCGACTTCACGGCCAGCGCCCGCACACTCGACCGGCGCCGGCTCGGCAAACAGCGCGTCGAAGCACTCCAGGTGCTGCGGGCGCTGGTCGTGCCGGGTTACGGCTGGCGCCACCACCCCGCGGCCAAGATGTGGACCGGCTACGAAGAAGCCCTGACCCGCTACGGCTTCGAGGTCTGCGCGGTGTGGCGCGCCCTGGGTGCGGCCGACACGTGCGCGGTGAAGCTCGCCGACGAGTACACGCGATCCCTCGGCGGCACCACGATCCGCACGCAGGCCGAGCTCGCGGCCGCCGGCGAGCTGCCGCCTTGGCTGGGCGACGACGCGGTGCACCGCAGCCACCAGTCCGCACTGGTGCGCAAGGACCCGGACCACTACGGCGCGCAGTTCCCGGACGTGGAGGCGGACTTGCCGTACGTGTGGCCGCTTTCGGACCGCCCCGCGCGCACGGCCTGAGGTCGCACCCGGCCTGGGATGGAGCTGCCCGGCGTTGCCGAAAGCGCCGGTGGCCGGCCCGGCTTACTACGCCGGAAGCCTGCGTGGGCGGACGGGGAACACCTGGGACCGACCGGGCTGCCACGAGCGGCTCGCTGCGGCCGGCGCTGCCCGGGGAGGTACTGGTCGGGTGCCGCACACCGGCGCCGCCGGCTCTCGACTGGCGCCGCCGGCTCTCGACTGGCGGCCGGGCCACTGCCCGGCCATCGCCCCGCGAGCCTGCCCGAGACCAACTTCCAGCGAGCCGGTTCTCCCGCCGCGCCACCCGACCCAGTCCACACCCTGTCCGCGGCGTCCGAATCGTCCCCGGACCTGCGGCTCCCGTGGTCCGCACCCCGCCTCCCAGCCGACCTTCGGCGGATTTACAACGTTGTACCAACGATGTAAAAGTTGGTCCGCGCCTGTTCGCACGCCGTCGAAGGGGTCACCGATGTCCTCGCCCGCACGTGCTCACCTCACCCGTCGCGACCTGCTCCGGCTCGCCGGGGGAACCGCCGCCGCCGTGGCCGCCGCGCTCTGGTTGCCCGCGACCGCCGCCGTCGCCGGGACCTTCAGCCCGATCCGGCCGCCCGCCACGCCGCTCATCGTCCGGTCGCCCTACCTGTCCACCTGGCAGCCCGCCGACAACTTGCCCGGGACCTGGGCCAGCTTCTGGACCGGGCACGTCACCGCGCTGTGCGGCCTCGCCCGCATCGACGGCGCCGCGTACGTCTTCGCCGGCTCGCCCGGGCTGCCGTCCGGTCCCGCCCTCACCGCCATGACGCAGGTCAGCCTGCAGGTCACCGGCACCCGCTCGACCTACGTCCTCACCGGCGGGGGCGTGAACCTCACCGTCACGTTCTTCTCACCGGTCGACCCGGCGAACCTGCAACGCCAGAGCGTGCCCTTCGGTTACGTGACCGTCCAGGCAGCCAGCGCCGACGGGCGCGCGCACGCCGTCGACCTGCACTTCGACACCTCCGCCGAGTGGGTGCACGGCGACACCGCGACCCCGGTCACCTGGACCCAGCAGCAACGGAACGGCTACACCCTCCTCAGCTGCACCCCCGCCGGCCCAGGCGTCCTCCAGGAGAACGGCGACCAGGCCAGCTGGGGCGCACTCGTGCTGGCCGCGCCCACGTCCGGGGTGAGCTGGCAGATCGGGCAGGACACCGTCGTGCGCGCCGCTTCGGCCGGTCAGGGTGCCCTGAACAACACGAGCGACACCGCCCAGCCGCGCGCGATCAGCGACCGGTGGCCGGTGCTCGCGTTCAACCGGGACCTCGGCACCATCCCGGCCGGTGGCTCGTCGGCGCCGTTCACGCTCTCGATCGGGCACGTCCGCACGCCCGCCGTCCGCTACCTCGGCACCACCCTGAACCCCTGGTGGACGCACTACTGGGGCAGCTGGCAGGACATGGCCGTCTGGTTCGCGAACGACTACGCGAGCGCGCTGTCCGCCGCGACCGCGATCGACCAGCGCCTGCACGACGACGCCGTCGCCGCGGCCGGGGGCGGGAGCACGGGCGAGCACTACGCCGCGATCTGCGCGCTCGCGCTGCGCCAGGCCTTCGGCGGCACCGAGCTGGTCGACCGCGGCGGCTCGCCGTGGGGTTTCCTCAAGGAGATCTCCTCCAGCGGCAACATGTCCACAGTGGACGTCACCTACCCGGCGTTCCCGGGCTACCTCTACCTTTCCCCGGCCTACCTTCGGCTGATCCTGGAACCGCTGCTCGACTACCCCGAGCACGGCGGCTGGCCGATGCAGTTCGCCGAGCACGACATCGGCGCGCACTACCCGGACGCGGCCGGGCACAACGACGGCAACGAGGAGAGCATGCCGGTCGAGGAGTCGGCCAACATGCTGATCATGGCCGCCGCGCTCGTGCAGCGGCTCCCGTCGGCCGAGGCCGTGTCTTTCGCGAACACCCACTACCGGATCCTGCGGCAGTGGGCCGAGTACCTGATCGGCGCGACCCTCGACCCCGGCTTCCAGAACCAGACCGACGACTTCACCGGCTTCATCGCCCACAGCGCCAACCTCGCGCTCAAGGGCATCATCGGCGTCGGCGCGATGGGGATCATCGCCGCCGCCGTCGGCAACGCCGCCGACGTCCAGCGCTACCGCTCGACCTCCCGCAGCTACATCAGCCAGTGGGTGACGCTCGCGCAGGACCCGTCGAACCAGCACCTCAAGCTCGCCTACGACCAGGACGGCACCTGGAGCCTGAAGTACAACGGCTTCGCCGACCGCGTGCTCGGCCTCGACCTGGTCCCGCTCGGCGTCGCGGCGCAGGAGGCCGCCTGGTACCAGGCCCGCGCGGGCGCCCACGGCGTCCTGCTCGATCCGCGCAACAACTACACGAAGGCCGACTGGGAACTGTGGACCGCGGCCTGGCTCACCGACCAGCCGAACATCCGCACCACCCTGGTCGAGGGCGTCTACAGCTTCGCGAACAGCACGCCGCAGCGGGTGGCGTTCACCGACTGGTACGTCGTCGCGGACGCGACCCAGCGCGGCTTCCAGGCCCGCCCGGTCGCCGGCGGCTACCTCGCGCTGCTGACGCGCCCGGCCGCGTCGACGACGGTGTGGCGGAAGCTGCAGAACCAGCGTTCGGGCAAGGTCCTCGCCGTCTCGAACATGGCGCTGGCCGACACCGCCGAGGTCACGCAGTGGACGGACAACGGCACGGCCGACCACCTCTGGGCCGTCGTGGACAACGGCGACGGCACCGTCCGGATCGTCAACCGCAACAGCGGCAAGGTCCTCGCGGTGCACGACCAGAGCCTCGACAACGGTGCCCACGTCCAGCAGTACCAGGACAACGGCACGCCGGACCACAACTGGCGGATCGTCGACGCCGGCGGCGGCTGGTCCAAGATCGTCAACGTCCGCAGCGGCAAGGTCATGGCCGTCGACCAGCAGTCCACGGCGGACGGCGCCCAGGTGACCCAGTGGGACGACAACGGGACACCGGACCACCTGTGGCGGTTCGTCTGACGCGGTTTGCGACACTGGCGCCGTGCGCGCCGACCCCATCCGCCGGTTCCTGGCCGAGCAAGACCCGCCGACCCCGTGCCTGGTCGTCGACACCGACGTCGTCGCCGCCCGGGCGCGGGAGTTCCGCGCGGCCTTCCCCGGCGCGCTGATCCGGTACGCGGTCAAGGCCAACCCGGCGCCGCCGGTGCTCGACGCGCTGGTGGCGGCCGGGGCCGGCTTCGACGTGGCCGGCCCCGCCGAACTGGCGCTGTGCCTGGCGCGCGGCGCCGAGCCGGCGGACATCGCCTACGGCAACCCGATCAAGAAGCCGCGGGACATCGCGTTCGCCTTCGAGCACGGCGTCCGGGAGTTCACTTCGGACGCCCCGGACGACGTCGACCACCTGGGCCGCCACGCGCCTGGCTCGGCCGTGTCGATCCGGGTGGTGTTCGACGCGCCGGACTCGGTGACGCCGTTCGGCCGCAAGTTCGGCTGCGAGCCGGCCGAGGCGCTGGACCTGGTGCTGCGCGCGGCCGCGCTCGGGCTGCGGCCCGGCATCGCCTTCCACGTCGGCTCGCAACAGCCGGACGTCACCGCGTGGGAGATCGGGATCGCCACGGCGGCGAAGCTGTTCGCCGAGGCCGGCGCGCAGGGGGTCGCGATGACGCGGCTCAACCTCGGCGGCGGCTTCGCGACCGCGCACCGGACCGGCGTCCCGTCGCTGGACGCGTACGCGACGACGATCGCGGCGGCCCTCGACACGCACTTCCCGAGGAACCGGCCCGAGCTGCTGCTGGAGCCGGGCCGGGTGCTCGTCGCCGACGCGGGCCTGCTGCGGACCGAGGTCGTGCTCGTCGCGCACCGGGGCGAGCGGCGCTGGGTGTACCTCGACATCGGCCGCTACAACGGCCTCGCCGAGGCCGAGAACGAGGCGATCGCCTACCGGTTCGAGCCGGTGGACCCGCCCGGCGGCCCGAGCGGCCCGGTCGTGCTCGCCGGGCCGACCTGCGACGGCGACGACGTGCTCTACCAGCGGACGCCGTACCAGCTGCCGCTGGCCTTGCGGACCGGCGACCGGCTCGACGTGCCGGGCACCGGGGCCTACACCGCCAGCTACGCGTCGGTGGGCTTCAACGGCATCGAGCCGCTGCGCACGTACTGCCTCGGGAGGTGGGGGGATGTCTGAGGTCGGCCGGTTCACCGGGCGGCACGTGCTGGCCGAGCTGCACGGCGTCGACCCCGGCCTGCTCGACGACCCCGTGCGGCTGGGGGAGCTGCTGCGCGCCGCGGTGACCGAGGCGGGCGCCACGGTCGTCGACGTCGTCGCCAAGCGGTTCGCGCCGCAGGGCGCCACCGTGATCGCGCTGCTGGCCGAGTCGCACGCGTCCGTGCACACCTACCCCGAGCACGGCTCGCTGTTCGCGGACGTGTTCACCTGCGGCGAGCGCGCCGACCCCGAGCACGCGCTGCGGTTGCTGGCGAAGTCGCTGGACGCCGCTTCGGTCCACCTGTCCGTCCTGCACCGCGGAGAACGCTGATGCCCCAGATCCCCGAACCGGTCGGCCCCGGCCTCACCCGCGTGTGGGAGGTCGGCGACGTCGGGTACGACGAGCGCACGCCGTACCAGCACGTGCTGATCGGCAAGACCGCGCAAGGGGTCTCGCTGTTCTGCGACGGCGAGCGCCAGAGCACCGAGGCGAGCCAGCTCGTCTACCACGAAGCTCTGATGCTGCCCGCGCTGCTGCTGGCCGATCAGGTGCGCCGGGTGCTCGTCATCGGGTCGAGCGAAGGGGTCGCCTCCCAGCTGGCGGTGGCCGCCGGGGCGGCGCACGTCGACCACGTCGACATCGACGAGCAGGCCGTGCGCGCCTGCGCCGAGCACCTGCCCTACGGCTACACGCCGGCGGAGCTGGAGCGGGCTTCGCGGGGCGAAGGCCCGATCCGGGTGTCCTTCGAGGACGGCTGGACGTTCCTGGCCGCGGCGGCGGACCAGGGGCTGACCTACGACGTCGTCGTGATCGACCTGCCGGACGAGAACACCGACCCGGACGCGCAGCACAACCGCTTGTACGGCACGGACTTCCTCACCCGCTGCGCGCGGCTGCTCGCGCCCGGCGGCGTGGTGACCGGCCAGGCGGGCTGCCCGACGCTGTGGCGCAACGAGACGCTGCGGGCGTCGTGGCGCCGGTTCCGCGAGGTGTTCGGCACGGTCCTGTACTTCGGGTCCGACGAGCACGAGTGGGCGTTCCTGTCCGGCCGCGCCGACCAGGTCGACGACCCGGGCGCGCTGGTGGCGCGGCGGTTCGCGGAGCGGGGGAGCGCGGCGGCGACGCTGGACGCCGAGGCACTCCTCGGCGGCGCGACCCCGCCGTATTCGCTCCGGCACGGGAGTGGTCCGGACCACTCTTGACCTTCGAACATCCGAGTATTCCTCGTTTTTTGCCGTGAAATTGCGGGAAATGGATTTCCCGTACTCTTCGCGGTGGTGTTACTCCGTTCAGTGGCCGTCGAATAGGTTGCGATCGCGCTACGATCTGCTCCGCGCGCGATCGGCTCGATCACCAGGCACCGTGGCCCGTTTGGAGGAGCGTCATGTTCGTTGTTTCGGTCGTCGCCGGAATGGTTCTGTCCGCGCTCGCAGTTCCCGTCGATTCCTCGGCCGCTTCGGCTCCGACCGAAAAGATCACGCTCGACATCAAGACCATCAACGGCTCCGGCTGCCCGGCCGGCACCGCCACCGCGTCGGCGGACGTCGCCTCGGACAACACGTCCTTCACGGTGCACTACGCGAACTTCACCGCCAAGGCCGGCGGCGGCGCTCCGGCGCTCGAAGCCCGGAAGAACTGTCAGATCAACGTGCTCGTCCATGTGCCGCAAGGGTTCACGTACGCGATCGCCGAAGCCGAGTACCGCGGCTTCGCGCACATCGAGAGCGGGGCGAGCGCGCTCGAGCAGGCCAACTACTACTTCGCGGGGACGTCGCCGACCGCGCGGGTGCGCCACGCCTTCCCCGGCCCGTTCCACGGCGTGTGGCGGGCCTCGGACGTGACCGAGGTCGCGGAGCTGGTGTTCGCCCCGTGCGGGGAGAGCCGCAACCTGAACGTCAACGCGGAACTGCGGGCGGACGCGGGCACCTCGAGTGGTGCGACTTTCATCGAAATGGATTCCGAACACGCGAGCGTGGACACGATTTACCACTTCGCGTGGAAGACCTGCTGAATTCCGCGGGCATTGCCGGAAACGGACCGCTCACCGGGACCCCGCCGGTGAGCGGTCCACCCGTTCACGCGCTCAGACGTGGGTGACCAGCAGGGTCACGCCCGCTTCGCCACCGCAGTCCACGAAGACCGGGCCCACCCCGTTGCCGATGGTCTGCACCACGGTGGCCTTGGCCACGAAGTGGTCCGGGCCGGCCGACAGGATCCGGATGTTCTCGAGTGCCGGCCGCTCCGGGAAGCCGCCGAGCACGGACTTCAGGCCCGTGCCGCCGCCGCAGTCGCCGGTGATCGTCACCTCTTGGCCGCGGCGGGTGGTCGGGTTCGGGCTCACCTGCACGGTGGCCCGCGCCCCCTTCGGGGGCTGGTTCGCGTTCGTCATCGTCCCCTCCGTGCTCCCCGGTTGCGCGGTCGCGCCCCCGGCCATCCCGATGCTCGCCGCCGTGACCAGGCCGGCCGCGAGGGCCAGGCCGAGTGCGGTGCGAACGGTTTTCGGGTTGCTGCGCATGGTGTTCTCCTCCCTTGAACCCGGTCTCGGTCCGCCGGATCCACCCGGTCAGTCGCCGGGGGACAGGCCCGAGGTTCTCGGGGGAGGAGAGTGAGACGTGGATCACAAACGAGGGGTCAGCGTGCGACGCGAGGCTGTTCGGTCTCGGCGGTCGGCACCAGGCGGCATCGTCGTTCGAACCGCTCCATCAGGACGGTAGCGATCAGGAGGGCCACTGGGGTGCTCACCGCGATCCACATGCCAGGGAACCTACCCAGCCCCGCGACGTCTCAATCGCCCGCCGACAGGCTCGTGATCACCTCCAGTAGCCGGGCGCGGAAAGCGTCGTCCGCCCCGAGCCCGCCGAGCAGGGCGGGCTCGGCGCGCACCGCCCGTTCGTGGATCGCCCGGCCGGCCGAAGTCAACCGGGTCAGGTGACGCCGGGCGTCCGCCGGGTCCGGCGTCCGCGTCACGAAACCCGCCTTCGCGAGGCGGTCGAGCGTGCGGCTCATGGTCTGGTCGGTCACCTGGCAGTGCTGGGCGAGCGTCCGCTGGGGGAGCGGCCCGTCGCGCAGCGAGTGCAGCGCGATCAGCCCCGCGTGGGTGAGCCCCATGCCGGCGAGGACGGTCACCCAGCGTTGCTCGACCAGCCGGGCGGCGGCGGCCAGCAGGCGCCCGGTGGGCCACGTGCTCAGGTCGGGTTCGGGGGCTGTGCTCACCGTCACTCCGCGTCGTCGTGCAAAATGTTCAGCCTGCTGAACAATGGGGCGTGTTCGCCCTCGAAAGGACCTTAGCGACCATGAACGACTCCCCGCGCCGCCTCCGCTGGCTGCTCCCCGCGTTGCTCGTGGTCGCCTGGCTCGGGCTGGGCGGGTTCGGCGGGCCGTTCGCCGGCAAGCTGAGCGAGGTCGCGAAGAACGACAACGCCGCGTTCCTGCCGAGCTCGGCCGAGGCGACCGAGGTCTCCGACGAGCAGAAGGCGTTCACCCCGCGCCAGGTGCTGCCCGCGACCGTCGTCGCCGAGCGCCCGGCCGGCCTGACCGCCGCCGACCGGCAGTTCCTCGAGGCAAAAGCGCGCGAGCTCGGCAGCGTGCCCGGCGTCGTCGGCCCGCTCGGAGCCCCCGAAAAGGCGCCGCGGGACGACCAGGCCGTGCAGCTCAGCGTGCCGATCCTCGCCGACGGCAACCCCGGCGAGGTCGTCAAGGAGGTCCGCGCGAAGCTCACCGGCGGCCCCGAAGGGCTCATCGTGCTCGTCACCGGGCCCGCCGGGCAGATCGCCGACCTGGTGAAGGCGTTCGGCGGCATCGACGGCATCCTCCTGCTCGTCGCGGGCGGCGTGGTCGCGCTGATCCTCATCGTCGTCTACCGCAGCCCCCTGCTGCCGTTCCTGGTCCTGCTCTCGGCGGTGTTCGCGCTCGGGCTCGCCAGCCTCGTCGTCTACCTGCTGGCCAAGAACGACGTCCTCGCGCTCAACGGCCAGAGCCAGGGCATCCTCTCGATCCTCGTCTTCGGCGCGGCCACCGACTACGCGCTCCTGTTCGTCGCGCGGTTCCGCGAGCAGCTGCGCGACACCCCGAGCCGCTTCGACGCGGTGAGGCTCGCCTGGCGCGCGACGCTGGAACCGATCGCCGCGTCCGCGGGAACCGTCGTGCTCGGCGTGCTGTGCCTGCTGTTCAGCGACCTCAACTCGAACAAGGGACTCGGGCCGGTCGCGGCGATCGGCATCGGCGCCGCGTTCCTGGCGTCGACGACGTTCCTGCCCGCGGCGCTGGCGCTGTGCGGCCGCGGCGCGTTCTGGCCGTTCAAGCCGGCGCTCGGCTCGCCGCACCCGGAGACGGCGGGCATCTGGGGCCGGGTGGCCGGGCTGGTCGGCCGCCGCCCGCGGGTGGTCTGGGTGGTGACGGCGCTCGTGCTCGGCGTCGGCGTCGCGTTCCTGCCGCAGCTCAAGGCGTCCGGCACCGCGCAGTCCGACGTGTTCCTCACCGAGGTCGAATCCGGCACGGGGCAGGAGATCCTCGGCCGCCACTTCCCGGGCGGCCTCGGTGCCCCGGCGGTCACGATCGCCGACGCCGGCGCGTTGCCCGCGGTGGTCCAGGCGTCCACGATGGACGGAATCGCGCAGTCGTTCCCGCTGCCCGGCCCCGACGGGAAGCCCAAGGTCGTGAACGGCCGGGTGCAGATCCTGTCCGTGCTCGACGACCCGGCGGACTCGGAAGCGGCGGTCGCGACGGTCGGCAAGCTGCGCGACGCCGTCCACGCGGTACCGGGCGCGAACGCGAAGGTCGGCGGCCCGACGGCGATCCAGCTGGACACACAGCAGACGTCCAAGCACGACCGCGCGCTGATCATCCCGATCGTGCTGCTGGTGATCTTCCTGGTATTGGCGCTGTTGTTGCGGTCGCTGCTCGCACCCCTGCTGCTGATCGCCACGGTGGTCCTGTCGTTCGCGGCGACGATGGGCGTGTCGGCGCTGGTGTTCAACCACATCTTCGGCTTCCCGGGCGCGGATCCGGTGGTGCCGCTGTTCGGCTTCGTCTTCCTGGTGGCGCTGGGGATCGACTACAACATCTTCCTGATGACCCGCGTCCGCGAGGAAGCACTGACCCGCGGAACATGCGCCGGCACGCTACGCGGGCTGTCGCTGACCGGCGGGGTGATCACCTCGGCCGGCGTCGTGCTGGCGGCGACGTTCTCGGCGCTGGCGGTCATCCCGATCCTGTTCCTGGCGCAGATCGCGTTCATCGTCGCGTTCGGCGTCTTGCTGGACACGCTGCTGGTGCGGTCGCTGCTGGTGCCGGCGCTGACCGTGGACGTGGGACGCCGCGTGTGGTGGCCGTCGAAGCTGGCCCGCGCGGAGGAGTAGGGCGTGTCCTGGGGGGTCTTCATCGGAGGCGAAGGCCGATGCAGGCGCGGTGGTAGGCCGCTCATTTGGCGTATCCAGGTGGCCGGGCCGCTGAATTGCTTGAGCCGGGCTCGACCACGTTGCGCAGCTTGGAGAGGCTGGGTGTCCGGCCTGACCGGGGGTGAAGATCACCGCCAAGGGGATCCGTCCAGGCGCGCATCGCCCGACCGGCCGCGGATTGCTTTATGCGCGAGCGGAACATCTGTGGACATGGGTGTGGGCCCGTAGCCGGTGGCTGCGGGCCGATCCCATCACGCTGCGAAGGGCAGTGGCTGATGCAGGTTGTTGCGCCGGGGTTTTCGGCGTTTGTCCAGGAATCGCGGAGGTAGGAACTCGGGGTGGCCGTCGGGGGCGAGGCGGACTTGCCAGCCGGAGCGGTGCATCAGCCGGTGGTGATGCGCGCACAACAAGACCAGGTTCGCGAGATCGGTGGGGCCGCCGTCGGCCCAGTGACGGATGTGGTGACCTTGACAGTGCCGCGGTGGGCGATGGCAGCCCGGGAAGGCGCAGCCTCGGTCACGCAGGAACAGGGCTCGGCGGAGGCCGGGTGAGATCAGGCGGCGGGCTCTACCCAAGTCCAGAGGTTCGCTGCTGGCGCCCAAAACGGACGGGATCAGCTTGCAGTCGCAGGCGTGGATGCGGGCTTCGACGGCCGAGATCAGGCCGGTGTCGCCCAATGTCGCGTGGCCGACACCGGATCTCAGGTCCGCCAGGGACACCGCGACCATCACGTGGGCACGTTCACCAGCCTGAGTCGGCAGCTCTGGCGAGTTGAGCGCGAGGTCGATCGCGTCGGAGAAGGCGTCGCCGTAGCGTTCCTGCGGGGAACGGAAGTCTCCACCGTCGTCGGCGGTGCGGCGTTCGGCGAGGGTGTCGAGTAGGGCGCTGGCTCGGGTGCCGGTCTCGTCGTCGAACCGGCCTGTGAGTTCCCAGGTTCCGGTTCTTTTGCGGCGTAACGAGAGTTCGCGAGCCGGGGTGGCGGGCTCGACATCGACCGGCTCGGCGCCGTCGGGGTCGAGGTGGGCCAGGATCCGGGCGCCGAGGGCGACGACTTGTTTGTGGTCTGCGTCGGCGGCGAAGGCGAGCAGGTCTTGTTCGGCGGTGTCGCGGTGCTCGACGGGGATCCGAGACACAGCCTCGATGATGGTGTCGATCATCGGGGTGCTCAGGGCGCCCGTCAGAGCGGCAGCGCCGGTGGCGGGGGCGACAGCGGCCGGGGAGTCGAGGGTGTGCGCAGAGGTGAGGGCGTGGGCTCGGGCGACGGTGCGCTGGGCGGCTGCGTGGGGAATGTCCGCGAGGTGTTCGAGTAACCGGGCAACAGAGCGGTACCCGAACAGTTCCATGACCCCGCGGGATTCGATTTCCACCAGCAGAGTACCGATTTCCGCCTCGGCAGACCGCACCACGGTGAGCAGCCCGCGGAGACGGTCGGCCAAGGCCTCCGCGTCCGTCTGCCACACCGCTTCTCTGTCCACACACCAAGATTACCGGCGTCCGAACATCTGTTCATCACTCGATCAGGTGGAGGTCAAAGCCTAAGAATCGTGCAAGGCCCGCGAATCCGCAGTCTCACCGGTCAGATACTTGGCCGTACCCGTCAGCGCAAAGAGACGGTCGAGCGCCGGCTTCCGATTGTCCAAGAACAACCGACGACCCGTCCCGACGACCGCACGGTGCACCTTGACCAGCTCCGACAGCCCGGACGAGTCGCAGAAGTCGATCTCGCCGCAGTCGAGGCGCACCTCCCGCACGCCGGGGTCACCGGCGAGGCGGTCGGTGACCAGGCGCACGAGCATGCCGGCCGTGGCGAACTCGAGGTCGCCGGTGACCGTGACGCGCGCCGTGCCCTCGTCCGCGATCGTCCAGGTGCAGGTCAAGCCGCTGGTCATGCCGTTCGCTCCGTTCCGGCGGCCGGCTCCACCAGGTGCGTGCGGGCAGCTCGGAGCAGGCCGGTGGCGCGCGGGAAGTCGCGCAGCTCCGCTTCGAGGAGTTCGAGGGCGGGCACCAGCGAAGCGGCGGGGACGCCCCGCGCCGTGAGGATGCCCGCGGTCCAGGTCAGGAACCCGGTGAACAGCTCTTCGTCGCCGACGTACAGCGCCGTCGCCAGGTACTCGACGATGTGCGCCAGGTCTTCGGCGGTGTACTGGCGCTGCAGGTCGGTGTAGTCCCGCATCGCCGGGATGCGCTCCTCCAGCCCGGCCAGCACCGCCTTCACGAGCCGGCCGGAGCTGCGCGTCACCAGCGTGTACTCCTGGTCGGCCAGGTGCGGCAGGTCGTCGAGCGGCTGGTGGGCCGCGAGCGGGCGGGGGAGGGGCTTCGCGAGCCTGTCGGCCGCCGTCCGGGCGTCCGGGGCCCACGCTTCGGCGCCCAGCAGCCGCGCGTAGCGGCCGTCGGGGCCGAAGGCGGCGCCGCCCGCGATGACCGGGGTCGCGGCCGCCTGGCAGGCGGTGATCGTGGCGTGCGCGGTCGGCAGCCGGGTCGCGATCGAGCTGGACAGCGCGACCGCGTCCGGCCCGGTCCGGTGCAGGTGGGCCACCAGGTGCGGGGCGGGGACCTGCGCGCCGAGGTAGTCGACCTGGAACCCGCGCAGGCGCAGCACCTCGGACAGCAGCCGGGCCGGCATCGCGTGCCATTCGCCGTCGACGCACGCGACCGTGACGCGGCCGAGGTGCGGCTCCGGGCGCTTCAGCACGTGACCGAAGGTCGCGATCACGCGGTCGTTGATCGCGGTCGCGGCGTGCTCCTGGGCGACGCTCAGGCGGTTGGCCGCCCACTCCTGCCCGACCCGCCGCTGCACCGCGGCGATCACGTCGAGCAGCACGCTCTCCGGGTCGGTCCCGTCGCTCAGCGCCTGGATGACGACGTCACCGGCGGCGTACTCGTCGCCGGTCGTGACGGCGGCCCAGAGCCGCTCGGCCTGCTCGGCCACGCCGGTGCTGCGGGTAGCGGTGCTCATGCGGTGTACCTCCCGCGGCCGTGCCCGCCCACCGCCGCCAGGTGCTGCCCGCGCGGCGCGGTGATCGCCAGCACGGCCATGTCGTCGTGGGTGCCGCGCCCGATCCACTGCGAGGCGAGCATCTGCACCCGCTCGACGACGGCGTCGGCGGGCATGTTGGCGCACTCGGCGAGGGCCTGGTGGAGCCGGTCCTCGCCGAACATGGCGTCCCCGAGCGGGCCGCCCTTCGCCTCGATGATCCCGTCGGTGTAGAGCAGGCAGGTCTCGCCCGGGTTGAGCGTGACGTCGGCGCTCACCGACTCGATCTCGGGCAGGACCCCGATGAGGCTGCCCTGCGTCTCCGCCTCCTCGACCCGCCCGTCGGCCCGCACGATCAGGGGCGGCGGGTGCCCGGCGGCGGTGACGCGCAGCCGGACTGTCGCGCCTTCGCGGCGCGCGGAGGCCAGCACCAGCGTGACGTACCGAGCGTCGGCGTTGTCGCCGAGCGTGCGGTTCAGCAGGTCGAGCAGCCGGTGGTGCTCGCCGGCCATCGGCAGCAGCGCCCGCAGCGTCGTGCGGATCTTGCCGGTCAGCACGGCCGCTTCGAGACCCTTGCCGCAGACGTCGCCGAGCACGGCCAGCGACTCGTCGTCGCCATCGGCGGTGACGGCGGAGTGGACGTCGTAGAAGTCGCCGCCGATCCGCTCGCCGTCGCGGGCCGGGCGGTAGCGGCCGGCGAACTCGACGCCGCCGAGCTGCTCCAGGGTGGGCGGCAGCAGCTCGCGCATCAGCGTGTCCGTGATGGACGCCTGCAGCGCGAACACCCGCGCCGCCGACATCGCCGCGCCGGCGCGGGCCGCGAACAGCCGCGCGAAGAGCTCTTCCTGGTCGGAGAAGGACGCCCGGTCGCCGCGGCGCAGCAGCACCAGTGCGCCGGCGGGCACGCCGTGGCCGGGCAGCGGCGTCACGACGATCGACCCGACCGGACCGAACCCCGCGGGCAGCACCCAGCCGGGTGCCGCGTCCGGGTCGAGCCAGCGCGAAGGCACCGGCGGGAAGCCCTGCAGGGCCTCGCCGAGGCCGGGCAGCTCGTCCGGGTCGATCACCAGCCGGGAGCGGGCCGGTTCGCCGCCGCGCACGCAGGCGACGGCGGGGAAGCTCCCGCTGTGGGTGGGGGCCAGGACCAGCGCGGCGTCGGCGAGGTGCTCCGCGGCCAGCCGGGCGGCGACCTCCATGCAGCGTTCGAGGTTGAGCGAGCCCAGCAGGGCGGCCGACGCGTCGCTCAGGAAGGCGGTCCGCTCCTGCTCGCGGGCCAGGGCGTCGCGGGCCACGCGGGCGTCGGTCTCGTCCACGAGCCACCACGTCACGGCGTCGCCGTGCAGGATCGGGTACGCCGCGAACGACCGCTCTCCGACCTCGCCGCGGGCGACCCCGCCGGGGCCGTGGGCGGCGGTCAGCCAGTCCGCGACCGCGCCGTCGAGCGGCCGGCCGGGAGCGGCAGCGGGGAAGAGCAGGCGGGCGGCCTCGTTGAGCGAGCGGATCACCCCGGATCCGTCCGCGACGACCGCCGCGATGGGGGCGGCGGCCCACTCCCGGCCGGCGTCGACCGGGGTGGCGGGCGCGGTGCGCGCGCGGTCAGCCACGGGCTCCGGCCGGGTCCGGGTCGGTGACCAGCTCGGCCCACAGGGTCTTGCCGCTGGGCCGGCGCAGCTGGCCCCACGCCGCGGCGCAGCGCTCCACCAGCAGCAGCCCGCGGCCGCCGTGGTCGGACGGCGCCCGGCGGCGGGCGGTTTCGCCACCGCCGTCGTCGACCTCGATCCGCAGCTTGGCGGCGCCGGGCAGCAGCCGGACGTGGTAGGGCGCGCGGCCGTGGCGCAGCGCGTTCGAAGTCAGCTCGTCCACCACCATCACCGCGGTGCTGACGACGTTCACCGGCAGATCGCACAGCACGGTGCGCACCCAGTGGCGGACCCGGGCCAGCTCGGAGAGCTCGGCGGAGATGCCGAGCTCGTGCCGCACATCGCGGAGCTTCACAACCGCCTCCTTCGCCGTGCCCGGCCCCTGGGGGAGGCCTTCCCCTTCTTCATGCCCGGATCCGGGGCCGCTCACACGGGTATCGGAGCTCGTCACGCGTCTCCCCAGGAAGATAGGGCCGCTTCGAGGGTCGGGTGCACCGGCATCAGGTCGCCGAGCCCGAGCAGTTCGATCGGCCGGACCACGACGGGCGCGGTCGTCACGACGGCGTAGCGGCCACCCGCCCGGAGCAGCTCCCGGCCGAGCCGGAGCAGGACCTGCAGGCAGCTGGAGTCGCAGTACTGCACGTCGGCCATGTCCACGACGATCCGCGCGGCGCCGGGATCCGCTGGCACCAGGTCCGCCAGCTTGGCGGACACCGCGAAGTCGAACTCGCCACGCAGGGTGTATACGCGCAGGTCCCCGTCTTCGGAGCTTTCCAGGGACCAGCCGTCATCGGAGGATCGCTGCCGGGGCCGCGCTGCGTCGGTGGTCATGAAGCACTCCTGGTCGGGGATCGGGACATGGGCTGGCGGCTCAACCCGTTCCCGTCGCAATCTACCAAAGCCGCCCGTCGCGGGCAGCGCCGTGTCCCGTCACCGTCCTTTAAGGACTGGCTCCCGGGGCGGCGCGTCGGCCGCCGGAGCAGGGACTTCGGTGCCGGGCGGCACGATGGCGGTGTTCACGGTGCGGGTCAGCCGTTCGTAGGGGGCGCGGTGCTCGTCGTCGAGCAGCACCGCCAGCGGCGTCCAGACCCCGACCACGAACACCGACGCGGCGAGCGCGACGGGCAGGAGCAGCTGCTCGGGGTGGGCGCCGAGGTCCCAGTGGTCGAGGTCGAGCGCCCACCAGCCGAGCCACAGCGGGGACAGCAGCACGCCGTTGCGGACCAGCAGCGAGATCGGCCCGGCCCGGCGCCCGCCCCGGCGCGTGACCCGCAGCAGCATGGCGCGCTTGCCGGGGGTCGAACCGGTCACCGCGGGCAGCACCACGAACCAGACGAGGGCGAGGATCACGACCGGCGTGTCGCGGTGGCGCAGGTCCTCGCCGAACAGCGTGAGCAGGCCGAAGAGGAAGCCGAGCAGCGCGGCGAACCCGAGCAGGTCGCTGGCCAGCGCGAAGAGCCGCCGCGTGAAGGTGACCTTCGCGGCGTAGCGGCGCCGGTCGTGCTCCGGCTCCGGCGAGGGCAGCAGGCGGCCGAGCGGGCCGGCCACGAGCCAGCCCACGACGACACCGGCGGTGTTGAGGATCAGGTCGTCGACGCTGAACAGCCGGTACGGGCACGGGTAGACGAACCACAGGCCGGTCAGCTGCGTCAGCTCGAAGAACAGGGAGACGCCGAAGCCGATGAGGGCCGCGGGCACCAGCCGCATCCGCTGCGCGTACCGGACGTAGAAGCCGAGCGGCGCCAGCATCACGACGTTGAGCGCCGTGGTCCAGACCGCGGGGTTGTGCAGGAGCGCGCCGGGGCTCCAGTGCCCGCGGGCGCGCTGCGAGACCACTTCGACGAAGTAGAAAGGCCGCAACTGGGGAGAACTCGCGTACGTGTGCCCCGCGCAGTACGCCGGATCGGCGGGCAGCGGCAGCACCGTCTGCGTCGCGATCGCCAGCAGGTAGAAGAGGAACGTGTAGAAGACGAAGGTCGGCCAGCCGCCGGCGCGGCCGCGGCGGCGGTAGCTGACGAACGCGGCCGGCAGCATGACGGCCAGCACGAGCAGCGGGAAGAGGAGGAGGGCGGTGCGGACGGGGACGAGGTAGGTGGCGACCACGGAGCCGGTGGTACCCAGCCGCGCGGGAGGTGAAGCGTGCTTCCCCCGGACGGCTGGGTTTCACCGGCGGCCGGTCACTGCGGAGGCGCGTCCTGCTGCCCGCCGCCCTGCTTGTGCAGGAAGTCCTTCACCTTGTCGGAGCCCTGGTCGATCTTGTCGGAGTGCTCGCCGAACCGCTGCTTCGCGGCCTCGGCGGCCTTGTCGACACCCTGGTCGGCCTGCTCCGGGTTCTTCCCGAGCGCTTCCTTGGCCTTGTCGAACAGGTTCATCCGTCCTGCCTCCGTCCGGAATTCGATCATCGGTCGTCCCGAGGAGAACACCGGCTCCCGGCGGCCGCAACCACGAGGCACCCGTCGCGGGGATTTCCGGTGTTTTAGCGGGTGAAAGGTGGTGCGCGGAGTTTGGGCCCGGGGCTTCGGGGTAAGGGCCGATTCCTTTCCGGGGCGGCGCCGGTCGGTACCGGCATGAGCGATCCCCTCCTGAACGCCGCCGCCCGCGAGGTGCTGGACGGCCCGCACACCGCCGTGCTCGCGACCTCGAACGCCGACGGCGGGCCGCAGTCGTCGGTGATCTTCGCGAAGCGCGACGGCGACGCGGTCGTCTTCAGCACGATCCACGGGCGGCTGAAGACCCGGAACATGCTGCGCGACCCGCGGGTCAGCCTGCTGGTCGCCGGCGAGCCCGGCCGGTACGTCGAGATCCGGGGGAGCGTGGAGCTCACCGAAGACCCGGAAAAGGTGCTGCTGCACGAAATGTACACCCGCCACATGGGCGGGGCGACGCCGCCGCCCGAGCCGGGCGCGCGGCGGGTCGTCGTCCGGATCCTCCCGGAAAAGGTGTACCTGTGGCCGCCTGCGGGCCGGGGGTGAACCACTCGGCGGCCCGGCCCGTATACCGGGTGAGGATCGCCGGTCCCGCCGCACGGGCCGGGCGGTCACCGCCGCGATCGACGACGTGAGGCCCGCATGCTTGGAAGAACCGCCCCGGCCGCGCCCCTGCCCGACTTCGGCCTGCCCCGGCCCGGCCGCCGGCACGCCGTCGCGGGCCGGGTGCTGACGGCGCTGGCGGCGCTGCTCGTGCTGTTCGCGCTCCTCGCACCGGACGACCTCACCGCGTTCTCGGCCGAGGCGCTCGTGCGGGTGCCGGTGGAAGGTGTCGTCGTCGCCGCGTTCGTGCTGGTGCTGCCGCCGCGTCCGCGCCGCGTCGTCGCTGTCCTCTTCGGTCTGGTGCTGGGGCTCCTGACCTTGATGAAGGCGCTGGACACCGGGTTCTACGCCACCCTCGAGAAGCCGTTCGACCCGGTTTACGACTGGAGCTTCTTCCGCGCCGGAGTCGAGTTCCTGGCCGGCCAGATCGGGGACGCGGCCACCGTCGGCGCGCTCATCGGCGCCGGCGTGCTCGCGGTGGTCGTCGTGGTGCTCATGGTGCTGGCGATGCTGCGGCTCTCGCGCGTCGCGGCCGGGCGCCGGACCGCGGCGACGCGGGTCGTGGCGGTGCTCGGGGTCGTCTGGATCGTCTGCTCGGTGTTCGGCGTCGAGCTCGCGCCCGGCCAGCCGGTGGCCGCGCAGAGCGCCGCCGCGCTGGCCTACGGCGACCTGCGGCAGGTGGGCGCCGACCTGCGGGAGCAGCGCCCGTTCGGCGAGGTGGCCGCGGAAGACGCGTTCCGCGCCACCCCCGGTGCCCAGCTGCTGAACGGGCTGCGCGGCAAGAACGTCGTGCTCACCTTCGTCGAGAGCTACGGCCGCGTCGCGCTCGACGACCCGGCGATCGGCCCGAAGATCGGTGCGACGCTCGACGCCGGCACCGCGGAGCTGCGCGCGGCGGGCATCGGCGCGAAGAGCGCTTTCCTGTCGTCCTCGACGTTCGGCGGCGGCAGCTGGCTGGCCCACTCGACGGTGCAGTCGGGCATGTGGATCGACAACCAGCAGCGCTACAACGACCTCCTCGCCAGCGACCGGCTCACCCTCGGCGGCGCGTTCCAGCGCGCGGGCTGGCGGACGGTCTGGGACGTGCCCGCGCACACGAAGGACTGGCCGGAGGGGCAGAAGTTCTACCACCCGGACGCCTACTACGACGCCCGCGCCATCGGCTACCACGGCCCGGGCTACGCCTACGCGACCATGCCCGACCAGTTCACGATGTCGATGCTGCAGCGCAAGGAACTCTCGAAGGCGGGACCGGTGATGGCCGAGGTCGACCTCGTGTCCAGCCACGCACCGTGGTCGCCGCGCCCCTGGCTGGTCGACTGGAACCAGGTCGGCGACGGCTCGGTCTTCGCGCCGCAGCCGGCGGCGGGCGAAGCGCCGGAATCGGTCTGGAAGGACCCCGCGAAGATCCGCGACGCCTACCGCGACGCCACGGACTACTCGCTGAAGACGCTGATCTCGTTCATGCAGCACTACGGCGACGAAAACACGGTGCTGGTGTTCCTCGGCGACCACCAGCCGCCGGTGGTCACGCCGCAGGGGGCGGTGCACGACGTGCCGATCACGATCGTGGCGAAGGACCCGAAGGTGCTGGATCGGATTTCCGGCTGGGGCTGGACGGACGGGCTGCACCCGGCCGCGCGGGCGCCGGTGTGGAAAATGGACTCGTTCCGCGACCGGTTCCTGACGGCGTTCGCTCGTTGACCGGCCACGGAAGGAGCACGCCATCCGTCCAGGGGCGCGGGCTAGCCCGGATGGAGCAGTGCCGTGACTTTCCGCTGCGCGCGAATTCACTGGCCCGATGAATTGCCGGTAATTCTTCCGCACTTCTACGCTTCTCGACGTCGGGTTCTCCGCGCTGAGGAGTGGTCATGCGAAGGAAATTGGCGGTTCTCGGGGTCGCTTTGTTTTCGCTGTTCGGTCTGACGGTCGTACCCGCGGCCGCGGCCGGCGGCGATTTCGCGCCACCCGGCTGCTTCGGCGAGCGGTACGCCACCCTCTTCGGCCAGGGTGTCTCGGTGAGCTGCTTCCCCGGCGAGGGCTACGGCTACCGCGTGCTGGCGCACTGCGCGAACGGTTCCGCGTTCTGGTTCGTGGCCGGTGATTTCGTGCCGTACGGATTCGGTCCGGCGGTCGCGGAGTGCGCCGGGGCGCTGCTGGTGCCGGCGCGGGTGGTCGGCTACCAGGTCGACGAAATCTGATTCGGGCACGGAACCGTCCGGTCACCCATTTCCCGGGTGACCGGACGGTGTCGTGCGCGCGATTTACGGGGAGTTTCCAGCGCGGCGGTCGTCGCGAACAGATCCGGCCGGTTCGGCCGTGGTCAGCTCGGCGAGCACGCTCTCCTGGACGCGAACGCCGGGTACGTGAGGTGTCGGCGGCGGGGGACGGTCGTGCACGTTCGCTGCCCCGCGGTCTCCGGTTCGGTCCGGGGTCCGCGCCGCCGTGGTGTACTTGGTCCAGACCTTCGTCGGCGCGGACGGGTGAGCCCGGTCCGTGCCTCTTGGCGTGCCCGGAACTTGTTGTCCCCCAGTGTGATTGCGTGTTCAGTCCGCAATGGACAGACGTTCGCTCCCGCGAATTCCGGACAGAAGACCGGACAAATCTGGACCCACCGCGCATCGGCCCGCACACTCGGCGGACGGTGTGTTTCTTTCCCCCGGTCCCTGGAGGAGTCCCCATGCGTCGAAGAATCTCCCTTGCCCTCGGCGGCGCCGCCGTCCTGACCGCGTCCCTCGCTTCCGCCTCGCTGAGCCCGGCCGTCGCGTCGCCCGGGCTGATCGCCGCCATGCAGCGGGACTTCGGCCTGACCGCCACCCAGGCCGAAACCCGGCTCGGCCAGGAAACGTCCGCCGCGCGGGTGATGCCGGCCGCGCAGCAGGCCGCCGGTGCCGCGTTCGGCGGCGCGTGGTTCGACCCCGCGCTCGGCAAGCTCGTCGTCGGCGTGACCGACCCGGCCGCCGCCGACGCCGTCCGGAGGACCGGTGCCGAGCCCACCACCGCCCGGGTCAGCGCGGCGAAGCTCGACGCCGCCAAGGCCGCGATCGACGCCTCGGCCAAGGCCGACCCGGCCCCGGCGGCCGTCAGCGGCTGGCGCGTCGACCCGCGGGCCGGCAGCGTCGTGGTCACCCTGCGGCCGGGCGCGCACGGTGCCGACGTCGACGCCTTCCTGGCCCGCGCCGCGAAGTCGGGCCCGGTGACCGTGGCGAGCGCGCCGGCCGCGCAGCCGTTGTCGGCGGGCACCGTCGGCGGCGACCCGTACTACATCAACGGCAACACCCGCTGCTCGATCGGGTTCTCCGTGCAGGGCGGCTTCGTCAGCGCCGGGCACTGCGGCGGCGCGGGCAGCTCGGTCGTCGGCTGGGACGGCTCGGCGATGGGCAGCTTCGCCGGCTCTTCCTTCCCCGGCAACGACTACTCGTTCATCCGCATCGGCAACGGCTGGTGGACCGCACCGGTCGTGCTCGGCTGGGGCACGGTCAGCGACGCGCTCGTCCGCGGCTCCTGGGTCGCGCCGGTCGGCACGTCGGTGTGCCGCTCGGGCTCGACGACGCACTGGCACTGCGGCACGGTGCTGGGTCTCAACGAGACGGTCAACTACTCCCAGGGCGCGGTCTACCAGATGACGCGGACCAACGTCTGTGCCGAGCCCGGCGACTCCGGCGGTTCGTTCATCACCGGAGACCAGGCCCAGGGCGTCACCTCGGGCGGCTGGGGCAACTGCAGCTCCGGCGGCGAGACGTGGTTCCAGCCGGTGAACGAGATCCTGCAGACCTACGGCCTGTCCCTCGTCACGGCGTAAGAAAATTTCTCCGGCGGCGGCCGATGAATCCGGCGGCCGCCGCCGGTAGGTACCGGTGAGGCTGCGCCAAGGGGGCGCGGCGGGACCCACCGGGAGCAGTCATGAGCGTCATCGTCACCGAGTTCGTCACCCTGGACGGCGTCGCCGAGGACCCGGACGGCTCCGGCGGCACCGCCACCGGCGGCTGGGCGTTCCGGCACGGCCCGGAAGCCGTCGCCGGGGACAAGTTCCGGCTGGGAAGCCTGCTCGAAACCGGCACCCTGCTGCTCGGGCGCACCACGTGGGAGCTCTTCTCGAAGCTCTGGCCCGGCCGCACCGACGAGTTCTCCGCCCGGCTCAACGCGGCCCGGAAGCTGGTCGTCTCGCGGACGTTGACCGACGTGTCGGCGTGGCAGAACTCCACGCTGCTGCCTGGGGATCCGATCGAGGTGGCCGAGCGCCACGACGGGGACCTGATCGTCATCGGCTCGCTCGGGGTCGCGCAGGCGCTCGGCCGCCGCGGCCTGGTCGACGAGTACCGGCTGCTCGTGTTTCCGAGCCTCGTCGGGGCCGGCCGCCGGCTCTTCGACGGCGCGGCGCCCGCGGACCTGCGGCTGGTCTCCAGCACGGAGGTCGGCGCCGCGGTGCTGAGCACCTTCCGGACGCGCGGTGTGATGTCCAGGGACGTTGTCCCGAGTTGAGGTGACCTGGTGGCGCCTGTCGTGCAGACAGGTGAAGGCCTCCGGATGTGAAGTGGAGCTGTCTAGGAACCGCTTCACCTACCGGAGGCCTTCGTGTCCCACCCTGACCCCACGCACCCGCCTGTGACTCACCCACATCGACCGGGTCATCGGCGAACCCCTGCGCCGCTACGAACACGCCTGTCCCGGATCGCTGATCCATGTCGATGTCACCGAGTTCGGCAACATCCCCGACGGCGGCGGGCACCGCTTCGTCGGACGCCCAAGGCGAGCGCAACAAACGCGCCACCCCCGAAACCGCAGCCACCGCGGTAGTGCGCCGGGCAGTGGCCTGGTTCGCCGGCCGCGGCGTCACCGTCTAACGGGTCCTATCCGACAACGGCTCGGCCTCTATCCCTGCGAGCAGCAACGCCGAGCAGCGCTACCGGGCTGGCTGCACTTCCACGATCACCACCGACCCCACAGCTCAACCGGCGGCAAGCCGCCGGTCACCCGGCTGACCAACCTTCCTGGACATCACAGCTAGGTCCGCAGCAGGCTCCCGAGCCAGCCGCCCAGTACCTGCTGGACCTCGGCGCGGGTCGTCGCGGGGTCGTCAGCTGCGGCGATCATCCGCGCCGCCTCCAGCACCGCGCTGAGCACGAGCTGGGCCAGGGCGCGGACGGGCTGCTCGACGATCAGCCCGTCCGCCCTGGCCTGCTCCAGCACGGTGACGAGCAGGCCGAGGCCGTACTCCGCCTCGATCTCGCGCCAGACCTCCCAGCCGAGCACGGCCGGGGCGTCGGTGAGCGAGATGCGGCGGACCTCTTCGCGCAGGCAGGCGTCGAGGAAGACGCCCAGGCCCTGCAGCATGCCGGTCAGCGGGTCCGCGGCGCCGGCGAACGCGGCTTCGACCTCTTGGGTCAGCTCGCGCTCGAGCTCCTCGACGACGGCGCGGAACAGGCCCTGCTTGTCGGCGTAGTGGTGGTACAGCGCGCCCCGGGTGACGCCGGCGGCGCGGGTGATCTCGTCCGCCGGCACGGCCTGGTAGCCGCGGGTGGCGAACAGCTCGCGCGCGGCGGTGACCAAGGCGGCCTTCGTGCCGGCGGAACGGTCCTGCTGGGTACGTCGCACCCGCCTAATCTGCCATGGCACCCGCGAACTCGACGACGTGGCGGGCCAGCACGGCGGGCTGGTCCTCGGAGATGAACGTGTAGGAGTCGGGTACCTCGACGAGTTTCGCGTCCGGCAGCAGCGCGGCGAGGCGGTGCGCGAGCCGGATCGGGAACAGCTTGTCCTCGGCCGCCCACGCCAGGAGCACCGGCCGGTCGAAGGTCCGCAGCTTTTCGGCCGCGGCCAGCGTGTGCCGCGGATGGACCTCCCGGAGCAGCTTGCGCAGGTCCCGCCGCACTCCGGCCGACTTCCGCAGCTGCCCGAGGTAGGCCTGCGCGACCGCGTCCGGCAGCGGCCGCTTGGTCACCCAGCCGAACAGCAGCGGAAGCCGGTACAGCGCGCGGATCCGCAGCAGCTGCCCGAGCACGGCCATCGACCCCGGGATCCGCGCGATCGGCGGCAGCGCCTTGAAGATCGGCGGGAAGAAGTACTCGAAGCAGTCGGACGGCGTGAGCACCACGCGCCCGACCCGCTCCGGACGGCGGCTGAGCATGATCTGCGTCAGCGCGCCGCCGGTGTCGTTCGCGACGAGCGTGACGTCGCGGAGGTCGAGCGCCTCGAGGAAGCCGGCGATGACGTCGGCGTTCCCGGTGGGGGACAGGTCGGCGTCCGCGCGCATCGGCAGGTCGTGCGCGCCGAGCGGCAGGTCGGGCGCCAGGCACCGGAACCCGGCCGCGGCGACTTCGGGGACGACTTTCCGCCAGAGTTCCGCGTTCGTCAGCACCCCGTGGACGAACACCACCGGGGCGCCGGAGCCCCGCTCGAAGTACCGCACCTCGCCGGCGGGCAGCCGGACGCGGTGCTCCTGACCCAGGGTTTCGCTCCGTTGCGTCATGCGGTCAGGTTACATACATGGTGTATGTATGTAAATCAGTTCGCGACGGTGAACCGGGTTCGGTGGTGGCGCGGCCGTTCCGCTTCGTCCAGCAACGCGACCGCGAAGTCCTCCATCGAGATCGCCGACCGGCCGTCGGCGTCGACGAGCAGTTCGTCGCCGCCGAGGCGGTAGTGGCCGGTCCGTTCGCCCGGCTCCAGGAGTGCGGGCGGGCTGGCGTAGGTCCAGTCGGCGGCGGTGTCGGTCCGGTATTCGTCGTGCTGCGCCTGACATGCCGCGGCGATCGGGCGCAACTCGGCGGGGAAACCCGGGTCTTCGAGCACCGTCGTGCCGGCGGGGGTGAGCAGGCTCGCCGCGCCGCCGACGGCCAGCAGCCGGACGCCGGTGCCGGCGAGGCCTTTGAGCAGGCCCCGGGTCGCTTCGACCAGCTCGTGTTCCCGGCCGGGTGCGGGCCGGGTCGCCGTGATCACGAGGTCCTGGCCCCGGCTGAGCACGGCGACGTCGTCGGGGTTCGCGGCGTCGCCCGGGCGGACGGGGACCGGCAGATCCTCGGCGCGCCGAGGATCGCGGGCGACGGCGGTGACTTCGTGACCTCGGGCGACGGCTTCGACGACGACGCGGCGGCCGACGTTGCCGGCCGCGCCGAACACGGTGATGCGCATGGGGACTCCTCTGCGTCAGATTGCTTAGCGCTAAGAAGTCTAGCTTAGGGCTAAGGTAACTGTGCGCGTCAGGAGCCGGGTACGAACGATTGGCGATGGGAAGGCGGCGCGATCGGCCGGGGAGGCGCGGCGGTGCCTCGGACTTGGCTTCGGGGAAAGGTCGGACCCGGGGCCCCGCCGCCCGCGGGACAGCTGACACGGTGTCCTGCGGTGGATCCACCCTACGAACCGCCGGGGCGCCTGACCAGGGCCTCGATCCGGTGTCGAAGGTTTGTCGCCCGGTCGGTCACGACACCTACCGAGAGTGGTCCGTGGTAGCCTGAAGTTGAAACTTCAATCGATTACGTACCGCGCGCGGGAGTCCCGATGTCGATCTTTCGCCTGAACCACGCCGTGCTCTATGTCCGGAACCTGGCGGAGAGCGTCGCTTTCTACCGGGACGTGCTGGGCTTCGGCTACATCGACGGCGGCGACGCCCACCGCGGCGCGGCCTTCCTGCGCGCCCCCGGTTCGACCAACGACCACGACCTCGGCCTCTTCGAGATCGGCGCGCACGCCGAGGATTCCGGCGCGGGCCAGACGTCGGTGGGGCTCTACCACCTCGCGTGGGAGGTCGACACCCTCGGCGACCTCGAGCGGATCGCGGGCCGGCTCCGCGAGGCGGGCGCGCTGGTCGGGTCGTCGGACCACGGCACCACGAAGTCGTTGTACGCCAAGGACCCCAGCGGCATCGAGTTCGAGGTGGTCTGGATCATCCCGCGCGAGCTGCTGACCGACGCGGACCGCGCGAAGAGCGCGGCCATCGGCCGGCTGGACCTCGCGGGCGAGCTGGCGAAGTACGGCCCGGACGCCCGCAGTGGCGTGGGCATCTCCCGCTAGGCGAACCCGGCGGCGCACCGGTGGAGCGGGCGCCGCCGAGCCCTCCCTTCGTCAGGCGGTGACGCCGGCCCGGTCCGGCTGTGCTTCCCGCTGTCGCGTGGCGAGGTTGCCGAGCGCGAAGCGGCCGGGGCCCACGAACGCGACGATGAGCAGCGACCAGCAGAACAGCGTCGCCGCTTCGCCGCCGTTCTGGATCGGGAACAGGCCGTCCGGGGCGTGCGAGGAGAAGTACGCGTAGGCCATCGAGCCGGAGCCGAGCACGGCGGCGACCCGGGTGCCGAAGCCGACGCAGACGAGCACGCCGCAGACGAGCTGGATGAGCGCGGCCCACCAGCCCGGCCAGGCGCCGACGGCCGTGGGGGCCTTCGCGCCGAACAGGCCGAACAGGGTCTTGAGGCCGTGGCAGGCGAACAAGAAGCCGATGACGATGCGGTACAGCCCGATGACGTGCTCGCGGGCCGGGTCCAGGCGGTGCATGGTGCCTCCGGTGTCGGTGCTGGGCGGCATCGAACCGGCCGGGGGAGGGACCGGCCGCTGCGAATTCGGTACGCGCCCAGATATACCGTCCGTCAGTGACTCGTCACAAGGTCCTAAGGTCGGTTAAGCACATTTAAGTAATGGTATTCACTGGAGTTTCCGGCCGCAGGCAACGTAAAACCGCCGTCCGGGTGATCTTGATCCAGTGGTCCAGACCAGTTTGCGGAGTGGTCCGCTCCGGTGTTTCGGGAATGTTTCCGAACCATTGACCCTGAACATTGTTCTGAGAAAATTCTGAGGACTCGAACCGTACCCTGACGGTGACGTGGCGCACCCGAACACGTTCGTCACGAACATGTTCGCTATGGTGGTGGCATGACACCGGACAGCACGTACAACCGGCGGGAGCGCCCGGCGAAGCCGGCGTTGACGCGTGACGGCATCGTGGCGACAGCGGTCGCGCTGATGCGCGCCGAAGGCGTCGAGCGCGTCACCATGCGACGGCTCGCCAAGGAGCTCGACACCGGGGCCGCGTCGCTCTACGTCTACGTCAAGGACACCGAGGAACTGCACGCCGCGGTGCTCGACGAGCTGCTCGCCGAGGTCGACCTCGGCGGGGAGGGGGACTGGCGCGAACGCCTGTGGGCGGTGCTGGACTCCTACCGGGCGGTGCTGTTCGCGCACCCCAGCCTGGCCCGCGTCGCGCTGGTGACGCGGCTGAGCGGGCCGAACTACTTCACGCTCGTCGAGCGCGTGCTCGCGCTGCTCGACGAAGGCGGCATGGCACCGGGGCAGGCGGCGTGGGCGGTCGACGCGCTGCTGCTGAGCGCCACCGCGGCCGCCGTCGAGCACGGCAGCCGCCGGGAGAAACCCGGTGCCGCCCGCGAGCACGACGTCCTGGTCGAGTCGGTGGCGACGGCGTCGCCGCGGACCCACCCGCACATCGCCGCGCTGGCCGCCGACCTGGTGTCCGGCCCCGGCCCCCGCCGCACGAGGTGGGCGTTCGACGCGCTGCTCAACGGCGCGCTCGCCACCCCGCGCCCCGAACCCGAGGAGTCCTGATGCCCGCGATCGCCATCACCGGCGGCGGCCTGGGTGGGCTCACCCTGGCCCGCGTCCTGCACACCCGCGGCATCGCCGCGACGGTGTACGAACTGGACGCCACGCCCACCGCCCGCGACCAGGGCGGCACGCTCGACCTGCACGAAGAATCCGGGCTGCGTGCCCTGGCCGAGGCCGGCCTGCTCGACGGATTCCGGGCCCTCGCCCGGGAAGAAGGCGAAGCCCTGCGGATCCTCGACCGCCACGGCGTCGTCCGGTTCGAAGAGACCGCCGAAGACAGCGGGGGCGCCCGGCCCGAGATCGACCGCGGTGCCCTCAAGCGGATCCTCGTCGAATCGCTGCCGGACGGAGTGGTCCGCTGGGGTGCCAAGGTGACCGCGGTGGCGCCCGGGCGGCTCACCCTGGACACCGGCGAAGTCGTCGAAGCCGATCTGGTGGTCGGCGCGGACGGTGCCTGGTCGAAGGTCCGCCCGCTGCTGTCGGACGCCGTGCCGCGCTACTCCGGACTGTCCTTCGTGGAGGCCCGGCTGTCCGATGTGGACGACCGGCACCCGGCGGTGGCGGCGCTGGTCGGCGCCGGGTCGATGTTCGCGCTCGCCGCGGGGAAGGGGCTGATCGCCCAGCGCACCGGCGGCGGGTGGATCCGGGTGTACGCCGCCGTCGAGACCGCGGATCCCGCCGCGGTCGCGGACTTCGCCGAGCGGGACCAGTTGCTCGAGGTCTTCGCGGACTTCGACGCCGGGCTCCGGGCGCTCATCGCGGAAAGCGACGGTGCCCTGATCCCGCGGCCGATCCACGCCCTGCCGGTCGGGCACCGCTGGGCGCGCGTCCCGGGTGTGACACTTCTGGGCGATGCCGCACACGTGATGTCACCCTTCGCCGGCGAGGGCGCGAACCTCGCCATGCTCGACGCCGCCGAACTGGCCCTCGCGCTGGCCGGTCACGACGACGTCGAAAGCGCTCTCTCGGCCTACGAAGCCGCGATGTTCCCCCGCGCGGAAGCCGCCGCCCGGGACTCGGCGGACAACCTCGAAGCCTGCTTCGCCCCCGGCGCGCCCGCCGCGATGGTCGAGCAGATGACCCGGTTCGCCGCCCGCCACTGACGAAAGGGACCACCATGACCTTCGACCTCCTCGACACCGGTGCCGGCGACCGGACGGTGCTGGTGCTGCACGGCGGCGCCGGACCCCGCGGCGTCACCTCGATCGTCGAGCACTTCGCGCCGCGCGCCCGGGTGCTCGCCCCGACCCACCCGGGCTGGTCGGGCACCCCGCGCCCGGACTGGTGCACCGGCGTCGACGACCTCGCGCTGGCCTACCTCGAGCTGCTCGAGGACGAAGACCTCACGGACGTCACCGTGGTGGCCAGCTCCTTCGGCGGCTGGGTCGCGGCCGAGCTGGCCGTCCGCGACCGGGGGCGGCGGCTCGGCAAGCTCGTGCTGCTCGACGCCATCGGTCCCGAGGTCGACGGCGTCCCCGTGCGGATGCCGCAGCCGCCGGCCGGTGCGCCGCAGCCGCCGCCCGGCGCGCCGGGGCCGAACCCGGCCGACCTGGAGGCGTTGCGGACCTACGCCGGCCCCGGCCTGGCCGATCCGAAACTGTTGCGCCGCCTGGCGCGGGTCCGGATCCCGGCGCTGCTCATCTGGGGCGAGGACGACACCGTCGTCCCGCCGGCCTTCGGCAAGGCCTACGCGGCCGCGTTCGCCGACGCCCGGTTCGAGGTCGTCCCGGGCGCCGGGCACATGCCGGCGCTGCAGGCTCCCGATGCGACGTTCGACTTGATCGACGTGTTCCTCGAATAGCTTGATCCATACCCCGTAGAGTGGCTCCATGGTGGACGAAGAAGTCGTCTCGGAGCGCATCCGGCAGATGGCCGCCGCACTGGCGGGCCGCGCGGACGAACTCACCGGCGAACTGATCCAGCTGTACGCGGCCGACCTGCCGCAGCTGGTCAACGACGACGAGCGCATGGTGAGCCTGCTGTCGGCGAGCGTCTACCAGAACATCGAGACCGCGCTGCAGATCTTCCGGCACGGCATCGACCCGGCGACCGTCGAGCCGCCGGCCGCGGCGATGGAGTACGCGCGGCGGCTGGCGCAGCGCGGCACGCCGGTGTTCGACCTGATCCGCGCGTACGACCTCGGCCAGGCCGCGATGCTCGACTTCGGGTTCCAGGAGTGCATCCGGGTCGTCGACGACGCGGCGCTGCTCGGCGCCATGATGCGCCGGCTGCTGAAGGTCGCCTACGAGTTCATCACCCGGGTGGTCCGCCAGCTCGTCGGCGTCTACCAGGACGAACGCGATCGGTGGCTGCTCAACCGGAGTGCCGCGCGGGCGGCCAAGGTGCTGGACCTGCTCGGCGAGAACGGCGGCCCGCCCGACGTCGACGCCGCCGAGGCGGTGATCGGCTACCGGCTGCGCGGCACGCACGTCGGGCTGGTCGTCTGGCACGCGTCCGAAGCCCACGACGTGCTGTCCCACCTGGAATCGGTCGCGGGTGCGGTGCTCGAACGCGCCGGTGGTGCGGGCCGCCCGCTGTTCGTGCCCCGCGACGAAGCCGGCGCGTGGGCGTGGCTGCCGGTCGAGGCGGTCCGGCGGGAAGACCTCGACGCGGCCCTCGCGGACGCCGATCCGGGCGTGCGGGTGACCGTCGGCGACCCCGGCACCGGCGTCGACGGTTTTCGCGACACCCACCAGCAGGCCCGACGGGTGCACGCGCTGGCCCTGGCCGCCGGCGAGCACTGCGACCGCGTCCTGACGTTCCGGGAAGTCGGCACGGTCGCGCTGATGACGAGCGACCTCAACGCGGCGCGCCTGTGGGTTGCGAGCACGCTCGGGCCGCTGTCGGCCGACGACGAGAACTGCGGGCGGCTGCGCGAGACGCTGCGGGTGTTCCTCGCTTCCGGCGGCAGCTACACCGCGTCGGCGGCCGAGCTGACGATGCACAAGAACTCCGTCCAGTACCGCGTCCGCAAGGCGCAGGAACTGCTGCCGCGCGGGCTCGGCGAGGGACGGCTGGACGTCGAGCTGGCGCTCAACCTGTGCCGCCGGCTCGGGGCGGCCGTGCTGGCCGCGGCGTGACTTTGGTGCCGCGAACCACCGGTGGCGGAGATCATTGGGTCGCGGGCACGAAGCCGTGATCGGCCGTTCGGCCTACCGTTCGGCTATGGGTGAGAACGGTGGGATGCTCGCGTTGGTGCGGCTTCGCCGAGGCGTCGTGGGCGAAAGCAGACGCGTCTGCCACCTGATCCCCGTCCCGACGGGCCCGGTCCCGGGGCACCTGACGGCGCTGTGCGGCGAGTCGATCTTCCCCGGCGAGGCCGAGGTGCTCGACGGGCTGCGCGGCATGCCGTGCCACGCGTGCCTGATGCAGAGCGCCCCGGCGGGCGGAAACCTCCTGGCCAACGCGGGCTGAGCCGCGCGCGGCGGGGAGTGAGCGCGGCGGGAGCCCGCTAGAGCGAGCTCCAGGCTTGGGCGCGCTGGAGCAGGCGGTCGCGCACCAGGCTCACCGCCGGGCGGGGTGGCGTGGTGCAGGTGACCAGGTACCAGGTGTTGAGCGGTGGGGTCTCGGGCTCGTGGACCAGCTCCACCGAACCCGTCTCCAGTGCCGCCGCCGCGAGGTAGCGGGGCAGGACCGTCGCGCCCGCGCCCGCGATCACCACCGCCAGGACCGCGCGCAGGTCCGGGACCACCACCGCGACCCGGTTCGGCGGGCGCCTGCCGAACTCGCTGCGCCAGTAGCGGCGGATGATCGGCAACTCCTCGGCGTAGGCCACGAGCGGCAACGCCGCCAGCGCGCCGACCGGGTCGGCCGCCAGCCGCGCCGGGTCGATGCCGCGGGCCAGCGCCGGGGCGGCGACCAGGACGAACTCTTCGTCGATCATCGGGGTCGCGGTCAGCGCGCGGTCGCGCGGCCGCACCGACGAGACGACGAGGTCGAGGCGGGCCGCGGTGAGCGCGGCCAGCAGTTCCTCGGCGAGGCCGAGCGTCACGGTGAGCTGGAGCCCGCGCGTGACCAGCGGGGTGAGCGCGGGCAGTACCCGGGTCGCCATCGCGTCGCTCGCGCCGCCGAGCGCGACCTTGCCGAGCGGGACGGCGTCGTCCGGGCCGGGCGTGAGCGCGCCCCGCAGTTCGTCGATCCGGGTGCCGACGCGCGCGGCCAGCTCGACCGCGCGGGCGGTCGGCGCGGCGCCGTGGCGGGACCGGGTGAACAGCGGCTCGCCCAGCTCCTTCTCCAGCCTCGACAGCTGGCCGGTGACGGCGGGCTGGGTCAGGCCCAGCTCCGCCGCGGCGGCGGAGAGCGAGCCACCTTCCATAAGCACCGTTATGGATGGTACCGGCCGCGCCGGACTACCGGCCGGGTTCGCGCGGTTGACCCCGGCGTGCGGGGCACCGGGTCCCGCGGACAAGGAAAACCCCGACATGGCAAGGATCCTGATGATCGTTTCGGCCGCCGGCCGGCTGCGCCTCGCCGACGGCACCGACCACCCGACCGGCTTCTGGGCCGAGGAGGTCGCCGAGTCGTACCGGGTGCTCACCGAAGCCGGGCACCACGTCGACGTCGCCACCCCGGAGGGGCGGCAGCCGGTCGCCGACCCGGTCAGCTTCGACGAGCGCGGCGGCGTCGGCCCCGTGGCCGGCGCGAAGTACCGCTCGTACCTCGACGCGCTCGACGACCTGGCCGCGCCGCTGAAGCTGGCCGACGCGACCGTCGACGGCTACGACGCGCTCTACCTGCCCGGCGGGCACGGGCCGATGGCCGACCTGGCCACCGACCCCGCGCTCGGGCGGCTGCTGGTCGCCGCGGACGACGCGGGCAAGCTCGTCGCGGCGCTGTGCCACGGCGTCGCCGGGCTCCTCGCCGCCCGCCGGGACGACGGGACGTTCGCCTTCGCCGGGCGCGCGATGACTTCCTTCAGCGACGACGAAGAACGCCAGGGCGGCCTGGGGGAGCGGACGCCGTTCTTCGTCGAGGCGCGGCTGCGTGAGCAGGGTGCCGCCGTGACGCCGGGCGCGCCGTGGTCGAGCACGGTCGTCGCCGAGGCGAACCTCGTCACGGGCCAGAACCCGCAGTCCAGTGTGGACACCGCGGCCCGTGTCGCGCGGCTGCTCGATTCTGGATCGATTTCGTGAAATGGATTGTCGGTGAATATCCGACCGGCAAAGGGAACAATTCGCCAATGGTCACGTGCAGTAGTGGATCGGGTGTCCACGGTGGCGGGTGGGGCGGGTTCGATCATGGATCGCGTGGCGAACTCGTGCGTCTGGTCCAGGATCGATAGGTCATTCGGCTGAACTCTGCGGATTGCGTATCCCCCCGCGGCGTCTTGAGCCTTAACCTTGCGTGATTCTTCACCATGAATCGCACTGGGGAGTGAGATGAAGTCGACGTCACCGCCGTGGTTTCCGCGCGCCCATTCGCCGTCGGGAGCCGATACCCGGCGATGACGCAAGACGGCTGCATCAGACGTTTCGCGGGAATCGCGCGGCAGTCACCCGACCGGATCGCCGTGGTCGAGCACGACTCGGCGGTGAGCTACGCACGGCTGGCCGAGCTGGCCGGCGGGCACGCCGCCCGGCTGCTCGACGCCGGTGTCCGGCCGGGTGAGTTCGTCGGCCTGCTCGCCGGGCACGGGACCGCCGCGATCGCCGCGATCCTCGGCACCCTGGCCGCGGGCTGCGCGTACGTTCCGCTCGACCCGACGTTCCCGCGGGACCGCCTCGCCCACCAGGTCGCGGCGGCCCGCGTGTCGGCCGTGCTCACCGTCCCCGAGCACGGCGACCTCGCGGAAGCGTTGTGCCGCAACGCTTCCGCGCGGGTCGTCCGGTCCGGTGCGGACACCGCGCCGCTGCCGGTGCCCGACCCGGACCCGGCCGCGCCGGCCTACGTGCTGTTCACCTCCGGCTCCACCGGCACGCCGAAGGCGGTCGCGCAGACCCACCGCAACCTGCTGCACGTGGTGGACAACCAGATCGCGACGCTCGCCGTCACCGCGGCCGACCGGCTCAGCCTGCTGGCTTCCTTCGGCTTCGACGCGGCGATCCCGGACCTCTACCCGGCGCTGCTGACCGGCGCCGCCGTGGTGCCGGTGGACGTGCGCGCCCACGGCGTGGCCCACGCCGCGCGCGAACTCGCCCGGCACCAGGTCACCGTCTACCACTCGACGCCGACGGTCTACCGCTACCTCCTCGACGCGCTCGAGGGCACCCTGCCCTCGGTGCGGACCGTCCTGCTGGGCGGCGAGCAAGCCACCTACGCCGACGTGCGCCGCGGCCGCTTCGCCGCGGATTGCGTGTACGTCAACGGGTACGGCGCGACCGAGGTGACCTTCGCCGCGCAGTACCGGCTGACCGCCGCCGACGTCCCGGCCGACGCCACCGGCCCGCTGCCGATCGGCACCGCGCTGCCCGGCTACACGCTCACCGTGCTCGACGGCGGCGAACTCGAAGTCAGCGGCGAATACCTGGTCGACGGCTACTTCGACCAGCCGGGCCCGGCGTTCGGCACCACCGCCGACGGCGTCCGCAGCTACCGCACCGGCGACCTCGGCGAGGTCCGGCCGGACGGCACCCTGGTCTGCCTCGGCCGCCTCGACCGGCAGGTCAAGGTGCGCGGGTTCCGCGTCGAACTGACCGAGGTCGAAGCCCGCCTCGGCGAACAGCCCGGCGTCGCCGAAGCGCGCGCGATCGTGCGGGACGGCGAGCTGCTCGCCTACGTCGTGCCGGCCGGGGAACCGGACGTGACGGCGTGGCGGGCCGCGCTGGCCGACGTGCTGCCCGCGCATTCGGTGCCCGCCGCGGTCGTCGCCGTCCCGGCGTTCCCGCTCACGGTCACCGGGAAGCTGGACGAGGAAGCTCTTCCGGGCCCGCGCCCGGCCGCGCCCGTCGAGGCCGGGCCGATGACCGCGGCGCAACGGCGGGTGCACGCGATCTGGGCCGCGGTGCTGGGCCACGACGGGTTCGGCATCGACGACGCCTTCTTCGACGTCGGCGGGCACTCCCTGCTGCTGGGCCGGGTCCAGCAGCGGCTGGCCGCGGCGTCCGGCGTGGACGTCCCGCTGCTCGGCCTGCTGGAGCACCCGACGGTCGCGGCGCAGGCCGCCTACCTGGAACCGGCTGCTTCGGACGGTCCGCGCACCGCGGTGGCCGAGCCGGACGACGACGAGCCGGGCAGCGACCTGATCGCCGTCGTCGGCCTCGCCTGCCGGTTCCCCGGCGCGCCGGACGCGGACGCGTTCTGGTGGAACCTCTGCGCGGGCGTCGACGCGGTCCACGACTACGCCGACGACGAGCTGGCCGCGCTCGGCATCGGGCCCGGCCTGCGCGCCGACCCCGCGCACGTGCGGGCCGGCGGCCGCCTCGACGGGATCGAAGACTTCGACGCCGGGTTCTTCGGGTTCACCGCCGAGGAAGCGGCGCGCACCGACCCGCAGCACCGCCTGTTCCTGGAGACGGCGTGGCGGGCGCTGGAGGACGCGGGCCGCGATCCGGCGCGGGAACACGGCCCGGTCGGGGTGTTCACCTCCGCCGGGGTCAACCGGTACTTCCTCTTCCACCTCTTCGGGAACCCGGCGGTGACCGGCGACGTCGACCCGGACGACTGGGAAGGCCGGCTGCTCGGGCGCCAGCTCACCGACCACCTGCCCGGCCAGGTCGCCTACCGGCTCGGGCTGACCGGGCCCGCGCTCGCCGTCCAAAGTGCCTGCTCCAGCTCGCTCGCCGCGGTCGGCCTGGCCGCGCAGAGCCTCGCCGAATACCGCTGCGACCTGGCGATCGCCGGGGGCGTGAGTGTGACGTGGCCGCGGTACCGCGCGGGCGGAATGGCCTCGGCGGACGGCCGCTGCCGCTCGTTCGACGTGGCCGCCGACGGGGCCGGCTTCGGATCCGGCGCCGGGGTCGTCGTGCTGCGGCGGCTGTCGGACGCGCTCGCCGACCGCGACCACATCCACGCCGTGCTGCCCGGCTGGGCGATGACCAACGACGGCGCCGACCGCGCCGGGTACGCCGTGCCGAGCCCGGCGGGCCAGGCGGCCGCGATCGCCGAGGCGCTCGCCGTGGCCGAGGTCGATCCGGCCGACGTGGGCCTGATCGAAGCGCACGGCAGCGGCACCCCGCTGGGCGACGCGATCGAGGTCGCCGCGCTCAACCGGGTGTACCGCGACGTCCCGCCCGGGACGTGCGCGCTCGGTTCGGTCAAGACGAACATCGGGCACCTGGACGCGGCCGCCGGCGTGGCCGGGCTGATCAAGGCCGTGCTTGCGGTGCGTCACGGCGTGATCCCGCCGAACTTGCACTTCACCGCGCCGCACCCGGAGGTCGACCTGGCCGGCGGCCCGTGCTTCGTGCCCGTCAAGGCCACCGACTGGCCCGACGCGCCCCGCCGGGTGGCCGGGGTCAGCGCGTTCGGCATGGGCGGGACCAACGTCCACGTCGTCGTCGAAGAAGCACCGGCGCCGGGCCCGCGCGTGACCGCCGAGGGCCCGCACGTCCTGCCGGTCTCGGCGCGCGACCCGCAAGCGTTGCGGGAAGCGCTGTCCGCGGTGCGGGACCGGCTCGCGGCCGACCCGCCGGACCTCGCCGACGCCGCGTACACCCTCGCCGTCGGCCGCCGGGAGTTCGCCAGCCGCGCGGCCGTGGTCGCTTCGACCGTCGAGGAAGCCGTCGAGGCCCTCGACACCCTGCTGGCCGAAGGCGGCGACGTCGCCGGGCCGCCGGGCGCGGCCCGGGAGCTGGCCCTCCGCTGGACCGGCGGCGCCGACGTCGACTGGACCGCCCGCCACGACGGCGCGGAGCCGGGCCGGGTGCCGCTACCCGGCTATCCGTTCCAGCGCGGCAGGTTCTGGATCGACCCGCCGGTTCCGGGACACCACCCGTGAGCCGCACGCACCACCACCCGGCCGCCACCGCGGCCGGACCGAACTGGGGAGTTCTTCGTGACCGACACGCTGCCCGTCGCGGGCACGCACGGCCCACCGCTGTCCTTTCCGGACACCACGGTCGCCGGACTGGTCCTGGCGCAGGCGGAGAAGACGCCGGACGCGCTCGCCGTGCGGCAGGGCACCACCCGGCTCACCTACGCTGAGCTCGTCACCGCGGCCTGGGGCGTCGCCGCCGCCCTGCGCGAACGCGGGGCAGGCCCGGGGACCCGGGTCGGGGTGTGCGCCCACCGGACGCCCGCCCTCGTGAGCACGGTGCTCGGAGTGCTGCTGTCGGGCGGCGCCTACGTCCCGCTCGACCCGGGCGGGCCACGTGCCCGGCTGACGGGGATCGCCGCCGACGCCGGGGTGTCCGTCGTCGTCGGGGACGCCGCGGTCGCCGAATTCGGTGCGGGAACGGGGATCGGCGTCCCGCCGCCCGCCGCGCCCGGCACCTGCCCGGCCACGCCGGACACGACCGCGCACGTGCTCTACACCTCCGGCTCGACCGGGCGACCCAAGGGCGTGCTCACCAGCCACCGCAACGTCGTCGCGTTCGTCACCGGGTTCGCCGGCCGGCTCGGCGTCGGCCCCGGCACCCGCACGCTCGGCATCTCCTCGCTGGGGTTCGACGCCTTCACGATGGACGTCTTCGTGCCGCTGGCGGTCGGCGGCTCGGTGCAGCTGGCCGGGACGGCCGACCGGGCGGACCCGGAACGGCTGCGCCGGTTCGTTGTCGAGCACGACGTGAACTGGGGCTTCATCACTCCGACGCTGCTGTCGCTGCTCGACCCCGCCGACGTACCCGGCTGGCGGACCGTGGCCTGCGGCGGCGAGCCGGTGCCGGCCGAGCTGGTCGCCCGCTGGCTGCCCGGACGCCGGTTCTTCCACGTCTACGGCCCGACCGAGACCACCGTCGTCGTGGTCACCGACGAGGTGACCGGCGTGCCCGCCGACCCGCTGCCGCTGGGGACGCCGACGCCGTGGCACCGCGCCCACGTCGTCGACGGCGAACTGCGGCCCGTCGCGCCGGGTGAGGTCGGCGAGCTGGTCATCGGCGGGCCCGGGCTCGCCGCGGGCTACCTCGGCAGCCCGGAGCTGACCGCGCGGAAGTTCGTCGAGGACCCGTTCACGCCGGGGGAACGGCTCTACCGCACCGGCGACCTGGCCCGGCTCCGCCTCGACGGCAGGCTGGAGTTCGCCGGCCGCGCCGACCGGCAGGTGAAGATCCGCGGGCAGCGCATCGAACTCGGCGAAGTCGAGGCCGCGCTGGGCGCGCACCCGGATGTCGGTGCCGTCGCCGTCGAAGCCGTGCCCGGTCCGGGCGGCACCCGGCTGATCGCGTTCCTCAGCCCGGCGTCGGCACCGTCCGATGTGGACCTGCACGCGTACGCGGGGGAGCGGCTCACCGAGGCCATGCGCCCGGCCGTCATCCGGCGGCTGGACGTGCTGCCGGTCAACCCCGTCACCGGGAAGGTCGACCGGCCCGCGTTGCGCGCGCTCGCCGAAGAGGCACCGGTCGGGGACCTGGGCGGCTCGCCGGTCGCCGAGGTGTGGCGGCGGGTGCTGGGAGCCGGTGCCGGACCCGACTTCCTGCTGTCCGGTGGCGACTCGATCGCGGCGATGCGGCTGGTGGCGGCCCTCCGGAAGGAGCTCGCCGCCGATGTGTCCGTCGAGGACGTCTTCGCGGGGCGGACGCTCGAGGAGCTGACGCGGCGGGTGGCCGCGGCCGCCCCGCTCACCGGCCCGGGCTTGACCACCGGTCACGCGCCCGCGCTGTCCCCGCCCCAGCGGCGGCTGTGGTTTCTCGACCAGCTCGCCCCGGACGCGGCGCCGTACAACATCGCGATGGCGTTCCGGCTGACCGGACCGCTCGACGTGCGTGCCCTGCGCGCGGCCCTTCGCGCGGTCGCCGAGCGGCACGACGTGCTGCGCTGGCGGATCCGGCCGGTCGACGGCGTCCCGCGGGCGGACTGCCTGCCCCCGGCCGACGTCGAGCTGCCGGTGCTCCCGCTGACCGAGGCCGCCGTCGGTGAGCGGCTGGCCGCCGACGCGGCGGCACCGGTCCGGCTCGACCGCGAAGCGCCGTGGCGCGTGCGGCTCTACGAGCTGGGGCCCGGGGACCACGTGCTCGGCTTCACACTGCACCACGCCGTGTTCGACGGCTGGTCGCAGGAACTGCTCTGCGCGGACCTCGCCGCGGCCTACTGCGGCGAACCCCTGCCGCCGCTGCCGGTTTCCTATGCGGACTACGCGGTGTGGCGCGCCGAGCGCGACGGCCGTCGCGAAGCCGTCGACCTCGCCTGGTGGACCGAGCACCTCGCGGGCGCGCCGTCCACAGTGGACCTCCCGCGGGACCGGCCGCGCGCGGCCGTCCAGACCTACCGCGGCGCGACGCACCACCAGGCCTTCCCCGACGGCGTCGCCGAGGCCGTCGCAGCGCTGGCCACCCGCACCGGAACCACTCGCGCGGGCGTGGTGCTCGCCGCGTTCGGGCAGCTGCTGCACCGGCTCACCGGCGGGGACGACCACCTGGTCGCCACCGTCGTCGCGGACCGGCAGCTGGCCGAAACCCAGGACGTCGCCGGGTTCTTCGTGGACATCGTCCCGGTGCGGCTGCGCGCCGCGGACGCGGACGCGGACTTCACCACGCTCGTCCGGCGCGGCGGCGAGGAGCTGCTGGCCGCCACCGCGCACCCGGCGGCGCCGATCGACCGGCTCGTCGGCGCGCTCGGCGTACCCCGCGACCCTTCGCGGGCGCCGCTGGTGCAGGTGATGGTGAACGTCCTCAACTTCACCGAACCCCGGCTCGACCTGCCCGGGCTGCGGGGAACGTGGGTGCCGGTCGAGAAGCCCGGTTCGCCGTTCGACCTGACCGTCTACGTCCTCGGGCACGGCGTCGAGCTGCTGTACAACCCGGACCTGTTCGACGCGGCCCGGGTGGCGGCGCTCGCCGAGGACTTCACCGCGCTCCTCGCGGCGCTGGCCGCCGAGCCGGACCGGCCGGCCGGGGCGTGCGCGCCGGAACTCCCGCGGGCCTCGGTGCGCACGGCCGCACCGGAAGCGGCCGCGCGGCCGAAAGCCGAGCCGGCACCGGTCGTCGACCCGGCCGCGCTGGCGGCGACCGAGGCGCTGATCGCCGCCACCTGGCGCGAAGTGCTCGGCCTCGACGCCGTCCGGGTGACCGACAACTTCTTCGACGTCGGCGGGCATTCGCTCGCCCTGGCGAAGGTGCACGCCGAGGTCACCGCCCGGCTCGGCCGCCGCATCCCGATGGTCGACCTGTTCACCCACCCCACCGTCCGTGCCCTCGCCACCCACCTCCACGCGGGGGCCGCGCCCAGCCCGGAACTCGCCAGGGCCGCCGAGCGGGTCGCCGCCCGCCGGGGGCGCACCCCGTCCAGAAGACCCCGCCGCAGTGCCGGCACAACCGGCCACGAACAGGAGCGACACCAGTGACGAACGACCTCGAACCGGGCGCCGAACCCATCGCCATCGTCGGCATGGCCGCCCGCGTCCCCGGTGCCGGTGACCTCCGGCAGTTCTGGCGCAACCTCGTCGACGGCGTCGAGTCCATCAAGCCCGCCACCCGGGAAGAACTGATCGCCCGGGGCGCCGATCCGGCCACTTTGGACGATCCCAGCTGGGTCAACGCGACGACGGTGGTCGACGGCTTCGACGAGTTCGACGCCGACCTGTTCGGCATGACCAGCCGCGAAGCCGAGATCACCGACCCGCAGCACCGGGTCTTCCTCGAAGCGTGCCATGCGGCGCTGACCGACGGCGGCTACGACCCGGCCCGCTACGGCGGCGCGATCGGCGTCTACGGCGGCACCGGGCGGACCGGCTACCTGATCGAGAACCTGCTGCGCAACGAGCGTGTGCTGGCCTCGCAGCACGGCGGCATCGGGATGTCCACCGGCAACCAGCCCAGCTACCTGACCACGTCGGTGTCCTACAAGCTGAACCTGCGCGGCCCGAGCCTCGCGATCCACACGGCGTGCTCGACGTCGCTGGTCGCGGTGCACCTGGCGTGCGAGGCGCTGCGCAACGGCGAGTGCGACCTCGCGCTGGCCGGCGGCGTGAACCTGGAGATGCCGCACGGCATCGGGTACATGGGCGTCGAGGGCTTCACCTCACCGGACGGGCACGTGCGCGCGTTCGACGCCGGCGCCAACGGCACGGTGTGGAGCAGCGGCGTCGGCGTCGTCCTGGTCAAGCGGCTCTCCCAGGCGCTGGAGGACGGCGACCACATCCGCGCGGTCGTGCTCGGCAACGCGATCAACAACGACGGCGCCACGAAGGTCGGCTTCTCCGCGCCCAGCGTCGCCGGGCAGACCGAGGCCATCGCGCAGGCGGTCGGCATGGCCGGGGTCGACCCGCGCACGATCGGCTACGTCGAGGCCCACGGCACCGGAACGGCGCTGGGCGACCCGATCGAGATCACCTCACTGTCCACTGTGTACGGCCACGGTGTCCCGGACACCGGCTGGTGCGCGATCGGCTCGGTGAAGTCGAACATCGGCCACCTGTCCCAGGCCGCCGGTGTCGTGGCGCTGATCAAGACCGTGCTGGCGATGGAACACGGCCTCATCCCGCCGACCATCAACTACGAAGAAGCCAACCCGGGCATCGACTTCCCCCGGAGCCCGTTCCACCCGGCGACCACCGTGACCAAGTGGGAAGCCGCCGACACCCCGCGCCGGGCGGGCGTGAGCTCCTTCGGCGTCGGCGGCACCAACGCCCACCTGGTGCTGGAAGAGGCACCCGCGCCGCGGCGGCACCGCCGTCCGCACCCGGCGCACCTGCTGCGGGTGTCGGCGAAGACGCCGGAAACGCTCGCCACCGCGGTCGAGCGGCTCGCCGACCGGCTGGCCGGCGACGTCGACCTCGACCTGGCCGACGTCGCGCACACCCTCGCCGCCGGGCGGACCGAGTACCCGCACCGCGCGGTCGTCGTCGCCCGCGACTCCGAAGACGCGGTCGACGGCCTGCGCGACCCCCGCCGGCTCGCCACGGCCCAGGCCGGTGAGCTCAAGGTGGCGTTCCTGTTCTCCGGGCAGGGATCGCAGTACGCGGGGATGGGCGCCGAGCTGTACCGCAGCGAGCCGGTCTTCGCGACGGCGTTCGACGAATGCTGCGAGCTGTCCGGTCTTCCCGGCCTGAAAGAGCTGGTGCTGGGCCGCGGCGGGGACGCCGAGCTGAAGGAGACGCGCTACACGCAGCCCGCGCTGTTCGCCGTCGAGTACGCGCTGGCCCGGCTGTGGCGGAGCTGGGGCGTGCGGCCGGGCGCGATGATCGGGCACTCGGTCGGCGAGTACGTGGCTGCGACCGTGGCCGGGGTGTTCACTCTCGCCGACGCGATGCGGCTGGTCGTGCGGCGCGGCGAGCTGATGCAGGCGATGCCCGCCGGCGCGATGCTCGCTGTCCAGCTCGACGAGGAATCCGTCGCGAAGCGGCTGCCGGAAGGGCTTTCGATCGCCGGGGTCAACGGGCCGGGGACGTGCGTCGTCGCCGGGCCGTCCGGTGCCGTCGCGGACTTCGCGTCACTGCTGAAGTCGAGCGACGTGCAGTGCCGGGAACTGGTGACCTCGCACGCCTTCCACTCGCCGATGATGGACCCGATCCTGGCGGAGTTCACCGAGGCCGTCGCCGCGGTGCCGCGGTCGGCGCCGTCGCTGCCGTTCCTCTCGAACCTGACCGGCGGCTGGATCACCGCCGAGCAGGCCACCGATCCCGCGTACTGGGCCGCGCACCTGCGCCGGGCGGTCCGGTTCGGCGACTGCGTGCGGACGCTGGCCGGCGGCGGCGAGCGGTGGGCGCTCGTCGAGTGCGGCCCCGGCCACCAGCTGGCCGGCCTCGCCCGTGGCCAGGTGCCGAAGGGCTCGCCCGCGCCGCAGCCGAGCCTGCCCGGCCGCAGCGACCGCGAGGGCGACGTCGAAACGCTGTACGCCGCGGCCGGTCTGTTGTGGACACACGGGGTGCCGGTCGACCTCACGACGGACGGCCACCGCGTGCCGCTGCCCGGCTACCCCTACGCGCGCAAGCGGTACTGGGTCGACCCCGATCCGAAGGGGACATCGGCCGAGCCCGCACAGCCGAGCGGGCCGCTGCCGCTCGACGAGTGGTTCGCGGTCCCGTCCTGGCGGCAGGCCGGTCCGGAACTGCGGCGCGAGCCGTTCGCGTCCTGCCTCGCGTTCGTCGGCGACGACGTCCTCGCGGACCTGCTGCGGGACGCCGGGGTCGCGGTCACCGAGGTCCGCCCCGGCGACGCCTTCACGACGACCGAGCGCGGCTTCACCGTCCGGCCCGGGGTGCGCGAGGACTACGACGAACTGGTCGCCACCCTCGGTGACCGCCCCGAGCGGGTGGTCCACGCGTGGGCCCTCGACGGCACCGAAACCGGGATGGCCGCCCAGGAGCGCGGCTTCTTCAGCGTGCTCAACCTGGTCCAGGCCTGGGGCGAGCCGGTCCGGATCGACGTGCTGAGCACCGGCACCGCCGACGTCACCGGCACCGACCTCACCCGGCCCGAACACGCGACCCTGGCGGGCATCGCGCGGGTGCTGCCCCTGGAAGTCCCCGGCACGCTCGTGCGGCGGATCGACGTCGAGGCCGTGACCGAGGACGTCGTCGCCGAGCTGTTCCGGGCGGCCGAAGCGGAGGTCGCCCTGCGGCGGGGCCGGCGCTGGGTCCTGGAGCACACGCAGCTCACCGTGCCCGAAGCGGCGCCGGTGCTGCGCGACGGCGGCCGGTACCTGATCACCGGGGGCACCGGCGGCATCGGGGTCACCCTCGCCGAGGACTTCGCCCTGCGTGTCCGCGCGAAGCTCATCCTGCTGACCCGCAGCGGCCTGCCGCCGCGCGAGGAGTGGGACGCCTGCGACGGAACCGACCGGACCGGGCGCGCGATCCGCGCGATCCGGCGGATGGAGGCCGCCGGGGCGGTGGTGCACGTGGTCGCCGCCGACGTGACCGACCCGGCCGCCCTGCGGCGGGTCCGCGAGCTGGCGGAAGCCGAGTTCGGCGGGCTGGACGGCATCGTGCACGCGGCCGGCCTGCCCGGCGGCGGCGTCGCGGAGGTCAAGGAGCGGGCGGCCGCGGAAGCGGTGCTGGCCCCGAAGATCGGCGGCACCCTGGCGCTGGCCTCGGCGTTCGCCGACCTGCCGATGGACTTCGCCGCCCTGTGCTCGTCGGTCACCGCGGTCTCCGGCGACTTCGGGCAGGTCGACTACTGCGCGGCCAACAACTTCCTCGACGCCTACGCCCGCGGCGACCACGGCTGGCGGGCCCGGGTCGTCTCGCACAACTGGGGTGGCTGGGACGAGGTCGGCATGGCCGCCGAAGTGGCCGCGCCGGCGACGATCCGGTCCACCCGCACGAAGGCGGACGGCCCGATCGCGCACCCGGTGCTCAGCACGCGCACCGGCGAGGACTGCCACGGCCTGGTCTCGGCGGCCGCGCACTGGCTGCTCGACGAGCACCGGATCGCCGGCGTCCCGGTCGTGCCCGGCACCGGGCACCTGGAAACCGTGCGGGCGGCCGTCGAGGCGGCGCTGCCGAAGCCCGGCGACGGCCACGTCGTCGAACTGCGCGATGTCGCCTTCCTCGAACCGTTCTCGGTGCCCGAGGGCACCGTCGCGGAGTACCGGGTCGGCTTCGACGGTGACGGGTTCGCGGTGACCAGCCGCGCGGGTGGCGTGACGAAGACGCACGTCCGGGGTTCCGCGGGCTGGGTGCCGGCGCCCCCGGCGTCCACTGTGGACCTCGACGCGGTGCGGGGCCGGACGAGCGTGCTCGACGACGGCAACGCGTTCGGCACCGGCCGGACCAGCATGGTCACCTTCGGCCCGCGGTGGGCCGCGCTGCGCACCCACCACGTCGGCGCGCACGAGGAGCTGGCCTCGCTCGTCGCGCCGGTCTTCGACACCGGCTGGGGGCTGCACCCGGCGCTGCTCGACGTCGCGACCGCGTTCGGCCGCGGCCGGGGGAGCGGCACGTACCTGCCGATGAGCTACGGCCGGGTGGTCGTGCACGACGTGCTCCCGGCGAGTTTCCACAGCCACCTGCGCTACCGCGACTCCGGCGGTGACCAGGTCATCGCCGCCGACCTGACGCTGTGCGGCGACGACGGCCGCGTACTGGTCGAGATCGAGGACTTCGTGCTCCGCCAGGTCGACGAGGGCGCGGTCAGCGGCGGGCTCACGGCACCGGTGGCCAAGTCCACTGTGGACTCCATCGGGATCCGGCCGGTCGACGGCGCCGAGGCGTTCCTCCGGGCGCTGACGCCGGGGCTCGGCGGCCAGGTGGTGATCAGCACCCGCCCGGTGCGCGACCTGTTCGCCCGCCGGGTCACCGCCGAAGCGCTGGAAGAAGCCGAAGAGGTCGCCGAAACCATCCAGCCGCAGGTCCAGGACGACTACGTCGCCCCGCGGACCGACCTCGAAGCCGAGATCGCCCGGCAGTGGGCCGAGGTGCTCGGCGTCGAGCGTGTCGGCGTCGACGACGACTTCTTCGCCCTCGGCGGCAACTCGCTGGTCGCCATCCAGCTCATCGCCCAGGTCCGCAAGACCACCGGCGCCCGGCTGGCCATGAAGACGCTGTTCGAATCCTCCACGGTGGCCGCGCTGGCCGAGCGGATCGAGGAGCTGCGGACCGCCGCGGCCCCCGCCGCCGAGGCGCCGGCCGCCACCACCATCCCCAAGCTCGAGCGCTGAAGCAGGAGACATGACCGACACGAAGGAATGGACGTTCCCGGCCTCGTTCGGGCAGGAGCGGATCTGGCTGTCGAACCAGCTCGACCTGGCGTCCCCGGTGTACAACCTCCCTTGCCAGGTGCGGCAGGACCTGCCGCTCACCGAGGGGCAGTGGCGGGCCGCGCTCGGCGTGGTCGTCGGGCGGCACGAAGCCCTGCGCACGGCGTTCCGGATGGACGGCGGCGAGCTCGTCCAGGTGGTGCACGCCGACGTCCCGATCGACCTCGAGGTGCACGACCTGCGTGACCTCCCGGAGCGGGAGGCCCGCGCGGCCGAGCTGGCCGAGGCGATCGCCCGCCGCCCGATCCCCCTGGACGCGGCCCCGCCGTGGCGGGCCCAGCTGTGCCGGCTCGGCGACGCCGACTGGCTGCTGACGTTCGTCGTGCACCACACGGTGTTCGACGCCGGCTCGGTCCTGGTGCTGGCGAGCGAACTCGACGAGGCCTGCGACGCGGCCGCGGAGGGGCGGCTGCCGAAGCTGCCCGAGCTGGCCATCCAGTACCCGGACTACTCGGCGTGGCAGCGCGGCCAGCTGCCGCTCGTGCGCGCGCAGCTGGACTACTGGCGCGAGCGGCTCGCCGGGCTCCCGCCGGTGCACAGCCTGCCCACCGACCGGCCGCGGCCCGCGGGGTTCGGCTTCGACGGCGGCCAGGTCGACTTCACCCTCCCGGATGGCCTGCTCGACCGGGTCGGGGAGGTCGGCCGCGAGCTGTCGGCGTCGCCGTTCATGGTGCTGCTCGCCGGGTACACCGCGCTGCTGGCGCGGCTGTCCGGGACGACCGACGTCGTGGTCGGGGTGCCGGTCGCCGGGCGCGACCTGCCCGAACTCGCGCCGCTGATCGGCATGTTCGTCAACCAGCTCGCCATCCGGGTCGACTGCGGCGGCGACCCGGCGTTCGCCGAGCTGGTCGGCCGGGTCCGCACCGCCGTGCTCGACGCCATCGAGCACGGCCGGGTGCCCTTCCAGCTGGTCGCCGACGCGGTGCGCCCGGAGCGCGACCCGGCGGTGCAGGCGCTCTACCAGATCGGCTTCAACTTCATCCCCGACTCGGGCATCGAGCCGGTCCGCTACGCCACCGCCAAGGACGACGTCGCGATCGACCTCACCGCGACCGGTGGCCGGCTGCTGTACCGCACCGACCTGTTCGACCGCGAGACCGCGGAGTCGATGGCCGAGCGGTTCCTGCGCCTCCTCGTCGCGGCGGTCGAGGACCCGGCGGTCTCGGTCGCGGATCTGCCGCTGCTGTCGGACGCCGAACGCCGTCAGGTCGAAGAGTGGAGCGGTTCGTCCACCGAGGACGCTCCGCTGTTCGTCGAGCGGTTCGAAGAGCAGGTGCGGGCGACGCCCGACGCGGTCGCGGTGGACCTCGGCGGCACGTCCTTGACGTACGCCGAGCTGAACGCGCGGGCCAACCGCGTCGCGCACCGGCTCGGTGCCGGCGGGGTCGTCGGCGTCTGCGCACCGAACTCGGCGGAGCTGGTCGTGGGCATCCTGGGCGCGCTCAAGAGCGGCGCGGCCTACGTCCCGCTCGACCCGGCGAACCCGGCCGCGCGGCAGGCACTGGTCCTGGCCGACGCCGGGGCCCGCGTCGTGCTGACCGCAGGCGACGGCGCCCTCGACGTCGAGACGCTGGACCTGGGCGATCCGGCGGTGTGGGCGGAGTCGTCCGAAGCGGACCCCGCGCGGCCGGGGCCGGACGACATCGCCTACGTCATCTACACGTCCGGCTCGACCGGGCGGCCCAAGGGCGTCCAGGTGGGGCACCGGGCGCTCGCCACCTACCTCGGCTGGGCGCGGGAGGCGTACCCGAGCCTGGCCGGCCGCGCGCTGCTGCACACGTCGGCGTCGTTCGACCTCACCGTCACGACGCTGCTCGGCCCGCTCACCGCCGGCGGGTCCATTGTGGACTCGGGCCGGCCGGACTTCGTCAAGGCCACCCCGACACACCTCGCCGTGCTGCCGGAAGAGTCGTACCCGGCCGGTGACCTGGTCCTCGGCGGCGAGGCGTTGCCGGGCGAGGCCGTGCGGCCGTTCGCCGGGATCTTCGTCACCAACGAATACGGGCCGACCGAAGCGACCGTCGGGTGCATCGCCCACCGGCTGGACGGCCCGGTCGACGGGCCGGTGCCGATCGGCCGCCCGAACCCGGGCACCCGCGCCTACGTCCTCGACGAGCGCCTGCGGCCGGTGCCGCCGGGCGTCGTGGGCCAGCTCCACCTGGCGGGCGCCCAGCTTGCCCACGGCTACCTCGGGCTGCCCGAGCTGACCGCGGAACGGTTCCCGGAGGGCCCGTACGGGCGGATGTACGCCACCGGCGACCTCGCCCGCTGGCGCCGCGACGGCACCCTCGACTACCTCGCCCGGACCGACGACCAGGTCAAGCTGCGCGGCTTCCGGATCGAGCCGGGCGAGGTGGAGGCCGCCCTGCGCGAGCTGCCGGAGATCCGGGACGCGGCCGTCGCGGTCCGCGAAGGAACCCTCGTCGGGTACGTCGTCGGCAACGCGGACGGCGCCGCCGAGGCGCTGCGGGCCACGCTGCCCGAGTACCTGGTGCCGACGGTGTTCGTCACGCTCGACGCGCTGCCGGTGGCGGCGAGCGGCAAGCTCGACCGGGCCGCGCTGCCCGATCCGCAGCTCGGCGGCGAGGCGGAGTACGTGGCCCCGAGCACCGCGGCCCAGGAGCTGGTCGCCGAAGTGCTGGGCGAACTCCTCGGCATCGAGAAGCTCGGCGTGCACGACGACTTCTTCGCCCACGGCGGCAATTCACTGCTCGCGATCCGCGCGATGGCCCGGATCCGCAAGCAGGTCGGCGTCGAACTGCCGGTCCGCGGCCTGTTCTCGTTCACCACGGTGGCCGGGCTTGCCGCCGAGGTCGAACGGCGGCTCGAAGCCGACCTCGACCAGCTCAGCGACGAAGAGGTCCGGGCCCAGCTGGCCGAAGGTGAGCAGGCGTGACGACGATCGACGAAACCAGCAGCGCGGCCGCGCGCCGGGCCCTGCTGGAACGGCGGCTGCGGCGGCGCGCCGAGCCGGCCGCGACCATCACCCCGCGGCCGGAGGGCGACGACGTCCCGTTGTCGTACCAGCAGGAACGCGTCTGGTTCATGGAGCAGTTCGCGCCCGGGACCACGTCGTACAACATCCCCGTGCCGATCCGGCTCACCGGCCGCCTCGACGTCACCGCGCTGCGGGCGGCCCTCGATTCCCTGCCCGTGCGGCACGAGGCCCTGCGCATGCGGTTCCCGGCCGGGGACGACGGGCAGCCGTCCGTCCACGTCGAACCGGTCGTCACCGTCCCGCTGTCCCTGGTGGACGCGGCGGACGAGGAAGCCGCCCGGGCGGCCGTCGACGCCGCCGCGGCCGAGCCGTTCGACCTGGCCGGAGGACCGTTGCTGCGCGCGACCCTGGTGCGCGTCGCCGACGAGGAGCACCTCCTCGCCGTGTGCACGCACCACATCGTCGGCGACGGCTGGTCGGTCGACCTGCTCCTGCGCGACCTCGCGGCGGGCTACCACGGGACGGCGGCCGCGTTGCCCGCGCTGTCCATCGGCTACGGCGACTTCGCGCACTGGCAGCGGCGGACGCTGACCGGCGCCGAACTGGACCGGCAGCTCGACCACTGGCAGGAGACCCTCCGCGGCGTCGAACCCCTGGAGCTGCCCACCGACCGGCCGCGGCCGGCGACCCAGACGTTCGACGGGGCGATCCACGAGTTCTTCGTCGAGCAGGACCTCGTCCGGGCGCTCGGGGACCTGAGCCGCGAGCACGGCGTCACGTTGTTCATGACGTTGCTGGCCGCCTACCAGGTGCTGCTGTCCCGGTATTCCGGGCAGGAGGACTTCGCGGTCGGTTCGTCGTCGGCCGGGCGCGGGCTGCCGGAGCTGGAAGGCGTCGTCGGCATGTTCATCAACATGCTGCCGCTGCGCGCCCAGCTCGCGGGCGACCCGGGCTTCACCGAGCTGCTGGCCCGGACCCGGCGGCACGTGCTCGACGCGTTCGACCACGCCGACGTCCCGTTCGAGCGCCTGGTGAACGCGCTCGGCGTGCCGCGTGACGTCAGCCGCTCGCCGGTGTTCCAGGCGATGTTGGTGCTGCAGAACTACGAAATGGGCCGGCTGGGCGCGGCGGGGAAGTCCGAAGTGGACTTCCGCTGGCTGCCGATGGACCTGCCCTCGACCCGGTTCGACTTCGAGTTCCACGCCATCGAGGTCGAGTCCGGGCTGATCGGCAAGTTCGTGCACAACACCGCGCTGTTCGGGGCGGAGACGGTCGCCGGCATGGCCGGGCGCCTGGTCACGCTGCTGCGTTCGATCGTCGCCGACCCCACACGGCCGCTGTCCGGGCTGGACATCCTGGGTGACCAGCGGGACCTGGTCGTGCACCGGTGGAACGACACCGCGGGGGAGATCCCGCCGGGCACGCTGCACGGCCTCGTCGAGGCGCAGGTCGCACGCACGCCGGACGCGCCCGCGCTGACCTTCCGCGGTGAGTCGCTGTCCTACCGGGACCTGGACGCCCGGGCCAACGGGCTGGCGCACCGCCTGCGCGAGCTGGGCGTCGGGCCGGGCACCTTGGTGGGTGTCTTCGCGAACCGCTCGTTCGAGCTGGTCACCGGCCTGCTCGGGGTGCTCAAGGCGGGCGGCGCCTACGTGCCGCTCGACCCCGAGTACCCGGCGGACCGGCTCGCGTTCATGCTCGAAGACGCGGCCGCGCCGGTCGTGCTGACCCAGGCCGCCCTCCAGGACACCCTCCCGCCCGGCGACGCGACCGTCGTCGTGCTCGACGAGCCGACCGGTCCGGCCACCCCCGTGGAGCCGTTGGCGAGCGCGGACGATCCCGCGTACGTCATCTACACCTCGGGCTCCACCGGGCGGCCGAAGGGCGTGCCCAACGGGCACCGCGGGATCGTCAACCGGCTCGACTGGATGCAGCGCGAATACGGCCTCGACAGTTCGGACGCGGTGCTGCAGAAGACCCCGGCGAGCTTCGACGTCTCGGTGTGGGAGTTCTTCTGGCCGCTGATGACCGGTGCCCGGCTGGTGCTGGCCGAACCCGGCGGCCACAAGGACGCGGCCTACCTGCGCGAACTCCTGGACTCCGAGGGCATCACGACCGCGCACTTCGTGCCGTCGATGCTGACGTTGTTCCTCGCGGAGCCGGGCATCGAGTCGGTGACGGCGTTGCGCCGGGTCGTCTGCAGCGGCGAGGAACTCCCGCTCGACACCGCCCGCGAGTTCGTCCGGCGGCTGCCGCACTGCGAGCTGCACAACCTGTACGGCCCGACCGAGGCCGCGATCGACGTCACCGCCTGGCACTGCACGCCCGAAGCGCTGGCCGAGGTGGCGTCCGTGCCGATCGGGGCGCCGATCCGCAACCTCCGCGTCTACGTCCTGGACGGGCGCGGCAACCCGTGCCCGGTCGGCGTACCCGGCGAACTCCACATCGCCGGCGTGGGCTTGGCGCTGGGGTACCACAACCGGCCGGAGCTGACGGCGGAACGGTTCGTCACGGATCCGTTCCACGGCGGCCGGATGTACCGCACCGGCGACCTCGCGCACTGGCGATCCGACGGCACGATCGCGTTCCTCGGCCGCCTCGACCACCAGGTCAAGCTGCGCGGGCTGCGCATCGAGCTGGGCGAGATCGAGGCCCGGCTGCGGGAACAGCCCGGCGTGGCCGACGCCGTCGTGCTCGTCCGGGAGGACACGCCGGGGGACAAGCGGCTGGTCGGGTACGTGGTCGGCGAGGTGGAAGGCCTGCGGACCGCGTTGAAGGAGACGTTGCCGGACTACATGGTGCCGCCGTCGTTCGTCACGCTCGACGCGCTGCCGCTGACGCCGAACGGGAAGCTCGACCGCAAGGCGCTGCCCGCCCCGGTCGCCGCCCGGGACGCGAGCACCGCGCTCGTCGCACCGGCCGGCGCCCTCGAAGTGCTGCTCGCGGACATCTGGCGGGACGTGCTCAAGGTCGAGGAACTGGGCGTCGACGACGACTTCTTCGACCTCGGCGGCCACTCGATGCTCGCCACGCAGGTCGTCGCGCGGATCGCGAAGGCCGGGCACCAGGCCGGCGTGATGGACCTGTTCCAGCACCGCACGATCCGCGAGCTGGCCGGGTTCCTCGACGGCGACCGCGACGACTCGGGACATCTGCTGTACGAGCTGACCAAGCCCGTCGCGAAGCCGACCCTGACGTACGTCTGCTTCCCCTACGGCGGCGGCAGCGCGATCGTCTACCAGCCCCTCGCCGACGCGCTGCCCGGCGGGTATTCGCTGTTCTCCGTCGCGATCCCCGGCCACGACGTCGGCCTGTCCGAGGAGGCCGTGCCGTTCGACGAACTGGTCGAGCGGCTCGCCGACGAAGTCCTCGAGCGGATCGACGGGCCCCTGGCCATCTACGGCCACTGCGGCGTCGGCAACGCCCTCGCCGTCGGCGTGGCCCGGCGCCTGGAGGAGCGCGGACGGGAACTGGAAGTCGTCCACATCGGCGCGATCTTCCCGTTCGCGCGGATCAAGGGCGCCGTCGGGACGCTGCGGACGCGGCTGGAGAAGCTGCGCAGCAACCGGTACTACGCGAACTGGCTGAAGGGCATGGGCGTCGACACCGACGACCTCGACCCGGCGCAGGCCGACCGGATCATCAGCAACATGCGGGCCGACAGCCGCGCCGCCGAGGAGTACTTCAGCGGCCTGCTCGACGCCCGCGTCGCCAAGCTGCGCGCGCCGATCATCTCGGTCGTCGGCTCGGAGGACCCGGTCACCGACTACTACGCCGAGCGCTACCGCGAATGGGAGTTCCTCACCGACCGCACCGCGCTCGTCGTGCTCGACCAGGCCGGGCACTTCTTCCTCCGCTACCGCGCGGACGAACTGGCGGAGATCATCACCCGCGTGCACCCCGCCGTGGACGAGCCCGGCGACCTGCACGTTTCCGCCCGGGGCGAGGACGCGGGCTGGGCGGTGCACGACACCCACCGGTCCGAAGTGGACGACCAGCCCGCCGTGCAGCCGAGCATGGCCCGGTTCGTCACGGTCACCGTGGGCCAGCTGGTCTCCTCGACCGGCTCCGCGCTGACGTCGTTCGCGGTGCCGATCTGGCTCTACACCAGGACCGGCTCGGTCACCGACCTCGGCCTGCTCTGGGCGCTGGCCCTGCTGTGCGGGGTGCTGGTGCTGCCGGTGGCGGGCGCGCTCGTCGACCGCGGCGACCGCCGCAGGATCATGATCGCGGCCAGCGCGCTCGCCGGCGTCATCCAGCTCGCGCTCGCGGTGCTGCTGACGGCGGGGAACGTGCAGCTCTGGTGGCTCTACACGCTGATCCCGCTCGGGTCGGTCGCGGGGTCGATCCAGCGCATCGCCTACCAGTCGTCGGTCGCGCAGCTGGTGCCCAAGCAGTACCTGGGCCACGCGATGGGGCTCGCCCAGCTGTCCAACGGCTTCGCGCAGCTGCTGATGCCGGTGATCGCGGCCGGGCTGCTGGCGGCCATCCAGCTGACCGGGATCCTGGTCCTCGACATGGCGAGCTACGTGTTCGCCATCGTCAGCCTGCTGTTCGTCCGGTTCCCCGACCTGCTCGGCTGGCGCCCGCGCGAGCCGCTGCTGACGGCGATCGCGGGCGGGCTCAAGTACTCGTGGAACCACCGCGGCTTCCGCACGATGCTGCTGTACTTCGCGCTGGCCAACGTCTTCCTGGCCCCCGCGCTGGTGCTCGTCTCGCCGCTGGTGCTGTCCTTCGGCACCGTCACCGACGTCGCCCAGGTCGCGCTGGCCGAGGCGGTCGGCGCGGTGGCCGGCGGCATCGGCATGGCGCTCTGGGGCGGCCCGCGCAAGCGGCGCATGGTCGGTGTCCTGTTCGGCAACGTCGGCATCGCGCTCGGCAGCCTCGTGATGGGGCTGCGGCCGTCGCTCATCGTCGTCGCCGCGGGGGTGTTCCTGCTGGCCGCGGCGATGGCCGTGTCGCAGGGCATCTACGCGACGCTGGTGCAGGTCAAGGTGCCGCAGCGCTACCACGGGCGGGTGTTCGCCATCAACCAGACGATCACCTGGTCGACGCTGCCGATCGGGTTCGCGGTGCTCGCGCCGCTCGCGGTCGGCTGGTTCTCGCCGCTGCTCGCGCCCGGCGGCGCGCTCGCCGGGTCGGTCGGCACGGTCCTCGGCACCGGCGAAGGCCGCGGGGTCGGGCTCGCCTTCGTCGTCTACGCGCTGATCCTGCTGCTGATCAACGCCGGCGGGTTCGCCGTGAAGCTGCTGCGCCGGTTCGACACCGAGGTCCCGGATTCGCTGCCGGACGACCTCGTCGGCGCCCAGGAACGGGAGCGCAAGCTCGCCGGGAAGGAGGCCGCGTGAGCGACGTCGTGCTGATCAGGGAAGCGCGCGGGCACTGGGTCGGCGAGGTCGCCGCCGCGGTGCACGCGGCCGGGCACCGCGCGGTGCTGTTCGCGCCACCGGTGGAGGCGGCCGAGCGGACCTCGCTCGCCGCGGTCGTGGACGAGGTGGTCGCCGTCGACGACGTCTACGACGCCGAAGCCGTCGCCGCCCGGATCCGCTCGGCGGTCGGGGTGCCCGCCGCCGTGCTGACCGGTTCGGACGGGGCCATCGCGAGCACCGCCCGGGTCGCCGAGCTGCTCGGCGTCGCGCGGTGCCCGGCGTCGGTGTTCGCCCTGTGCGCGGACAAGTTCGCGGTCCGGGAAGCGCTGGCCGCGGCCGGCCTGCCGGGTCCCGCGGCGGCGCTGATCTCCTCGGCCGCTTCGGCGGCCGAGGTGGCCGAGCGGGTCGGGCTGCCCGCGATCGTCAAGCCGGTCAACGGCGCCGGGAGCAACCTCGTGCGCACGGTGTCCACTGTGGATGAGCTGGCGGCCGCGTACGAGCTGCTGGCCGCGCGGCTGCCCGAGTCCGCGGACCCGCGTTACCACCGTCCACTGGGGACGCTCGACCCGGCGTCGACGTTCCTCGTCGAAAGCCTGCTGCGGGGGCCGGAGTACGCGGTGGACGTGCTGGTCCGCGACGGCGTCGCCGAGCCGGTCGAGATCCTCGACAAGCCGCTGATCGACGAGCGCAAGTTCGAGCTGGTGCTGTCCTGCCCGCCGGCCGGGCTCTCCGGCGAGCGGGCCGCACTGGTCACGTCGGCGGCGTCCGCCGCGGTCCTCGCGCTCGGGCTCGACAACACGATCGCGCACGTCGAGGTGATCGACGACGAGCGGCGCGGCCCGACGATCGTCGAGGTCAACGCGGGCCGCCCGGCGGGCTCGATCATGCCGCTGCTGGCCAAGCTGCGCACCGGCGTCGACGTGTTCGCCGAGCTGACCGCCCTCGCCCTCGGCGCGCCGCCGCCCGCGCGCGAGCCGGCGAAGCTGCCGATCCCGCTGGGCATGCTGATCCTCTACGCGACCGGGTCCGGCACCCTGACCGGCATCGGCGGCCTCGACGAGGTCGCCGCGCTGCCGGAGGTCGTCGACGTGGTCACGACGGTCTCGCCCGGCCAGGTGCTCACCGACGAGCAGGAGACGTACGCGGTCAACCTCGTCGTCGCCGGGTTCGCCGACCACGAAGACCTGGCCGCGCTGCACGCCGAGGCGAGCAAGCTGATCCGGCTGGAGGTCGCGTGAAGACCGCGTTCATCGTGCGGGAAACGCACGGGCAGTGGATCGCGGACTTCGCGGCCGCCGTCCGGGCCGCCGGCTGGCGGGCCGAGCTCGTCACCGAGCCCCTGGACGACGGCGAGCCGGAGTACCAGGTCGACGGCTTCGTCGTGGTCGACGACGTCCGGGATGCGCCCGCGGTGGCCGAAGCGCTCCGCGAGCGGGAGCCCGCCGCGGTGCTGACCGCGGCGGAGGGGATCATCGCGAGCACCGCCCGGATCGCCGAGCTGCTCGGCGTCGCCCGCTGCCCGGCGGACGTGTTCACGCTGGCGCACAACAAGTTCGCCGTCCGGCAGGCCCTCGCCGCGGCCGGGTTGCCGGGGCCGCGGGCCGCGTTGTTCGCCGATCCGGCGCAGGCGCCCGCGATCGCCGCGGAGGTCGGTCTCCCCGCGATCGTCAAGCCGGTCAACGGCGCCGCCAGCACACTCGTCCGCACGGTGTCCACTGTGGATGAGCTGGTCGCGGCCTATCACCTCCTGGCCACCCGGCTGCCGGAGAACCCGGACGCGCGCTACCACCGCCCGCTGCCGGGACCCCTCGACCCGTTGCGGGTGTTCCTGGTGGAGAGCCTGCTCGACGGGCCGGAGTACGCGGTGGACGTGCTCGTCCGGGACGGGGCCGCCGAACCCGTCACCGTGGTCGGCAAGCCGCTGATCGACGAGCGGAAGTTCGAGCTGGGCATGGTCTGCCCGCCGTTCGGGCTGTCGGCCGAGCGAGCGCGGCTCGTCACCGAGGCCGCGTCCGCCGCGGTGCTGGCCCTGGGGCTGGACTCGACGTGCGCGCACGTCGAGGTGATCGACGACGCCGTGCTCGGCCCGGTGATCGTCGAGGTCAACGCCGGGCGGCCCGCCGGGGGAGCGCAACCGGCGTTGCTGAAGCTCGCCACCGGCATCGACGTCACCGCCGAAGCGGTTTCGCTGGCTCTCGGTACGCCGCCACCCGCGCGCGGCACCGGGCTGCCCGTGCCGGTCGGATACCTCGTCCTCTACGCCGAGGGCACCGGACGGCTCGTGCGCGTCGAAGGCACCGAAGAAGTCGCGGACCTGCCGGAGGTCCTCGACGTCGTCACCATCGTTTCGCCCGGCCAGGTGCTCAGCGACGACCAGGAGATCTACGCCGTGAACGTCCTCGTCGCCGGCTTCGCCGACGTCGACGACCTGGCCGCGCTGCACGCCGAGGCCGCCAAGCTCGTCCGATTCGAACTGGAGGGGTCATGACCGCCGATCTCGCTGCGCCGCTGGGGCAGCTGCAGGGCAACGAGCACACCAAGATCGCCGTCTTCCCGGCCGCGGACTTCGCGGCCGTCGAGGCGCAGCTGCCGCAGGTGCGGGAGCACCTGCGCGACCACGGCGCGATCCTGCTGCGCGGCCTGCCCGCCGACCTCGACCTGTTCAACCGGGTCACCGAGACGATCGGCGGCGCGCTGCTCAGCTACACCGAACGTTCGACGCCGCGGTCGAACGTGGCGGGCAACATCTACACCTCGACCGAGTACCCGCCCGCCGAGTCGATCCCGATGCACAACGAGAACTCGTACTCGGCGAGCTGGCCCGCGCGGCTGTTCTTCCTGTGCGACACCGCCGCCGAAACCGGTGGGGCCACGCCGATCGCGGACAGCCGGGCGATGTACCGGCTGCTGCCGGCAGACCTCCGCGAGCGGTTCGCCGGCGGCGTCACCTACGCGCGCGCGTTCCGCGAAGGGCTCGGGCTGACGTGGCAGGAGGCGTTCCAGACCGAGGACCGCGCGGTCGTCGAGGACTACTGCGCGCGCAACGGCCAGACGTTCGAATGGACCGAGGACGGGCTGCGCACCCGGCACGTCCGGCCGTCGTTCGTGGTGGAAGAGCACACCGGGGACACCGTGTGGTTCAACCAGGCCAACCTGTTCCACGTCTCGAGCCTCGGTGAAGAGGTCAGCGAGGCGCTGCTGGAGCTGTACCCCGAGGCGGACCTGCCGCGCAACGCCTACTTCGCCGACGGCAGCCCGATCCCGGTCGAGGACCTGGCGAAGGTGCGGGAGGTCTACGACGAGGTCAGCTACGCGTTCCCGTGGCAGGCCGGCGACATCATGGTGATCAACAACATGCTGATGGCGCACGGCCGCGAGCCGTTCACGGGCAAGCGGCGCATCCTGGTGGCGATGACGGGATGACCGCCCCGGTGGTGGTACTGCTCGCGCACCCGCGGCCCGGGAGCTTCAACCACGCGCTCGCCGGCCGGGTCGTCGCGGCACTGGAGCGGGCCGGGGTGCCGGTGCGGTTCCACGACCTGTACGCCGAGGGCTTCGACCCGGTGCTCACCGCGGAAGAGGCCTACACCAGCGGAACCCGGGCGGAGGAGTTCCTCGCCGCCGAACCGGACCCGCTGGTGCGGCGCCACCGCGAGGAACTGCGCGAAGCGGGCGGCCTCGTCGCGATCCACCCGAACTGGTGGGGCAAGCCACCGGCGATCCTCAGCGGCTGGCTCGACCGGATCCTCGTCCCCGGCGTCGCGTACCGCCTCGACGACGCGGGCGGCGCCCCCGAGTCGCTGCTTTCGTTGCGGCGGCTGCTGGTGGTGAACACGTCCGACACGACGGAGGAGCGCGAGCGAACGCTGTTCGGCGACCCGCTCGACGCGATCTGGCGGCGCTGCCTGGCGCCGTACCTCGGCGAGCCGCAGGTCCACCGGCTCGTGCTGCGGGTGGTGGCCGACGCGGGCGGAGACCGCCGCGCGGAGTGGCTCGACGAGGTCGAAGCGGAGGCGGCCCGGCTCTTCGGGGCGCGTGTGACGTCGGACGGCGGGTCTTGACCTCAGTGCGGTAAGGCGGCGGGTCTTGAATGAGTCATTCAGGTCACCGGAGGTCTTGAATGGACTCAAGACCTCCGCCGCCCGCCGCCCGTGCGACCCAGCGCTCGCCGGACCCGGCAACCCGACGCCTTCCCCGACCCGCCAACCCAACGCCCGCCCAAGCGCTCTCCCGACCCGGCACCTCACGCCCGTGCAACCCAGCGCTCGCCGGACCTGCGCAACCCCACGCCCGTGCGACCCAGCGCTCGCCCGACCCGCCAACCCCTCGGCCGCCCGAGCCGCTATCCGCCTACCGGCGGCCGCCGCCCGCTGGCGGGGTTGGCCGGGGCCAGGGAGCCGGTGCGGTGAACGACCCTTTCATGAGCTTCTCCGGGCCCCTCAGCGGTAGGTGTCGAGGACCAGCTTCGCCGCCTGGGCGAGCAGGCGGTCGTCCGGCTTGGCGTCCTTCGCCTTGCGGTCGGACAGCACCACCAGCACGATCGGCGCGCGGTCCGGCGGCCAGACGACCGCGATGTCGTTGCGCGTCGCGTAGTCGCCGGTCCCGGTCTTGTCGGCGACCGTCCAGCCGGCCGGGGTGCCCGCGCGGATCACCGCGTTGCCCGTGAGGTTGGCGCGCATCGTGTCCGTGTAGAAGGTCCGCTGCTCGGCGGGCAGCGCCGTGCCGACGGCGAACGCGCGCAGGTCGGCCGCCATCGCGTGCGGGGTGCTCGTGTCGCGGACGTCGCCCGGGGCCAGGTCGTTGAGGCCCGGCTCGATCCGGTCGACGTGCGTGGTGGTGTCGCCGATCCCGCGCAACACCGCGGCCAGCCCGGCCGGGCCGCCGAGCTCGCGGAACAGCAGGTTGGCGGCGGTGTTGTCGCTGTAGCGCAACGCCGCGTCGATCGCGTCGCGCAGGGACAGCCCGGTGTGCTTTTCGCCGATCGGCGAGTTCGGCTGGACGTCGGCCTTCGTGTAGGGCAGCACCTTCGCCAGCCCCGCCATGCTCGTGCGCTGGAGGACGGCCGCGGCGGAAAACGCCTTGTGCGTCGACGCGTAGCCGAAGCGCTCGTCGGCCCGGTGGGCGATCTCGCGGCCGGAGCCGGTGTCGATCGCGTACACGCCGAGGCGGGCGTCGAATTCGCGTTCGAGCGGAGCGAAGTCCGGTTGGGGCGCCACCGCGATCGAGGAGGTCGACGGCGCTGCCGGGGCCGGCGTCACGGTCGGCGTTTCGGCGGCGCACGCGGTGAGCGGGACGAGGGCCAGCGCGGCGAGCGCGGCCCACCGGACGTGGGGGAACGGCACGGTGCTTCCTTCCGGTCTTGATCGACATCCGCAGTCTCGCCGCGTTCGCTCATGCTGTCCAAGACGCGAACGCACGGTTCGATGCCGGAATCGCATAGAGTGAGGTCGTGGACCTGGTCGGCGGCTGCAGGGCGTTCGTGAGCGTGAGCGAGACGGGCAGCTTCACGGCGGGCGCGGCGCTCGCGCGCATCCCGCAGCCGGTCGCGAGCCGGCGGATCGCGGCGCTCGAACGGCACTTCGGCGAGCGGCTCTTCGACCGCTCCACCCGCCGGGCCCGGCTGACCGCGTTCGGGCGTGACGTGCTCCCGTCGGCCCAGCGGCTCGTCCGGCTGGCCGACTCGCTGGAGCACGACGCCCGTCGCGCGCGGCTGCGGCCGATGCGGGTGGCCGTGCCCGGCACGTGCGGGGTGCGCGAGCTCGCCGAACTGGCCGCCGAAGCCCGGGCGCTCGACGTCCACCTGGAGTTCCGCGCCGCGGAGCCGGGGGAGCGGGCCGAACTCGTCCGGACGAGCGAGGTGCGGGCCGCGCTCACCGCCGTCCCGGCCGAGGAGGGCGTGTGGTCGGTGCCGCTGGGCGTCGCCGGGGTGGCGCCGCCGGGACCGCGGGTCGTGCACCTGGAGACGCTGCGGGCGGGCCGGTCCGGCGGCCCGCGGCGGCGCGTGTGGATCCAGCCCGAGGACGACGTCCCGCACGTCCGCGACCGGGTGCTGCGGGTCCGCGACGCCGTCGGGCTGCCCCCGGCGCAGGTCGCGGTGGCCGGCTCGCTGACCGCGGCGGCCGCGGAGGTGTTCGCCTCGGCGGACCTGCTGGTCTGCTCGGTCGCGCAGGCCGCCGACCTCGAGCTGCATTGGCGCCCGATCGGCGAACTCGACCTCGCGCGCGGCTTCGGCGTCGCGGCCACGCTGGGCGAAGACGCCGAACGGCTGCGCACGGTGCTGCGGGAAGCCGTCGGACGCTGCCTGGGAGCCGCGTCGTGAGCACCGAAGCACTGGTCCGCGACCTGCGGGCGGAACTAAACGACGGCGGCCTGCGCGGCTCGTTCCTGGTGCGCGACCTGCGGTCGGGCGCCGAGGTGGGGATCGACCCGGATCGCGAGTACCCGATCGCGTCCCTGGTGAAGGTCCCGCTGGCGGCGGCGACCCTGGAGCGCATCCGCCGCGGCGAGCTCGACGGCGCCACCCAGCTGGAGGTCCCACCCGGCCGCGTCACCACGCCCGGCCCGATCGGCGTGACCCGCTTCCGCCACCCGGCCCGCATCGCCGTCGAGGACCTGCTGTACCTGAGCACGTGCCTCAGCGACGGCCAGGCGGCCGATGTCCTGTTCGGTCTGACGCCGCCGGCCGAGGTGGCGGCCCTGCTGACCGGCTGGGGCCTGAGCGGGATCGCGCTCCGGCACGAGCTGCGCGACCTGGTGGACACCCCGGCCGAGCGCTTCGACGCGGCCGAAGCCGACCTGGCCCACGCCCTGGCGATCGGCGCGGGCACGGCGGGCCAGGGCCACCGCCTGGCGCAGCTCGACGTATCGCGCGCGAACACGGCGTCCGCCCGGGCGGTGCTGGAGCTGTTACAGGCGCTGTGGACCCCCTCGAAGATCGACCCGACGGTGGCCGCGGGGGTGCGCGACCTGATGGCGAACAACGTGATCCGCCACCGCCTGACCCCGGACTTCGCCTCCGACGCGGCGAAGTGGTCGTCGAAAACGGGAACGCTGCTGAACATGCGCCACGAGGCCGGCGTGGTCGAGCACGCGGACGGTGGCGTGTTCGGTGTGGTGGCCCTGACGGAATCCCGTGTACCGGCGGCGATCCAGCCGGAGGCGGACGTGCTGATGTCCCGCGTCGCGCGGGCGTTGCGTGACCACTTGCGTGGTGCGTGAACGTCGATGGCTACGCGGCAATGGACGAGCACGGACGCGAGCTGACGGTCCTGTACTACCGCGACGCGGCGGCGATCGATGGCTGGAAACAGCAGTGGTACGCGAACTACCACATCGAGGTGACGAGGGTGGAGCGCGCTTACGCCTCACGCGGCAGGAGCAGCCGAGCGAACCGGCGTGGCTCGGCAGGCGCGCCGGAGGACCTGCGCGCGAAATCGACCGTTGGCCGACGAGCTTTCCGGTTGCGCCTTCGCCTGCGCGGATCGGCCGGAATCCGCAACCCGCTGCCGCACTGCGCTCGGCTCACCCAGAGCCCTCGGCCCGCCGCCGGACCTCGCGGCCCGAGGCCCTGCCGCCCCCAGCCGCCACCGCGCATCGCGGCTCTCAAGCCGGCGTGGTCACCCCGAACTCCACCTCCTCCGTGGTCATCGTGCCCGCCGTGCGGCCTGGCGCCGTCTGGTACTCCCAGTACATGTTCGTGTGGGCGATCACCTGCCCCGGCGGCGGAGCACCATAGGCCGACAGGTCCTCCGTCGTGTGCGCGTCCGAAACCAGCGCTGCGTCGTACCCCCGCGCGAGCGCCCCGTGCAGCGTCGACCGGATGCACGCGTCCGTCTGCGCTCCCGCCACCACCAGCGCACCCACCCCTCGTTCGGCCAGCACCGCCTCGAGATCCGTCGCCTCGAACGAGTCCCCATATTCCTTGTGCACCAGCGGTTCCGCCTCCCGCCGCACCAGCTCCGGCACATAAGCCCACGTTTCGCTGCCTCGTGGCAGCTCGTCGCTGGTGTGCTGCACCCACACCACCTCCGTCCCGGAAGCGCGGGCTTTCTCCACCAGGGTCACGATGTTGGCGAGCACGGACGAGCGGTCGTGGGCCGACGCCATCACGCCGTTCTGGACGTCGACGACGAGCAACGCGGTCTTCGGCCGGTCAGTCAATGTGGTCATGGCGGAACCCTAGCCACCACCACCGACAATTTCCGGAAGTAGCATGTCCCGCCATGGACTACGGGATGGTGTTGCTCGGTGTCGCCGTGCTGGCCGGGGTCGTCGCGCTGGGAACCTCGGCCACCGACCGGCGGCTGACGCGGGTCGACCGGCGGCTGGCGCGCGTGGAGCGGAAGCTCGACGCCATCGCCGAAAAGCTCGGGGTGGCCGTCGAGGAGCCGGCGCTGCCGGAGGTCGTCGCGCTGGTGCGTGAAGGCAGGAAGATCCAGGCGATCAAGGTCTACCGCGAACGCACCGGCGTCGATCTCAAAGACGCCCGTGACGCCGTGGAGCGCCTCGGCTGACGCTACGGCGCCCCGCCGATGTGCTTGGCCGACACCGCCTCCCAGACGGCGTCGAAGTCCTCGTACCGGTCACTTTGCGGCAAGCCGCCCAGTGAGCCGAGGACCGAGTCGCCGCCGCCGGCCGCGGCTGCTCGGCGGAGGAGTTCGTCGCGGCCGCACGGGTACTCGGTCTCGGCCAGGTGCTGTTCGAGGCTGGTTCGGTCCGGTGCAGGCATGCTCGTCGCGTACCCGCGGCGCCCGGCCCGAAACTCAGCCGACGACGATCGTGTGCTCCCCGCGCGGGACCAGCTCCCCGATCACGGGGTGCCCCGGCAGCTCCCCGGCGACCAGCAGCCCGCCGGACGTCTGCGCGTCCGCCAGCAGCAGCGCCTCGTCCTCGGACACCCTCGACAGGTCCGTGTGCGGCCGGACCCAGTCGAGGTTGCGCCGGGTGCCGCCGCTGACGTACCCCTCGCGCAGCGCCGAACGCGCGCCGTCGAGGTACGGCACCGCCGCCGGGTCCAGCCGGGCCGTGACGCCGCTGGCCCGCGCCAGCTTGAACAGGTGGCCCAGCAGGCCGAACCCCGTCACGTCGGTGGCGCACGTGGCCCCGGCCGCCAGCGCCGCGCGGGAGGCCGGCGCGTTCAACGCCGTCATCACGTCGATCGCCTGCTCGAACCGTTCCCCGGTGGCCTTGTGCCGCGAGTTCAGCACGCCGACGCCGAGCGGCTTTGTCAGCGTCAGCGGCAGCCCGGCCCGCCCGGCGTCGTTGCGCAGCAGCCGCGCCGGATCCGCAATGCCGGTCACGGCCAGGCCGTACTTCGGTTCCGGGTCGTCGACGCTGTGCCCGCCGGCGAGGTGGCAGCCCGCCTCGCCGCAGACGTCCAGACCGCCGCGCAGCACTTCGGCGACCAGCTCGAACGGCAGCGTCTCCCGCGGCCAGCCGAGCAGGTTGAGCGCCACCACCGGCGTCCCGCCCATGGCGTAGACGTCGGAGAGCGCGTTGGCCGCCGCGATCCGGCCCCAGTCGTAGGCGTCGTCGACCACCGGGGTGAAGAAGTCCGTCGTCGCGATGAGCGCGGTGTCCCCGGAAATCCGGACCGCGGCCGCGTCGTCGCCGGTGTCCAGCCCGACGAGCAGCTCGCCCGGCGGATCGACGGGCGAGGCGCCGGTGAGGCCGCGGACGGCCGCTTCGAGTTCGCCGGGCGGGATCTTGCACGCGCACCCGCCGCCGTGCGCGTACTGCGTCAGTCGGTAACCCACGGGTTCATCGTGCCCGCTCGCCGCGACCTTGGCAGGATGGCTGCCATGGTTCAGGGAGGCGTATCCGGCCTGGTGACCGGCGCGATCTTCAAAATCGCCGAGCGGCAGGTCCTGCCGCTGGCGGGTTCGATTCCCGTCCGCCTCCGCCATGCCTGACCCCCGCCGCGCGATCCCGCGCACCGACGCGCTCCTGGCCGAGCCCGGGATCGCCGAAGCCGCCGCCGAACTGGGTCGTGACCTGGTGAAATCCGTCGTCCAGGACGTCCAGCGGGCGGCGCGGGCGGGGGAACTCGCCCCGGCCGAGGTCACCGCCACCGTGCTCGCGCGGCTGCCCGGGAGTGCCTCTTCGCTGCGGCCGGTGATCAACGCGACCGGCGTCGTCGTGCACACCAACCTCGGCCGCGCCCCGCTGTCGGCGGCCGCGCTCGACGCCCTCGTCGCGGCCGGCGGCGCCACCGACGTCGAGTTCGACCTCGCGACCGGCGACCGGGCCCGCCGCGGCCGGAGCGCGCTGTCCGCGCTGGCCGCCGCCGTGCCGGACGCCGGCGCCGTCCACGTCGTCAACAACAACGCGGCCGCCCTCCTGCTCTGCGCGCTCGCCATGGCCCCCGGCCGCGAGATCGTCGTCAGCCGCGGCGAGCTGGTCGAGATCGGCGACGGCTTCCGCATCCCCGACCTCTTGGCGTCGACCGGCGCGCGGCTGCGGGAAGTCGGCACCACGAACCGGACGACGGCCGGTGACTACGCCGCCGCGCTCGGCCCGGACATCGGCTTCGTGCTCAAGGTCCACCCGTCGAACTACCGGATCACCGGGTTCACGGCGGAAGCACCGCTCGAAGAGCTGGCGAAACTCGGCGTACCGGTCGTCGCGGACATCGGCTCCGGCCTGCTCGCCCCGCACCCGCTCCTGCCGGACGAACCGGACGTGGCGACCGCGCTGCGGGCGGGCGCCGCGGTCGTCACCGCGAGCGGGGACAAGCTCCTGGGCGGCCCGCAGGCCGGGCTGCTCTTCGGCGACGAGGACGTGATCGAACGGCTGCGGCGGCACCCCGCGGCCCGCGCCCTGCGCGTCGACAAGCTCACCCTCGCCGCGCTCGAAGCGACCCTGCGCGGCCCGGTGCCCCCGGTGCGCGCCGCGCTCGAAGCGTCCGTCGAGGACCTGCGACGCCGTGCCGAAGCCTTGGCGCGGAGCCTGCGTGACGTCGGCGCGGAAGCCGTCGAATCGGCCGCGGCGGTCGGTGGCGGCGGCGCGCCCGGCGTCGAGCTGCCCAGTGCCGCGGTCAGCCTGCCCGCGCGGTACGCGGCGGCCCTGCGGACGGGCGAGCCGCCGGTCGTCGGCCGGGTCGTGCGCGACCGCTGCCTGCTCGACCTGCGGACCGTGCGCCCGGACGAGGACGCGAAGCTGCGGGAAGCCGTGCGCCGATGCGGGTGATCGTCACCGCCGGCCACGTCGACCACGGGAAGTCCACACTGGTCCGCCGGCTGACCGGGATGGAGCCCGACCGGTGGGCCGAGGAGCGCCGCCGCGGGCTCACCATCGACCTCGGGTTCGCGTGGACGCGGATCGGCGGCGAGGACGTCGCGTTCGTCGACGTGCCGGGCCACGAACGGTTCGTCCCCAACATGCTGGCCGGGGCCGGACCCGCGCCGGCCGTGCTGTTCGTCGTCGCCGCGGACGAGGGCTGGATGCCGCAGTCGGCCGAGCACCTCGCCGCGCTGGCCGCGTTCGGCGTCCGCCGCGGCCTGCTGGTGGTGACCAAGGCGGACCGCGCCGATCCGGCCGCGGCCACCGGGGCGGCGCTCGCCGAGATCGCCGGGACGTCCCTGGGCACCGTGCCGAGCGTCGCCGTCAGCGGCCGGACGGGCGAGGGTCTCGACGAGCTGCGCACGGCGATCGGCGAGCTGACCGGCGGCCTGCCCGCACCCGATCCGGCCGCCGACGTCCGGTTGTGGATCGACCGCGCCTTCACGGTGTCCGGGGCGGGCACGGTCGTCACGGGCACCCTGGCCGCGGGGACGATCGCCGTCGGCGACGAGCTGCACCTGGGCGCGACGCCGGTGAAGGTCCGCGGCCTGCAGGCGCTCGGGGAGCCGCGCACGACCGTCACCGCCGTGGCTCGGGTGGCGGTGAACCTCCGGGGCACGCCGCGGGGTGACGTCGGCCGCGGCGACGTCCTGCTGACGCCCGGCCGGTGGCGCACCACGGCCGAGTTCGACGTGCGGCTGCGCGGCGCGGCGGCCGCCGACCTGCACCGGGACCTCGTGCTGCACCTGGGAACGGTGGCGCGGCCGGTGCGCGTCCGTCCACTGGGGACGGACACCGCACGGCTCACCACGACCACCGCGCTGCCGTTGCGCGTGGGGGACCGGGGCCTGGTGCGCGACCCGGGCGAGCACCGGATCGCCGCCGGGTTCGACGTCCTGGACGTCCGCCCGCCGCCGTTGTCGCGCCGCGGCGCCGCGCGGGACCGCGGCCGCGAGCTGACCGACCCCGATCTCGCCGGGAGTTACCTGCGCCGCCACGGTTTCGTCCGCGCGGACGACTTCACCGCGATGGGCCTGCCCGAGACGGGGGAGCGCCTGGGCGGCTGGTGCGCGGACCAGGACCGGTTCACGGCGTTGCGCGCGGAGGCGGCGGAGATCGTGGGCGGCTGGGACCGGACCGCCGCGGGCGTGCCGGTGGAAGCGCTGCGGCAGCGACTCGGCTTGCCCGCGCCCGAACTGGTCGTCCCCGTCCTGCGCGGGACGGGCTTCGAGGTCGCGGGCGGGCTGGTCCGCCGCCCCGGCGCCGGGTTCGCCCCGGCGGTCGAGGAAGCCCTCGAAGCGGTGGCGAAGCGGCTGGCCGAGCACCCGTTCCGCGCACCGGAAGCGGACGAACTGCGCGCACTCGGCCTCGGCCGACGCGAATTGGCGGCGGCGACCCGCCTCGGCCGGCTGACAGCGCTCGCCGAAGGGGTCGTGCTCGGCCCGGACGCGGAGGACCGCGCGGTGGCCGAGCTGAGCAGGCTTCCGCGCCCGTTCACGGTTTCCGAGGCGCGCAAGGCGCTCGACAGCACCCGCCGGGTGATGATCCCGCTGCTGGAACGCCTCGACGCGGCGGGCCGCACGGTACCGCTCGGTGACGGGACCCGCCGGGTGCGCTAGATCCCGCCGTCGCACGTCCGGGGTTCGTCGGCCGCGGCCCGGCTCGGCCCGGCTGCCGAACAATCGCGACGCTAGATCCCGCCGAAGAAGTCGCCGAGTGCGGTGGCCAGTGCTTCCGGGTTCTCCTCGGCCATGTGGTGCCCGGACTCGATAGCGTGCCCGCGCAGGTCGGTCGTCCACCCGTGCCAGACATCCAGGACGTCGCCGTAGAGGTCTTCCAGGTCGTCGTCGCTGGACCACAACACCAGTGCCGGGCAGGTGATCCGCCGCCCGGCGGCCTGGTCCGCGTCGTCGTGGGCGCGGTCGACGCCCAGGCCCGCGCGGTAGTCCTCGAGCATCGAAGTGACCGTCGCCGGGTTGTGGATCGCACGGTGGAAGTCGGCGAAGTTCGCTTCGCCGAGCCGCTCGGGCGTGTTCTTGGTGCCGACGTCGTACCAGGCGTCGGGGTCGGCGGTGATCACCCGTTCGGGCTTTTCCGGCTGGGCGAAGAAGAACCAGTGGAACCACTCGCGCGCGAACCGCGCGTCGCAGCGGGCGAGGGCCTCACCGATCGGGACGGCGTCCAAGATCGCCGCGCCGCGCACCGCCGTGGGGCGGTCGAGCGCCAGCCGCGTCGCCACGTACGCGCCGCGGTCGTGGCCCGCCACGAAGAACCGGGAGTGCCCGAAGTGCTCCATCACGGCGACGCAGTCGGCCGCCATGACGCGCTTGCTGTACGGCGTGTGCCCGGCGTCGGTGGGCGGCTTCGTGGACTCGCCGTAGCCGCGGGTGTCCGGGCACACCACCGTGAACCGCTCCGCCAGCCGCGGGGCGACGCGGTGCCACGTCGTGTGCGTGCGCGGGTGCCCGTGCAGCAGCAGGACCGGTGGGCCGGAACCGCCGTGGCGCACCCGCAGGGTCACGTCGCCGACGTCGATGTGGTCGAGCGTGAAACCGTCGAACATGGTCGTCCCCGAACGCGAAAAGCTGCCGCACCCCGGGAAACCCCGGGGTGCGGCAGCGGCAGGACAGGTCAGTTCTTGTCCTTGACGCCCTTCACGGCGTCCTTGATCTTCTCGCCGGCCTGCTTCAGCGAGCCCTTGGCCTGGTCGGACTTGCCCTCGGCCTGCCACTGCTCGTTGCCCGTGGCGTCGCCGACGGCTTCCTTGGCCCGGCCCTTGAGCTCTTCGCCCTTGTTTTCGATCTTGTCGTTCATCGGGGTGCACCTTCCCGTTGCGGCGACATTTCCGGATCGGCCAGTCGCCAAAAGGGCCTTGACGAGTGGTTACCCGGCCGTCGCGGATCTACACATCAGGTCGCCGGGAGGTGGCCGCCCATCCGTTCGATCCGCTGGATCGCCGGTTCCGCGACCACGCCGTGCACCAGCACCGACACGGCGACGGCGAGCGCGCCCACCCGCCACAGCACGTCCTGCTGCGGCACCGGGAGCCGGTTGAGCGCGTAGGCCAGGTAGTAGAGCGTGCCGATGCCGCGGACGCCGAAGAACGCGATCGCCGCGGTGGCCGGGCGCCCGGCGGAGCTGCCGAACAGCGAGAGCCAGCCGATCACCGGCCGCACGACCAGGACCGCGGTGACGGCGATCACCACTTCGAGCACGCGCAGGCCGCGCAGCAGCCCGTCGCCGATGGCGAGCCCGAGCCCCAGCAGGGCGAGCGGGACGAAGAGCCGCTCCAGCTGGTGGCCGAAGGCGTGCAGGACGCCGTGGTAGTCGTGTTCCCGCTCCAGCTTGCGGACGACGACCGCCGCGACGAACACGGCGGCGAAACCGTTGCCGTGGGCCACTTCCGCCAGCGCGTACGGCAGGAAGGCGAGCGCGAGCAGGACCAGTCCGTCGCCGTATTCGGCCAGCCGGAGCCGGTCCGACGACGTGTGGAAGATCGCCCAGCCGAGCGCGCGCCCGGCGAGCAGCCCCACCAGCACGCCGATCGCCACGGGCAGCAGGAGGTCCACCAGCACCCACGAGAAGTCGAGGTTCGGCCTGCTGCCCGCCAGGGCGAGGCCGAGCAGGACGAACGGCATGGTCAGGCCGTCGTTGAGCCCGGCCTCCGTGGTCAGCGTGAAGCGGATTTCGTTGTTCCTGGCCAGGTCCGGTTCGACATCGGGGTGCGGCACGCCGACGTCCCCGGCCAGCACCGGGTCGGTCGGCGCCAGCGCGGCGGCCAGCAGCAGCGCCACCCCGGGGGCGAGCGCGAGCCACCAGTACCCGAGCACGGCGATCACCGCGATCGACAGCGGCATGGTCAGGGCCAGCAGCCGCCACGTCGAGCCCCAGCGCTTCAGGCCGAACCGGCGGTCGACGGACAGGCCGGCCCCGGCGAGCGCGACGAGGATACCCAGCTGGGTGAAGGATTCGACGCCTTCCAGGTGGGCGGCGGGATCGCTCCAGCCGTTGCCGTAGGGCGCCGGCAGCGGCAGCAGGCCCAGCACGATCCCGGCGATCAGCATCACCAGCGGTACCGAGAACGGCCGGTCGGCCACGAGTTTCGGGACGATCGCGGCGGCGAGGGCGAGCAGTCCGGCCACACCGAACAGCACCGTCAACGACGACAAGGGTTCCTCCTGCCCGCTCAAGCCGTGCCGCCCGGGCGGGAGGTCCGTGCCGGGACCAGGCCGAGCGTGAGCCGGGTCCGCCGTCGCCCCGGATCGGCCGTGCCGGAGTAGCGTTGGCCGTCAAGGTGCGTCGCGCCCGGAGTTCCCGGCTGTGCGTGCGGCGAAACCGGTGAAGGAGGCGGCGTGACGGCGAGCAACGGGGCCGGCCGGCCGTGCCGGTTCTGCGGCCGGAACCGCGACCCGCGGGTCCCCGGCCGGTCCGGGCCGATCTGCCTGGACTGCGTGCGGGCCGGCCTGCGGGTGATCCGTGACGGCGCGGATCGCCGGACTCCGGCGGGTGACGTGCTGGCGGCGGTGACGTCGCCGCTGGCCGCGGTCTGCGACTTCTGCGGCCGTCGCGAGCGCCGGACGTTCCTCGGCCTGCGGCGTCCGCTGCTGCGCGTGGACTGCGCCGCGCGGGACGCGGTGATCTGCGCGGACTGCCTCGACCACGCTGGGGACGTGCTGAACGTCGCACTGCGCGGCTGACGGCGTTTCCGGCGGGGCGGCCCAGGGTAGCCGGGCGCCATGTCCGCCACCCGAGGGAAGATCGACACCGCTTCGGTGGCCGAGACGGTCAAGGTCGCCATCGGTGTGGCACTGCCCACTTTGGTCGGCGGGGTGATCAAGCGCCGCCCGCCGGCGATGGCGCTGGTTGAGAAGCTGCAGGCCGACCGCCCGGCCGTGAAGCTGTTGCGGCGCCTGCTCGAGCGCCACGACGGGCGGCCGCTGAAGCTGCGGGTGCCCGGCCGGTCGGTGGAGCTGGCGTTGTCCGGCGAAGACGTCGGCGGGCTGCTGGCCGTCGCGCCGACGCCGTTCAGTCCGTCCACAGTGGAGAAGCGGGCCGCGCTGCGGCACTTCCAGCCGCACGGCCTGCTGATCTCGGACGCGGCGGAACGCGAGCCGCGCCGGGCCGTCCGCTGCACGAGCTGGCCGGGCCCTTCGCCCGGGCGATCGCGGACGAGACCGCCGTCCTGCTGGGCGAGGTGACCCACGAGGGCGAGCTGAACTGGGACGCCTTCAACGTCGCTTGGTGGCGGCTGGTCCGGCGCGTGGTGCTCGGCGAGCGGGCCCACGACGACGAAACGCTCACCGACCTGCTGGAGAAGCTGCGCTTCGACGCGAACTGGGCGTACGCGCACCCGCGGCGGAAGCGCGTGCGCGCGGAGTTCCACGAACGCCTGACCGCCCACCTCGGCCGAGCGGAGCCGGGCAGCCTGGCCGCGGCGGTCGCCGCCACGCCCGGCGACGGTACGGCGGCCGACCAGGTGGCGCACTGGCAGTTCGCCTTCGACGCCGCGGGCATGGTGGCCTTCCGGACCCTCGCCCTGCTGTCCACCCACCCGGCGGCGGCCGATCGCGCCCGCGGGGAAATCGCCGGGATCGACCCGGCGGAGCCGCACCAGCCGAGCTACCTGAGGGCGTGCGCACTGGACGCGATCCGCCTGTGGCCGACGACGCCGATGCTGCTGCGCGAGAGCACCGAAGAGACGCCGTGGGGCCCGGCGGGGACGACGGTCCTGGTGTACACGCCGTTCTTCCACCGCGACCCGGAGCTCCCCTACGCCGACAGCTTCGCCCCGGACATCTGGCTGGACGGCCGCGCGGCGGCGAACCCGGCCCTGGTCCCGTTCAGCGCGGGCCCGGCGATCTGCCCGGGTCGTGACCTGGTCCAGTTCTGCGTCAGCACCCTGCTGGCGAACCTGCTGCGCAACCACGCGTTCGAGCAGACGACCGGCCCGGTACTGGCCCCGGGCCGCGCACTCCCGGCAACCCTGGACAACTTCCACCTGAAGTTCACCGTGCGGCCGGTGCCGCCCCGCCAAGGCGGCTGAATCCTATTTCTTCAGCTCGATCACTTCCGAGAGGGACTTGGCGTTCTCAGCCGGGAAAAGCTGCTTGGCTCCGGCCATCGCAATGAGCCGGTTGCGCAAGTCGGCGTCGTCCAGCAGTTCCAGAACGTCGAGTGCTCGCTGGAGATTGTCACTCTCTTTGAGGTTGTCGCCAGCCTTTTCGAACCAGGTGCTGGCGCGTTTGTCGGCGACATCGGACCGCTGGTAGAGGAGGGCGGCGATGGACGTGTTGACGACTCCGGCTACTCCGGACACGATCGATGTGTCCAGGCTGGCGAAGTAGGCCATGACCGCGCCTGCCAGGATCGTCGCAAAACCGATGGCGCCCAGCGTCAGACTGAACCAGAACGCGATCTTCGACCGTGTCAGCGCCTCATCGGCGTACCGCGTGTATCGGTTGACATCGCGAGAAGCCGCGTCGGCGGCGTTCACGACGATTTCGGCCGCAGCGCTTTTGAGCCGAACTTCCTGGGGGTGCTGTCCATCGATGGCATCTCTGCCACCGTCGGTTGGCCGGTGGTGTCGTTCGCCGTCGGCGGCCTCGCGCTCGAGCGTCCACCGCTCTGCCTTTTCTTTCGCTTCCGAGACCTTGTTGGCGGCTTGCTCTCGAAGCTCGATGCTCAGCTCGCTGCCGTGAACATCGCGTCGTCGCCAGATCACCTGCCCTGCGACCGCTGCCGTACCTGCGACCACCGCGAAAGTCGGCGTCACCACCGTCAGCAGGTCAGACAACGCACCACCCACGTAGACCTCCTGGTGCTGACCTCATCGTTGAATCACGGTAGGTCGCTTCGGAGAGGCCCCCTGTTACAGGGCAGATCCACCCATGCGAAAGGGTGGCCTTCGGTGCGGCAAACGCACCGAAGGCCACCCGGGTGCTTCAGCCGGTCACGCGGGAGCGGTGAACACGTACGAACCCGCCGGCACGAAGTAGGTCCCCGCCGCCGACGGGACCGCCTCCGCCGGGGCCGCCACCGCGCCCGGGTTCGACGTCGGGACCTTGACCGTCGCCGACGACCCGGGCGGGACAGTCACCCGCAGCGTCAGCTTCCCGGCCGACACCGACCAGTCGCTGACCGCGCCACCGTACGGTGTCTCATAAGCCGACTTCGCCGACGTCAACCCACCGCCCGGCCGGGGCGCCACCAGCAGCGACCCGTACCCCGGGGACGCCGGTGACAGCCCGCCGACCGAGCGGTACAGGAAGTCGCCCACCGAGCCGAGGCCGTAGTGGTTGAACGAGTTCATGCCCGGGTCGTTGAAGGTGCCGTCCGGCTTGATGCCGTCCCAGCGCTCCCAGATCGTCGTCGCGCCGTGGCCGATCATGTAACCCCAGCCGGGGAAGTCCGGCTGCAGCAGCACCTGGTACGCGACGTCGGCGTGGCCGTGCGCGGCCAGCACCGGCAGCAGGTTCTCGACGCCGAGGAAGCCGACGCTGAGGTGTCCGTTCGCCGCCGCCACCCGTGCGGCCAGCTTGTCCGCCGCCGGCTGGACGCGGGCCGCCGGGAGCAGCCCGAACGCCAGCGCCAGGACGTACCCGGCCTGGGAGCCGGACCCCACCGTGCCGTCGGCCTGCGAGAAGCGCGAGGTGAACGCCGCCCCGATCTGGTCGGCGAGCGTCCCGTACTTGGCCGCATCGGACGTGCGCCCGGTGGCTTCCGCCATCCGGGAGACCAGCCGCGACGACCACGCGAAGAACGCCGTCGAAATCAGGTCCTGCGCGGTGTTGTCGTCGACGTTGAGCCAGTCCCCGTACGTCTGGTGGTCGCGGATCAGGTCCGCGCCGGACGTCGAGCACAGGTACTCGACCCACTTGACCATGGCCGCGTAGTGCGCGTCGATCACGCCGGTGTCGCCGTAGCGCTGCCACAGGGTGTAGGGCACGATGACGCCCGCGTCGCCCCAGCCCGCCGTGCCCGAGCCGCCCAGCACACCCGGGGCGACGTCGGTGAACGAGCCGTCGTCGTGCTGCGCGTCGACCAGGTCGTCGCTGAACTTGCCGAGGAAGTTCGCGACGTCGAGGTTGAACGTCGACGTACCCGCGAAGATCCCGATGTCGCCGGTCCAGCCGAGCCGCTCGTCGCGCTGCGGGCAGTCGCTCGGGACGGACAGCATGTTCGACCGCTCACCCCACAGGATGTTGTGCTGCAGCTGGTTGACCAGCGCGTTCGACGTCGTGAACGTGCCGGTCTGCGCGCCGGACGTCCACATCGCGCGGCCGGTCAACGTCGAGGCCGTCGGCGCTGACGGCAGGCCGGTCAGCTCGACGTACCGGTAGCCGTGCACGGTGAACCGCGGCTCGTACGTCTCCGCGCTCCCGGTACCCGCCAGGGTGAAGCGGTCGGTCGCCTGCGCCGCGCGCAGGTTCGTCGTGTAGATCGTGCCGTCCGGGTCGAGCACTTCGGCGTGCCGGACGGTCACCGTCGTACCCGCCGCTCCGGTGACCGAAAGCCGGTTCCAGCCGCTGAAGTTCTGGCCGAGGTCGGCCACCCACACGCCGGGCTTCGGCTGCGTCCACGCGACCGGCTTGAACTCCTGCTGGACCGTGACGCCGTTGTCCACTTGGGACACCAGGTTCGGCTTCGCACCGGACCGCAGGCGGGGTGCCAGCCAGCCGCGGTCGTCGAAGCCGGGCCGGTCCCAGCCCGCCGGGGCGAGCCGGGCGTCGTACGTTTCGCCCTGGTAGAGGTCGTCGGCGCGGATCGGGCCGTCGGCGGTCTTCCAGGTGCCGTCGGACGCGACCGTCGTGCTGGTCCCGTCGGTGAACGTCAGCACGAGCTGCGCCGAGTACCACGGCTCGGTGCCGTACTTCTGGCTGCCGGCGATGCCGACGCTGCCGGAGTACCAGCCGTTTCCCAGCATCGCGCCCAGCGCGTTCTCGCCCGGCCGGATCTGCCCGGTGACGTCGGAAACCCGGTACTGGACGCGTTTCGCGTAGTCGGTCCAGCCGGGTGCGAGGACCTCGTCGCCGACCTTGACGCCGTTGAGGTGCGTCTCCTGCAGTCCGAGCGCGGTGGTCAGCAGCCGCGCGCTGGCCACCGGCTTCGAGACCGTGAAGCTCTTGCGCAGCAGGGGAGAGGGCGCCGAGACGGCGACGTTCGAGCCCCACGGACCGGTGCCGTACGCAGTCAGCGCGCGGGCCGCCGTCCACGAGCTGTCGTCGAACGTCCGCTGCTGCCAGCCGACCGGGCCGGTCTGGCTCGCCTTCCACGAGCCGTCGGTGCTCACGGCCGGTCCACTGGGGACGGTCAGCTTCGCGATCAGCCCGGCCGGGCTCTGCGTGGTGTTCTCGGCGCTGATCGCGATCGTGTTGGACCCCGCCGTGAGGAGGCTGCCGACGTCGACGACGGCGGCTGTCTTCCACGAGTCGGTGACTCGCGCGGAATCGCTCACCTTCGTGCCGTTGACCCACACGGTCGCGGTGTCGTCGCCGGTCACGACGAGCGTCGCCTTCCCGGGCGCCGCCGCGAGGTCCACGGTCTTGCGGAAGAACCGCGTGGCCGGGGGCACGCCGCCGAGCGGATCGCCTTCGGGGTACCAGATCCAGTTCGCGCCGGCCAGGTCCGGGCCCGCGGTGGCGCGGCCGAGGAACGCGCCGGTCCATTCCGCCGACGGCGCGCGCAACGCGGTTTCGAAGCGCTGCACCGCGCTCCAGCCGCTCTGCCGGCCCTGGCCATCCCAGACGCGGACGCGCCAGGTGTACGCCGTGAGCGACGCCAGCGCCGGACCGCCGTAGGCCACGTCGGCCTGCTGCGCGGAAGTGACGCGGCCGCTGTCCCAGACGTCCGTCCCGCCGGCGGACACCACGAGCTGGTACGCGGACTGCCGTTGCTGCGGTGCCGAAGAGCCCAGTTTCCAGCCGAACCGCGGCTGCGCCGGGTCGACGCCGAGCGGGTTGACCCGCTGCCCGACCGTGGCGCTCGCGACCGACAGCGGGGTCTGGTCCGAGCCGTTCGGCGTACTGACGCCGGTGCCCCACGGTGCCGTGCCGTAGGCGCCGAGGTCTTGGGCCGCGGCCCAGCCGCCGTCGGCGAAACCGGGCTGTTCCCAGCCTTCCGCCGCGGTGGTCGCGCTCTTCCAGGTGCCACCGGTGGTCACGTCCGTGGTGCCCGAGCCGGTGGTGACGCGCAGCCGCCCGAGCAGGCCCGCCGGTCCGCCGGCGTTGCGGGCGGCGACGGCGAGGGTGTTGACGCCGGGCTTGAGCGCCGGCTTCAGGTCCACGGTCAGCGCCGTCCGCCAGGAATCCGCGGTGCGCGCGGAGGAAGCGAGCGGCGTGCCGTTGAGCCAGACGTCCGCGGTGTCGTCGCCGGTGACGGCGAACCGGGCGTCGGTGACGGCGCCGGCCGGGACGGTGAACGTCGTGCGGAAGTACCGGGTGGCGGCGGGCGCCGAGACGCGGGCGTCGCCTTCGGGGTACCAGATCCAGTGCGCGCCGGCGAGGTCGACGGGTGGCGCGGCGCCGGCCGGGGGCACCGCGGCGGCCGAAAGGACCAGGATCGCGGCGAGCGTGGTGGTGGTCGCGCGCCAAAGCTTGGAGGGCAGCATACGGGCTCCCTGGTGGCGGGGATGGGCGACGAATTTGAACGTTTCAATAAGACGTGATACGTGACTGTAATGACGAACTCACACGTTGGCAATACTCCACCGGGGCGCACGCACTGCATCGGTGCAGGGAAATGTAAATCGTTTTAGATCGTGAGGATGTCCGTTTCGCGACTGATGGGGGCGTTGACGAACGGGGGATCGGACTGGATAGTGCTCGCTGGTAACGCTCACATTATTCGGCCAAGCCATGGAGGCTTTTATGTCTCATCGTCGAGACGGCAAGAATGTTAGCGCTAACAGTCGGCCGAGGTTTTGGCTCTCGCTCGCCGGTGCCGTGGTACTGGCACTCGCGAGCTTGATGACCGCCTCGACCGCGTCGGCCGCCGCTTCGCTGCCGTGCGACATCTACGGGGCCGCGGGCACACCGTGCGTCGCCGCGCACAGCACCACCCGCGCCCTCTACGCCGCCTACAACGGCCCGCTCTACCAGGTCCAGCGCGCGTCCGACGGCGCCAAGACGAACATCGGCCTGCTGGCCGCGGGCGGGTACGCCAACGCCGCCGCGCAGGATTCCTTCTGCGCCGGGACGACGTGCCTGATCACCGAGCTCTACGACCAGTCCCCGCGCCACAACGACCTGACGATCGAAGGCCCCGGCGGCGCGGGCGGGCAGGACACCGGCGTGCCGGCGGACGCCCTGCCGGTGACCGCGGGCGGGCACCAGGTCTACGGCGCTTCCTTCTCCGGCCGCATGGGCTACCGCGACAACTCGACGTCCGGCGTCGCGAAGAACGGGCAGCCCGAAGGCATGTACATGATCACCTCCGGCACCCACGTGAACGGCGCCTGCTGCTTCGACTACGGCAACGCCGAAACGAACAACCAGGACACCGGCAACGGCCACATGGACGCCCTCAACTTCGGCACCGAGTGCTGGTTCCAGCCCTGCCACGGCGCCGGCCCGTGGGTGCAGGCCGACCTCGAGAACGGGTTGTTCCAGTCGAGCGCGGGCGGCAGCCAGAACACCGCCAACACCGGGATCACCGCGCCGTTCGTCACGGCCCTGCTGAAGAACAACGGCCAGAACTTCTTCGCGCTCAAGGACGCCAACGCCCAGTCCGGCGGCCTGCGGACGACGTACTCCGGTCCGGAACCGACGCGCGCCGGGTATTCGCCGATGCACCAGGAAGGCGCGATCGTGCTGGGCACCGGCGGGGACAACAGCAACGGCTCGATCGGCTCGTTCTTCGAAGGCGTGATGACCGCCGGGCTGCCGTCGGACGCGGCGGACAACGCGGTCCAGGCCAACGTCGTGTCGGTCGGTTACGGCGGCCCGACCGGCTCCACCGGCACCTTGAACCCCGCTTCGGAGATCTCCCTGCGCGCGACCACCGCGTGCTGCACGAGTGACTACATCCGCCACCAGAACGACAACGCGGTGATCTCGGCCGTCAGTTCCACTTTGGACAAGGGCGACGCCACCTGGATCGTCCGCCGCGGGCTGGCCAGCGCGTCCTGCGTGTCGTTCGAATCCCGCAACTACCCCGGTGACTTCCTGCGGCACTTCAACTTCCAGGTGTACCGCCAGCCGATGGACGGCAGCGCGGCCTTCCGCGCCGACGCGACCTTCTGCCCGGTGACCGGGAAGAACGGCCAGGGTTCGTCGTTCCGGTCCTACAACTACTCCGGCAAGTACCTGCGGCACTACAACAACACCCTCTACATCGCCGACACCAGCGGCGCCCACGCCTGGGACGCCGCCGGGTCGTACAACGACGACGTCAGCTGGGTCGTGGCCCAGCCCTGGGCGCCCTGATCCGGCGCACGGCCACGACCACCGCCGCGCCGAGCAGGATCAAGACGATCGGCACGGCGGTGGGCAGCCACGGCCAGGCCCGGCCTTCGAACACGACCCCGTCGGTGGGCAGCTCCAGCACCTTCGCCGTCCAGCGGGCGGTGGCCACGTCGGCGCTGCGCGCGAGCCGGCTCACCGCGGTGTCGTAGGCGAAGCCGGGCCGGTCGTGGACGTACTCGGGGGCCGGCTCACCGGCCGGTGGCGCGATCCCGCGGGCCGCGCCCGGCACGAGCAGCCGGTCGAGGCCCGGCGCGGTGAGCGCCGCCCGCGGCAGGAAAGTCAGCCCGTGCCGCGACCGGACGGGGCCGCCGTCGGCGCTGAGGGCGAGCGTGCGCGAGGACAGCGACTGCCCCTCGGTGTCGAACACCGAGGCCAGCTCGATCTCCCCGACACCGTCGGTGAGCAGCACCCCGACGGTGTCGGGGTTCCAGCGGAACCCCGCGTTGACGATCGCGGCGGCGTCCGGGACCCCGGCGGGCGGCGTCACCGGCACCCGGGTGCCGTAGTGGCGCCAGCCGATCTTCGCCGCGGCGCCGGCCGCCACCGCGGGCCCGGCCAGCCGCTCGACCCAGTGCAGCGTCCCGTCTATGCCGGAGAGGACCCCGGCGGTGGTGACGACGTCGCCGTCGTCGACGAACCGCTGCCCGCGCACCCACTTCACGGCCGGGTACTCCTTCGCCCAGTCGTCGAGCTTCAGCCAGTGCGCGGTGGCCGGGCGCCCGTCGAGCAGCCCCGCCGAGGCGAGCACCCCGCCGCCGTTGCAGACGCTCAGCAGGTTCGCGCCGTGAGCGGCCTGGGCGCGCAGCCACGCCGTGACGACGTCGCTGCCGGGCTCGCCGACGTCCGGCAGAGCGGGTACGACGACCAGGTCCGGCGCCTTCGGGCCGAGCCGCGCGGCCAGGTCGTCGAAGCCGAAGTCCGGCACCAGGTCGAGGCCGCCGGTCAGCGGTTCCGGCTCGCGGTGCGGTGCGACCGTGTAGACGTTGAACTTCCCGGTCGCGGCGAGGATTTCGTACGGCGCCAGCGCGTCGGAGACGACGGCGCCGTGGTCGCCGACGACGATCACCGCGGTCGGCTTGGCCGGGTCGTGGGGGACCGGCGCCGCGGCCGGGAGGGGCCGCGCCGGACCGGGGGCGTAGAGGGCGTCGAACGCCGAGAGGGCGGAGACGGTCGCGCCGACGGCCGGGACGGCGAGCACGGCGACGACGAGTGCGCACCACTTCAGGAAGGTCCGCACGTCAGTGCCAGTACTCGGCGCGGCGCCACACCATGGCGGCGAGCATCAGCGGGACCATGAGCACGTGCCCGGCGACCATCAGCGCGGTGCCGGAGAGGGCGCCGAGCCAGTAGGGCACGAGCAGCGCCACGAACGGCAGGTACATGGCGGCGGCCATCTCGGCGATCCGTGGCCAGGAGTGCCGGCGCAGCGCCATGGCGAGCACCATCGCGACGGTCATGTCCGTGGCCATCACGAGCGCTTCGACATCGGCCCGCTCGAGCCAGGCCGACGGCCACAGCGGGGCGAGCGCGACCATGCCGACCAGCATGGCGACGACCATTTCGACGTAGTGGCCGGCGAACCGGGCGAGCTTGCGGGTGGTGGATCTCGGTGTCTCGGCGGTGGTCATCGCGGGTCCCTCCAGGTTTCGTCCTGGACGAGAATCCCGGCCCGGCGCCGTGCTGCCAGGTGCCGGAAGTCATGACCCGGGTCATGTGACCGCGTCAGAGCAGGCCGAGGTCCCTCGCGCGCAACGCGGCCTGCGTGCGGTCGCGGGCACCGAGCTTGCCCAGCAGGTTCGTCACGTGGTTCTTCACCGTGCCCTCGGCGAGGAACAGCGTCGTGGCGATCTCGCGGTTGCTGCGGCCGCCGGCGAGCAGGCGCAGCACTTCGAGTTCGCGGTCCGACAGCGGCACCACCAGCGGCTGCGGCCCCGGCTCGGGCGCGTCGGCCAGCTGCGCGAACCGCGCGACGACCTTCGCGGCGACCGAGGGCTGCAGCACGGACTCCCCGCGCGCGGCGGCCAGCACGGCCTCGATCAGCCGCGCCGACGAGACGTCCTTGAGCAGGTAGCCGACCGCACCCGCGCGCAACGCGGCGAAGACGTCTTCGTCGTCGTCGAACGTGGTCAGCGCGATGACCTGGACGGCCGGGTGCGCCAGCCGCAGCCGCCGGGTGGCACCGACGCCGTCGAGGACCGGCATGCGCAGGTCCATCAGGACGACGTCCGGGGTCAGCGCGGCCGCCCGGCTCAGCGCTTCCTCGCCGTTGCCCGCTTCGCCGACGACGTCGATGCCGTCGTGGGTGGCGAGGAGGGTGCCGAGGGCTTCGCGGAAGAGGGCCTGGTCGTCGACGAGCAGGACGCGGACCGGCGTCATCCCGGGACCTCCATGCTCAGCGCGCTGCCCTCGCCGGGCGCCGAGGTGAAGTCGAGCTTGCCACCCAGGTTCTCGGCGCGTTCCCGCAGCCCCAGCAGCCCGAAGCCGGCGGGCGCGCCGTCGTCGCTGCCGACGCCGTCGTCGCGCACCGAGACCCGCACCGACGTCTCGGCGTAGTCCAGCAGGAGGTCCACCCGCGCGGCGGACGCGTGCTTCCGGACGTTCGTCAGACCCTCCTGCGCGGCCCGGAACAGGGCCTCCCGGTGTGCTTCGGGCAGCGGGCGTTCGGCGCCGGACACGGTGAGCCGCGCCGGTACCCCGGCTTCGGTGGCCAGTGCCTCCAGGGCTTCCGGCAACGGCGCCGGCCGCGGTTCGCGCAGCGCCTTGACCGACCGGCGGACTTCCGCGAGGGCGTTCTCGGCCTGGTCCTGAGCCTTGGCCAGGACTTCGTCGGCCTTGCCGGGATCGGTCGGCAGCACCGCCCGCGCGGCCTTGACCTGCATCTGGACGACGGTGAGCGAATGCCCGAGCCCGTCGTGGATGTCCCGGGCGACCCGGTTGCGCTCCTGCGCCGTGGCCAGCCGTTCCGCCTGGGTGGCGTAGTCGCGCAGCTTCGCGTGCGCTTCGGCGAGTTCGCCCCGGGACCGCTGCTCGCGCACGAGGAGTTCGGTGATGACGGCCGCGAACAGCACCGAAACCAGGGTGCCGAGCCCTTCGCGCAGGCCTTCGCCGAGCGACATCCCGAGGTGCACGAGCGGCACCACGGCGATCACCAGCGCGACCACCGGGAGCGGCAGCCGCAGCAGCACGCACTGGCTGACCAGCACGACCAGGAACAGCGTCGCCCCGACGCCGGCGTTGACCGTGAAGACGAAGAAGGACAGCGGGAGCTGCACGGCGACGTAGCCCGCCGCCCAGCCGAGCCGGCCGCGGTCCTGCACCCAGCCGAAGCCCAGCGTGGCGAGGGCGGCGAAGGCGGCGCCCAGCACGAGGGAGAGCACGGGTTCCCCGGAACCGAGGACCCCGAGCACGACGGAGAGGAAGGCGCCGCAGGTCAGCACCCCGAGGGCCCGGTTCATGGAGCCACTCTGGGGCGTCGCCGGGCCGCGGTCAACCACCGCGGGCCGGAGGAAAGCGCTCTCTGCTCACGCGGCCGCCCGCCGCCACAACCCGTAGGCTGGCGGTGACGGCGAAGCCGAGACGGGAGTCCGACATCGATGTCAGTGCTCTGGGGCGTGTCCTTCGACGCCACCCCGCTTTCCGGGGTCGTGGTGGAGTTCCTCAAGACGGCGGGCCGGCTGCGCGGGCGCCGGGTGCACCTCGACCTCGGCTACGACATCAAGGCCGACAAGGGTGCTTTCTTCCGGCCCTACCGCGACGAAGCGGGCCTGCTGCCGGACTGGGTCACGCTCGACCGCGTCGAGGGCGTCGAGCAGATCCGCGGCTACGACCGCGCGTTCGTCGAACGGGTGCTCCGGGAAGTGGTCCAGGGCGGCGACGAGACGCTGCGCCCGGAGATCGACCGGATCGCCGGTGAGCTGGCCACGCGCATCGTCGCGACCTGGGAACGCCTCGGCGTGACCATGGTGGCGGTCGAAAACGGGACCCTGCCGGAGAACCTGACCTACACCGAAGCGCTGTACCGGGCGATCGACCGCTACGGCGCCCGGCACCGGCTCGGCCGGTTCGTGTTCTGGCGCGACCACGACCTGATGTGGCAGAGCGAACCGGGGATCGCCAAGTACGGCCGGTTCCCGTACCCCGGCGTCCCCGCGCCGCGGAACTCGCCGCACATCCACTACTTCGCGCTCCACGAGCAGGCGAAAGCCCGGACCCTGGAGTGGGTTCCCGCTCTGCGGAACATCGACGTCCTGCCCAACGCGTTCGCCATCGCCCCCGCGCGGATCGACGAGCGCAACGCCGGTTTCCGCCGGGACCACGGCATTCCCGCGAACGTCCCGCTGCTGGCCCGGATCACCCGGATCATCCCGCAGAAGCGCGTCGACCGGGACCTGCACCTGCTGGCGCTGCTGCCGGACGCCTGGCTGTTCGTCGCCGGCGACGTCGAAGAGGCACCCGCCGAGCACACCCGGCTCGTCGCGCTGGCCGACCGCCTCGGCGTGCGCGACCGCGTCGTCTTCGGCGGCTGGCTGACGCCGTACGACACGGCGCTGCCCGGCCGCTACTCGGTGCGCGACCTGCTCGCGCACGCGACGGTCGTGTCGTTCCTGACCTCTTACGACTACGAGAGCTACGGCAACCCGGTCAGCGAAGCCATCGCCTCCGGGACGCCGTACATCACCAGCGGGTACGAGCTCTACGACGTCGTCTACGGCGGGTTCCGGGCCCCGGTGCTGGACATCCGGGCGCGCGACCTGCCGGACGCGGCGTTCGCCCGCGAGGTGGCCGAGCTGATCACCGACGAAGGGAAACGGGCGGAAGTGGTGCGGGCGAACTCGGAACTCGGGCGGGCGCGGTTCGGCACGCCGGTCGTCGACGGCCTCGTCGACCGGCTCTACCCGCCGCCGATGGGGGCGGGCACGCGGCTGAGCGTCGTGCTGCCGGTGTACAACGAAGCCGCGAACCTGCCGGAGGTACTGCGGACGCTGCACGACCAGCGCGACGGCGACGGGCCGCTCGACCGGGGCCGCTACGAGGTCGTGCTGGTGGACAACAACTCGACCGACGACACCGTGGCGATCGCCCGCGACTTCGCGGCGGCCCACCCGGACCTGGCGCTGCACGTCATCCACGAGTCCGAGCAGGGGGTTTCGTGCGCGCGGCGGGCCGGGATGGACTTCGCCGCGGCGCGCAGCCGCAACCGGCCCGACACCGATCCGGGGGAGCGGTTCTACCTCGTGTCGGCCGACGCCGACTGCCGCGTCGACGCGTACTGGCTCAGCGAGCTCTTCGCCGCGATGGAGACGAGCAAGGCCGCGATCGGCGTCTGCGACTACTACTACAACGCCGGGCACTTCACCGGCCGCCCGCGGCTGTGGGACGCGATCCAGCGGACGCTGCGGTGCCGCGCGGTGACGTTTTCGCTGTTCGGCGGCTTCCCGGACGGCAAGGGGTTCGCCGTCGAGCGCGACGCCTACGAGCGCGCCGGCGGCATCGAGATCTTCTACCAGCTGCAGGACGGGAAGTTCGTCAGCCACCTCTCCGACGACTGGGACTTCGGGATCAAGGTGGCCAGCGGCGGCGACGCGATCACGTACGCGCCGCGCTCGCGCGTCGAGATCAACCCGCGGCGCGTGGACCACGCCATCGACGAGGTGATCGCGGGCCGGGCGTACGGCTCGGACGGCATCATCGTCATGCGCGACATCCGGCCCGCGACGCCCGCCGCCGCGGCGGATCTGACCGAGGCCGAGGCGCGGCAGGCGTGGGAGTTCTCGATCAAGGACTTCACGCCGAAGAACACCATCCTGCCGGTGCTGCTGACCCCCGCGCTGCTCGAAGACGACGCCGTGATCGCGTTCTTCGGCGCGGAGCTGGCCGCCCGGCTGGCCCGGCGGATCGCGGAGATCCGGGACGAGATGCGCGTCGTCGACTTCACGCCGATCCACGCCTACAAGACGCCGTCGTACCGGCTGTACTTCGAATTCGCCGACGAGCTGTTCGCGTGCCTGCGGGAGCACGTCGGCGAAGACATCGGCTTCCCGCCCCCGCTGCCGCCGTGCCTGGCGGAGGTCCCTCCCGCTCGCTTCGCGGAGTTCGTCCGCTACTACTGCGAGGACCGCGAATCGGGGGAAGCCCACAACTACTTCGGCAACGGAGGGGTGTTCTGATGACGCTCGCCTACGAAGCGGCGATCGGCTCGCTGCACGGTCTCGACCCGGCGTGGCCCCGGCCCGCCGTGCTCGACGCCCTGGAAGCGCCCGAGAACCGGCACCTGCTCGAGTTCGTCCGCGAGGACCCGTTCGGGGCGCACGTGTTCCCCGGCAACGTCCCCGGCACGCCGGCGGAGTTCCTGCGGGATCTGGACGCGCAGCTCGCGTCCGCCGGCCCGATCCACCTCTGGTCCTACATCCCGACGTGCGCCTACCGCTGCCGCTTCTGCCAGTACCCGGTGGTGCTGGTGAAGGGCAAACCCGAGGTGGCGTACGAAAAGGCGAAGCACTGGGTCGACCTGAACATCGCCGAGGCGAAGCTGTGGCTCGACGCCGTGCCGAACCTGGCCGGGGCCGAAGTGGGGGAGTTCAACGTCTTCGGCGGGACGCCGTCGTTGCTGCCGGAGCCGGAGATCCGCCGGCTGCTGGAGTTCTACCGCGCGCACTTCGGGTTCACCGGCGACACCACGATCCGCTTCGAAGGCGATCCCAGCACGTTCACCCCGGCGAAGCTGGACCTGCTGCGGGAACTGGGCTGCACCAAGCTGTCCAGCGGCGTCCAGTCGTTCGACGACCACGTGCTGGAGCTCTGCGGCCGCGAGCACAGCGCGGCGATGTGCGTCGACTTCGTCCGCAACGCGCAGCGCGCCGGGTTCGACTGGATCAGCATCGACCTCATGTACGGCCTGCTCGACCAGACCCTCGACAGCGTCCGGCGCGACCTGGACGTCGTGCTGGAGAACGAAGTCACCGCGGTCGTGTGCACGAAGCTGCACCTGGCGTCCTACAGCGACACCCGCACCGGCGTCACGGGGGAGAAGCCCGCCGCGTGGCAGCTGCCGTCCTACCGGGACAAGCTGGTGCGCGACGGCCACCGCTGGCCGACGCTCGGCGAGCAGTACCAGATGCGCGAGCTGCTCACCGACGGCCTGCGCGCGGCCGGGTACACCGAGCACCCGACGATGTACTTCGCGCGCGACGGCCTCGGGCCGGAGAAGTGGAAGTCCATCATGGTCGACCAGGACAAGCAGGAGGCCGAAGTCGCGATCGGGCTCGGCGGCAGCTCGAGCTGCCGCGCGTCCGAGGCGATCACCGACGTGAACTCCCGGCGTTACCCCGAAACCGTGGCGGCCGGGCGCATCCCGCTGGGGTCGGCGACGCGGTTCACCCCGGAGGCACAGGAGGCGCGGGCGGTCAAGATGGCGCTGACGACGTTGCAGCCGCTGCGGGACGCGCTGCACCGCTCGCGGTTCCCCGGCCGGTCGCTGTTCGCGGAGCCGTGGCTTGGCAAGTTCCGTTCGCTGGCCTCGCGCGGGCTCGTCCGGTTGGACCCGGACGACGGCGTCGTCGAACTGACCCGGGTGGGGGAGGTCCTCGTGGAAGCGATCATCACGACCGAGCTGTGAGTCACTACATCGAGTGACAGAAGTGTCGCGAAGAGCGACACGGGCGGGCAGCATGGGCTCCGGACGTGCCAGTACCGAGATCGGAGCCCGGATGAGCCGAAGCCTGGCCGAACAACCGAAGTGGCGGGCGCGGCTCGCGGGAGCGGGCGCGCTGGCCGCGCTCGCGGCGGTCGCCACCGCCCCGCCCGCGGCGGCCGCCCCCGACTATTCGCTGGCGGACGCGAACTACGCCGGCACGCAGATCGCGCTGCACGAAGGCGTCCAGGGCACCCCGCGCTTGGACGACGTCGGGCAGACGCTCGGCCACGACGTCAGCGGGCACCAGGGCCCGGTCGACTGGGCCGCCGCGGCCGGCGCCGGCGCGCAGTTCACCTACGTCAAGGCGACCGAAGGCACCGGGTTCGTCAATCCGCAGTACGGGCAGCAGTACGACGGCGCGCACGCGGCGGGCATCATCCGCGGCGCCTACCACTTCGGCCGTCCGGACGTCTCCGGCGGCGCCGAGCAGGCGGAGTACTTCATCGCCCACGGCGGTGGCTGGCGCGCCGACGGCACGACCCTGCCGGGCGCGCTGGACATCGAGTACAACCCGTACGGCGAGGTCTGCTACGGCAAGAACGCGGCCGACCTGACGGCGTGGATCGCCGACTTCACCCGTACCTACCTGGCGAAGGTGAAGCGCAGCGCGCTGATCTACACGAGCACGGCGTGGTGGAAGCGCTGCACCGGCAACGCGGGGCAGTTCGGGAACACCAACCCGCTCTGGCTCGCGCGCTACGGCGCGGACGTCGGTGAACTGCCCGCCGGCTGGGACAAGCAGAGCATCTGGCAGTTCGCCCGCGGCGGCGGCCTGCCGGGGGACCAGAACTACTACAACGGCCCGTTCGGCCGCGTCCAGGCACTGGCCAAGGGCGCGGCGGCCGGCGGCGCTTGACGGCGCAGGGAGACGTCCGGCCACGGCGGCCGCCGCAGCACCGCGAGGGTGCCGAGCGTCGCGGCCACCAGGCCGGTCGTCACCGCCGGCAGGGCGACGCGCGTGGCGTCGACGGCCGGTTCCCCCTTGACTTCGCCCTCGCGGATGGTGAACACCCCGACCGGGCGGCTGACGGGGATCACCGTCGTGCCGTCCTGCGCTTCGTGCGGTTCGCCGAAGAGCTGCGGCAGCTGCTCCATCACGCCATCGAACCGTGCGGGCGCTTCCGCTGACAAGATCGGACAGAATCCTGTCGGTTCCGTGATCGGCTGCTTACGATCGGCTGCAGGGCCGTCGCCGCCGACTGTCCTCAGTGGACAAGGGAGCCGCCGTGCGCAGGATCGCCCTTCTGACCGCGTTTTCCGTGGCCGCGGCCGTCGTCGCGTCGGCGCCGGGAGCTGCCGGGGCCGGGCCCGCGTGGTTCACGTCGTGGGCGCAGTCGCAGGACGGCCGGGCCGACGCGCCGGTGTCAGCGCAGTCGGTGCGCATGATCACGCACCTCAGCCAGGGCGGCGACGCGGTCCGCGTCCGGTTCCAGAACACGTTCGGGACCGGCCCGCTGACCATCGGCCACGCGACCGCCGGGCCGAGCGCGGGCGGCGCCGCGGTGTCGGCGGTGCGCGGGCTGACGTTCGCCGGCCGCGCGGGCGTCACGATCCCGGCGGGCGGTGAGGTCTGGAGCGATGAGACCAAGCTGGTGACGAAGCCGGACACGAACCTGGCCGTGAGCATGTCCGTCGAGGGCACGGCGGTGGTGGGCCGCCACGGCGCGGCCCTGCGCGACAACTACCTCACCCCGCCGGGCTCGGGCGACCACACGGCCGACGGTCCGGGCACCGCTTATACGTCGACGGTCGGGTCGACGTACGTCGTCAGCGCGGTCGACGTGCACAACACGGCGCTGAAGGGCACGGTCGTCCCGTTCGGCAGCTCGGTGGTCGACGGCATCGGCAGCACGAACTGCGGCCCGGGCTGCACTCAGCTCGGCGCGGATCGCCGGTGGACCGACGACCTGGCGCGGCGGTTCGTCGCATCGTCCGCGCCGCTCGCTGTCGCCAACGCCGGCGTCTCGGGTACGACGAGCGCCCCCACGTGTCCCGGCATGCCGCCGTCGGTCGCGGGCCTGGACGCGGCGAGCCGGCTGGACCGCGACGTCCTGGCGCTGCACGGCGTCCGGTCGGTGATCTACTACTACGGCACGAACGACCTCGCGTACGGCTGCGACGCGGCGGCGATCCTGGACAGCTACCGCGCGGTGTTCCAGCGCCTGCGCGCGGCGGGCATCGCGGTGTACGTCACGCCGAGCACGCCCCGCCCCGGCTACGACGACGCGGCGAACCTGGCCCGCCACGAGATCGGCCTGTTCGTGTCCAAGTGGAGCAGTTGCGGCGGCACGTGTTCGGGCGTCGTCGACTTCGACCAGGTGCTGAAGGACCCGCTGAAGCCGAACAGCATCCTCCCGGCGTACGACAACGGCGACGGCATCCACGCCAACGCGGCGGGTCAGCAGGCACTGGCCGATTTCGTGTCGGTTTCGGTGCTCGCCCGATAGGGGCCGGTTCTTCACACGATGGGCTGACCACGCGAGTCGGACCGGCGGTTTTGTGCGGGGATGCGCAGAGTACGCCGTGTGATCGCTGACTCGATGGACGACGCCGGGTGCTGCCTGCTGTCGGTGGCCTGGAACGTCGCCCCGTTGGCCGAAGCCCACCCGGACTCCCGCCGCGGCTCCTTGCGACGTCGCGTCGTGGCCGCGTGCCGCACGGCGGGCCACGGCGCCCGCGACTGGGCGGTGGCGCACGGCCCGGGTGTCGAGGCGGAGTACCGCCCGTTCCTCCAGCTGGCCGACGTCGCGTACGAGATCGCGACGTTGTTGTTGCTGGTGGAGGACTTCCTCGTCCCGGACCTCGAGAGGGAGCACCGGCGCTGGGCCGAGATCGAGGAGCTGACAGTCCGGTTCACGGAGCTTTCGGAGTGGACGTCGTCGTTCCTCTTGTCAGGCGCTCCCTTACGCTTGTAAGGTCAGCCCTGACAAGGGAGGTCCGATGGCGGTCATCGCCCGCTGTTCGTTCTGTTCGAAGCCGAACACGGAAGTGGAGACGTTGGTCGGCGGCCCAGGCGTCTTCATCTGCGACGGCTGTGTGCAGCTTTGTGTGTCGGTGATCGAGGGCAAGCCTTCGGACGCGCCGCTGATCGCCCCGTGGGAGCACGACCTGCCGCTGGCACAGGTCCTCCAGAACCTGGCTCCCGTGTCCGCGGCGACCACCCAGGTCCAGCAGAACCTGGCGGCGTGGGTCGGAAAGGCCCGATCACTGGGCGGCACGTGGTCCCAGATCGGCGAGGCATTGGGAATGACCCGCCAGTCGGCGTGGGAGCGCTTCGGTTCTACCGCTTGACGCCCACGCCGGCGTAGAGCCCGTCTTCCTCAGGATCGACGACGGCGGCGAGCCGGTCCGGCCGCCAGTTAGCGGAGGTCGTCAGGCCGGGTTCGACGAGCTCGAAGCCGTCGAAGAGTGCCAGTACTTCGCTCTTCGTCCGCGGGAAGATGTGATCCTGCGTCGACCGCATGGTCTCGGCCACCCGCGGATCGTTCAGGACGGCGAAGTCGTTCGTCAGGTGGGTGAGCGCGAGGTAGCTGCCGGGCGCGAGGACTTCACGGTAGTTTTTGAAGATCTCGCTGACGTCGGGCAGGTAGTGCCCGAGGGTGATGGCGAGCAACCCGACGGGTTTCCCGAGATCGAGCAACCTCTTGGTGGCTTCGGCTTGCAGGACCGCGTCGGTATCGGTGGCATCGGCCTCGACGGCAGCGGCGTTGCTGTTCCCCTTGAGCAACATCCGGCTGTGCGCGACGGCGACGGGTTCGTAGTCGACGTAGACGACTTTCGCCGCGGGGTCGGTGGCTTGGGCGACCTCGTGGACGTTGCCGACGGTGGGGATGCCGGAGCCGAGGTCGAGGAACTGCCTCACTCCTTGGTCGAGCAGGAACCTGACCGTCCTCCGGAGAAAGGCCCGGTTCCGCCTGGCCACGGCGGCGACTTGGGGCTGGATGGCCTCGAGCCTCCGCGCAACCTCCCGATCGGCGGTGAGGTTGTGCGCCCCACCGAGAAGGTAGTCGTAGATCCGCGCGGCACTGGGCCGGGAAAGATCAGCCCCGGGCGGGATCCAGTCCGCCCCCTCCTGCTCGGTCATGGTGCATCCCCCTGGTTGTCGAAAGCTGTGCCCACCCTAGTGGTCTGCGCGGCTTGCCGGGAGGTCTGCACGGTCGTCCGGTGCGGCTGTGCTCCGGGGGAGTTCCCGGTGAGGTATTGTCAAACCGCCGGAAATCCGCCTTCGCTCAATTCATGATCGTGAAAGACTGTGCGTGACTGACGGCTGCGCCTGATCGGAGGAATCTGCCTCCGGCGGCTGCGGCTAGGATCAGTCGCCGTGAACGAGCGCGCGGGTCGCAATCACGTGGATGTCTCGACGGCCGGGTCGATCATCCAGGCAGAAACGGTCAGCGGCGGTATCCACCTGCATTCTCCGAAGCAGGCTCGTGAGCTGATTCCGAGGCAGGTACCCGCTCCGGCTGCCCATTTCGCCGGGCGTGACGCCGAGTTGTCGGTCCTGGACGAATTGACCTCCGACGACGAACGTGCCGCGCGAGTTTGCGTCGTGAACGGCATGCCGGGGGTCGGCAAGTCCGCGTTGGTCGAATACTGGGCGATGGCGCGAGCTGACGAATTCCCGGACGGCCAGTTGTTCGTCGACCTTCGCGGAACCGGTCCGGACGCGGCACCGATGCACCCGGGAGAAGCGTTGCGCGGCTTCCTCGACGCGCTGGGTCTCGCCCCGGATTCCTGGCCGGTCGGACTGGACCGGCAAGCGGCACTTTTCCGCAGCCTCACCGCCGGCCGCAGGCTGCTCGTCGTGCTGGACAACGCGAGCGGTAGCGAGCAGGTCAGGTCGCTGCTTCCGGGCGGCTCCACCAGCAGAGTGGTGATCACCAGCCGGAACTGCCTGACCGGGCTGGTGGCCCGGGCCGGTGCCCGGTGCGTCGCTCTCGAGCCGCTCAGTTCGGGTGATGCCAGGACCATGCTCACCTGGATGCTGGGTGCGGACCGCAGCGCCGCCGAACCCGAAGCGATCGAGCAGCTGATCGACTACGCGGGCCGCCTGCCGCTGGCGGTCGCGATCATCGGTGGCCTGCTGGTCGACGAGCGGATCCCGATGGACGCGCTGTCGACCCGGGCCGGCCGGCAACGGTCGACCCTGGACGCCCTCGACACCGGCGAACCCGGATCGGCGATCCGCACGGTGTTTTCGTGGTCGTACCAGGCGTTGACCCCAGCGTCGGCGGAAGTCTTCCGGCACGTCAGCCAGCACCCGGGTCCCGACTTCTCCCCGCGCACCGCTGCGGCGTTGTCGGGCCAGTGCCTGGAGGATGTCCACCGCGCCCTTGCCGAACTCTGCCGCGCGCACCTGGTGGAGCAGTACGTTGCGGGCCGGTACCGCATGCACGACTTGCTTCGGCGGTACGCGCGTGAGCAGACTTCCCATCCGGAGAGCGAGGTCGCCCTCCGGCAGCTCGCGGATCACTACCTGCATTCGCTCTGCGCCGCGAACGACCACTTCGGTTCGCCGTGGGACCGGGTACCCCTGGCGGCCCCGTTGGCGGCCGAGCTCGTCGAGTGCTTCGCAGGCGGTGGGGAGGCCCTGCGCTGGCTCGACGCGGAGCGGTACGGGCTGCTCGCGATGCTGTCGATCACCCCGACGGCCGACCAGGACGCCTACACCTGGCGGCTCGCCGTGACGCTCGTGACCTACCTGGATCGCCAGGGGCACCGTCTCGATCTGTTGCAATCCCAGCAGGCGGCGCTGCACGCCGCGCAGCGAACCGGCGACGGCTGGGGAACAGCCATGGCCCACCGCTTCGTCGGCCGCGCGCTGATTCGCCTGGACCAGTTCGAAAAGGCCGTCAGCCACCTCCGCGAGGCACTGGCGCTGTTCGACGCGGCCGGCGATCTGGTCGGCCAGGCCCACACCTGCTACGCCTTGAGCTACATCTCAGTCGTACAGCGGGATCGCGAACAGGCGTGGGCGTTGACCCAGCGAGCGCTGAAACTCGCCGAGGCGTGCGGGCATCGGATCTGGCTGGCCAAAGCGAGGGGGAACGTCGGCTGGTGGCACCTCGAGTTCGGCGAGCCCGAACGCGTCCTCGAGTGCGTGCGTCCCGCGCTGGACCAGTTCCGCGTCTTGGGGACCGAGCCGGACGGACTGGCCAGCGTGCTCGAATGCCTCGGCCGCGCCTACGCCGACCTCGGCCTGCCAGGCCTGGCGCTGAACACGTTCTGCGACGCACTGCAGCTCCGCCGCCACCACGGCAGCTACTACTGGCAGGCGCGCACCCAGCAACTGATCGCCGGCGCCCACGGTGCGTTGGGCGATCCAGGGGCCGAACGACAGGCTTTGGAAGAGGCCCTGGTCATTCTCTCGCGGCTGAACCACTCCGAGGCGGAGACTGTTCGAGAGCGTCTCGCCAAGGGACGTATGACACCGATGTGACATGCCTTGGGACCTGCTGCGCCCTCAGATACGACGAAAACCACGTTCACCTGAGTGAACGTGGCTTGTCCGTCGGGCTGACAGGATTTGAACCTGCGACCCCTTGCACTTACTCGACGGACCAACGACCTGCGCGCTCGCCAGGTAGTGCCCGTTGTGCAGGGAAGATCTGAGTCCTCGATCATGGTCATTCACCATCGTTCGCGGGTGCCATGTGGGCAGAATGTGGGCTGGCGACGGCGGTGCTTGACGTGAGCTGCGACATGGCACGGTCGGGGGAGCGACGTCTAATCCTCGGGCGGCTCTTCTTCGACTGGCGGGTAGGTTGCAATGGTCTGAGCCTCGTTCCACCACTTGTCGACATGGGTTCGCATCACGTCTGCTGCCACGACGGGAAGAGGTGTAAGGATTGTGGGATGCTGTTTACCAATGGTGTTGATTGAGGTCCCGATGGTGAACGCAGAATTCGTCCCAATGACCATGCGATCGTGAAGTACTCCGTGATCCGCCATGCGTAATTCGATGGGTCGACCGGTGCCAGATTCAATTAGTACGGCCATTGCTGCGCGATCTTCTCGTCGAAGCTGGGACGATACGAGTACGCGTGATATCGAAGTGTAGGCGCGGATTGCAAGTAGCTGTTCGATCCGTAAATAGGGGTCAATCAGGATGGCTTCACCGGCTTCCGCAAGGCGTTGAATAAAAACAGGGTAAGACAGTTCATTCTGGGCATCAAGTACGACCACGTCATACGCGTCGGACTCGCCTTCCGAGGCGTCTTCGCTGCGCAGAAGGGCGCGACCAAGTGGCGTAAGGCCGAGTCCGCCTTGGTCGTCCTGGTCTATCCATCCCAGCCTGATCAAGTGTTGAACGAACGATTCGGCTGGCACGTCGGGCCCGTACTCGTCCGGAATCTCCGGCTCGATCAACCGGCGGGTTCCGAGTATGCTGTACACGTTCGCGGAAAGGATACCGGCGGACGCTCTTTGCCAGTCTTCGCCGATTTTACGAATTCCTGTCAGTGTGGAATTATCAATAATATTCGAGGCCGCTCTGGCTAGGTTTCGAAAAGACTCGGTGTCGTAGATACCGCCGACCGTTTCGTACTTCGCGGGTCGACCTCGCTTTACTAGTCGACCTCTTCTTCCGGGCTTCGGACCCGGGTTCAGCATCCACTCTCGAAGTTCGATCTCTTTCGGGCGATTACCGCCGCGATTCGCGAATGATACAAAGCTCAGAGCCTTGTATTGGTTGTCGTCGATGATCTGCATCATCACTCCCCTCGGTCGTCGCCAGCGTGGGTTTGATCTTACCCCCCTGAGTGGGTGGCCTTTCGGCATCTCGTCGACCTGGCGCAGCCCGATCACGCTGTGTCAAGGGGGTGCTTCCTGCATGACCGCTGCTTGCCTGCTCGGCTGCCCCCTTGACGCGGCGTGATAGCCCTTCGGGAGGTCGACGAGATGCCGTTTGGCCGCACACGGACGCAACCGCCGCGCTCGACTCGGCCATCTCGGAGACCTGCCCGTCCGGCGAGGACATTCTCTTCTTCTTGAGCTGCGGCCCTCGGTACAGCCGCCGGCCGGTCGCGTGGGTGCCGGAGGCGGGCCCCGCGCGTGCCGGCCGATAGCGGCGCGGCCCCGGAGGGGCCGCCTTGAACAAGAAAAGAAACTCTGAACACAACGTCCGTCGCCGACTACGCGCGAAGGTTGACCGCCGCGATGGCCTTGTCGTCGTGCTGCTTGGCGCGGGGGAGCTCGATGGCGCCTGGGTCGGCTTCGTCCTCCCAGGACTGGCACTGCTCGAGGATTGCGGCAAGCTGGGCACCGTCTGCTTGAGACAGTTTCGGCCAGTCATCGAGACCCAGATGGGTGATCGTGTCGTAGGCGCCATCGGTGGCCAGTACTGCCCAAGGAACGTGTTCGACGGGGTACTCGGCTATCACGGCATGGTCGGCCGCGCCCGGGTCAGCTTCCGCAATCCAGTAGCCCCCTGCGGTGTTTCGGCGGGCAGCCTGCTGAGTCTGGAGCTCGCGGAGTAGGGCCTGATGGGTGTCGTCGTAACCGGCTCCCGACGCAAGCCTTTCGCGGTAAGCGCGCCGGGGTTCGAGGTCGAGGTCGTCGATACGCGGATCGGTGACAATGCCACCGGGGAGCACGGCGACGCTGTCTCCGAGGGCGAACACGTCGACCTGGTCACCCCGTCGGCGGAGAATCGTCACGGTGCTCGACGGTGAGTCTCCCGGCCGAAGTGCGAGATTGCTCGTGGTCGCCTCGATTGCGCTGCGGACGGCTGCTCGGAGATCGATGTCCGGGTGTTCGTTCAAGGCTTGGGCAATCCGTTGCCCGAGATCGGCGGCGTAGACGGATGCAGGGACGGGCACCGGTCGAAAGGCTGACGCTCCATCCAGGACGATGACGGCATTGGGCGCGACGAAGATCTTGTCGTCGCTTGCGTCGATGTGGGGGAGCTGTGCGGTGGTCACCTGCATGCGACTCACCACCGGAACGGGCCTGCCACGAGTTCGCTTCCGGTGATCGTGAGTCCGTCGTACGTCGCACGCACGATGAAAGAGCACTCCCGCTCGCGGGTCTCGCTGAACAGCTCGGCGAGGTGGCCGGTCAGGTAGTGCGTGGCGCCCAGTGAGCCGATCCCGTGGATGCCGGCGACGTGCAAGACTGTCCGGCCTCCGATCTGGTGTCGGGCGACGTAGGCGATATCCGCAGACTCGGCCGGGTCGTCGTCGGCGGGGGAGCGGTACCGGTCGCCGGTCTGCTCGTGCTCGATCCACCAACGGCCGGCATCCTTGATCATGCTGAGGACCGGGTCGCGCTCCATGAGGTTCACCGCGATCGGAGCCGATACCGGTCCACACACGACAATCGCATCGCCGTCCGGCAGTGCCTCGCGGTCCGGCTCAATCTGGAAGCGCGTAGCCGTCAGAGATAGGCCGTCAACGAGGCGTTCGAGCTGGTCACCGGTCTGCGCGTCTTCGGCGGCAATGAGAGGCCGTTCGCGGTCCGTCGTCTGGTAGCGCCACGGCACCCCGATGGCAACGGGGCCGACACCGAAGAACGCGCGCTCGGGCCCTGGCGCGGTCGATCGAATCTGGGTGACGCGGCCCTTCGTGATGCCGAGAGCCGCTGCGATCTCCGTGTAGCTCATCCCGCGTAGCCGGTGAGCTTCCTCGATGGCTTCCTTGCGGAGGCGGGCGAGCTCGGTTGCTCGCTGCTGGTAGACGACGAGCAGGGCGGACGCCCGTTGCCCGCGTCGGATCGGGTCCGGGTCGCTGCGGACGCTGTCGAACTCGCTCTCGGCCTCCATGCAGGGTGAGTTTAGACCCCCTTGACACCTGTGGCGAGGGCGGCGTACCTTCGTGTTTAGACCCCCTCAACGACGACTGGCAACAGCTTGCCTTAGGTGTTTAGAGGGTCTACACCGAAGGGTTCGACCAGGAGGTTTGGACATGCAGGACATCCCGTTCGTCAGCTCGGGCTACCGGTTCATGGTCACGGAGGCCCCGATCATGAAGATGCGCGAGGTCAAGGGGGAGATGGTCCCGGCGACCGACCGCGAGGGGAACCCGGCCTTCGTGGTGATGCTGTTCGCGAAGCCGCGTCAGGTGGAGGGGCGCCGGCCGGGCAAGGGCGAAGAGATCAAGGTGACGCTCGCGGCGGACCCGGGGGAGGGGTTCGAGGAGGGCTCCTACGTCGAGTTGATCGACCCGGTCCTCAACACGTGGCAGACCACCGGGGATGACGGCCGGATCTCCGGCTCGGGTCTGTGGTTCAAGGCCCTCGGTTTGAAGCCTGTCGGGGCGGGTGCTGCGCAGCGCGCCGCCTGATCTCGACCTCATGACCGGTGGGTGACCGGTTCGCGCGGCTACCTCCCCGGCTGTCGCGTCATCACCACCCTGGAGCCCTTCCCAAGTCGGTTGGCTGCCCGTTTTCGAGTCGGGCAAGGGCACTTCTTGTTCATTGACAAATACAGAGTGGGCCGATCCATGCCTAAATCCGCGCTGTTTGTGGTGGCGCGCCTCGATTCCCGGCCGGGCCAACTGTCCGGGATTCCTGGGGTTTCACCACGAAGTACACGAGTGGAGAGGAGAGGCGAATGGGTGGGATGAACGCGATTCGGGGTGGGTTGTCGTCGTATGACCCGCACGGCCCGAAGCGGGGTTAGCGATGGCTGACCACGTCTGCTCGGCAAGTTTCTGGCTTTCGCCGACACGGATTGCCACGTGCACCGTGTGCGGCGCCCAGTGGGAGATGTAGGGAGGAAAGGCAGTGTTCACGTACTTGGTGTGGCTCGTACTGGTCGGGCTGCTGTTGGTCGCGGCCCCGGTGTTCGGGGTGCTCGCGCTGGTCTCGGGGCTGGCGCTGGCGTGGAAGGCCGGACGGTGAGCCGCCCGGTGAAGGTCGGCACGGTGATCCGCATGCTGGCCGCCCGGCTGGAGCGGGAACGGGCCGCCGCGCTCACGGAACCGACCGAGGACATGGGATGGCAGGCCGGTTTCTGCGAGGGCCTGAAGCACGCGCAGCACGTGATCCGGAACGGAGACTGACATGCCGGAAATCCAGGCGATCATCACGGCCGCGAGCGACGCCTACCGCGCGTTCGTGGCCACTGAGCCGGATCGAGACATCAGGGTCGCGGTCGGGAACGCGGTGCGCTTCCTGGCGGCAGACCTCACCTCGGCGGCTGAGCTGGTCGCCGCGACACGCGAAGGGTAGAGCGGATGCAGATCGCTGCATTGAACCGGCGGGCGCAGCAGCGCTACGCCACGTTCGTGAACACCTTGGACATGGTCGCCGAAGTGCTGGCTGAAGTGGACAAGCTGATCGCGAAGTACGACGACAACGCCATGTCCGACTCCTGGACCATCGCGACCAAGGACGACCTGAAGTCGTTCCGCACCAAGGCGTTCGACGAACTCGACCGGCTCCGGCTGCTGGGCAAGAAGCACGAGGCTGAACTCATCTCCCGGGACTGGAGGTTCTGACCATGGCGCACCAGGTCGACCGGGTGGTCGATGACCTCGCCACGTCGCTCGTGCAGCTCAAGGAATCGATGCACGGGATGCCGATCAACCGCAACGGCTTCAAGGCCGCGCACGACCGGATGGGCCGCGCGATGGGAACGCTCATCACCGAGCTGACCGACGCCCGGACCGCCATCACACCCTGACCAACCCCACATGATCCGTTTCGCACGCGACCGGCCTCGCCACCTCCCACCACGGGACGCGGGGCCGGTCTCGTGCTGCACGAGAGGACCACCAACCCATGACCACCCCCAAGTCGTCCCGCAAGACCGGGACCGAATTCAAGGCACTCAAGTGGCTGCTGCGCCACCCCGGCGCCACCGTGGCCCCGACCGCCGTCCTGGGCTCCGGACTCGAGCTCGGCTGGAGCGCCACCGGCGGCATCACGGGCGCAACGGCCGGCGCCCTGCTCTGCTGGTACCGGGCGCACCCGGACACCTTCGACCACTACGCCGCCCCGCGGCTTCGGGCCTGGCGCCGCCGCTGGTCGGTCTACCTCGGGCCGCGCTTCGCCCGAGCCCTGCGGGCTTGCGACATGTACGTCACCGACCGCAAGACCGGCGAGGAGCTGTTCCCGAGGGTCACCCGGTTGCGGTCCTACTCCCCGTCGGTCGACGTCGTCACGATGGCGCTGGCGCGCGGGCAGGCTCGCCGCTCGATCGAGGAGAACCTCGAGCGGCTCGCCGACACGCTGAAGGTGCAGCGGATCGCGTTCGAGCACCCGAAGCCCGGCTACGTCGCCCTGATCATCGAACGGATGGAGCCGTTCACCGAGACCATCCCGGCCCCGGAGATGCCCGAGGAGTCCGACGCGGTCGACATCGACGACATCTACGTCGGCGAGACCGAGTACGGCACCGACTGGCGGTTGGGCTTGCGGTCGCATGTGTTCATCGCGGGAGCGACCGGCGCTGGCAAGAACTCGATCGTGTTCTCCGAGCTGCGGGCTCTGGCTCCGCTGATCCGGGACGGGCTGGTCCGGTTGTGGATCTGCGACCCGAAGCAACTGGAGTTCCGCAAGCTCGGGGATGCCGGCGTCGCCTACCGGTACGCCGACACCGAACAGGACTGCGCGGAGCTGGTGGAGGAGTACGTCGCGGACCTGCGCGCTGTACAGCAGTCGTTCGCCGGGACCGGGCGCCGCAAGATCGAGGTGTCGCGGGAAACCCCGCTCAACCTGCTGATCATCGACGAGATCGGGGCGCTGCTGGCCTATGGCGACGGGACCATTGCCCGCAACCTGCGCAAGCTGCTCGCGATCGTCGGCTCCCAGGGCCGTGCCACGGGGCACTTCATGACCGCGCTGGTGCAGGAACCCGCCAAGGACGTTGTCCCGGTCCGGGAGCTGTTCCCGACCCGGGTGTGCCTGCGGGTCACCGCCCAGTCGCACGTGGACATGGTCCTCGGTGAGGGTGCCCGGCTGCGTGGGGCGCTGGCGGACGAGATCCCGAACGTCGCGGACACCGCCGGTATCGGCTACGTGATCCGGCAGCGCACCCGCGTCCCGCAGCGCGTGCGCGCCGCCTACGTCGATGACCGCGAGATCGACGAACTGATCACGTTCATCCGCTCCGGCCGCTCGATCACCGGCCTGTCGGTGGTGGCCTGATGACCGAGATCAACTACCCGGCCGTCGTGCACGCCCCGCACTTCAAGATCCAGAAGTCCACCAACCGGGGCCTGGAGCCGCTGAGCGAGCGCCTGTACTCGTCTCGCGAGGACGCCGCGACCTGGGCGTCGGTCCTGCGGGAGCCGGGGGATCTGGTGCTCATCGGCGAGTACAGCGTCGCCTACTACGCCCGCTGCGTGGTGTGCGGCGAGTTCTCCGACGACGAGCGGATGCGCTTCGCCGACTGGACCGAACTCGGGCAGTACCTGACCCGGGAGCCCGGGTGGCGCTGGACCTGCGAACAGCTCGTGTTCTGCCCGAACCACCGACCCGATGAGGAGGACTGACCATGTGGCGTCTCGGTTTCTACGTGTGGCGAGTGTGGCTCTACGCCAAGTACGGCGCCCCGGCCGCGCTCGTGCTTTACCTGATCCACCTCGGCCAGGGCTGGTCGGTGCTGTTCTGGATCGTGGCCGCCGTGTTCGGCTGCGTCGGGCTCGGGATGGTGCTCGGGGTGACCGAGTTCCGCAACCGCGAGTTCGGCGACGTCGGGCGGGAGCGCATCCGATGAGCCGCCGCGCCGACCCCGGACAGCTCGGCCTGTTCGGCACCCCCGCCCCGACGCCGGCACCGACCACCGGCCGCGCCTGCCCTCCGGCCCGGGGACGTCGCAAGCCGCTCGGCTCACCCGGCAACCCGCTGGTGGCCAAGGACGTACTCGCGGAAGTCCGGGACGGGAAGTTCGGGCTGCTGGACGACACCGACCGCGTGATGGTGCTCGACGGTGAAGGCCACTGCCGGGCCGCTCAGGAGGACGACGTCGTGATGCACCTGGTGTCCATCGGCTACGTCGAACGCGCCCCGGCCCGGGAGACGATCTCGTGCCTGCACGGCGTCGTTCGCAAACCCGTTCTGCCGCTGCGGCTGACCCGACGTGGCCGGGACATGCTCCAGCGCTGGTCCAACCTGACTCCGTTCTGAGAGGAGAGCATCATGTCCACTGCGGACAGTACGAACCGGACTCGTCGGCTGGTGGACCTCGTCCAAACCCTGGTGGCCGTGGTCCTCGGGAGCATCGGCGCGGCGGCCGGGTTCACCCACACTCACGACTGGGCCGTCCATCATGGACAGCTTGGGTGGATCGCCTGGGCCGACGCGGTGGTGATCGAGGGCATCGTGATCGTCGCGGGGTTCGAGATCCAGCGCGACCACCGAAGCGGGGGAGCCCGCAAGCTCACGTTCCCGATGGCCGTGCTCGTGGCCGGGTTCGGGGTGCAGATGGCCGCACAGGTCGCGCTCGCCGAACCCAGCCCGGCCGGGTGGCTGGTGGCCGCGATGCCGGCACTCGGTTTCCTCGTGGTCGTCAAGCTCCTCATGCGTCGCGCTCCAGCTCCGGAAGCTCCCGCGACCCCGGTGTCCACTCCGGACCCCGAGTCGGTCACTGTGACCGCCTCCCGGACCGACGTCGTCACGCACCGGGCCCCGGCGCCGGCCGCTGTGGTCGCTCCGGCCCGGCCCCGGCTCAAGCTCCCCGCTGAGCTGACCAGCCGGATCAACACCGTGGCGGAGACCGCCCGCAGTGAAGGGCGGGAGCTGACTATCGAGGAGATCCGCCGGGTTGTGCGCGTCCCGGAACCGATGGCCGCCCAGATCCTGCATGACCTGACCGCCTGACCACACCGGAAGGGACTCACCCATGACGAAAGCGACGTCCAATCTGGACAAACTCCTCCGCCTTCAGGAGGACTTCGACACCGCGAACAAGTCGGTCATCAACGAGACCGGTGGACGCAACCGCGAGGCCCTGCTCCGCCTGTCCGAAGTGGCTGGCGAGATGGCCCGCATCCACGAAGAGGAAGCGGCGGAAATGCGTCGCGTGGCCGACGCGGCTTACGACCTGCACGCCACCTAGTAGCCGCCCCCGCCCCCGCCCCCGGCGAACCCCCTCCGGCGCGGGAGCCCGGCCATCAACCCGGCCCGGCTCCCGCGCCGTTCTCATGCCTGCCAACCGAAAGGCTCCGACATGCTGACGTTGGAAGACCGCCTCGCCGCCCGCGTGAAGGCCCTGGACTACCACGACTGGCGAGCCAAGGTCCGCGCCGTCAACGGCTGCGCCCGCCCCATCCGGCTCTCGGGGGCACACCAGCTCCAGGACGCCGCCACCGGCGTCGTCCTGCACCACCACGGTGGCGACATCTTCGCCCCGTGCGGCAACCGCCGGTCGGGGGTCTGCCCGGCCTGCTCCGACCGCTACGCCGCCGACGCCTTCCACCTCATCCGCGCCGGGCTCATCGGCGGCCACAAGGGCATCCCCGCCACGGTCGGCGACCGGCCCCGCGCGTTCGTCACCCTCACCGCCCCGTCCTTCGGCCCCGTCCACACCGCCCGCATCACGCGGAACGGGAAGCGCCGGCCGTGCGGCTGCGGGGAGTACCACCACGACGACGACACCCGCATCGGCGCCCCGCTGGACCCGGAGACCTACGACTACGTCGGCTCGGTGATCTGGCAAGCCCACGCCGGCGTCCTGTGGCAGCGCTTCACGACGCGGCTGCGTCGGGAGATCGCCAAACGTGCCGGGCTCAAGGCCCGCGAGTTCACCGAACAGGCTCGGCTCTCGTACGGCAAGGTCGCCGAATACCAGCGACGCGGGCTCGTGCACTTCCACGCCGTCGTCCGCCTCGACGGCCCCGAGGGCGCCGTGTCACCGGCTCCCCGGTGGGCGCACCCGGACCTGTTGGAAGACGCCGTGTACGCGGCTGCTGGGGCCGTCCTCGTGCGGACCGCGTACCCGGACGGGACTGAGCTGGGACTGACGTGGGGCGCTCAGGTCGACGTCCGCCGCATCGAACTGGCCGCCTCAACTGAGCTGGAAGACGACAACGGGCAGATCTCCGAAGCCCGGCTCGCCGCGTACATCGCGAAGTACGCCACGAAGGGCACTGGCAAGAGCGAAGCCGCTGACCGGCCGATCCGCTCCCAGCTCGACATCGATCACCTGAAAGTGACCGCGCACCACCGCCGCATCATCCAGACCGCCTGGGACCTCGGGGACCTGCCGGCGTTCGAGGACCTGAAGCTCCGCAGGTGGGCGCACATGCTCGCGTTCCGGGGCCACTTCCTCACCAAGTCGCTGGCGTACTCCACGACGTTCAAGGCCATCCGAGGTGACCGCCGGGCGTTCCGGCTCGCCGAGACCCTCGAACGGCTGGGGCTGGACGACTGCGTCGACTCGATCGCCGTGGTCAACGACTGGTCCTTTGGCGGCTCCGGGTACCGCGACGACGCGGAACGCGAACTCGCGGCCGGCATCGCCGAACGCATCCGAGACGACCGCAAACTCAAGTACAGCAAGGAAAACGAACATGAATGACCGTCTACTCAGCATTGAAGACCTGTCCACCTACCTCCAGGTTCCGGTGAACACGCTTTACCAGTGGCGCAAGACCGGCAAAGGCCCGGCCGGGTTTCGCGTCGGCAAGTACGTCCGCTATCGGCCGTCCGACGTCGACACCTGGATCGACGGACAGGCGGCCTGCTGATGGCTCGTGCGTGGGTGTATGACCGGCTGAAGAAGACAGCGCATCGCGAGGCCGTGACGAAGGCGAAGGCGGCCGGACGGCGACCACCGGCCCGCTGGGAGGTCCGCTACTACGACGTGACCGGCAAGCTCCGATCGGAGACGGCGCCGAACAAAGACAGGGCAGAGGCGCGCCGGACGGAGCTCGAAGACAGCCTCCGTGGTGGGTCCTATGTGGATCCGAAGTCGTCGAAGGTGACGTTCGCCGAGATGGGGGAGAAGTGGCTTGACAGCCGCCACGACCTGCGTCAGTCGACGTGGTGGAAGTACCGAGGGCTCCTCGACAACCACGTCAACGTCAAGTGGGGCGGCCGGCCACTCAATGCGATCCACCGCGAAGACGTTGCGCTGTGGGTAGCGGACCTGCTGAAGTCGAAGGACAAGGGCGGTAGCGGTCTCGGACCCTCGCAGGCTCGGCACGCCTACCGGGTGTTCTCGATGGTGCTCGACTGGTGCGTGCCGCGTCGCATCCTGGTCAACCCGGCGCGCGGGGTCAAACTGCCAGTGCGTCCGGATGCGGAGCACGTCTACCTCACCTACGAACAGGTGGAGACGCTCGCCGACGCTGCCGCCGTCCTACGCACGAAGTACGACCGGCCTACGGCGGGAGCCGAGATCAACCGCGCGCTCATCCTGCTGCTGGCCTACACCGGCCTCCGGTGGGGTGAGGCTGCCGCGCTGCGGGTCGGGCGCGTGGATCTCGCAAAGCGGCGCATCCGAGTCGTCGTGACGTTCTTCGAGGTTGGCGGTGTGCAGCACGAGGGGCCGCCCAAGACGGGGAAGAAGCGGACCGTCTCCTTCCCGGCGTCCCTCGTGCCGGTGCTGCGTCCGCTGGTGACCGGCCGGCAGGCTGACGACTTGCTGTTCACCACTGGCCGGGGTCAGTCGCTGCGGGCGAACAACTGGCGCGTCCGGGAGTTCAACGCGGCTCTCAAGGCTGCTGACCTCGGTGTCGTCGGGCTCACCCCGCACAAGCTGCGGCACACGGCAGCGTCGCTCGCCATCGCGGCCGGCGCCGACGTGAAGGTGGTTCAGCAGATGCTCGGGCACGCCGACGCGGCCATGACCCTCAACGTATACGGGCACCTGTTCCCGGACCGCCTCGATGAGGTAGCGGACGTGCTCGACGCTCGACGTACTCAAGCGCTGGCGGGTATGGCGGCGTGATGATCAGCCCCGGGGCATGTGGGCAGAATGTGGGCCGCCCCGGGGCTGAGTCGCGTCCGGAGCTACCTCGGGAATGAAAAAAGCCACGTCCACCTGCATGAACGTGGCTGATCCGGTCGGGCTGACAGGATTTGAACCTGCGACCCCTTGACCCCCAGTCAAGTGCGCTACCAAACTGCGCCACAGCCCGGACCCGCACTCGCTGAGTGCGTGAGAAGTACTCTAGCGTGCCCTTCAACCCCCTCTGCAAGCAGGGTCCCCAGTCCGCCTGACCTGCGGAAACAACTCAGGCGGACCGGACCCCAAGATCAAGCCGGGTTGCTTGCGTGGGTCAACGTCTGCCAAGCCACGAACAGGTTGTTCGACCCTGCCGGCCGCTGGCGTTCCGTCAGTGTCTGCGTGTTCGACATGGCGATGCCCAGGCGCGTGTGGAGCGCGTTGAACCCCACCTCGGTCACCGGGCCCAGCCCCAGCTTCAGGAAGCCCGAGCAAAGCCAGGAAGGCACCGCAGTTCCCAGCTGGTACTTCGACTGGAAGCCCAGCGCCTGACGCAGCCGCTCGCCGACGTCGGTTCCGTAGACGTCCTGGCCCTGGATGCGGAGCGTTTCCGCCACGTCCGCGATCGCCGCGATGCCGTAGCCCGTGTGGGTGAAGTCGCGGCAGGTCTCCTGGGTCAAGCCGTCCACGAAGGTCGACTGGCCCTGCCAGTAGCCCACGATCTGGTCGCGCGAAGACAACCCACTGCCAGGGACCGTCTTCGGCAAGGCGCCGTCCGAAGACAGGTACACGTACGCCGCCACTCGGTTGCGGTACCGGGTCACCGCCTTGTCGAAGTTCGGCTTGTCCTCCAGGAACACCGTGATGCCGACCGCGGCCTCCATCATGGACAGTTCCCAGTTGCCGTTGCTGTTGCTGCCGTTGATGATTTTGTTCAGGTACACGTTGCGCAGCATCGTTCCGAACCGGCCCGAATTCGGCCAGCTCGTGTACGTGTACTTGATGATCTCCGCCGCTCGGGGCCACGATGAGCCGGCCCAGCCCGTCTGCAACGGCGCGTTGCTGTTGGTGTGGCTCGTGATCGTCGCCGACCACGCGTCCATCAGCGCTATCGCCTTCTGCGCGTAGCGGGCGTCACCCGAGATGTACCAGATCAGGGCGTCCGTGTACGCCGCGATCGCGTCTTCGCGCTCGTCCGTGCAGCCGTAGTTCGGGTTCGAATAGGAGCCGCATTCCACGACCGCGCGGGGTTTCGGGGTTCGGGACAACGATGCGTACGGACTCGCCAATGCCTGGTCGTACGCCGCTTTCCAGGGTTGGGCGCCCGCGTTCACCTGGGTTTTGACGAAGTCCAGCTGCGGGCGGCTCACCAGCACGCCGGGGTGGGTGAACGTCGCCGGGGCCGCCGGGGCCGGGGTGGCGATCAGCCCCAGTGCCAGCGGGATCGCTGCACCCAAAGCAAAAAACAAGCGTAAGCGGGACATGGCTCTCCTCGAGACGACGGTGTCCTGGATCCCCTGCGCGCTGCGCCCAGTTTCATGGTCCAGACCATCGGGAGTCAAGGAGGTAAGAGCCTTTGTTCGCGATTTGAAGGAAAGGTTCAGCCCGCTGAACGGAAAGGCCGATTCCGTTCAGCGGGCTGAACAACCTAACCGAGTCCGGCGCTGACCGCGTTCATCAATGCGCCGGTGTCACCGGACATCTCCCACGCCATCACGCCGAGCAGGCCGCGCTGCTTCAGCCACGTCGTCTTCAGCCCGATCGACCACGCGTCGTCGAACGTCCACCACTGGCCGCCGTTGCCCGTGTAGCAGGACGTCGCCACCGCCGCCGTGTCGTGGTAGACCGTGCAGTTCGGGACGCTCGCCAGCAGGTTCGCGTAGCCGCGCGTTCCCGCCTCTTCGGCGAACTGGCCCGGGGCCGCGCCGGTCGCCGACTGCCACTCGCCGTTCTTGCCGCCCGCCGCGACGCCTTGCCAGCCCCGGCCGTAGAAGGCCAGGCCCAACGTCAGCCTTCGCGGATCGACGCCCGCGTTCGTGTACGCGTTGATCGCCGCCTCGGCGCTGAAGTGGAACGGGTACGGGTCGTCCGCGTCGGCGTACAGGTTGCCCTGGTGGCCGGTGCGGTTGGGCTCCCACGAGTTGTCGCTGCCCGAGCCGTGGAAGTCGTACCCCTGCACGTTCGCCACGTCCAGGTAGTTGAACACCTTCGAGAGGTCCCACCCGGACGCGACCTTGTTCGGGTCGGCCGGGGTGAACGCGTGCAACTGGTAGCGCTTGCCGGTCGTCGCGCCGTACGCGTCCATCTGCGTGCGGAACTCCGCCATCAGCGCGGTCAGGTTGTCCTTGTCGTTCGGGCTCCAGTGGTTGCCCGGGTGGCCGTCGGCGCTCGCCGGCCACTCCCAGTCGAGGTCGATGCCGTCGAAGATGCCGGCCGCGGTGCCCGGGCCGCCCGCGCCGCCGTAGGACGCGATGTTGCCCTTCAGCCACGTGTCGACGCACGACGAGACGAACTTCTTGCGCGACGCGTCCGTGGCCGCGACGTCGGAGAAGTACTTCGAGTACGTCCAGCCGCCCAGCGACACCAGCACCTTCAGGTTGGGGTGCTTCGCCTTGAGCTTCTTCAGCTGGTTGAAGTTTCCGCGCAACGACTCCCAGCCCGTGTCGGCCACGCCGTCCACCGACTGCGCCGCCGAGAACGGCCGCGAGTAGTCGGCCTCGGCGTCGCCGGCGCCGTCACCCTGGTTCGGGTCCTGCGGGTTCGCCGTGGTGCCCTTCGTGACGCCGGACAGGCACGTCAGGTTCACCGGGTCGATGTTCTCGAACGCGTACAGCAGGTGCGTCAGCTTCGACGCGGCACCGGACGTCTCGAGGTTCTTCACGAAGTACTGGCGCCCGTAGATGCCCCACTGCACGAAGTAGCCGACCTTCGCGTAGCCCGAGACGATGTCGCCGGTCTTCGCGGTCACCGCGGCGCTCGGCGCGGAAACGTTGTCGTAGCCGTCGCGCGCCCGCACCGTGAACGAGTACGAAGTGGACGGTGCCAGCCCGGTCACGACGGCGGACGTCGTGGTCACCGTCGTGGCCAGTACCGATCCGCGGTACACGTCGTAGCCGATCACGCCGGTGTTGTCCGTCGACGCCGTCCAGGCCAGGGAGACGCTGCCCGAGTCCGCGGCCGTCGAGCGCAGCCCGGCCGGGGCGGACGGCGCCTGCGTGTCGTCGGCGGGGCTGTTCGTCGTCACGGCCAGTGCGGCGCTCGCCGGGGACGTGTTCCCCTTGGCGTCCTTGGCCTTCACCGTGAACGAGTACGCCGTGCCCGGGGTGAGCCCGGAGATCGTCGCGCTCGTCCCGGTCACCGACGCGGCCAGGGACGCGCCCTGGTAGACGTCGTACCCGGTGACCGGCAACGATCCGGCCGCCGACGCGGTCCAGGCCAGCGCCACTGTCTTGGTCGTCTTCGTGACCAGCCTGAGCCCGCCGGGCGCACCCGGTGGCGTGTCCGGTGAACCGTCGCAGTTGGCGTTGTCGACGCGGCACTGCGCGGGTGTCGCGGCGGCGCTGAGCCGGAACGTCGGGCTGTACGGGTAGGTGGTCCGGCCCGGCGCCAGCGTCGCGATGTAGTACGCGGGGGTCAGCGTGACCTGCGTGCCGTTCTGGGTCACCGTGCCGTTCTCGCCGGTCGACGCGGTGACGCCGGCGGGCAGCGTGAAGGTGATCGCCCAGTTGCTCACCGAGGAGGTGCCGGTGTTGGCGACGGTGTAGGTGCCAGTGGTGCCGCTCATCGCCAGGGTGGCGGTCAGCGAGCCGGCCGCGGCGGCGGGTGGCGCGAGCGCCGCGGTGCCGCCGAGCGCCACCAGTAAGGCGGCGAGCGCGGAGCGTAGTCGTACGGGGGTGCGTCTCATGGCGGTTCTCCAGACGGCACGGGGGCGGGGACGACGTGGTCTAGACCACATCGAATGTAACCCGGTGCGGGGAAAACCGCGCAGGCCCGAACGGCGGCAACCGCCGTCCGAACGGCCGGTTAACGGCCCGAGAACGTCGCCTTGCCCGGCCCGTCGGCCAAGAACGACTTCACGGCGCCGCGGAGGTCCTCGGTCTCGAAGAGCTCGGCCGCGATCGACGTGATGTGCGCGTTCGCCTCGGGAACGCCGCCGGCGGAGAAGTGGTCGAGCACGCGCTTGGTCGCCGCGTGGGCCCGGGTCGGCCCGGCGGCGAGCTGCCGCGCGAACTCCCGCGCGGCCTCGTCGAAGCCCTCGTCCGGCAGGACGCGGTTGACGACGTTCCAGCGCTCCAGCGTGGCCGCGTCGTAGGTGTCGCCGGTCATGACGAACTCCTTCGCGCGGCCCACGCCCGCACGCGAAGCGAGCCGCTGGGTGCCGCCCATGGTCGGGGTCAGCCCGACGACCTTCTCGACCAGCCCGAACTTCGCCCGCGACGCGGCCAGGATGAGGTCGCACGCCACGGCGACCTCGAACGCCCAGGTCAGGCACAGGCCGTGCGCGGCGAACACGGTCGGGAACGGCAGCGCCGCGATCCGGTCCGGCACCGCGAGCATCTCGTCGAACAGCACCTTCGCCTCGGCGGGCGAGCCCTGGGCGTCGAACAGCGAGACGTCGACGCCGCCGCTGACGATCTTGCCCTCGGCCCGGATCAGCAGGGCCCGGGCGGGCGCCTCCTCCAGCGAGTCGAGCGCCGAAGCGAGCTGGGACTGCAGCGAAGCCGTGTAGAGGTTCAACGGCGGAGCGTCGACGGTCAGGACGGCGAGCCCGCCGTCACGATCGAGGCGGACCTGCTGAGTCATGTTCACCCTGCTTCTTCGGCTTCGACGATGTCGTCCCAATACTGCTGGGCCTCGGGGCGCCAGTCGACGTGTTTGTGATGGAACAGTTCCCCGGCTTTCGTCCCGCTCCACTTCGCCGGGAGGAGCTCGGCGGGCAGCTGCGGGTCGAGGAACGGGAACCGCCGCCACTCGTGGACCAGCTCGGTCTGCGCGCGCAGCACCGCCCGGCCGCCGGTCGGGTGCAGGCCGGTGAACCGGTCGATGAAGTCCTCGTAGCGGTCCTTCAGCTCGGTCAGGTCCCAGGAGCGCGAGACCATCGACTCCTGCTCGCCGACCTCGCCGTACGCCGCGGTGAACGACATCGCCTGGGCGTCGAGGCCGAGCTCGCTGACGATCTGCTGGGCCTCGCGCTGGCGGGACAGGTCCGGGCTGACCCACACGCCGGCCACCGGCGAACCGAAGCCCGCCCAGGTCAGCCGCGTGCGCAGCCGGTGCCGCAGGTCGCGCTTGGCCTCCGGGACGGACACGATCAGCATCAGCCACTGCCCGTTCCACGGCGGGCGCTCGCGGCCGAAGGCGTAGATCCGCTCGGCGCCCTCGGTCAGCAGCCTGCGCCCGGGCGGGGTCAGCGACCAGCGGACGCGGCGCCCGACGCGCTCGGAGACGACCCAGCCCTCGGCGGCCGAGCGGGCCAGCGCCTGCCGGGCGGACTTCTCCTCGATGTCGAGGATGCCGAGAACCTCGACCAGCATCGACGTCCACACGGGCTTGTCGCGGGGGAGCGCGTACTCGCCGAGCACGGTCATCAGCAGCGACCGGGCGCTGGCGTGGCTCACCTCGCGGCGCCGGCTCACCGTGGGCCGGGGCGCGGAGGGGCGGCCTTCCCTCGGTTTCGGCCTGCGGCCGAGGGTCACCGGGGGAGCGGGTTCGCCCATCTGTGTTCACCAACCTCACTGCACGGAAGACGCGACAACCGAACAGGGTACCCACACTCAGTGATCAAAGCGCCACCCGACACACACAGCCGGTGGCTTTGACCTTGATCTGACAGTCCACCACGGCCCCGTAGACTCGGCGATCTCATGAGCGCAACACTCGTCGCGAAGGACCTGGCCGCGGGCCACGGTGACCGCATCCTCTTCTCCGGCCTCGATCTCGTCGTCGCCCCGGGCGACGTCGTCGGCCTGGTCGGTGTCAACGGCGCCGGCAAGTCGACGCTGCTGCGGACCCTCGCCGGGCTCGCGAAACCGGACGGCGGCGAGATCCGGCTGAACCCGCCGTCGGCGACCGTCGGGCACCTGCCGCAGGAGCCGGAGCGGCGGGACGGCGAGTCGGTGCGGGCGTTCCTCGCGCGCCGCACCGGTGTGTCGGCGGCCCAGGCGGACCTCGACGCGGCGACCGAAGCCCTCACCGCGGGCGAAGCGGGCGCGGACGACCAGTACGCGACGGCGCTCGACCGCTGGCTCGACCTGGGCGGCGCCGACCTCGACGACCGCGCCGCCGAAGTGGCCGCCGACCTCGGTCTCGCCGTCGACCTCGACCAGCCGATGACGTCGCTCTCGGGCGGTCAGGCCGCGCGCGCCGGGCTCGCGTCGCTGCTGCTGAGCCGCTACGACATCTTCTTGCTGGACGAGCCGACCAACGACCTCGACCTGGACGGCCTGGCCCGGCTGGAGCGGTTCGTGACCGGGCTGCGGGCGGCGACCGTGCTGGTCAGCCACGACCGCGAGTTCCTGGCCAGGACCGTCGACCGCGTCGTCGAGCTGGACCTGGTGCAGCAGCAGGTCAACAGCTACGGCGGCGGCTACGAGGCCTACCTCGAGGAACGCGAGGTCGCGCGCCGGCACGCGCGTGAGGACTACGAGGAGTTCGCCGACACGAAGGCCTCGCTCGAGGCGCGCGGCCGGATGCAGCGGGCGTGGATGGAGAAGGGCGTCAAGAACGCCCGCCGGAAGCAGCCCGACAACGACAAGAACGCCCGCAAGTTCCGCGCCGAGGCCACCGAGAAGCAGGCGTCGAAGGCCCGGCAGACCGACCGGATGATCGAGCGCCTGGACGTCGTCGAGGAGCCCCGCAAGGAGTGGGAGCTGCGGATGGAGATCGCCGCGGCCCCGCGCGCGGGCGCGGTGGTCGCGACCCTGCGCGGCGCGGTCGTCCGCCGCGGCGGCTTCACCCTCGGGCCGGTCGACCTGCAGATCGACTGGGCGGACAAGGTCGCCATCACCGGCGCCAACGGCGCGGGCAAGTCGACGCTGCTGGCCGCGCTGCTCGGCCGGGTCCCGCTCGACGAGGGCAACGCCGCGCTCGGGCCGGGGGTCGTGGTCGGCGAGGTCGACCAGGCCCGGCGGCTGTTCCTCGACGACGTCCCGCTCGCCGACGCGTTCGCGCGCGAGGTCCCGGAGCTGGCCGACGCCGACGTCCGGACGCTGCTGGCGAAGTTCGGGCTCAAAGCCGCGCACGTGCTCCGGTCGGCGGCGACGCTGTCGCCGGGGGAGCGGACCCGCGCGGCGCTGGCGCTGCTGCAGGCCCGCGGGGTCAACCTGCTGGTGCTGGACGAGCCGACCAACCACCTCGACCTGGCCGCGATCGAGCAGCTCGAGTCGGCGCTCGACAAGTACCCGGGCACCCTGCTGCTGGTGACGCACGACCGCCGGATGCTGGACGCCGTGCACGTGACGCGCCGCCTGGAGGTCGACGGCGGGCGGGTCCGCGAGCGGTGAAGCTCCGCCCGGCGACCGCCGACGACGCCGACTTCCTGGCCGACGTGCTGGTGGCCGCCGTCAACTGGTCGCCGGACTGGCCGCCGAAGAGCCGTCGCCGCGTGCTCGCGGCTCCGAACACCGCCTGCTACGTCGCCGGCTGGCCGCGGGAAAGCGACCTGGGTGTCGTCGCCGAAGCGGACGGCGAGCGGGTCGGCGCCGCCTGGCTGCGCTTCTTCGCTCCCGACGCGCCGGGGTACGGGTTCGTGGCCGCCGACGTCCCCGAACTCACCGTCGGCGTGGCCGCGGAGTGGCGCGGCCGGGGCGTCGGACGCGCGTTGCTGCACGCCGTCGAGGACCACGCGAAGGAAGCGGGGATCGCGCGGATCAGCCTCAGCGTCGAACGGAAGAACTTTGCGGAGCGGCTGTACCTCGCGGCCGGCTACGAGGTCGTGGGCGCGGGGTCCGAGCAGTCCGACACCATGGTGAAGTTTCTGTGAAGAAGCGGCACTTTCACGTGAAAGTGCGCGCTAGCCCTTCGTCGCGCCGCCGGTCAGGCCCTTCACGAACTGCTTCTGCAGTGCCAGGTAGAAGATCAGCACCGGCAGCGTCGCCAGGAACATCAGGGCGAACACGCTGCCCAGGTCCGCCTGGTACTGGCCGATCGAGCGGTAGATGCCCGTCGTGATCGTCGTGCCCTGCCCCGGGCCGAGGATGATCAGCGGGTCGATGAAGTCGTTCCAGATCCACACGCCCAGGAAGATCAGCACGGACGCCGTCGCCGGGCGCAGCAGCGGGAACACCACGCGCCAGAACACCTGCATCCGCCCGGCGCCGTCGAGCAGCGCCGCCTCCTCCAGCTCGACCGGGACCCCGCGGACGAACCCGCTGAACACGAAGACCCCGAACGGCACGTAGTAGCCGACGTTGAACAGGATCAGTCCCGGCAGCGACGCCATCAGGTGGGTGACGCGCAGGACGTCCGTGATCGGGATCAGGATGACCTGCGGCGGGATCATCAGGCCGGCCAGCAGCACCAGCGTCAGGACCTTCGTCCACCGCTTGCGCGAACGCGCCAGGTAGTGGCCGAGCATGGCCGACAGGACGGTCAGGACCAGGATCGACGACACCGTCACGACGACGCTGTTGGCCAGGCTGACCCAGAACAACCCGTCCGGGCGGGTCAGCACCGCGTGGATGTTGGCCAGCGTCGGCGGCAGCGGGAGCGACGCGGGTTCCTTCGCGATCAGGTCGCCCCGCTTGAAGACGTTGGCCAGCACCAGGTACAGCGGCACGAAGAACACCGCGCCGACGAGCAGGGCGACCAGCCGGCGGGTCACAGGTCCACCTCCCGGCGGCGGAGGAAGTTCAGCACGACGGTCGTCACGACCGCGACGATCGCCAGCATCAGCACGGCCATCGCGGACGCGTAGCCGACGTGGTTGGCGTCGAAGCCGGTCTGCAGCACGTCGAACGCGATCGTCGCCGTGGCTCCGGAACCCGGGCCGCCGTTGGTGATCACCTTGACGTAGTCGTAGGTCTTGAACGCGGAGATCAGCAGCACGACCGTAGTGATAGTCAGCGACGGCGCGAGCAGCGGCCAGGTAACCGCGCGGAACCGCCGCAGCGGCCCGGCGCCGTCGATCTCGGCGGCTTCGAGCAGTTCGGCCGGCACGCCCTGCAGCCCGGCCAGGTAGACGACGACGCAGAACCCGAGCATCTGCCAGCACACGATCGAGGCGACCGAGTACAGCGCCAGATCGGGGTCCGAAAGCCAGCCCGGCGGGTGCTCGACCCCCAGCGCGCGCAACAGGTTGTTCAGCGGCCCGGCGTCGTCGAGCAGCCGCGACCAAACGATCGAGACGACGACCGAGCTGAGGATCACCGGGGTGAAGAACACGCTGCGCAAAGCGTTGTACAGCCAGCCTTTCCGGTCGAGCAGCAGCGCGACGCCGAGACCGAGCACGTTGGGCACGAGGACCACGATCAGCGTCAGGATCGTGGTGACCTCGAGCGCGGCGAGGAACTGCTCATCGGTGAAGAGCAGCTGGTAGTTGTCGAAGCCGACGAACCGCACCGGCGGGTGGAACGGGTTGTAGTTCGTCAGGCTGTAGCCGAAGCTGATCAGGATCGGAGCGAGCACGAAGCACACGTAGACGAGCACGCCCGGGGCGCCGAACGACGCGAAGTGCCCGACCCGCGGCAGGACCGGCTTGCGGGTGGCCAAGTCAGCCCGCCTTCGCCCACTCGGTGTCCAGGAACGCGCACGCGTCGGCCACCGTCTTGCGGCCGGTGATGACGTCCTGGGCGGCCTGGTCGACCTTGTCCTTCATACCGGGCAGCAACCCGTCGTCGGCGGTCTCCCAGCGGAACGCGTGGACGACGGCGTTCTGCCGCACCGCCTGGGTGTAGAGGTCGTACCCGGCCTTGAACGCCGGGCCCACGTCGGCGGGCGGGGTGTAGCCCTTGAGCGCCGGGAACAGGCCGTCCGCCTTGACCGACGCGTCGAGCTGGTCCTTGTCCAGCTGGAAGCCGAGCGCGAACTTCCTGGCGGCGTCGAGGTTCGCGGCCTTCGCGTTCACGATCATGCCGCCACCGGTGTAGGCCGGGACGACGAGCTTGCCGTCCTCGGTGGGGAAGTCGAACACGCCGACTTCGAAGTCGTGCTTCTTCGAGTCGGCGTTGGCGGCGAACCAGTTGCCCATCGGGTACATCGCGCTCTTGCCGTCGAGGAAAGCCTGCTCGGTCGCCGCGTAGTCGCGGGAAACGCTCGTCTTGTCCACGTACCCGCGCGCGACGAGGTCGGCGAGCTTCGAGAAGGCGCGCTGGAAGGCGGGATCGGCGAACTTGACCTTGTCCTGGCGCCGCTGGGTCAGCCAGTCCGGCGTCGTGGCGTAGACCTCGGTGCCGACCAGGCCGGAGAGGATCATCGACGACGGGAAGCCGTCCTTGCCGCCGCCGATGGTGAACGGCGCGAAGCCCTTGTCCTTGAGCTTGCCGGCGTCGGCGACCAGTTCGGCCCACGTCTTCGGCGGCGCGGCGATACCCGCGTCGGCGAACATCTTCTTGTTGTAGTAGACCGGCGGGATGGTCTGGGTGTTCGCCGGCAGCTGGTAGTACTTCCCGTTGACCGGGTTGGCCTCGGGGAACTGGAAGTCCTTGAGCTCGTCGGGCGTCCAGGCGTAGAGGTTGCCGGCCTCGGCGAAGCCCGCGGAGTCCACGGCGATCAGCACGTCCGGGAACTGGCCGGACTGCAGCAGCTGCTTCGCGTACGACGTCCGGCCGTCGGCGGTGGGGGCGACGAGCTTCTTCACCTTGAAGCCGGGGTTCTTGTCGGTGACGCGCTTGATCGCGGCGTCCCAGTAGGCGGGCGTGAGGTTCGGTGTCTCGAAGGTGAGGAAGGTGATTTCGGTGCCACCGCCGGTGTTCGACCCGACCGAGCACGCGCTCACCGCCAGGAGCACCGCGGCGCCCAGCGCCAGTGACCTTCTCATCGAGCCTCCCACCAGATGTGATGTATGACGCATTTGATCTGACGTCTGATGGGCTGTCAAGCGCTCAGTGGCGGTGAAACCGTCGAAGGGTGACTGATAGATCCGATCTCTAGCGCGAAATTCGCTCCAGTCGGACGACTGCGCTCGCGAAGTCGCCGGTCGGGAGCCCGAGGCGCAGTCCGTGGGCGAGCAGCACGGCGCCGGAGTGCGTGGTGCCGGAATCCGGATCGAGGTACCGGTCAGCGGAATCGAGCCCGCCGAGCCGCAGCGGCCGGTCCGGCTCGGCGAAGTGCGCGGCCTGCCGGTAGGCGAACACGACCGACCGGTCGCCGAGGACGTACTGGAGCGCGACGAGGCCGTCGTCGACCGGTGGCCGGAGCCGGTGCAGCGCCCCGTGTTGCACCACGGGCCGGATGTCCCGGTACAGCGCGATCATTTCCCGGGCGAGCGCGAGGTCTTCGTCCGGCCAGTGCGCGATGTCGCCGCCGAGACCGAGCACGCCGGCCATGGCGACGTGGAACCGGAAGCGCAGCGGCACCGAGCGGGCGGTGACGAAGTTCGGGTCGTCGGTGACCCAGGCCGCCATCGCGCGGGCCGGGTAGAGCTGGCTGTAGCCGTGCTGGACGCGGAGCCGGTCGAGGGCGTCGGTGTTGTCCGACGGCCAGACCTGGTCGGTGCGGGCGAGCACGCCGAGGTCGACCCGGCCGCCGCCACCGCTGCACGCCTCGATCCGCAGGCCGGGGTAGTCGCGGCGGAGGCGGTCCAGGATCGCGTACACCGCACGGGTGTGCTCGACCCACAGCCGGTCCTGGTCCGCTTCGCCCGGCCAGCCCGCTTCGCTGAACGGGCGGTTCATGTCCCACTTGAGGAAGTCGACGCCGTGGTCGCCGACGAGCCGGTCGAGCCAGCCGTGCGCCCACACGGCGACGTCGGGCCGCGCGAAGTTGAGGACGAGCTGGTTGCGCAGTTCCGACCGGCGCCGGTGCGGGTGGTGCAGCACCCAGTCCGGGTGGGCGCGGTGGAGGTCGCTGTCCGGGTTGACCATCTCGGGCTCGACCCAGAGCCCGAACTTCATGCCCAGCGCGTGCACCGCGTCGACCAGCGGCCGGAGGCCACCGGGGAAGCGCTCGCGGTTGACGTGCCAGTCGCCGAGCCCGGCGTGGTCGCCGGTGCGGGCGCCGAACCAGCCGTCGTCCAGCACGAACAGCTCGACGCCGAGCGCCGCGGCCCGCTCGGCGAGGGCGAGCTGGCCGCCTTCGGAGACGGCGAATCCCGTGGCTTCCCAGGAGTTGTAGAGGACCGGGCGCAGCTCCGCGGGGTGCGGCAGGACGTGTTCGCGGACGTAGGCGTGCCACGCGCGGCTCGCGGCGCCGAACCCGCCGCGGGTGTGCAGGCCGGCGGCGACCGGGGTGGTCAGCGGCCGGCCGGGCCCGATCCGGTGGACGACGCCGTCTTGCCCGAAGCCGCCGCTGACCGTCAGGCGCCCGGTCGAGGAGCGGGTCGTGGTGAGGCGCCACGAGCCGCTCCACGCGAGCGCGACGCCGTAGACCTCGCCGTGGTGTTCGGTGGCGGTGCCGTCGTCGACCATGACCCAGGGGTTGGCGTGGTGACTGGTGATCCCACGGCGGCTGCCGAAGACGGTCTCCCCGTGCGGGGCGGGTTCCCGTCGCAGCTGGGTTTCCGCGGCCCAGCGGCCGGTGGTGTGGCTGAGCCGGTAGTCCTCGAGGACGGGCAGGGCCCAGGTCGCGGAGTCGGCCCGGGCGACCTCGACGTCGGTGTCGGCGGACAGCTCGGTCCAGCGTTCGAGGACGTCGGACCGGAACCGGTAGTGGAGGGTGATCCGCACGGAGTAGTGGCGGTCGGTGCAGTGGATCGCCAGGTGGCGCTCGGTGATTTCGTGGCGCTGGTACCGCCATTCGAGGCCCCGGGTGCCGTCGGCGAAGCGGAGTTGCAGGGCCGGGGTCCAGTAACGGGTGCCGCTGTCCGCCGCGAGTTCGTCGAGACCTTCGTTCGGGTCGTTGAAGCCGTCCCAGCGGGGAAGAGTTTTCTGCGTGAGTTCGACGACCTGGGGCGGGGACAGGCGCGGACCCCAGTACACGTGGGTGGGGACGTCGTCTTCGTCGAGCCGCAGGGCGTAGGTGGTCGTCGTGCCGGTGAGCACCCAGGTGCGGTGGGCGTCGAGGAAGCTGATCCCGGGCATGCGGGTCATCCTGGCCGCCGGGACACCGCGGCGGCCAGGAATTCCCGCTCACCGGATCAAGGCCGGTCGGTCAGGTACCCGCCCATGGTCTTGAAGTACTCGTGCGCCGGCAGTTCCGTGCCGTCGGCGGTGCGGACCCGCTCGACGACCAGGCCGGCCGACTGACCGCGGCGCGCCTGCGGGCCGGCCACGATCACGACGCCGTCGCCCTCCTTGATGAAGATCCGGCCCGGCGTGCCGCCGTAGTGCCCCTTCGACACCGATGCCTTGAGGATCCGCAGCTCCTCGCCGCGGTGGTGGGTGAACGCGTTCGGGTACGGGTCCGACAACGCGCGCACGAAGCGCTCGAGGTCCTCGGGCGGGAGGGTCCAGTCGATCAGGCTGTCGCGGCGGGCGCGCTTGTGGAAGAAGCTGGCCTTCGAGCGGTCCTGCGGCACCGGGGTGTACCCCGTCTCGATCTTCGAGATCGCTTCGGCCGTGAGCGGGGCGATCAGGTCGACCGTGCGGTGGAACAGATCCGTCGTGGTGTCCGCCGGGCCGACCGGGATCGCGCGCTGCAGGACGATGTCGCCCGCGTCGAGTTCGCCGTCCATCATGTGGGCGGTGACGCCGACCTCGGGCTCACCGTTGATCAGCGCCCAGATGAGCGGGGAGAAGCCCGCGTACGACGGCAGCAGCGAGTCGTGGATGTTGAGGGTGCCGTGCCGCGGGAGGTCGAAGATCTCCGGGGGCAGCCAGGTGCGCCAGTTGTTCGCGACGATCAGGTCGAGGTCCGCGGCCTTGAGCTCGGCCAGCAGTTCGGCGTCGTCCGGGCGGGTGCGGAGCAGGACGCGGATGGCGTTGGCCTCGGCGAGGTCGGCGACCGAATCGGCCCAGATTCGCTCGTAGGCGTGGTCGCTCTTCGGGTGCGTCACCACGAGGGCGACGTCGTGTCCCGCGTCGATGAGCGCCTGCAGGGTCCGGTGCCCCCAGGTCTGGTAGCCGAACATCGCCACGCGCATTCGAGAGTGCCCTTTCGTGATCGGGGGACGAACATCACCACGAACGTACTAGGCGAGGCTCGCCTAAGTTAGGTTAGGGTTCCCTGAACGGTACCGGAGCACGCGAGGGAGCAACATGACTGCAGAGGTCCCGATCTACGACATCGTCGGCGTGGGCTTCGGACCGTCGAACCTGGCCCTCGCGATCGCCCTCGCCGAGCACAACGCCGGCGCCGGGGAGCCGGTGACCGCGCACTTCCTCGAGCGGCAGCCGAAGTTCGGCTGGCACCGCGGGATGCTCATCGACACGGCCACGATGCAGGTGTCGTTCCTGAAGGACCTGGTCACCATGCGGAACCCGACCAGCAGGTTCAGCTTCCTCAACTACCTGCACTCGGCGGGGCGGCTGGTCGACTTCATCAACCACAAGAACCTCTTCCCGCTGCGGGTCGAGTTCCACGACTACTTCGAGTGGGCGGCCGCGAAGGTCGACGACGTCGTCTCGTACGGCACCGAGGTCGTGTCGGTGAAGCCGGTGTACGACGGTTCCGAGGTGGCCTACTTCGACGTCGAGGCTTCGGACGGCTCGTCGTTGCGCGCCCGGAACCTGGTGGTGGGCACCGGCTTGCGGCCGCAGCTGCCCGAAGGGATCACCGCCGGGCCGCGGATCTGGCACAACAGCGAACTGCTGTTCCGCGTCGACGCCCTGCGCGGCACGTCGCCCCGGCGCCTGGTCGTGGTGGGCGCCGGGCAGAGCGCCGCCGAGGTGGCGGCGCTGCTGCACGACGAGTTCCCGCAGGCCGAGGTGTGCGCGGTGTTCGCCCGCTACGGCTACAGCCCGGCCGACGACAGCTCGTTCGCGAACCGGATCTTCGACCCGGACGCCGTCGACCAGTTCTACCGCGCGGGCGAACCGGTCAAGGACCGCCTGATGCGCTACCACGGCGCGACGAACTACTCCGCGGTCGACATCGACCTGATCGACGAGCTGTACCGGCGGGTCTACCGCGAGAAGGTGCTCGGGGTGGAGCGGTTGCGGTTGCTGAACGTCTCCCGCCCGGTCGAGGTGACCGACACGGGCACGGCGGTGTCGGTGACGATCGAGTCACTGACGACGGGCGAGCGCACGGTGCTGGAGGCGGACGCGATCGTCTACGCGACCGGTTACCGCCCGGCCGACCCGACACCGTTGCTGGGCGAGCTCGGCCCGCGGTGTTCCCGCGACGAGGAGGGCCGCTTGCGTGTCGAGCGTGACTACCGCTTGACCACGGAACCTGTGCTGCGCGGCGGGATCTACCTCCAGGGCGGAACGGAGCACACGCACGGCATCACGTCGTCGCTGCTGTCGAACACGGCGGTGCGGGTGGGGGAGATCCTGCAGTCCGTTGTGGACCGCCGGGTGGTGGCGGCGCCGGCGGGGGAGTACGCGGTCAGCGCCCGCTGACCCGCCAGACGGAGATCGTAAACGCTGTTCGAAGTCGGACGGACACTTCGGATGGGCGTTCTGGGATACCCGGGCGCATGCCCGTCCGGCCGGCGCGGCCGGTATTGGTGGCGGTGTCGGTCCTTGGCAAATTCTGTGGCTGCTGGTGACGCTCGCGGCGGCAGGCGTGATGTTCGCTTCTGACGTTCAAAAAATCACCTGCTCGCGTGATCGTACGATGAAGGTCGGGCCGGCCTGAGCGCGCTCGAGCCGGTCCAGCCGTCGAGCGGGCCGTCGAGCCAGGTCGTTCACGCCGCAGGCTACGAGTTCAACGGGCGGCCAGCTGCTCCCGCAGGATGTCGCCGTGGCCGGCGTGGCGGGCGAAGTCCTCGATCAGGAGCAGGTAGACGAACCGCAGGTTCACCTCGCCGAGGACGTCGTGCGTCCACGTGTCGTCGAGGTCGAAGCGGGCCGCGATTTCCCGGGACCGGGCGCCGGCCCGCTCGAACTCGGCGATCACGTCGGCGACCGTTTCCCCTTCGGTGACCACGAAACTGGGGTCGCCCGGCGTCGTGGGACCGTCGCATTCGGACTCGGCGCGGCCCAGCAGCAAGCACTGGAACCACCGCCGCTCCGCCATGGCCGCGTGCTTGACCAGCCCGATCGGCGTGGTCATCGACGCGACCAGCCGCACGCGGGCATCGGCCTCCGACAGTCCGCGGGCGGTCTCGGCGACGGCTCGCCGGTTGCGGTCCATCGTGGCCTCCAGCAGGTGGCGCTCGGGACCGGTGGTGATTTCGGGCAGCACGAACATGGCTCTGCTTCCTGGAGGGGGTTTCGGCCGGACGTTCCCCGGAACACGCGAGGCGGGCCGGGACCCAGGATAGCCGAAGTCGGGCTCGGCGCGAAGAAGGCCGTCCCTGCCGGTTCGCCGGGGTCAGCCCTGGTGCACCGGCGCCGGGTGGTGGCGGCTGATCGGGATCACCATCGGCGTCCCGCTCACCGGGTCCGCGGTGATCCGGCAGCGGACGTCGAACACCTCGTCCACCAGCTCCTCGGTGATCACCTCGGTCGGCGCGCCCGAGGCCACGATCCGGCCCGACTTCATCGCGATCACGTGGTCGGCGTAGCGGCACGCCTGCGGCAGGTCGTGCAGCACCATCACCACCGTGCGGCCCTCGCCGCGGTTGAGGTCGACGACCAGGTCGAGGACGTCGATCTGGTGCGCCAGGTCGAGGTACGTCGTCGGCTCGTCGAGCAGCAGCACCGGTGTGCCCTGCGCGACCGCCATCGCGATCCACGCGCGCTGGCGCTGGCCGCCGGAAAGCTCGTCCACCGGGCGGTCGGCCAGGTCGGTCAGCTCCGTCGCCGCCAATGCCTCGCGCACCGCGCCTTCGTCCGATGTGGACCATTGGCGCCACCAGCTCTGGTGCGGGGCGCGGCCGCGGCCGACGAGGTCGGCGACCGTCATGCCCTCCGGCGCCACCGGCGACTGCGGGAGGATGCCGAGCTGCTGGGCGACCTGGCGGGTCGGCAGGTCGTGGATCGGCCGGCCGTCGAGGTAGACACCACCCGACTTCGGCGTGAGCAGCCGGGCGAGCGTGCGCAGCAGCGTCGACTTCCCGCACGCGTTCGGGCCGACGATCGCGGTGATCCGGCCCGGCGGGATCTCGAGGTCGAGGCCGTCGATGACGACCCGGTCGTCGTAGGCGACGCGGAGGTCCCGCACGCGCAGGGACGGTGTCATCTTCTCAGCCTCCGGAACCGGAACGGTTGGCCCTGGCCAGCAGCCAGAGCAGGATCGGAGCACCCAGCACGCCGGTCACGATGCCGACCGGCAGCGCGGACGCGGTGAGCTCGCGCGCGATGATGTCGCTGCCCAGCACCACGACCGCGCCGGTGAGCGCGGACGCGGTGATCGGCGGCGACGACAGCCGGGCGAGCCGCTGCGCGATCTGCGGTGCGGTCAGCGCGACGAAGGAGATCGGCCCGGCCGACGCGGTCGCGAACGCGACCAGCCCGGCGCCGGCCAGCAGCAGCCCGAGCCGGACCGGCTGCACCGGCGTGCCGAGCCCGGCGGCCACGTCGTCGCCGAGCAGCAGCGTGCCCATCCACCGCGACAGCGCCAGCACCAGCGGGAACAGCACGACCAGCGCGGCGAACAGCGGCACGACGTGGTCCCAGCCGCGGTTGGCGAGGTTGCCGACCAGCCAGCCGATCGACGCCTGCGCCTCGGTGATCTGCGCCTTGCTGAGCAGGTAGTCCGTGAGGCTCGTGCACATCGCGAAGATCCCGATGCCCACCAAGAGGATCCGGTACCCGGTGGTGCCGCGCCGCCACGCCAGCGCGTACACCAGCAACGCGGTCAGCAGGCCGCCGGCCAGGCCGAGGGTGGTGGTGCCGAGCCCGCCGCCGAAGCCGAACGCGATCCCGGCGACGACGAACGTGGCCGCGCCCGCGTTGATGCCGATCATGTCCGGGCTGGCCAGCGGGTTGCGGGTGATCGTCTGGAACACCGCGCCGGACGCGCCGAACGCGAGCCCGGCCAGCAGCCCGGTCAGCGCCCGCGGCAGCCGCAGTTCCTGCACGATGTAGGTGTTCCCGGTGTCGCCGCCGCCGAAGAGGCCCGAGAGGACGTCGGACACGCTCATCGGGACGTCGCCGATCGTCATGCCCAGGCAGAACAACACGAACGCGAGGACGGCGAGGATCCCGGAGACCAGCAGCAGCCGCGGCCGGACGCGGCCGGACACCGGGGGCGCGGCGAGGCGGAAGGTGACGCGGTCGCGCCGGAGGTGCAGCAGGCTCATGCGCACGCCTCGCTGACGCTCGGCGCGGCCTGAGCCGAAGGCGCGGTGTTGGTCGATTCGCTCGCAAGCTCGCTCATGTCAGGACTCCGCGAGCTTGCGCCGGCGGACCAGGTAGATGAAGAACGGGGCGCCGAGGAACGCGACGATCACGCCCGCGCGGATCTCGCTCGGCCGCGCCAGGACCCGGCCGAGGATGTCGGCGGCGAGCAGCAGGCTCGGGGCGAGCACCGCGGTGTAGGGCAGCAGCCAGCGGTGGTCCGGGCCGAGCATGAACCGCACCGCGTGCGGGACGATCAGGCCCAGGAACAGGATCGGCCCGGCGACGGCGACGGCCGCGCCGGTCAGCAGGGTGATCGCCAGCGCGCCGCGCAGCCGCAGCGGGCCGAGCTTCCGGCCCAGCGCGATCGCGACGTCGTCGCCGAGGGCCAGGCTGTTGAGCGCCGGGCCGCTCGCGATCGCGAGCACCACGCCGACGACGAGGAACGGCAGCACCTGCAGCAGGACGTTCGCGTCCACGCCGGACAGCGAGCCCGACGACCAGAAGCGGTAGCGGTTGAGCGCCACCGGATCCGACAGCACCATCGCGCTGGTGAAGGAGGCCAGCAGCGCCGTGACGGCCGCGCCCGCCAGCGCCAGCTTGACCGGGCTCGACCCGGCCCGCCCGCGCGTACCGAGGAAGTAGACGACGGTGGTCGCGGCGAGCGCTCCCGCGAAGGCGAACCAGATGTAGCCGTAGAGCGAGCTGATGCCGAGCACGGTGATCGAGAAGACGATCGCGAACCCGGCTCCGGCGCTCACGCCCAGCAGACCGGGGTCGGCGAGCGGGTTGCGGGTCAGGGCCTGCATCACCGTGCCGGCCAGGCCGAGCGCGGCGCCCACCAGGACGGCCAGCAGGGTCCGCGGCATCCGGACACTGTGGATGATGACCGCGTCGGCCGAGCCGTCGTCGTGCCACAGCACCTGCCAGACGGCACCGAACGAGATCTCCTTCGAGCCCAGCCAGACACTCAGCAGGCACAGGAAAACCAGGACACCGAGGGCGGCCAGCAGACCGAGCGCACGGCCCGTGTGTGGCGGGCGTCGCGTGAGAGCGATCCCTCCGGGGTCTGTTCGCACCGCACCTCCGACTGGTACTCATTTTAGGTAAGGCTAACCGATGGTACAGGAGTGCATCCTCACCATCCGTTTGTTAGGGTCACCTAAGTTGGCGCCTCGTCGGAGGCGCCGCGAGCAGCGGGAGGCTGGTCTACCGGTGAGCAACGGTGACGCTGTGCAGCAGGTGTCGAGGCTCGGTTTCTGGCGTGATCGCCTCGCCTCGGCACCGAAGGAGCTGGCGCTGCCGGTCGACCGGCCGTACCCCGCCGAGCCCGTCGCCGCGGTGACGCGCACCCGGCCGTTGCCCGAAACGGACGAGCTGACGCTCCTCGCCGCGTTCACGGTGCTGCTGTCCCGGTACGCGGGAACCGCCGACGTCCTGCTCGGGATCGGCGCGCTGGTGCCGCTGCGGGTGGATCTGGGTGGCTCGCCCGGATTCGCCGACGTCGTCGCGCGCGTGCGTGCGGCGCGGGAAGAGGCGCTGGCGCACGAGGTGCCGTTCGGCGACCTGGTCACCGAGCTCGAGCCGGAGCCCGGGAGGGGTGGCTCGCTGCTCGTCAACGTCGGCTTCCACGCCGGGACCGACCTGCCGCTCGACCTGAACCTGACCACCGGCGGCCTGCGCTACCGCCCCGACGTGCTCGACGAGTCCACTGTGGACCGGATGCTCGACCACCTGGGCCACCTCCTCGCCGAAGCCGCGGAACGTCCACAGTGGCCGGTCGAGCGGCTCGCCCTGATGGCCGCGCCGGAACTGCACCGGATCCTCGGTGCGTGGAACGACACGGACCTCGCCGAGCCGCTCTCGACCCTGCCGGAGCTGTTCGCCGCCCGGGTCCGGGAGACCCCCGGCGCCGTCGCGCTCGTCTTCGAAGACGAAGAGCTGACCTACGCCGAGCTGGACGCGCGCGCCAACCGGCTCGCCCACCTCCTCGTCGGCCGCGGCGCCGGGCCGGAACGCGTCGTCGCCCTCGCCGTCCCGCGTTCGCTCGACATGATCGTGGCCGAGCTGGCGGTGCTCAAGGCCGGTGCCGCCTACCTGCCGCTGGACCAGGACTACCCGGCCGAGCGGATCGCCTTCATGGTCGCCGACGCCCGCCCGGTGTGCGTGGTGACCACCAGTGACCTCGCCGGCCGCTTCGACGGTGACGTCCTGCTCCTCGACGAGACGGACCTGACCGGCGCCCCGGCCACTGACCCGGCCGCGCGGATCGTCCCGGCGAACGCGGCCTACGTCATCTACACGTCGGGATCGACCGGACGGCCCAAGGGGGTCGTGGTTTCCCACGCGGGCGTGGCGAAGCTGGTGGCGACGCAGACCGAGCGGTTCGGCATCGGGCCGCACAGCCGGGTGCTGCAGTTCGCGTCGCCGAGTTTCGACGTCGCCTTCTGGGACCTGTGCCTCGGGCTGCTCTCGGGCGGCCGGCTGGTCGTCGTCCCGGCCGAGCGGCGGGTGCCCGGCCCCGAGCTGGCCGAGTACGCCCACGCCAAGGGCGTCGACTTCATGATCCTGCCGCCGGCTCTGCTCGCCGAGTTCCCCGAGGACTGCGACCTGCCGCGCGACAGTGTCCTGCTGGCCGGCACCGAGCGCGTGTCGCCGGAGCTGGTGCGGCGGTGGGCGCCGGGGCGGCGGATGTTCAACGCCTACGGGCCGACCGAGGCCACGACCAACTCGACGCTCGGGCTCTGCGACCCGGAGATCGCGCCCGGCTCGGCCGTTCCGATCGGCGTCCCCGACCCGGGCACCCGTGCCTACGTCCTCGACGCGCACCTCGCGCCGGTCCCGGTCGGCGTCGTGGGCGAGCTGTACCTCGCGGGTTCGGGGCTGGCGCGGGGTTATCTCGGGCGGCCGGGGCTGACGGCGGAGCGGTTCGTGGCGGACCCGTTCGGTTCGGGCGGACGCCTCTACCGCACGGGTGACCTCGTGAAATGGCTGCCGGACGGCCGGCTGGTGTTCCTGGGGCGCGCGGACGACCAGGTCAAGATCCGCGGTTACCGGATCGAGCTGGGCGAGATCGAGTCCGTGCTCGCCGAACACCCGCGCGTCGGGCAGTCGGTCGTCGTCGCGCAGGACGGCCGGCTGATCGCCTACGCCGTGCCGGTGCCCGACCGCGACCAGGCGGCCGAGCAGGGCCACGTCGACGAATGGCACGACGTCCACGAAGAGATGCTCGCCGGTTCCCAGGGCATCGAGGAGAACTTCGCCGGCTGGAACTCCAGCTACGACGGCTCGGACATCCCCCTCGCCGAGATGCGGGAGTGGCACGCGGCGACGATCGAGCGGATCCGGTCCCTGGCGAAACCCGCACTTTCACGTGAAAGTGCGGGTTTGGGGCGGGTGCTGGAGATCGGCGTCGGCAGCGGGCTCATCCTCTCGCGGATCGCGCCGGACGCCGAGGCGTACTGGGGCCTCGACCTTTCCGAGAGCGCGATCGAGAACGTCCGCCGCGAGGTCGCGGCGACGCCGTTCGCGGGCAAGGTCCACCTGGCCGCGCGTCCGGCGCACGACCTCGGCGAGCTGCCCGGCGAGCCGTTCGACACGGTGATCATCAACTCCGTCGCGCAGTACTTCCCGAGCGCCGATTACCTCACCGAGGTGGTGAAGACCGCGGCCGGTGTCCTGAAGCCCGGCGGGACGATCTTCCTCGGCGACATCCGGAACCTGCGTTCGCTGCGGGCGTTCCGCACCGCCGTCGAGCTGCGGCACGGCCGGGGCGACGTCGCCGCGGTCGACCAGGCCATCGCGCGTGAGGGCGAGCTGGTGCTCGACCCGGACTTCTTCCCGGCGCTGGCCCGCGGTCTCGACGGCTTCGACGACGTCGACCTGTGGGTCAAGCGCGGCACCGCGCACAACGAGCTGACCCGGCATCGCTACGACGTCGTGCTGCGCCGGGGCTCCCGGCCGGAGCCGGCCGAAGAGCAGGTCGTCGCGTTCGGCGATCTCGGTGCGGTCGAACGGTTCCTGGCCGCGGAGGCACCGGAGCGGCTGCGCGTCACCGGCATCCCGGACGCGCGGCTGTCCGGCGAGCTGGCCGCGGTCCGCGCCCTCGACGCAGGCACCCCGGCGGCCGCCCTCGAAGCCCTCGACGGGCGCGACGGCGTCGACCCGGAAGCCCTGCACCGGCTCGGCGACGCCGCGGGCTACCGGGTCGCGGTGACCTGGGCCGCCGAAGCCGGCGAGCTGGAAGCCGTCTTCTCGAGGGGGGAGGACGGCACCGCCTACCGGCCGGGACGCCGGAGCGGTGCGCCCGGGTCGTACGCCAACAACCCCGCGGCGCGGCGGGAGACCGGTGCGTTCGTGGCTTCGCTGCGCGCGCACGTGCGGGACCGGCTGCCGCTGTACATGGTGCCGTCGGCGTTCGTCGTGCTGGACAAGCTGCCGGTGCTGGCGTCGGGGAAGCTCGATCGCAAGGCGCTGCCGAGCCCCGAGCGGTTCACCGCCGGGCCGGGCCGGGCGCCGCGCAACCCCGTCGAGCAGCTGCTGTGCGAGATGTTCGCCGACGTCCTCGGCGTGCCGCAGGCCGGCCCGGACGACGACTTCTTCGCCCTCGGCGGGCATTCCCTGCTGGCCACCCGGCTGATCCAGCGCATCCGCGCGGCCGTCGGCGCCGAGGTACCGGTGCGCGCGGTGTTCGACGCGCCGACCCCGGCCGCCCTCGCCGAACTCCTCGCCGGGGCCGTCACCGGGTCCGAACGCCGTCCGCTCACCCGCGTCACCGAGCGGCCCGAGCGGCTGCCGCTGTCGTTCGCGCAGCAGCGGCTGTGGTTCCTGCACGGCCTCGAAGGCGGTTCGGCGACCTACAACGTCCCGCTCGTCATGCGCCTGTCCGGCGAGCTGGACGTCGACGCGCTGCGCTCGGCGCTGAACGACGTCCTCGCCCGGCACGAAGCCTTGCGCACGACCTTCCCCGTCGCCGACGGGGTTCCGTACCAGGAGGTCCTGCCCGAAGGCACGGTCGAACTGACCGTGCGCGCAGTGTCCGATGTGGATTCCGAAGTGGACGCCCTCGTGCGCGGGGTGTTCGACCTCGGCGCCGGCGTGCCCGTCCGCGCGGAGCTGCTGAGCGCCGGCCCGCGCCGGCACGTGCTGGTCCTGGTGGTGCACCACATCGCCGCCGACGGCTGGTCGCTTTCGCCGCTCTGGCAGGACATCGCCACGGCGTACCGCGCCCGGCTCCGCGGCGACGCTCCCGGGTGGACACCGCTGCCGGTGCAGTACGCGGACTACACGCTCTGGCAACGCGAACTCCTCGCGGCCGAAGAAAGCGCCCAGCTCGAGTACTGGCGCGGCGCACTCGACGGCCTGCCCGAGCGGATCACCCTCCCGCTCGACCGCCCGCACCCGGCCGTCTCCACCTACCGCGGCGGGTTCTTCACCTTCGCCTGGGACGCCGGGCTCCAGGCCGGGCTCGCCGACCTCGCACGGGCGTGCGGCGCGAGCCCGTTCATGGTCGTGCACGCGGGCCTGACCGCGCTGCTGTCCCGCCTCGGCGGCGGCACGGACATCCCGATCGGCACCCCGATCGCGGGCCGCACCGACCCGGCGCTCGACGACCTGGTCGGGTTCTTCGTCAACACCCTGGTCCTGCGCGTGGACACCGGCGGCGACCCGTCCTTCCGCGACCTCGTCGCGCGGGTGCGCGAGCGCAGCCTGGACGCCTACGCCCACCAGGACGTGCCGTTCGAGCGGCTGGTCGAAGCGCTCAACCCGGCGCGGTCGCTGGCGCACCACCCGCTGTTCCAGACCATGCTCGCCTGGCAGAACACGCCCGGCAGCGGCGTCGAGCTGCCCGGGCTGACCGTCACCGAGCAGCCGGTCGGCACCGGGACGGCCAAGTTCGACCTCTGGTTCTCCTTCACCGAACGCGCCGACGGGCTGCACGGCCAGGCCGAGTTCAACGCCGAGGTGTTCGACCGGGCCACCGTGACCGGCCTCCTCGGCCGGCTGGAAGTCCTGCTCCGCCAGGTCGTCTCGGCCCCGGACCGCCGCCTCGGGACGCTCGACGTGCTCACGCCGGCCGAGCGCGACGGTCTCGAAGCGACCTGGTCGGGTGCGGCCGGGGACGTGCCCGCGGTCACCGTGCCCGGGCTGTTCGCGGCGCAGGCCGCCCGCACGCCGGACCACCCCGCGCTGGTCTTCGAGGAGGAAGAGCTCAGCTACGCCGAGCTGGACGCCGTCTCGAACCGCCTCGCCCACGTGCTGGCCGCGCGGGGCGCCGGGCCGGAACGCGTGGTCGCCCTCGCGCTGCCGCGCTCGACGCACCTGGTGACGGCGATCCTCGCCGTGCTCAAGACGGGCGCGGCCTACCTGCCGCTCGACCCGGGCTACCCGGCCGGCCGCATCGCGTTCATGCTCGAAGACGCGGCCCCGGCCCTGGTGCTGGCCGTCGAGGAGACCGCCGTCCCGGGCGCGCTCCTGCTCGACGACCCCGGCACCCTCGCCGAGGCCCCGGACACGCCGCTCGATGTCGTGCTCCGGCCGGGCAACCCGGCGTACGTCATCTACACGTCCGGGTCGACCGGCCGCCCCAAGGGCGTCGTCGTCCCGCACGAGGGGATCGTCAACCGGCTGCTGTGGATGCAGGACGAGTACGGCCTCACCGGCGACGACCGCGTGCTGCAGAAGACTCCGTCCAGCTTCGACGTCTCGGTGTGGGAATTCCTCTGGCCGCTGCTCACCGGCGCCACGGAGGTCCTCGCGCGGCCCGACGGGCACAAGGACCCCGCCTACCTGGCCCGGCTGATCCGCGACCGCGGGATCACGACCGTCCACTTCGTCCCGTCGATGCTCCAGGTCTTCCTGCAGGAACCGGCGGCGGGGGAGTGCACGAGCCTGCGCCGGGTCCTCTGCAGTGGCGAGGCGCTGCCGCCGGACGCCGTCGCGCAGTTCGGCCGGGTGCTCGACGCCGAGCTGCACAACCTCTACGGCCCCACCGAAGCCTCGGTCGACGTCACGGCCTGGCGGACGTCCACTGTGGACGTCACCGTCCCGATCGGACGTCCGGTGTGGAACACGCGGACCTACGTGCTCGACGCCGCCCTGCGCCCGGTCCCGCCCGGCACCCCCGGTGAGCTGTACCTCGCCGGGATCCAGCTCGCCCGCGGCTACCTCGGCCGGCCCGGGCTCACCGCGGAGCGGTTCGTCGCCGACCCGTTCGGCGCGCCCGGCGCCCGGATGTACCGCACCGGCGACCTGGCCCGCTTCCGCGCCGACGGCGTCCTCGAGTTCCTCGGCCGCGGCGACGAGCAGGTCAAGATCCGCGGCTTCCGCGTCGAACCCGGCGAGATCGCCGCGACGCTGTCCGCGCACGACGACGTCGCCCACGCCGTGGTCGTGGCCCGCGAAGACCGACCCGGCGACGTCCGCCTGGTCGGGTACGTCGTGCCCGCCGACCTGTCCCCTGCGGACGAGACCGAGCAGGTCGGCGAGTGGCGCGAGCTGTACGACTCGATGTACGCGAGCGCAGCCGACGAATTCGAAGGCTGGAATTCCAGCTACACCGGCGAGCCGATTCCGCGGGCCGAGATGCGGGAGTGGCGCGACGCGATCGTCACGCGGATCCGGTCGCTGAAGCCGAAGCGCGTGCTGGAGATCGGCGTCGGCACCGGCCTGCTGCTGACCGAGCTGGCCCCGGACTGCGAGTCCTACTGGGGCACGGACTTCTCCGCCGAGGTCATTGCTTCCCTGGGCGCCCGGGTCGCGGCCGACCCGGCGCTCGCCGGGCGCGTCGAGCTGCGCACCGGAGATGCCGCCGACGTCACCGGGCTGCCGTCCGGATTCTTCGACACCATCGTGCTCAACTCCGTCGTCCAGTACTTCCCGAGCGGGACCTACCTCCTGGACGTCGTCCGGAAGGCACTGGACCTGCTCGCCCCGGGCGGGGCGCTGTTCGTCGGCGACGTCCGCGACCTGCGCCAGGTCCGGGCGTTCCACACAGCGGTGGCCGAGGCGCGCGGCGGTGACGTCGAGCAGAACCTGCTGCGGGAGAAGGAGCTCCTCGTCGCGCCCGAGTTCTTCGCCGGGCTCGACGGGGTCGCCGCGGACATCCGGGTCAAGCGCGGCCGGGCGGTCAACGAGCTGACCCAGTACCGCTACGACGTGGTGCTGCGCCGCGGTTCGGTGGAGGTCGCCGAGGTCCCGGCGCTCGCGTGGGGTACCGATCTCTGCAGCGTGGACGAGGTTGCCGGCCCGAGCCGGATCGAACGCGTTCCGAACGGCCGCACCGCACCGGGCGGGGTGGACCCTGAAGAGTGGTACGCGTTCGGCGACGCGCACGGCTACCGCACGGTGGTCACCTGGTCCGCCGAGGGCGACGGATCCGTCGACGTCGTGTTCACGACCGGCGAGACCGCCGGTGCGTTCCGGCCCGGCCCCGGCCCGCTGCTGTCCTACACCGGCAACCCCGGCCGGTTCCGCCGCGTCAGCACGCTGTCCGCGGACCTGCGGGCGCTGGCCGCCCAACGGCTGCCGGAGCACATGGTGCCCTCGGCGATCGTCGTCCTCGACGCGCTCCCCGTGACCGCCAACGGCAAGCTCGACCGCCGGGCCCTGCCGTCGCCCGACCCGGTCGCGCCGACGTCGGACCGCGAGCCGCGCACGCCGCTCGAGCGGCAGCTGTGCGAGCTGTTCGCCGACGTCCTCGGCCTGCCGCGGGTCGGCCCGGACGACAGCTTCTTCGCCCTCGGCGGCCATTCGCTGCTGGCCACCCGGCTGATCGCCCGGATCCGGACGTCCCTGAACGCCGAGCTGGAAGTCCGGTCGGTCTTCGAGACGCCGACCGCCGCGGGCCTCGCCGGGGTGCTGGCCACGGCCGGCGGGTCCGCCCGCCCGCCGCTGGTCCGGCAGCCCCGGCCCGAGCGGGTGCCGCTGTCCGGCGCCCAGCAGCGGCTGTGGTTCCTGCACCACCTCGAAGGACCGTCGGCCACCTACAACGTGCCGCTGATCATGCGCCTCGACGGCGACCTCGACGTCGAAGCGCTGCGCGCGGCGCTCACCGACGTGGTCGCCCGGCACGAAGCCCTGCGCACCCGCTTCCCGCAGCGGGACGGCGTGCCGTACCAGGACGTCCTCCCGGCCGAAGACGTCAGCCTGCCGGTGCGCGAGGTCGCGGACCTGGACGCGGCACTGACCGGGCTCGTCCGCGGGCCCTTCGACCTCGAGCACGAGGTGCCGGTGCGCGCGGAACTGCTCCGCCTGGGCGCGCGCGAGCACGTGTTCGCGCTGGTGTTCCACCACATCGCCTCCGACGGCTGGTCGATGGCCCCGCTGTGGCGCGACATCGCCACCGCCTACGCCGCCCGCCGGTCCGGCGAGACTCCACAGTGGACTCCGCTGCCGGTCCAGTACGCGGACTACACGCTGTGGCAACAGGAACTGCTCGGCCGCGAGGACGACCCGGACAGCATGCTCAGCGCGCAGCTGGACTACTGGCGTGACGTGCTCGACGGCCTGCCGGACCGGATCGAGCTGCCGCTGGACCGGCCGCACCCCGCGACCGCGACCTTCCGCGGCGAGCTGCACACCTTCGGCTGGGACGCCGGGCTCCACGCCCGGTTGGCCGAGCTGGCCCGCGAGTCCGGCGCCAGCGTGTTCATGGTCGTGCACGCGGCCCTCGCCGCCCTGCTCACCCGGCTCGGCGCGGGCACCGACGTGCCCATCGGCTCGCCCATCGCCGGGCGCACCGACCAGGCGCTCGACGACCTCGTCGGGTTCTTCGTCAACACCCTGGTGCTGCGCGTGGACACCGGCGGCGAACCGTCGTTCCGCGACCTCGTGGCCCGCGTCCGCGAGCGCAACCTGGACGCGTACGCCCACCAGGACGTGCCGTTCGAGCGGCTGGTCGAGGTGCTGAACCCGGCGCGGTCGCTGTCGTACCACCCGCTGTTCCAGGTGATGATCGCCGGGCAGAACAACACCCGTGCCGAGGTGACCCTGCCCGGCCTGACCGTGTCGGAGATCCCGGTGACCACCGGGACGTCGAAGTTCGACCTGGCCATCTCCCTGACCGAACGGGAAGCCGGGATCGACGGCGTGCTGGAGTTCAACGCTGACGTCTTCGGCCACGCCGGCGCGGACGCGATCCTGCGCCGCCTCGAAGTGCTGCTGCGCGCGGCCCTGGCCGAGCCGGACCGGCCGGTCGGCGCGCTCGACCTCCTCGCCGGGGACGAGCGGGACCGGGTGCTCACCGAGTGGGCCGGGTCGCTCGACCCGGCAGGCACGGAGACGTTCCCCGCGATGTTCGCCCGCCGCGTCGCCGAGGCGCCGGACGCGGTCGCGCTCGTCTTCGAGGACGAGGAACTGACCTACGCCGAGGTGGACGCGCGCGCCAACCGGCTGGCGAACCTGCTGCTCGCCCGCGGTGCCGGCCTCGAGCGGGTGGTCGCGCTGGCCGTGCCGCGGTCGGTCGACATGATCGTCGCGGAGCTGGCCGTCCTCAAGGCCGGGGCCGCCTACCTCCCGGTCGACGTCGACTACCCGGCCGACCGGATCGCCTACATGACCGAGGACGCGGGCCCGGTCTGCGTGGTGACGACCCGGGACGTCGAGGCGAAGCTGCCCGCGAGCCTGCCGCGGATCCTGCTCGACGACCCGGCACTGGCCGGATCGTCCACTGTGGACCCGCGGGTGCCGGTGCGGCCGGAGAACGCAGCCTACGTGATCTACACGTCCGGCTCGTCCGGGCGGCCGAAGGGCGTCGTGCTCCAGCACTCCGGCGTCGCGAAGCTGGTCGCCACGCAGGTCGAGCGGTTCGGCATCGGGCCGCACAGCCGGGTGCTGCAGTTCGCGTCGCCGAGTTTCGACGTCGCCTTCTGGGACCTGTGCCTCGGGCTCCTGTCCGGCGGCCGCCTGGTGGTGGTGCCGGCCGAGCGCCGGGTCGCCGGCCCCGCGCTGACCGAGTACGCGCACCGGCACGCCGTCGACTTCATGATCCTGCCGCCCGCGCTGCTCGACGCCATGCCGGCGGACCTCGACCTGCCGACCGACAGCGTCCTGCTCGCGGGTACGGAACGGGTGTCGCCGGAGCTGGTGCGGCGGTGGGCGCCGGGGCGGCGGATGTTCAACGCCTACGGCCCGACCGAGGCCACCACCAACTCGACGCTCGGCGAGAGCGACCCGGCCGAGCTGGCGGAGGCGACGGTCGTCCCGATCGGCGTCCCCGACCCCGGCACCCGGGCGTACGTGCTCGACGCCGGGCTGCGGCCCGTCCCGCCCGGCGTGGTGGGCGAGCTGTACCTCGCGGGCTCCGGCTTGGCGCGGGGATACCTCGGGCGGCCCGGGCTGACCTCGGAGCGGTTCGTGGCGGACCCGTTCGGTTCGGGCGGACGCCTCTACCGCACGGGTGACCTCGTGAAATGGCTGCCGGACGGCCGGCTGGTGTTCCTGGGCCGGGCGGACGACCAGGTCAAGATCCGCGGTTACCGGATCGAGCTGGGCGAGATCGAGTCCGTGCTCGCCGAGCACCCCGCGGTCGGGCAGGCGGTCGTCACCGCGCAGGACGGGCGGCTCATCGCCTACGCCGTGCCTTCGGCCGGGCGCGATGAAGAAGCCGAGCTGGAGCACGTCGGCGAGTGGCGTGAGCTGCACGAGAACGTCTTCACCGACGCGGCGGCCGGCGGGCTGGAGGAGAACTTCACCGGCTGGAACTCCAGCTACGACGGCTCCGAGATCCCCCTGGCCGAGATGCGCGAGTGGCACGCGGCGACGATCGACCGCATCCGCTCCCTCGCGAATCCCGCACTTTCACGTGAAAGTGCGGCTTTGGGGCGGGTGCTGGAGATCGGCGTCGGCAGTGGCTTGATCCTGTCCCGGCTCGCGCCGGACGCCGAGGCGTACTGGGGTGTCGACCTGTCCGAGAAGGCCATCGCCAACCTGCGGCGCGAGGTCGCGGCGACGCCGTTCGCGGCCAAGGTCCACCTGGCCGCGCGTCCGGCGCACGACCTCGGCGAGCTGCCCGGCGAGCCGTTCGACACGGTGATCATCAACTCGGTCGCGCAGTACTTCCCGAGCGTCGCCTACCTCGCCGAGGTGATCCGCACGGCCGCCGCGCGCGTCCGGCCGGGCGGGGTCGTCTTCCTCGGCGACATCCGCAACCTGCGCTCGTTGCGGGCGTTCCGGACCGCGACCGAACTGCGCCACGGCCGCCGGGACAGCGCGGCCCCCGACCAGGCGATCGCCCGCGAAGGCGAGCTGGTGCTCGACCCGGACTTCTTCGCGGCGCTGAGCCGGGAGCTCGACGGCTTCGACGACGTCGACCTGTGGGTCAAGCGCGGCCACGCGCACAACGAGCTGACCCGGCACCGCTACGACGTCGTGCTGCGGAAGGCACCGAAGCCGGCGCCGCCGGCCGAAGACGTCGTCGCGTTCGCTTCGCTCGAGGAGCTGGCTGAGCGGCTCGAGGCGCGACCCGCGCGGCTGCGCGTCACCGGGGTGCCGAACGCGCGGCTGTCCGGTGAGCTGGCCGCCGTCGCGGCGCTGGCCGGCGGGGACACCGACGCCGCACTGTCCGCTTTGGACGGTGAGCCGTCCGGAGTGGACCCCGAAACCCTGCACGCGCTCGGCGAACGCCACGGCTACCGCGTCCACGCGACGCTCACCGCGGACGCGGGCACGCTGGAGGTCGTGTTCACCACCGGTGCGCCGATCCGGATCCACCGCACCCGCCCGGTCCGGGCCGCCCTCGAGGCGCTCGGCAACCACCCGGCCGGGCAGCGGGACACGAGCGCGCTGGTGGCGGCGCTGCGGGCGCACGTGCGCGACCGGCTGCCGCAGTACATGGTGCCCTCGGCGTTCGTGCTCCTGGACCGCCTGCCGCTGCTGGCTTCCGGCAAGCTCGACCGCCGCGCGCTGCCGAGCCCGGACAAGCAGGCCGCCGGCACCGGACGGGCGCCGCGGACCCCGGTCGAAGAGGTCTTGTGCGGCCTGTTCGCCGAAGTCCTCGACACGGCCGCGGTCGGCGTCGACGACGACTTCTTCGCCCTCGGCGGGCATTCGCTGATGGCGACCCGGCTGATCGCGCGGCTGCGCGCGGTCTTCGGCGTCGAACTCCAGGTGCGGTCGGTGTTCGAGACGCCGACCGTGGCCGGGCTCGCCGCGCTGCTCGCCGCCGCCGACGCCTCGGCCGCCCGGCCCGCCCTGGTGCGCGCCGACCCGCGGCCGGCGGTGCTGCCGCTGTCGTTCGCCCAGCAGCGACTGTGGTTCCTGCACCGCCTCGAAGGCCCGTCGGCGACGTACAACATGCCGACCGCGGTGCGGCTCACCGGCGCCCTCGACGCCGACGCGCTGCGCACCGCGCTGTCCGATGTGGCCGAACGCCACGAAGCCCTCCGCACGGTCTTCCCCGAGGTCGAGGGTGAAGCCCGGCAGCGGGTGCTCGACGACGTCACGATTCCCCTGCTGGTGCGCGAAGTCACCGGCGCGACGCTCGCCGACGCGGTGTCGGAAGCGGCCCGGACGGTGTTCGAGCTGGAGTCCGAAATCCCGCTGCGCGCGGAACTGCTCCGCCTGGGCGCCCGGGAACACGTCCTCGTGCTGGTGTTCCACCACATCGCCTCGGACGGCTGGTCGACCGCGCCGCTGTGGCGGGACCTCGCCACCGCCTACACCGCCCGCCACGCCGGTGAAGCTCCCCAGTGGACGCCGCTGCCGGTGCAGTACGCCGACTACACGGTGTGGCAGCGGGACGTCCTGGGCGAGCCGGTGATCGAACCGCAGCTCGACTACTGGCGGCGCGCGCTGGCGAACCTGCCCGAGCGCATCGAGCTGCCGACCGACCGGCCGCACCCGGCGGAGGCGTCATACCGCGGTGAGCAGTTCGCCTTCGGCTGGGACGCCCGCCTCCACAGTGGACTCGTCGACCTGGCCCGCGCCTGCGGGGCCAGCGTGTTCATGGTCGTGCACGCCGGGCTCACCGCGGTGCTCACCCGGCTCGGCGCGGGCGCCGACGTGCCTATCGGCACGTCCATCGCCGGGCGCACCGACCAGGCCCTCGACGACCTCGTCGGCTTCTTCGTCAACACCCTGGTGCTGCGCGTGGACACCGGCGGCGATCCGACGTTCCGCGACCTCGTGGCCCGCGTGCGGGACCGCAGCCTCGACGCCTACGCCCACCAGGACGTGCCGTTCGAGCGCCTGGTCGAAGCGCTGAACCCGGCGCGCTCGCTGGCGTACCACCCGCTGTTCCAGACGATGCTGGCGTGGCAGAACAACGCGGTCGCCGACCTGACCCTGCCGGGGCTGACCGTCGCCGAGGAGCCGGTCCGCACCGGTACCTCGCGCGCCGACCTGGTGTTCTTCGTCGGCGAGAGCCCGGGCACGCAGGCCGGGATCCGCGGCACGGCCGAGTACAACAGCGACGTCTTCGACCGCACGAGCGTCGAGGCGATCCTGGCCCGGCTCCGGACCCTGCTGACCGCCGTCGTCGCCGACCCGGACACCCGGATCGGCGCGGTCGACCTGCTGACCGACGCCGAACACGACCAGCTCACGCCCGACCCCGCGACACCGCTGCCCGCGGAGACGGCCGCCGGGCTGTTCGCCGCGCAGGTGAGCCGGACCCCGGACGCCGTCGCGCTGGTGTTCGGCGGCGAGCGCGTGACCTACGCCGAGCTGGACACGCGGGCCACGACGCTCGCCCGGGCGTTGCTCGCCCGGGGTGCCGGGCCGGAGCGGGTCGTCGCGGTGGCGCTCCCGCGCTCGGCCGAGCTGGTCGTCGCACTCTTGGCGGTGCTCAAGACCGGTGCCGCCTACCTGCCCCTCGACCTCAACCACCCGGCCGAGCGCGTCGAGCTGATGCTCACCGACGCCGCTCCGCACCTGGTCATCGCCAAGGACGGCTTCGGCGACCGCCTGGTCCGGCCGGGTGACACCGGGCCCGAACCGGCGTGGCCGTCGATCAGCCCGGACCACCCGGCGTACGTGATCTTCACGTCCGGCTCGACCGGCCGCCCGAAGGCGGTCGCCGGCACCCAGCGGGCGCTCGCCAACCGGCTGAACTGGGGCCGCGACGCCGCCCGGGGCGTCCGCCTGGCCAAGAGCGCGCTGACGTTCATCGACGGCTCCACCGAGCTGCTCGGCGGCCTCGTCGCGGGTGACAGCGTGGTGTTCGCCGACGACACGACGGCCACCGACCCGATCGCGCTCGCCGAGCTGGTCCGCACGTCCGGCGCCCAGGTGCTGACCGTGGTGCCGAGCCTCCTCGACACGTTCGCCGAAGACACCGAAGCTGACGCGTTCGCCTCGGTGACCACCTGGATCACCAGTGGCGAACCGCTTTCCGGGGCCCTCGCCGAGAAGGTGGCGCGGCGGTGGCCGTCGGCGGAACTGGTCAACCTCTACGGCTGCTCGGAAGTCGCGGGCGACAGCCTGGCCCAGGTCTGCGGCCCGGTGGCCATCGGACGGCCGGTCGCGAACACCCGCGCGTACGTCCTCGACGCGGGTCTCCGGCCGGTCCCGCCGGGCGTCCGCGGCGAGCTGTACCTGGCCGGCGCCGGGCTCGCCCGCGGTTACCTCGGCCGTCCGGCGCTCACCGCGGAACGGTTCGTCGCGTCGCCCTTCGAGCCGGGGGAGCGGATGTACCGCACCGGCGACGTCGTCCGCCGCCGCCCCGACGGCGCCCTCGACTTCGTCGGCCGCGCCGACCAGCAGCTCAAGATCCGCGGCTTCCGCGTCGAGCCCGGCGAAGTCGAAGCCGTGCTGACGGCGGACGCCGCGGTGTCCCGCGCGGTGGTGATCGCCCGCGAGCACCGGCTCATCGCCTACGTCGCACCGTCAGGCGACCCGGCCGCGTTGCGCGCGACGCTGGCCGCGCGGCTGCCGGAGCACTCGGTGCCCTCGGCGATCGTCGTGCTGCCGGAACTGCCGGTCAACGCCAACGGCAAGCTCGACCGCGCCGCGCTGCCCGATCCGGAGGTCCGGACCTCCGGCCGCGCCGCGCGGACCCCGGCCGAGCAGGCGCTCTGCGAGCTGTTCGCCGACGTCCTCGGGGTGCCCGCGGTCGGCCCGGACGACGGCTTCTTCGCCCTCGGCGGGCATTCCCTGCTGGCGACGCGCCTGGTCAGCCGGATCCGCGCGCTGCTCGGCGTCGAAGTGCCGATCCGGGCGGTGTTCGACGCGCGGACCCCGGCCCGGCTCGCCGAAGTCCTGGACCCGGGCCGCCGCAGCCGCCCGCCGCTGGTCCCGGCCGAGCGGACGGCCGTGCTGCCGCTCTCGTTCGCGCAGCAGCGGCTGTGGTTCCTCGACCGCCTCGACGGGCCGTCCGCGACCTACAACATCCCGTGGGCGTGGGAGCTGACCGGGCCGGTCGACGCGTGCGCGCTGGAGGCAGCGGTGCGCGATGTCGTGGCGCGCCACGAGGTTCTGCGGACGCTGTTGGTCGAAGAGCAGGGCACCCCGCACCAGATCGTGCTCGACCCCGCGGATGACCGCGCCCGCCCGGCTCTCGTGACGGAAACGGCCACCGACCTCGACGAGCGCGTCACGGCGGCGGCGTCGTACTGCTTCACCCTCGACGCGGAAATCCCGATCCGGGCGACCCTCGTCTCGGCCGGGACGGCGCGGCACGTGTTCGTGCTGCTGGTCCACCACATCGCGGGCGACGGCTGGTCACTGCCGCCGCTGAAGCGCGACCTCGACACCGCCTACACGGCCCGGCTCCGCGGCGAACGTCCACAGTGGACACCGTTGCCGGTGCAGTACGCGGACTACACGCTGTGGCAGCGCGAGATGTTCGGCCGCGCCGAAGACCCGGACAGCCTGCTCGGCCGGCAGGCGGCGTTCTGGCGGGACACCCTCGCGGGCCTGCCCGACGAGCTGGCGCTCCCGGCCGACCGGCGGCGCCCGGCGCGCTCGACCAACCGCGGGGCCGCGGTGCCGTTCACCGTGCCCGCGGAAGTCCACCGTGGACTGCGCGCGCTGGCGAACGGCAGTGGCACCAGCACGTTCATGGTGCTGCAGGCGGCGCTGGCCGCGCTGCTCACCCGGGTCGGTGCGGGCACCGACATCCCGCTGGGGACGCCGGTGGCCGGCCGCACCGACCACGCGCTGGAGGACCTCGCCGGCTTCTTCGTCAACACCCTGGTGCTGCGCACCGACACCGGCGGCGACCCGACGTTCCGGGAGCTGCTGGCCCGCGTCCGGGAGGCCGACCTCGCCGCGTACGCCCACCAGGACCTGCCGTTCGAGCACCTCGTCGAGCTGCTCAACCCGGCGCGGTCACTGGCCCGGCACCCGCTGTTCCAGGTCATGCTCGCGGTGTACCACTCCGGCCGGGAGCGGGAACGGCTGCTCGGCCTCGACGCGGCCTACCGGGACACCGGGCTGCGGCAGGCGAAGTTCGACCTGTCCTTCGACCTGGTCGAGACTCCCGACGGCATCGAGGGCGACCTCGAGTTCAGCCTCGACCTCTTCGACGAGCCGTCCGCCCGGACGCTCGCCGAACGCCTGGTGCGGCTGATGACCGCCGTCGTCGCGGACCCGGACCGGCCGCTGAGCCGGATCGACGTCCTCGAAGCCGGCGAGCGGGACCGGATCCTGCGCGAGTGGGGGAGCGGCGAACCACTGACGACGTCGGCGCCGACGGTCGTCGACCGGCTGGCCGCGCAGGTGGCGGCGACGCCGGACGCGACCGCGCTGAGCGACGCGGATTCGAGCGTCACGTTCGCGGAGTTCGCCGCGCGGACCGACCGCCTCGCGCGGTGGCTCGCGTCGCGGGGTGCGGGCCCCGAGAAGGTCGTGGCGCTCGTGCTGCCGCGGTCGGCGGCGGTCGTCGAGGCGATCTTCGGCGTGTTCAAGACCGGCGCGGCGTACCTGCCGGTGGACCCGGACCAGCCGGCCGGCCGGATCGCCGCGATCCTCGCCGACTCCGGCGCCGCGCTGGTGCTCACCAGCCGCGCGCTGACGGCACCGGTGCCGGGGGCGCTGTTCGTCGAGGACGTCGTGGACACCGGCGCGGCCTTGAAGCCGCCGTCGCCCGCGAACCCGGCGTACGTGCTCTACACGTCCGGCTCGACGGGCAAGCCCAAGGGCGTCGTGATCCCGCACGCCGGGCTGGTGAACCTGTTCCACAGCCACCGCGAGACGCTCTACCGCCCGGCGGTCGCCGCGGCGGGCGGGCGGCGGCTGCGGGTCGGGCACGCGTGGGCGTTCTTCTTCGACGCGTCCTGGCAGCCGCAGCTGTGGCTGCTCGACGGGCACGAGGTGCACGTCGTCGACGACGAAACCCGCCGCGACCCTTCGCGGCTGGCGGCGGTGGTGCGCGAGCGCGGGCTCGACTTCCTCGAGCTGACGCCGTCGCACTTCACGCAGCTGGCCGAGGCGGGCGTGGTCGAGGACGGGCAGTGCGCCCTCGGCGTCGTCGGCGTCGGCGGGGAAGCCGTGTCCCAGACGCTGTGGGAGACGCTGCGGTCGATGCCGGGCACGGCGGCGTACAACCTCTACGGGCCGACCGAGGCCACGGTGGACGCACTGGTCGGCCGGTTCGCCGACGCGGAGTGCCCGGTGGTCGGCCGCCCGGTGCACAACGCCCGCGCGTACGTCCTCGACGGCGGCCTGACGCCGGTCCCGGCCGGGGTGCCCGGCGAGCTCTACCTGGCCGGCGCCGGGCTGGCCCGCGGCTACCACGACCGTCCCGCGCTCACCGCGGACCGGTTCGTCGCCGACCCGTTCGGCCCGCCCGGGGAACGCATGTACCGCACCGGCGACCTCGTGCGCTGGCGGCCGGACGGGCAGCTCGAATACCTCGGGCGCACCGACGACCAGGTCAAGATCCGCGGCTTCCGGATCGAACCCGCGGAGATCGAGACGGCGCTGACCCGGCACGAAGACGTCGCGCAGGCGTTGGTCGTCATGCGTGAGGACCGGGACAAGCGGCTGGTCGCGTACACGACGCCGTCGACCGCGGACCCGGTGCGGCTGCGGGAGTTCGTGGCGCGCTCGCTGCCGGAGTACATGGTGCCCGCGGCGATCGTCCCGCTCGACGCGTTCCCGGTGACGCCCAACGGGAAGCTCGACAAGGCCGCGCTGCCGGTGCCCGAGTACGGAACCCGGGGCCGGGCCCCGGAAACACCCCTGGAGAAGTCCCTCTGCGAGATCTTCGCGGAGGTCCTGGACGTCGCCGCCGTCGGCCCCGACGACGACCTGTTCACCCTCGGGGGGCACTCGATGCTGCTCGTGGTCCTGCGCAACCGGATCACCGAGCGGCTCGGGACGGAACTCCCGATCGCCGAGTTCTTCCGCACCCCCACCGCGGCGGGCCTCGCCGCGCTGCTGACCCGAGACACGGAGTAGACGTGCACCGCACCCTGATGAACGCCAAGATCCACCGCGCCACCGTGACGCAGGCCGACCTGCACTACGTCGGTTCGCTGACCATCGACGCGGACCTGATGGCCGCCGCGGACATCGTCGAAGGCGAGCGGGTCCAGGTCGTCGACATCACCAACGGCGCCCGGCTGGAGACCTACGCCATCACCGGCGAGGCGGGCTCCGGCGTGATCGGCGTCAACGGCGCGGCCGCGCACCTCGTGCATCCCGGCGACCTGGTCATCATCATCACCTACGTCCAGGTCCACGAGGCCGAGCGCGCCGCGCACCGGCCGCGGGTGGTGCACGTGGACGCCGACAACCGGCAGGTCCACCTGGGACACGACCCGGCCGAGCCCGTCCCGGGCGCGGAAGCCCAGTTGTCCGGCCGGAATTGACGCAGGTGGGCGTGGACACAGGTCGGTCGAGGCGGTTGCTTTTGCCAGGCTTCCCTAAATAAGGTGTGCCTATCCTAAAAGCTGGTGAGAGGTTCACATGTCCGTGTTTCAAGGCACTGCCGGGCTCAGCCGGCGTGGATTCCTGATCGGCGCGGGCGGCGTCGCCGCCGCGGCGGCCCTGACCGCGTGCGGCAGCGGCGGCGGCGACGGCAAGCAGGCCGCGTCCGGTCCGTGGGAGTTCACCGACGACCGCGGTCAGAAGGCGGCGCGCGACCAGCGTCCGACGCGGGTGGTGGCCTACGCCAGCTCGGCCGCCGCGCTGTGGGACTACGGCGTCCGCCCGGTCGGCGTGTTCGGCCCGCAGAAGACCGCCGACGGCAAGAAGGAGATCCAGGCCGGCAACATCGACCTGAACTCCGTCACGTCGATCGGCAACGCCTGGGACGACTTCAGCATGGAGAAGTTCGCCGCGCTCAAGCCCGACCTGGTCGTCACCGGCCTGACCGGCACCAAGCCGACGGACCTGTGGGTGCTCAAGGACGACCTCGGCCCCAAGGTGCAGCAGATCGCCCCGATCGTCGCGATCTCCGAGTACAAGGTCACGCTGCCCAAGGTCATCGAGCGCTTCGAGCAGCTCGCCGTCGCCCTCGGCGGCGACGCGAACACCGACGCGATCAGGAAGGGCAAGGACGACTTCAAGAAGGCGTCCGACGACCTCAAGACCGCGATCCAGGGCAAGCCGGGCCTCAAGGTGCTCGTGGTGTCCAGCGACAAGGACAACCTGTACGTCTGCAAGCCGGAGTACTTCGCCGACCTCGCCTACTACCGCGAGCTCGGCCTGGACATCGTCGCCGGCGGCGGCTCGGACGACTACTTCGAGACGCTCAGCTGGGAGCAGGCGGGCAAGTACCCGGCCGACCTGATCCTCACCGACAGCCGCACGTACGCGCTGACGCGCCAGCAGATGGCGCAGTTCCCGACGTGGGCGCAGCTGCCCGCGGTGAAGGCGAACCAGCTCGCCGACTGGTCGACCGAACCCCGGTTCAACCCGGTGCTCGCGGCCCCGGTCCTGCAGCAGCTGACCGAGGTCGTCAAGGGCGCCCGCACGGACATCACCGCCTGAGGAGGCCTGGCATGACCAACCCGTTCGAAGACCCCGACGGCACGTACCTGGTGCTGGTCAACGCGGAGAACCAGCACAGCCTCTGGCCGGCGTCCGCCGACGTCCCGGCGGGCTGGACGGTGGCCTTCGGGCCGTCCGGCCGCCAGGCGTGCCTCGACCACGTGGAAGCGAACTGGACGGACATGCGGCCGAAGTCCCTGGCCGACGCCATGGACGACTGACCCTTCCGGGAAGACGAAGGCGCCGGGAGCCCCTGCGGCTCCCGGCGCTTTTGCTGTGTCGCGGCCAGGGCGCGCGATGCGAGGGACGAGTCTTCGTGAGCGGAGCCGGGCGCGACCGCTGGTCAGGACATCCGCCACCGCGGTGAACGCCTTCCCCACCGCCAGCCGGGTAAATCCGCTGATGTCACGCTCACGGACACCCGGTCCAGGGCCCGGCAAAGTCGGATCGGCACGGCGGTCCGACGGTCCGCACCGTCATGAACGACCCTTTCACCTCGCCAGACGCGGTGAAAGGGTCTTTCATGACGTCCGGTCCCGGGAATCATGGTCGGGTGTCCGGCGACTTGCCGGGACCTTGGACGCCCGGTCCGTCAACGTGGCATTCACGGCCCTCAGGCACGCTGGCCGGACCAGGCCGTCCAGAGCTTCGCGTACTGGCCGCCCGCCGCGACCAGTTCGTCGTGGCTGCCGGTCTCCACGACGGCGCCCGCGTCCAGCACCACGATCCGGTCCGACGCCGCCGCCTGCGTGAGGCGGTGCGCCACCACCAGCGCCGTCCGGCCCTCCAGCGCCGCCGCGGCCGCCGACTCCAGGACCTTCGAACCCGCGCTGCCGGCTTCCGCCGTGGCCTCGTCGAGGATCGCGATCGGCGGGTCGGCCAGCACCAGCCGGACCAGGGCCAGCTGCTGCGCCTGCGTCACCGTCAGCTGGTGGCCGCCTTCGCCGACGACCGTCGCGAGACCGTCCGGAAGCGACGATACCCAGGTCAGCGCGCCCACCTTCGCCAGCGCCTCCCGCAGTTCGGCGTCGGTCGCCGCCGGGCGCGCGAGCCGGAGGTCGTCGGCCAGCGGCCCGGCGAAGACGTGGACTTCCTGGCTGATCAGCGCGACCGTCCGCCGGGTGGCCTCGGGGCCCAGCTCGTCGAGCGGGACGCCGCCGAGGGTGATCGAACCCGTGCCGGGGCGGTGGATGCCGGCGATCAGCTTGGCCAGCGTCGTCTTCCCGGCGCCACTCGCGCCGACCAGCGCCACCCGTTCGCCCGGGGCGACGGCGAGGTCGACGTCGCCGAGCACCGGGTGACCGTCCACATAGGAGTACCCGATGCCCGCCGTCTTCACCGACGCGTCGACCGGCCGGGCCGGCTGCGCGGGCTGGGCTTCGGCGGGCAGGTCGGCGACGCCGATCAGCCGCGCCAGGCTCGCCGCGGCCGCCTGCGCGTCGTCGACGAGCGCGAGCGCGGTCGTGATCGGGCCGAACAGGCTGTGGAAGTACAGCGCCGCCGCGGTCGCCACGCCGACCGTCACCGCGTCCGCGCCGACCAGCAGAAACCCCATCGCCAGCACGGCGGACAGCCCGAGGAACTCGGCGAGGTTGAGCCGCGCGTAGAACCTCGTCACCAGCCGGATTCCGCGCAGGGCCAGCTCGACGGCGCCGTCGGACCGCTGCCGCACCCGCTCCAGGTGCGCATCGGCGAGCCGGAACGCGCGGACGGTCTTCGCGCCGCCGATGGTGTCCAGCAGTTGCTGCTGCTGCGCGCCGACGGCCTCGCGCTGGCTGGCGTACAACGGCTTCGCGCGCGGCACGTACCAGCGCACGGTCCACAGCTGGACCGGCACGGCGACCAGCGCGGCCAGCAGGAACCGCCAGTCGAGCACGGCCAGCGCGCCCAGCGTCAGGACGACCGTCAGCACCGACCGGCCCAGCTCGGGCAGCGCCTGCCGGACGCCTTCGGCGACCACCGAGACGTCGTTGGTCACGCGGGCGGTCAGGTCGCCGGAACCGGCGCGCTCGAGCTGTTCCAGCGGCAGGCCGAGCGCGCGCTCGACGAAGCGTTCGCGCAGCTCGGCCAGGATCGTCTCGCCGAGGCGCGCCACCATCGACACCCCGATGGCGGTCGCGACCGCCTGGGCGAGCGCGACCAGCACCAGGCCGACGACCGGCGTGACGA